>NZ_CP126242.1:0-616853 GCF_030142045.1 Arthrobacter sp. zg-Y919 | reverse complement strand
TTGTTATCGGCGTACTGCAGGTCAACATCGCAGTCCTTGGCCTCGAGTTTCTCCTTCAGCCCTTCGCCGTCATTGATCCAGCGCTCGAGGCTACGGGTGGGCATGGAGATACCAACGCTGCAGCTGGTGCCTTCGCCGTCGCCTTCACTTTCGGTGGAACCCGCCGGCGCACACGCCGACATGCCTGCCGCCAGGCCCAAAGCCAGGACAGCGGCCGAGAAATTCTTCATTCTGCTCATGCTGGAAACCTTCGAAAAGGATCCTGCCGCTGCGGAGCTTCCCGTTGGTGCCCGCCGTGCAGCGGGTAAGTGCGGATTCGTCCTTTGGCTGGATCGAGCGGATACAACGCTGTAGCGCCCTGTCGACGTCGACCGCGACTCCGACGATTTTGTAGGCGAGCACAACATATCGCCGCACCCGCCTGCAGACAAGAGAAATCAGCAACTAATTCCCGGGCAACTCTCCAGGTTCAGGCCAGCCTGGGGTGCCTGCTAGGAGTCCTCATCCTCGATGCTGATCATCCAGCTGGTGCCGAACCTGTCGGTCACCATGCCGAAGATGTCTCCCCACGGAGCCTTTTCCAGCGGGAGCGTCATCTGGCCGCCGTCGAGCAGCTTGTCCCAGTACCCGCGCAGCTCGTCACCGTTGTCGCCGCTGAGTGCGATGGCGTAGCCGTTCCCGGAATCGGAGACCGCGCCTTCCGGACCCAGCATGCTGTTGGGCGTATCCGAGGCCATCAGCACAAAGCCGCTGTCCGTGGTGAGCGTGGAGTGCATGATTTTGTTTCCCTCGGACGGGTCGTCGGACATGTTCATTTCCGCGAACGTGGAGCTTTCCAGCGTGCCGCCGAAAACGTCGTGGTAGAACGACATCGCCTCGGCGGCGTTGTCCCGGAAGTTGAGGTAGGGGTTCATGTTCGAGGACATAACGGTCTCCTGACGGGGGAACGGATCGGATGCACCCGAGTATGCGCCGCCGTCCGTCCCGGTGGAAGCGGCCGGGCGTATTTCCCTGCCACCGCTTCCGGTCCCGTTCCAATGCCCCGTCGAGGAATTTTCGGCCGGTTATTTACCGGCTGGAAGCCCGGCTATTTACCGGCCGGACGTCCACGGACGGCAGACCACTCGCTGCTGAACACGGCGTCGCCCACCGGTTCCCAGTCGTTCGTTTCAAACAGGGAAGCCACGGTGTCCCGGTTCAGGTCCGGGGCGCCGCCGTCGACCTCCGCCGTCGGATAGCAGACCCAGAGCGAACCGCCCGGTTCGACGGCGGCAGCGGCCGAGGCGAGATCGTGGGCCAGGTCCGCTGCGGATGCCACGAACAGCAGTACGACGTCGGCCGGGAAATGTCCGTCATCCTCGGCGAAGAAGGCGGAGTCCGGCAGCAGCCCGGCCACCTCGGGGAAGCTCTTGGCACCGTAGACGGTGACGCGGTCGGCCGCGGAAATATCGAACGGCTGGGCTGATTCGGAAGACACTGGGGGGGCTCCATTCCTGGGCACGAGACTCTGGTGGTACGGGCGGTCGATAAGAAGTAAGCCGCCTTTCCTATTATTTCAGCCGCCGGAGCGGGATTGCGCGGTTTTCGCCCTCCCGAAGCATCAACTGTGTAACGACGGCGGCTGGCCCGTGACGCCCGGCACTTTTGGCCCCCGTTGGAACGGCTGAGGCCCTCTGCCGGGAGGTTCTTTGTTGATCGCAGTCAGCCGAGCCCACCTGCTCCGCGGTGGGCCGGATGCCCGTGGTGTCCGTGGAATTAGCTCCGCTGCTCTGCCACTTGCGGCAGCACGGACCCTTGATACCGCCGCAGCAAAGGCGAAGAATTTTCACTAGAGGACGGAGCAGAGCCACAGGACCGGGCACCATCCGGGCGTCCGGGCGCGGCCGTCCAAAGGTGGTATCCCATGGACCCCCAGCTTTCCGCCGACGCCGTAGCGGACCTGCGGGCGTCCGTGTCCGGTTCCGTCGTCCTGCCGCAGGACGAGGAGTACGACGACGCCCGCCGCATCTGGAACGGGATGATCGATGTCCTGCCCGCAATGGTCGTCCGCGCCGGCACCGTCGAGGACATCGCTCCCGTGCTGGCCTTTGCCCAGCAGTGGGAGCTGCCGCTCGCGGTCCGCGGCGGCGGGCACAATGTAGCGGGCAACGGGACAGTGGCCGACGGAATCGTGCTGGATTTGGGTGCGCTGCGCGATGTCGGCGTGGACCCGGACACCAGGTCCGTCACGGTGCAGGCGGGAGCCACCCTGGCCGACGTCGACGCCGCCACCGAACCGTACGGACTGGCCGTGCCCCTGGGTGTCATTTCCGGAACGGGCGTCGCCGGGCTGACCCTCGGCGGAGGTGTTGGCTGGCTGACCCGCGCGCACGGACTGAGCATCGACAACCTGCTCGCGGCCGACGTCGTCACCTCCGATGGCGAGGCGGTCCACGCCGATGCCAACGACCATCCGGAACTGTTCTGGGGGCTGCGCGGCGGCGGTGGGAACTTCGGTGTTGTCTCCTCCTTCACCTTCGCCGCGCATCCGCTGCCCGCACAGGTGTACTCCGGCAACCTCGGCTACGGGAACATGCATTGGCACCGGGCCCTCACCGCCTACGCCCAGTGGGTTCAGGACCTGCCGGAGGAAATGACCACCATCATCAGTTTCCTGGTGCCGCCGCCGGAGTGGGAATTGGGCGACCAGCCGCTGATGGTGGTGGGGTTTGTCTGGTCCGGTGCCGATGAGGGTGCCGGCGTCGAGCTGGTGGACCGGCTGGCCGCTGCTGCGCCGCCCGACGCGGACCTGCGGGCGTCGATGCCCTGGCGGTCGTGGCAGTCCTCCGCGGACATGCTCTTTCCACACGGGGTGCGTGCCTACTGGAAGAACGCCGCGGTCGACCGGCTGGACCAGGCTGCCATTGACGCCCTGGTGCGTGCCGGCAGTGACCAGACGTGGCGGGGTACCGCGTTCGATCTGCACCATCTCGGCGGAGCCTACGGCCGGGTGGCGGAGGAGGACACCGCCTTTCCCACCCGGTCGGCTCCGTTCTGGCTGAATATCTACGGGTTCTGGGCAGACCCGGCCGACGACGACGCGCATACGGCCTTTATCCGGCAGGTCGCTGCCAGCGTGGAACCGTTTTCCTCGGGCGCGCAGTACGTGAACTTTATGGGCGCCGAGGATCCGGTGGCGCAGGGCACCGTCCCGTCGGTCTATGGAAAGGACAAACTCGCCCGCCTGACGGCTTTGAAGACCGCCTACGATCCGCAGAACCTCTTCCGACGGAACCACAACATCGTGCCCAGCGGTTAAAGGCTGGACAATCGTCCCGCCGGCTGCCGGTTCGGACAGCCGCCAATCGCCAACCGCCGGAAATTATTGCTGAACACCCTTGACCCGCCTTCCGCGCAGTCGTAGCTTCGTAATCAACCGAAAGGTTGAACAACCAGCACCTTGATTACACATCGACAGAAGCTGACCCAGCGCATGGATTCCCACAGCGACGAACCCCTTCTGGACAGGGCCTTCCTGGCCTTGGCCGATCCGGCCCGCCGCCAGATCATTGCCCGGCTTTCCCGGGGCCCTGCCACGGTCAACGAATTGGCGGAACCCTTCGAGATCTCCAAGCAGGCCGTCTCGAAGCACATTCAGGTCCTCGAGCAAGCGCAGCTGGTCACGCGCAGCCGTGACGCCCAGCGCCGGCCCGTCCACCTGAATCCCGCACGGTTGGAGGCGCTCACCGCCTGGATCGGCCAGTACCGGCTGGTCCGCGAGGAGCAGTTCCGCAGCCTTGACGCCGTGCTTCGCGCACAGGCCGCCGCGAAAGGCGGCCCGCAGGCAAAGGATTCATCATGACGAATGCACTGCAGCTCACGGTCCCCGAGGGTGTCCCTTTCATAGATTTCAGCCGCGAAGTGGACTACCCCGTGGACCAGGTCTTCCGGGCCTATGCCGAGGCGGACCTTCTGGCCCAGTGGCTCGGCCCGCGCGGAATGAAGATGGACATCAACCACTACGATTTCCGCACGGGAGGCTCCTACAGCTACATCCACACCGGTCCGGAGGGAGTTCCCTATGAGTTCCGCGGCATCTTCCACACGGTGCGGGAAAACGAGTCCGCGATCCAGACCTTCGAGTTCTCCGGCTATCCCGACGTCACCAGCCTGGAGTTCATGACCCTGGAGGCGCTCGACGGCGGCCGCACCCGGATCTCCGCCCACGCGGTCTACCCTTCCATGGAGGCGCGGGACGGGATGGCTGCCTCGGGCATGGAGGCCGGCGTCGCCGAAGGGTTCGACCGGATGGAGGAGCTCCTCGCACAGCTCCAGCCGGAAGCGCTGCAGGGAAGGGGAGCGTGATGAGCAACCCACTGAAGCTCAGCGCGCCGGCGGGCGAACCCTATATGGATTATTCCCGTGAGTTCGATTTCCCGGTCAGTGAAGTCTTCCACGCCCACACGGACCCGGAGTTGTTCGCCAGGTGGATTGGACCGCAGGACCTCACCACCCGGATTGATGTCTTCGAACCTCGTACCAGCGGCGCCTACAGATTCGTGCAGTCCAGGGGCGAGGACGAATACGCATTCCGGGGTGTCTTCCACACTCTGCGCCAGGACGACTTCGTGCTGCAGACCTTCGAATTCGAAGGTTACCCGGACGTGGTGACGCTGGAGTACAGCACGTTCACCGAGCTGCCCGGCGGCAGGACACTGCTGACCGGCCGCTCCCTGTACCCGTCGGTTGAATCCCGGGACGAGTTCCTAGGCAACGGCATGGAAGAGGGCATGTCTGACGGCTATGACCAGCTGGATGCACTGCTCGGTTCCGTCCGGGCCGGAAGGTAGGTGCCGAGCATGGATTGGACCCTCGAGGTGGTAATTGTCCCGGTCAGCGACCAGGACCGGGCGATTGAGTTCTACCGCGACCAGATGGGCTTTAATCTGGATCACCGCACGTCGACCGAGCAGATGGACTTCGCGCAGCTGACGCCACCCGGCTCCGGCTGCTCGATTGTGCTCGGGGATACGGGCTCCCAGCAGGGGATGGTGCCCGGCTCGCTGCGCGGGCTGCAGCTAGTGGTTTCCGACGCGCAGGCCGCACGTCAGGAACTGCTGGACCGCGGCGTGGAAGTTGGCGACGTGACCGTTTTTGATGAGCGCGACGGCGGAACCTTCTTCAGCTTTGCGGATCCCGACGGCAACGCCTGGACCGTGCAGGAGATGAAGGTCCGTGCGGACAAGCCCCTGATTCCGCACGAGGCCCGCATCAGTTACGGCGCCGAGCAACACTAGACGACCTGAACAGCATTCAACGGTGGGGATTCCTTACTAGGAGTCCCCACCGTTCGCTGTGCCCCCGCCCTCACGAAAACGGACACGCCGCCGTCGGGCGTAATATGGATTGGCCCCTCAACTGGGCCTACCCCCACATTCCAAGGTGCGTTTTCTTGAAGTCCTCCTTTACCCAGGCGTTGGCCCGCGGGCTGAATGTCCGGCACATCCGCTTCATGGCGCTCGGATCGGCAATCGGCACGGGCCTGTTCTACGGGTCGGCATCGGCCATCCAGTCCGCCGGCCCCTCCGTCCTGCTGGCCTACATGATCGGCGGCGCAGCCGTGTTCCTGGTCATGCGGGCGCTCGGCGAGATGGCCGTACGGCATCCGGTGTCAGGCTCGTTCGGCCACTATGCCAGCCGCTACCTGGGCCCGTTTGCGGGGTTCATCACCGGGTGGACCTTCGCCTTCGAAATGGCCATTGTCGCGATTGCCGACGTCACGGCCTTCGGCATCTATATGGGCTTCTGGTTCGAGGACGTTCCGCGCTGGATCTGGATCCTTGCCGTGGTGTTCCTGATCGCCGCCCTGAACCTGATGCGGGTGAAGGTGTTCGGAGAAACCGAATTCTGGCTCTCGCTGATCAAGGTCGCCGCCATCATCGCCATGATCGTCGGCGGAGCGGTGATCGTGGTGTTCGGCTTCGGACTGCCCGACGCCGCCAACCCCGGCCTGGACACGATGCTGGGCTCCGGAGGGTTCTTCGCCAACGGCTTCTGGGGCCTGCTGGCATCCTTCTCGATCGTGATGTTCGCCTTCGGCGGCATCGAAACCATCGGCATCACCGCCGGCGAAGCGGACAATCCCAAGAAGGCCATCCCTGCCGCCGTGAACACCGTGCCGGTACGCATCCTGCTCTTCTACGTCTGCGCCCTGGGCATCCTCATGATGATCTTTCCGTGGCAGGACATCAACGGCGAGACCAGCCCCTTCGTGCAGATCTTCGACACCCTGGGCATCCCCGCCGCAGCGCACATCCTCAACGCCGTGGTCATCACCGCCGCAATCTCGGCCATCAACTCCGACATCTTCGGAGCCGGCCGCGTCCTCTACGGTCTCTCGCAGGAAAGCCAGGCGCCGGCGTCGTTCGCGAAGATTTCCCGGCACGGCGTGCCGTGGATGACCGTGGCGACCATGGCCGTGGTGCTGCTGGCCGGCGTCGTCCTCAACGCCCTGTTGCCCGAATCGCTGTTCACGATCATCGCGTCCATCGCCACCTTCGCGACCGTGTGGGTGTGGTTGATGATCCTGCTCTCGCACATCGCGATGAAGCGGGAGATCAAGCGCCGCAACCTCCCGGCGTCGGAATTCGGTGTGCCGTTCTGGCCGGCCGCGTCCTACGCGGCGCTGGCCTTCATGGTGTTCATTGTGGTGCTGCTCGGCATCATGCCGGAGACGCGCGTGGCCTTGATCGTCGGCGCCGCGTGGATTGTCCTGCTGTTCGCGGCCTACCGCCTGTGGGTGCGCGGCAACGGACGGCTCCGCGCGGAACTGGTCGATGAAACGGACGACGCCGGAACATCGGGCGCCGCTGAACACCGGGTCAGTTGAGCACCGGGTCTAGTTGAGCACCAGGCAGCGCTAAACACGGCGCCTCCAGCCCCGCCTCCCCCGGCCCGGCTACCCCGGGAGGGGGCTGGACGTCCTGCGGGAAGACGGACCCGCAGCAGGGAACCGGACCGTCCGGAACAGCGCAACACTGAACGCGCCAAAGCGCAGGGTGATCAGCGGCCAGTCGATCTTGGCGGGCTCCGGTCCCGGCTGTGACGCTCCAGGCTGTGGTTGTTCCGACCGTTCCCTCAGTGTCCACCGAAGGCTGTTCCGCCGTTCCACCTCGGCTGTCCGGAGCCGGTGTTCCATCTGGGCAAGTTCAAGTTCCATAAGTCCCATACCGGCAACGCTAGGCACCACACCCAGAGCAGAGCCATGCCCTTGCGGACACGTGCGGTCCGCAACGAAACTGCCGCGGAACGGGGAATACCGAAGGGGCACACAACACCCGAATAGACTGGGGGTGTGCCTCCTTTCTCCGCAGCCGCCGGCCGCTTCGCCCCCAGCCCCACCGGCGAACTGCATGTGGGAAACCTGCGCACGGCCCTGCTGGCGTGGCTTTTTGCCCGCAGCACCGGCCGCAGGTTCCTGCTGCGGATGGAAGACCTGGACCGGGTACGCTCCGGAGCCGACGCCGCACAGCTGCGCGACCTGGCCGCCGTCGGGCTCGACTGGGACGGCGACATCCTCCGGCAGTCCGAACGCACCGCCCTCTATCTGGACGCCATCGCGGAGCTGCGCGGCGCCGGACTGGTGTACGAGTGCTTCTGCACCCGGCGCGAGGTAGCCGAAGCGGCGTCAGCCCCGCACGCCCCGCCCGGAGCCTACCCCGGCACCTGCCGACACCTCACCGAGGAACAACGCGCACAACGCCGGCGTGAACGTCCCGCCGCGCTGCGCCTGCGCGCCCAGGTGGACCAGTTCACCATTACCGACGAGCTGCACGGCAGCTACACCTCGGCGGTGGATGACCTCGTGCTGCTGCGTAACGACGGAGTCCCCTCCTACAACCTCGCGGTGGTCCTGGACGATGCGCTGCAGGGCATCGACCAGGTGGTGCGCGGCGACGACCTGCTCAGCTCGGCTCCCCGGCAGGCCTATCTCGGTTCCCTGCTCGGCCTGCCGCCGGTCAGCTATGCCCACGTTCCGCTGGCACTGAACACTGCTGGGCAGCGGCTGGCCAAACGCGACGGCGCCGTGACCCTCCCGGATCTGGCGGCCGCCGGCCTGGACGCGGACGCCGTCCGCACCCTGATCCTCGGCTCCCTGGGGCTGCCCGGGAATCTTCGCGACGCCCTGGCGGAGTTTTGCCCGGCCCGGATTCCGCTGGAACCGTGGATCGTCGATCCCGCCATGGATCTGCGGCACTGACTTTTACGGCACTGACCGGGGAACCCGGGGACTAGCGGGTCAGGACGTGCAGCCGACGCCGTCGCCGTCGCGGTCAAACTTCGGATCCCAGCCGGCGTCCCCCGGACGGATCGGTGCCACGCCGGCTGCCTTCACGGCGGTGCAGTTGGCATACGCGACCGGACCCGCGGGAGCGGCGGGAACGGCGGGAACGGCAGCGGGCTCCGCGGCCTGTTGCGCAGCCGGGGCACCGGCACCGACAGCTGCGGCCGCTGAAGCAGAGCCTTCCCGCAGCGGAACCGGTTCCTCCGGACAACCGGACAACACGGCGGCGATGGCATCGTGTTCGGCCTGCGTCATCCAGAGCCGGTATTCGGCTTTGACCGCCGTCTGGCGGGCGACGTATTCACACCGGAAGGCCTTGTTCGCGGGCAGCCAGGTGGCGGCGTCGCCGTCGGACTTGGCTCCGTTCGCCGGACCGTCGGCGGCCATGAGGTTCAACGGGTCATTGGCCAGCTGCCGGCGTTCATCGGCGGACAGCTGCTGGGCACCCTTTTGCCAGGCATCGGACAGGGCCACCACATGGTCGATCTGCACGGCCGTGCTGGTGGTGTTGCCGCGGACAAAGGCAATGGTTGCTCCCGTATAGGGATCCAGGAACGTCCCCGAGGCAACCACACACTCCTTGGTTCCGTCCTTGTAGACGATGTCCACGAGGTCCCGGGCGAGGATGTCGTTGCGGGTGTCGCAGCCGTTGCGGTCCGTATCGGCCCACGCCGGCCCGAACTGCTCACGGTCATAGCCGGTTTTCGGCGCCCGGCCCTTGATCGATATGCCCGCCAGCTGCTCCAGCGCGGTGCCTTCCGCCACCAGGTCGGCGGGCGGGGCGGCGGGATCGGCCGGAGGTGCCGTTTCCGCGGGAGGTGAGGGCTCGACGTCGGAGGGCCGGGTGGTGGAGGACGGGGCCGGTGCGGAACCGGTGTCGGCGACGGGTGTGCAGCCGACCGCGCCGAAGGCAAGCAGGGCAACGAGGGACAAAGTCTTGGTGCGTAGTGAGGTCATCGTCCTCCATTATCGGCGGCATGGCCCCGGGTCCCGCTCAGGCGCGCCGCCCGCGGCCGGGAGCCGGACCCTCTTCCAACCGGCGGCGGTGCCGCGTAAATTCGGAGAACCGACCCTGCAGTGGAGATGCCATGGCAACCAATAAGAACAGCACCAAGGAACTTTCAACCCAGCGGCCAGCAACCGACGGGGCGGCAACAGATGCGCCCGACCTGGATGGTGAGCGCGTGGTGGTTTCGGCGGACTACGCCCAGGAACTCGACGAGCTGCAGGAGCTGAAGAAGAAGGGCAAAAAGCTCAAGATCGACGTCGACGACGACGCCTGGCGGCAGAACTACCCGTACGACACCAAGCTCAGCCGGCGGACCTATGACCGGCAGAAGCGGCGCCTGCAGATTGAACTGTTGAAGATGCAGCTGTGGGTCAAGGAAACCGGGCAGAAGATGCTCATCATCTTCGAGGGCCGTGACGCCGCCGGAAAAGGCGGGGCGATCAAGCGGTTTGACGAGCACCTGAATCCCCGCGGCGCACGGGTGGTGGCGCTGGAGAAACCCACCTCCGAGGAGCAGACCCAGTGGTATTTCCAGCGGTACATCCGGACTCTGCCCAGCGGCGGGGAGATGGTGATGATGGACCGCTCCTGGTACAACCGGGCCGGCGTCGAGCGGGTCATGGGGTACTGCACCCCGGCGCAGTATCTGGAGTTCATGCGGGAGGTTCCGGAACTCGAACGCATGCTCGTCAATTCGGGCACGCTTCTGTACAAATTGTGGTTCTCGGTGGGCCGGGCGGAGCAGATGGCCCGGTTCGCAGCGCGTGAAACCGACCCCGTCAAGCAGTGGAAGCTCTCCCCCACCGACCTGGCCAGCCTGGACAAGTGGGATGCCTATACCGAGGCGAAGGAAGCCATGTTCTTCTACACGGATACCGGGGACGCGCCCTGGACCGCGGTGAAGTCCAATGACAAGAAACGTGCCCGGCTTGAGGCGATGCGCCACGTGCTGAACACGGTGGACTACCCGAACAAGGACTCATCCATTGCCCATGCCCCGGATCCGCTGATTGTGGGACGCGCCTACAACCACTTCGAAGAGGACGATGAACCGCACGGCAGTTTCCCCGTGGTGAAACCGCAGGGCAACGGCACCGTCCCCGGCTAACGCTCGAACGGCCGCGCCCCGAGGGCAGTGCTGGAAGCTCGCCCGGGGTGCGACGGCGGTCACACATGCGTGGATAGAATACAAAGGTGATTTCTTCCGCCGTGATGACCCGGCAGCCCGCATGAGTTCGCGGCTGCACAACCTCGTTATTGAAACGGTGGGTATGCGGATCATCTCCGGTGAACTTGCTGCCGGAGACACCATGCATTCGGAACATCTGGAAACCGAACTCCAGGTATCCCGGTCCGTCGCACGCGAGGCCGTGCGGGTGCTGCAGTCCCTGGGCCTGGTGGAGTCCGTCAAACGCGTGGGCATCCGGGTCCTTCCCGCAGCCCGCTGGAATGTCTTTGACCCCACGGTAATCCGCTGGCGGCTCGCATCCTCGAAAAAGGGTCTCCAGCTGCGCTCGCTGACGGAGCTGCGCTCCGCCGTCGAACCCGCTGCCGCAGAGCTGGCCGCCGTGCATGCCCCCGCCGAACTGTCAGCCGAGTTACTCTCGGTGGCGGCGCAGATGCGGGCAGCCGGCCAGGCCGGAGACCTGGAGCGGTTCCTGGACCTGGACATCCGCTTTCACGGGTTGGTGCTTGCCGCTTCGGGCAACGAGATGTTCGGCCAGATGCAGTCCATGATCGCCGAGGTCCTGCGCGGCCGGACCCATTACGGATTGATGCCCGACCGCCCGCATGAGGAAGCCCTGGAGCTGCATATGGATGTCGCCTCTGCGATCAATGCCCACCGTCCCGAGGCGGCACGGAACGCGATGGACCAGATTATGCGCCGGACCATGGACGAAGTGGGTGCCGTCTGGGCACACGAACCCCGGATCTTCGAGCCCCTGCCGTGATCGCCCGCGAGCTGGGACACGGCAGGCCGCTGGTACTGATACACGGTTTCGAGCTCGACCACCGCAGCATGCTGCCCCTCGAAAGCTCGTTGGCTGACAGTCCGTGGCGGCGCATCTACCTCGACCTGCCGTGGACCGAACAGGCGGTTCCCGGACCGGTCGCCAGCGCACAGGACGTGGCCGACGGCGTCGTCAGTGAACTTCGGGACCGGCTGGGAGACGAGCCGTTCGCGATCATCGGGCATTCCTTCGGCGGCATGGTTGCCCGCCATGTGGCGCACGCGATGCGCAGCCAGGTGCTCGGGCTGGCCACCCTCGGGGCGGTCTTCACAGCCGACCACCGCAAGCGGGTGCTCCCCGCACGCGAAGTCATCTCCGCGGCTCTTCCGGACCTAACAGCCGATGATGACTTCCTGGAAATAGCCGTAATCCAGACTCCGGGCACCCTCGCTGCCTTCAACGAATTTGTCCTTCCCGGTCTTCGGGGGACGGATCGGCAGGTGACCGAGCGGATTGCCGCGGACTACGCGCTGCGGTGGGAGCCGGAGACAGCTCATTCGGAACCGTTCGAGGCGCCGTCGCTGCATATCTTCGGCCGGCAGGACCACGTCACCGGATACGAGGACGGTCTGGCGCTCAGGGACCACTACGTGCGCGGAACGTTCGTAGTGCTCGACGCCGCAGGACACCACCTGTACATGGAGCGTCCCGCCGCAGTCTCGGTGCTCGTGGATGACTGGCTGACCAGCTCCCGGGCACACGCGCCCGCTCTCCCCCAGTAGCCGCTACCCCGCCGGGGAAACCCGGTACTCCTCCTCGAGAGCCGGGTTGCCTTCCCGCTTCGGGGCAGTTGACGGCGGATCAGGCGCCGAAGCGCAGCAGCACCTTCCCGCTGCGGGAAGCATCGCGGGCCGTATCGAACGCTTCGAGGGCATCCTCGACGGCAAACTCGTGCGTCAGAACGGCGTCGGCCTGCAGGCTGCCGTCCGCCAGGGCGGCAATGACCGCGTCAATCTCGTCGTTGAACCGGAACGAGCCCACCAGTTCCAGTTCCCGCGTGATCGCCAGCGAGATCAGGGCCGGCTGCTCGCCCGAGGGCAGCAGCCCGACCATTACCACCCGGCCGCCGCGGGTGGCTCCCGTGACAGCAGACATCAGGCCCCGGTAGCTTCCGGAGGATTCAAAGCAGATATCCGCATCGACCTGGGCAATGGCCTCGGCGTCCGTTGCCGGCAGGCTGCGGTCGGCACCCAGCGTACGGGCGATGGCCAGCGGTCCTTCGTGCATGTCGGTCGTGATGATTTCCCCGGCTCCGCGGGTCCGCAGCACCGCCGTAATCAACGCGCCGATCGGCCCGGAACCCACCACCAGCACCCGTTTACCCCGCACATCGCCGGCACGGGATACCGCATGCCAGGCCACTGCGGCGGGTTCCACCAGCGCAGCGCGGCGGAGCGGCAACTCGGCGGGCAACACCCGGAGCATCCGTCCCGGCAGGTTCACATACCGGGCAAAGGCACCGTCGGTGTGGGGAAACCGTGCGGCGCTGCCCAGGTACGTACACCCGGGAGAGAGATTCGGCCGGTCCTCGGGATACCGGGTTCCGTCTCCGGGTCCCGGGGTGGCGGGGTGCACGGCGACGGCGGTTCCGGCGCCAGGGCCGGTCCCGTCCGCCGCCGGCGCGAGCACCCGTCCCACGACCTCGTGTCCGAGCAGCATGGGTGCCCGCAGGATGGACTCCCCCGCCGCCCCGTGCTGCCAATAGTGGAGGTCGGATCCGCAGATGCCGCCGTACGCAATTTCGACGACGGCTTCGTCAGCCCGTGCGGCAGCCAGTGCCACCGGTTCCACCCGCATATCGCCGGCGCCGTGGGCGACGACGCCGAGGGTGCTGGTTGGCAGTTCGGTCATGGCAGGGTGTCCTTTCAGACCACGGTGGTCATGCCGCCGTCGATGAAGACGACCTGACCGTTGACGAAATTCGACGCGTCCGACGCCAGCCAGAGCGCCGGGCCCACAATGTCCTCCACGGTTCCCCACCGGTGCGCCGGGGTGCGGCCGAGGATCCAGGAATTAAATGCCTCATCATCGACGAGGTTCTGCGTCATTTCGGTGTGGATGTAGCCCGGGGCAATCGCATTGATCTGCAGCCCCTCCCCCGCCCACTCGGCCGTCATGGCCCGGGTGAGATTGCGGATCCCACCCTTTGACGCCGTATACGGAGCAATGGTCGGCCGGGCCAGGTCCGTTTGGACCGAAGCGATATTGATGATCTTGCCGGCACCCCGCGGAATCATGTGCCGTGCGGCCTCGCGGCCCACCAGGAACGCGCTGGTCAGGTTGGTGCGGAGCACCCGTTCCCAATCGGCCACGTCCAGGTCCAGCATCGGTTCGCGGTGCTGGACGCCGGCGTTGTTCACCAGGATGCTCAGCGGCCCGACTTCGCGCTCCACCCAGGCCACGCCGTCGGCCGCTGCCTCCGCATCGGTGACGTCGAAGCGGCGGGCGAAGATCCGGTGCGCGCCGAACTCTGCCGCGAGCTCCGCGCGGGCTGCCTCCAGCCGGTCCGGATCCAGTCCGTTGAGCACAACGACGGCGCCCGCGGCGGCCAGGCCGCGGGCAATCGCATGGCCGATGCCGCGGCTGGACCCGGTGACCAGGGCGACCCGGCCGGAAATATCAAACAAGCTGGCATTCATCAGCAGTACCTGTCAGCTAGAACTGCGCGGCGACCAGGTAGATCACCAGGGCAAAGACAAAGCCAATCACGCCGATCAGGGCCTGGCCCACGGTCCAGGTCTTGAGGGTGGTCTTGGTGTCCATCTGGAAGAACCTGCTGACCAGCCAGAAACCGGAGTCGTTCACGTGTCCGGCGAAGACCGAGCCGCCGGCAAGTGCCAGGACAATGGCCACCACCTGGACCCCGTTGAAGTCCGGGTTGTCCAGGACCACCGGCTGCACCAGGGCAGCGGCGGTGGTCAAGGCAACGGTGGCCGAGCCCTGGGCCAGGCGGACGATGGCGGCGATGAGGAAGCCCGCCACAATAACGGGCAGTCCCACCGCATCCAGCGAATCGGCGATGGCGGTGCCGATGCCGCTGGCACGCAGCACGCCGCCGAACATACCGCCGGCGCCGGTGATCAGGATGATGGAGCAGACCGGGCCGAGGGCACTGTCCACAACGGTCTCGATCAGGGAGGCGTTCTTGCCCTCCCGGCGGCCGAGCAGCCACATCGCCAGGAAAACGGTGATCAGCAGGGCCACAGGGGTTTCACCCAGCGCACGCAGGACCTGCACCCAGCCGGTGTCCAGGGAGACGACCTCGGCGGTCGCCAGCATGTTCAGGCCGGTATTGAGGAAGATCAAAACGAACGGAAGCAGGAGCAGCAGCACGATGGTGCCGAGCTTCGGAGCGGAGCGGAATTCGGACTCCGCCGATCCCTTAGGTGCGTCCAGGATGGAGGGCACCGGGATGTTGTACTTGCGGCCCAGGAAGGTGCCAAAGAGGTAACCGGCCAGGTACCAGGTGGGGATGGCGATAAGCAGGCCGAAGATCAGGACGAGCCCGATATCGGCGCCGAGCAGGCCGGTGGCGGCCACGGGGCCCGGGTGCGGGGGCACAAACACGTGCATTACGGAGAACGCCGCGGCTGCGGGGAAGGCGTATGTCAGCAGCGAGCCACCCATGCGGCGGGCTACGGTGAAGATGATCGGCAGCATCACCACGAGGCCGGCGTCGAAGAAGATCGGGAAGCCGAACATCAACGAGGCCACCGAAAGGGCCAGCGAGGCCCGCTTCTGTCCGAACTTGGTGATCAGCGCGTTGGTCAGGACCTCTGCACCGCCGGATACTTCGAGCATCCGTCCCAGCATGGCGCCCAGGCCCACCAGCAGCGCGACGCTGGCCAGGGTGGTGCCGAAGCCGCTCAGCATTGTCGGCACCAGGTCGGCGGCGGCAATGCCGGTGGCGACGGCGGTCAGCAGGCTGACCGTGATCAGCGCCAGGAACGCGTGGATACGGAATTTCATGATCATCACCAGCAGCAGCGCGATGGCTGCGACGGCGACAAGGAGCAGGCCGGGAGTACTCAACGTCCAGTTGAGTTCTAGGTCGGTCATCTTCGTCCTATCTGGGGTACGGCGCGGACGTCAGCGTCCGGCAGTGGTGAGTGCCGCAGCGACGGCTGCGGCAATTTCAGTTGGTGTGAGGTGAATGTCCACCGGGATCCCTGCTTCATCGGCAGCAAGTGGTTCCAAGGTTTCGAACTGGGAGTCGAGCAGGGTGGCGGGCATGTATTCGTGGTTCCGGCGGGACAGGCGTTCGGCAATGAGGTTGCGCTCACCGGTCAGGTGCACAAACCGGGTTTCCGGTGCGAAGGAGCGGATGAGGTCACGGTACCGGCGTTTCAGCGCCGAGCAAGCGATTACGGTGGATTCCCCGCGGGCGAGTCCGTCGGCGAGGGCCGTGCCGATGGCGCGAAGCCAAGGGTCCCGGTCCTCGTCGGTCAAGGGGTGCCCGGCAGCCATCTTTTCCTTGTTGGCAACCGGATGCAGATCATCCCCATCAATGAACGGCAGGCCCAGGGCGTCGGCAATGGCCCGGCCGGACGTGGATTTGCCGCTTCCCTGCACACCCATAACGATCAGCGGTGGAACACCGGACATCTGCATGGCTGCACTCCTCAGACACGTCGTTGGATCTGATCTTGTGTGACCAGGCAGACAATAAATCAGATTTTTCCTCCACAAGGTAGCACAGTACGGGGTCTGGGTTTCTGCCATCCACAGTGGGAGCGTTGAGCCCATGACCCGCACGGTTGCTTCCCGGTCAACTGTTCAGTCCCGGTTCCGCCGGCGCCGGACGGGCGTTGCCGTCAGCGCCCTGACAGTGGGGCTGGCGGCTGGTCTGATGGGAGGCTTCCTCACCGGAGACACCGTGCAGGGTTCGACGTCGGAGGGTTCGACGGCGGAGGGCGCACCGTCGGAGGGTTCGACGGCGGCGACGGATTCCCCGACGGAACGGGCAACTTCCGGCCTCAGTGCAGAGCTGTCGGCCAGCAGGTTGTTCGGGGCCGAACCCACCGTTCTGCTGAAACTCTCGAATTCGACGCCGGACGTGGTGGAGGTCGCCGGCGCCCGGTTGCTCTCGGAAGGCTATGCCGAGCCGCAGCAGTGGGTGCCCGCACGCCCGGAACCGGTCCGGTTGCGCTCCGGAGCAACTGTGAGCCTGCCGGTTCCCCTGGCCGGGCCGGCCTGTCCTCCGGATGGTCCGGATCTCCGTCCCGCTGTGGTCTCCGTGGAATTGTCCACCGGCGTCCTGGAACTGGCTGCGGCCGATCCCCGCGGCGACTTCTCGGCACTGCACTACCAGGACTGCCTGCGGCAGGGCATGGCCGGCGTCGCCCGTTTCGTTCCGCAGCTGGAGGTGGCACCCAACGGCCGGACCGCCGTCGTCCGCGTCCTGATTCAACCCACCGGCATTGAGCCCACCGTCACCGGCGGCCTGATCCTGCACCGGATTGATGCCACTCCCCTGCTGGCACCGGCGGGTCACCCCTGGCCGACGGAAACCACGCTGAACAGCATGGACGGGCCACGGGAGCTGGTGCTGGGCGTGGCCCCCCAGCGCTGCGACGCGCATGCACTTGCGGAGGACAAACTGGGGACCTATCTGCCCCTGACCGTGACGGTGGCCGGATACTCGGGCCAGGTCCGCCTGCCGCCTCCGGACGAATTCACGGCTGCGGTCTATGGCTTCGTCCAGACGGCCTGCGCCGACCAGTAGCCGAACAACAAAAAGATGAGTTACACGCAGATCACGCCATTGTGACCTGCGTTACCCACCATCCTAGGCATGGCCCCCGGACCGAGGCCAAATCCGCGGGGAGGGAACCGGCGGCGGAAACCGTCAGCGCTGCGTGAGACGATAAAACCATGCTCGAAACCCCTCCGCTCGTAGACGTCACCGACGTCATCCGCGTGGTTGGCGGCTCGGCGTTTCAACGGGGCCAAACCTACGCCAAGGGCGGTGCCGTCGAGGCGCTGGAATGGGACCCGCAGGGCGAAGTGCTGCGCGCCTCGGTCCGAGGCAGTGCCTCGGTTCCCTACCGGATCATGCTTCAGCTCGGCGCCAAGCGCCAGGGCGACTACCGCCTGTTGGACAACCACTGCAGCTGCCCCCTCGGTTTTGACTGCAAGCATGTGGCCGCCGCGGCACTGCAGAGCAACACCGAGCACCTGATTTCCCGGCAGGAACTCTCCGCTCCTGCCGTACGCCAATCCGTGCCGGCCTGGCAGCAGTCGCTGCAGACCCTGATCGATGCTGATCTGGCGGACAGCTCCAGACCCACCGAAACCACGCCCCTGGCTCTGCAGTTTGAACTGCGGAATTTCGCCGCCGCTGCCGCGTCCCGCTGGGGCGCCGCCCCCGCCCCGCGCAGCCGGCACCGGGCCACCCCCTTCCGTCTGGGCGTCCGTCCGGTGGTGCGCAATGCCAAGGGCAACTGGGTCAAGAACAACCTGGCCTGGAGCAACATCAGTTATCAGACCTACGGGCTGCGGCTGGACCCGGACCAGCACCGCTGGTTCTCCCAGTTCCCCGCCCTGCACCGCTCCAACGGCGTCAGCTATTTCGGCCAGAACGACTCCTGGCTGTACCTCGACGACTTCGCCAACCCCCTGCTCTGGCAGCTGCTGGATGAAGCAGTGCGTCTCGGCATCCCTTTCGTCGGCACCAAGAAAGACACCCACGTCCGGGTGGGGAAACTGGCCACCCTGTCCCTGGATGTCCGGGCAGCAGGCGCCGAGACTCCCGCGCCCCTGCAGCTGCTGCCCACCCTGGAAATCGACGGGCAGCCCGTCCCGCTGGAAGACGCCGGCATCATCGGCAGTCACGGGGTCTACCTTCGGTCCCCGCAAAACTCCATCACGCTGGCCCCCACGGCCAAGACCCTGACCGAGCAGGACAAGGGACTGCTGCTGCAGGGTGCCCCGGTGATGGTGCCGAAGGCGGACGCTCCCGTGTTCCTGGAGAAGTTCTACCCGCGGCTGCGGCAGGTCCTGCCGGTCACCAGCAGTGACGACTCGGTGGAGTTCCCCGAGATCGAGCCACCCGTCCTGGTCCTCACGGCCGCATTCGGCGCCGAGGATGAGCTGACCCTGACCTGGAACTGGTCCTACCGGCACGGCAGTTCCCAGACCCTGCTGCCGCTCACCCGTGCGCCGCAGGCAGGCCGGACGGCGGACGACGACGATGCCTCCTACCGTGATATCCCCGCCGAGGCGGAACTCCTGGCTGCCGCAGGAAAGACCCTGCATGCGGTCCCCCGGAACCGAACGCTGCGCGACATCGAGGCCGCCGAATTCACCGAGCATGTCCTGCCGGAGCTGGAAAAGCTCGACGGGGTGCGGGTGGAGATCGAGGGAACCCGACCCGATTACCGGGAGCTGCTTGAGGCACCGAAGCTGAAGATCACCACGGTGGAAACCGAACGCCGGGACTGGTTCGACCTCGCCGTGATGGTCACGGTGGAGGGCCGGCTGGTGCCGTTCGCGGAAATCTTCAAGGCCATTGCCCAGGGCAAAACCAAGCTGATGCTGGTGGACCGCACCTACCTTTCCCTGGACCGTCCCGAGTTTGAGCACCTGCATGCCCTGATCAATGAGGCACAGGGCCTGCAGGAATGGGATACCGGCGAACTGTCCATCAGCCGCTACCAGGCCGGGCTGTGGTCCGAGCTGGAGGAACTGGCGGAGGAAACCGAGGAAGCCGTCGCCTGGCGGCAGTCCGTCTCCGCCCTCCTGGACCTGGAGTCCGTGGACCCGGTGCCGCTGCCCGCCGGACTCGAGGCCAGCCTGCGCCCTTACCAGCATGAAGGTTTCAACTGGCTGGCTTTCCTGTGGGACCACGGCCTGGGCGGCATCCTGGCCGACGACATGGGACTCGGGAAGACCCTGCAGACCCTGGCCCTGCTCGCCCATGCCCGGGAAAAGCAGGCTGAATCGACTCCAGAATCACCGGAGACCGCGCCGGCCCGCAAACCATTCCTGGTGGTTGCCCCCACTTCGGTGGTGCCCAACTGGGCCTCCGAAGCCGCACGCTTCACCCCGGGACTGAAGGTAGTCTCCGTCTCCGACACCACCGGAAAGTCCCGCGTACCGCTGGCCGACGTCGTGACCGGCGCCGACGTCGTCCTCACCTCCTACGCGGTGTTCCGGCTCGATTTCGCCTCCTACCGGAAACTGGAGTGGGACGGACTGATCCTGGACGAGGCGCAGTTCGTCAAGAACCGGGTCACCCGCGTGCATCAGTGCGCCCGCGACCTGCCGGCCCCGTTCAAGCTGGCCATCACCGGCACCCCGATGGAAAACAACCTGATGGAGCTCTGGGGCCTGTTCGCCATTGTGGCGCCGGGGCTGTTCCCGTCCGCCCGCAAATTCACCGACGAATACCAGCGGCCCATCGAACGCGGCGACAGCCCCGAACTGCTGGCACGGCTGCGCAGGCGCATCAAGCCGCTGCTGATGCGCCGCACCAAGGAAGCCGTGGCCAAGGACCTGCCGGAGAAGCAGGAGCAGATCCTCGAGGTGGAGCTGCATCCGAAGCACCGCAAGATTTACGAGACGCATCTGCAGCGCGAACGCCAGAAACTCATGGGCCTGATCCAGGACATGGACCGGAACCGGATGATCGTGTTCCGCTCGCTCACCCTGCTGCGCATGCTCAGCCTGGACGCCTCGCTCGTCGAGCCGGAAGAGTACGACGGCGTGCCCTCCGCAAAGCTGGACGTGCTCTTTGACCAGCTCGAAGACGTCACGGCCGAAGGACACCGCGCGCTGATCTTCAGCCAGTTCACCTCCTTCCTGAAGAAGGCAGCGCAGCGCCTGGACGAACAGGGCATCAAGTACGCCTACCTCGACGGCTCCACCCGCAACCGGGCCGAGGTGATCGCGTCCTTCAAGGACGGCGTGGTCCCCGTGTTCCTGATCAGCCTCAAGGCCGGTGGATTCGGGCTGAACCTGACCGAGGCGGACTACGTCTTCCTGCTGGATCCGTGGTGGAACCCTGCAGCGGAATCCCAGGCCGTGGACCGCACGCACCGGATCGGCCAGAAGAACAACGTCATGGTTTACCGCATGGTCGCCAAGGACACCATCGAGGAAAAGGTCATGGCGCTCAAGGAGCAGAAAGCGAAGCTGTTCTCCTCCGTGATGGACGACGACGCCGTCTTCAGCTCCGCACTCACGGCCGACGATATCCGTTCCCTGCTGCAGTAGCGGAACGACTCCAGCGGAGAGGGTGCCCAGAGTGAATTCGGGCACCTGTGTTCCTTCGGCACCCGCATAATCGCGCGGCTGTCCGCGCCTCCGCTGAATTCTACAGTCCGTAGAAACCGTTACCGTGGAAACAGGGTCCGCTGCCGCCGTCGGACGGTCGCGGGCGAGCTACACGCGTACCGAGGAAAGGCAATGAGCGTCCAGGAATCCACGCTGGTCCGGCCGGTGGAGACTCCCCCGAAGGATGAAGACGAGCTGGTGCATGTTTTCTGCACCCCCTGCAAACGCCGGGCACGAAGCCGTGCGCGCCGCCCGGTCCCCTACTGCGGCAAACAAATGCCCAACCGCCCACTGAAGGACGACACCGGAGATCTTCCCGTCTGCGCAGTGTGCCTGGATCTGGCCCGCTCCGCGCCCTGTCCCCGGTGTGGAACCATGGCCCGCTTCGCCTGAGCCGAACCACCGGAGGCTGTACCAGAGCCATTCCCTGTACCGGAATTGATTTGTACAGTGGAGAGATGGCCAATCAGGAGCGTCCCATCGGATTCTGGCTCAAGCTCGTCGACCAGCTGGTTGATGACCAGTTTGGCGCCAGCTTCGAAGAACACGGCGTCACCCGACGGCAATGGCAGATGATGAACCTGCTGGTGGAAGGGCCCGCAACCCAGAAGCAGCTCTCGGACGGCCTGCGCCCCTTCTTCCCCGCAGTGGAGACCGGCACGTCCGCCGAGCTCATCGAAGAGCTGCGGGAATCCGGTTGGGTGCTTTTGGAAGACGGCCAGTACCGGCTCACCGATCTGGGCAGCCGCAGCCTGGAAAATCTCCGTGGTGCCGTGGACCGCATTCGGCAGCTCATGACGGACAACATCACCGAAGAGGAATACGGTGCTCTGCTGGCTGTCCTGCAGCGGATGGCCAGCAACCTAGGCTGGGACGGCGACGTCGCCTCCGGCCCGCGCGTGGATACCTAGGCTAGTTGCGTTGCGTCTGGGCGAGCAGTTCCTCGAACGGGAGCGACTCGGCCGGGTTACTGCGCTTTTGCACCGGAGCATCCCCCAGGAGCGCCACCAGTTCTCCGGCAGCTCGGCGGACCCGCTGGTCCAAAGTTCCGGTACCGGTCTCGCCCGATCCCCAGTCACCCGGTGCCGCATAAACAGCCGTCGGGGCGATCCGTGCCCGAAGGTAGCTGAACATGGGCCGCAGGGAATAGTCCAGGACCATGGAATGCCGCGCACTGCCTCCGGTGGCACCAAGCAGAACGGGCTTGCCGTCCAGCGCACTGTTATCAACGACGTCGAAGAAAGACTTGAACAATCCGCTCATCGAGGCCGTGAAGACGGGCGTCACCGCGACCAGTGCATCCGCCGCGACAAGCTCATTGATGGCCGCTTCCAACCGCGGTGCGGCATAACCGGTCACCATGTTGTTGGCGATGTCCACCGCGTATTCACGCAGTTCGAAGGTGGTGACGCTGACGGTCGAACCCAGGGCTTCAATCTCTGTCTTGGCGGCCGCGGCGAGGGCATCGGCAAGCATCCGGGACGACGACGGAACACCCAGTCCGCCCGACACCACCACTATTCTGCGATCCACCACGCCATCCTCCTCTTCATGCGTTTGCATGTTTGTTTCAACCGCGGCGGGGGCTGCCTTATTCCGGGCCCGATAGTCCGTTCGGTGGAACCGGGAGCACCGGAAGCCCTTCCCCCGTCGAAAAACAGCGCAAATCTCCCCCGGAGTGTGGAAGTGCGAAGGCGGGGTTATGGCTAGGCTTGCCGGAAGACTTTCTTATTCGTCCTTCGTTGACGATATGTGGACTAAACCTTTAGGGAGAAATACATGAGCATGCCTCCGAATTACAACTACGGCGCCTACAGCAGCGGCCAGCCTGCAAATCCCCCCGCGGCACCGCAGCGTCCGGCCGCCGTCGAACGTGGGTTCTGGCTCCTGATTGCCTCCGCTGTGGCCAGTCTGCTCGGCCTGCTCCTGGCCCTCCCGGAGCTGACCTCGGATGAAACCCGCAGTGAACTGGCCCGCCAGAGCGGCCTGTCTGCGGCCGAGGTGGATACGGCAGTAACCATCGGCCTCGTCACGGCGATCACCATCGGCCTGGTCAGCGTGGCCGTCAGCGTGCTGTTCGCCATCTTCGCCCGCAAGGGCCACAACTGGGCGCGGATTGTCATCACCGTCTTCGCGGCCCTGTCCCTCCTCACCCTGATCGGCATCGACGGCTCGGCCGCGGGCATCCTCAGCCTTCTTTCCGTCCTGCTGACCGTCGCAGCTGTCGTCTTGTTCTTCACCAAGCCGGCCAGTGCTTTCTTTGCCCAGATGAAGCAGTACCGCCAGGCAAAAGCCCTGGGCTACGCCGGCTAGCAGCCAAAAACTCCGGCCCGTGACAGACGACGGCCGGGACGCCTTCGCGGCGTCCCGGCCGTCCTGTTTATGTTCGACGCCGTCTAATCTCGGCGGTCCTAGCGGGGCTGGGACAACCCGTGAGCCCCGCATCGCCGAGCGAGGAACGAGCGGGGAAGCAGCGAACCAGGGTTCCCTGACCGAGCCTGCGAGGCCAGGGTGGGTTCGCTGCGCTAAGGGGCGGCGGGCTGTCCCCTGCCCTGCTAGCCAGGCGACACTCTAGCCGGCCGCGGCGCGCCCGGCCGACCTGCCGCTGAACAGGCACCCGCCGAGGAACGTCCCCTCCAGCGAACGGTAGCCATGCATACCGCCGCCGCCGAATCCGGCGGCCTCGCCCGCGGCAAAGAGCCCGGGGACCGGAGCGCCGTCGTCTGCCAGGACCCGTGACTGCAGGTCCGTCTCCAGTCCGCCAAGCGTTTTGCGGGTCAGCACTGACAGCCGGACGGCGATCAGGGGGCCGGCCTTCGGGTCGAGGATGCGGTGTGGCGCCGCGGTGCGGATCAACCGGTCGCCCAGATAGGTACGGGCTCCGCGGATGGCGGTGACCTGGGAATCCTTCGTGAACGGGTTGCGGATCTCCCGGTCCCGGGCCTCCAGCTCCTGCCGCACCGCTTCAGCGGACAACACTGGCGCGTCCCCCTGCAGCGACGAGCCCTTGGCCAGCAGGTTCATGCCCGCCACGAGTTCCTCGACCGAATCCGCTGTAATGAAGTCCTCGCCGTGGTCCAGGAACGCCTGCACCGGTGCGGGCACTCCAGCCGTGGCCCGCTTCAGGACGTCCCGGAGGGATTTTCCGGTGAGGTCCGGATTCTGTTCCGAGCCGGAGAGCGCGAATTCCTTGCGGATGATCGCCTTGTTCAGAATGAACCAGCTGTAGTCGGAACCGGTGCGGCGCAGGTGGTCAAGGGTGCCGAGGGTATCGAATCCCGGGAACAACGGCACGGGCAACCGGTTTCCCGCCGCGTCCAGCCACAGCGAGGACGGACCGGGGAGGATCCGGATCCCGTGGTTCTTCCACACCGGGTCCCAGTTCCGGATTCCTTCCACGTAATGCCACATGCGGTCGGGGTTGATGACCCGCCCACCCGCGGCCTGGGCAATTCCAATACCCCTGCCGTCCACGTGCTCCGGCACACCGCTAAGCATGGTTGCCGGCGCCGAACCCAGGCGTCCGGGCCAGGACGCCCGGACGGCGTCGTGGTCTCCGCCGATACCTCCGGTGGTGAGCACCACCGCGGCGGCACTGAACTCAAAGTCCCCAACAACGTTCCGGCTGGACGCGGTGCCGCGGGCCGCCGTCGTGGGCTCCAGGATGCTGCCCCGCACCCCGGTCACGGCACCGCCGGTGAGGACCAGGTCATCAAGGCGATGGCGGAACGCGAAACGCACCAGCCCGCGTTCGACGCCGTCGCGCACCTTGGCCTCGAACGGTGCGGTGATCCCCGGCCCCGTACCCCAGGTGATGTGGAAGCGCGGAACCGAGTTGCCCGGCCCGGTGGCACCGTAGCCGCCGCGCTCCGCCCAGCCCACCACCGGGAACAGCCGGTGCCCCATCTGCTGCAGCCAGGCCCGCTTCTCTCCTGCCGCAAAATGCACATAGGCCTCGGCCCACCGGCGCGGCCAGAGGTCCTCGTCGCGGTCAAAACCCGCAGTGCCCAGCCAGTCCTGCCAGGCGAGGTCCACAGAGTCCTTCACCCGCAGCCGGCGCTGCTCCGGTGAATCCACGAGGAAAAGCCCACCGAAGGACCACCAGGCCTGGCCACCCAGGCTCTGGGCGCCCTCCTGTTCAACCAGGATCACCGAGCGCCCGGCGTCCACCAGCTCGGCGGTGGCCACCAGGCCGGCAAGTCCGGCACCAACAACAATGACGTCTGCGTCTTTGGGCTGCATCCGGCACACGCTACCGGCGCCGGCCGACCCTGGCCAGCAGCGTGCGCCAGGCGTGTCTGGGGTGTCTGCCCCGGCGGCGCCCGGAGGATCCGTCCAGGGCTTCTAGACTCGCGCCGGAGTTTCTAGACTGGAAGGCAGGGCCGCTCTGAAGGAGAACCGGCAAATGCCGGTGTCGGCTGGAAACGAATCGGAGATTCACATGAGTGAACAGGGTGCCAACGAGGAAAAGGACTCCAACCGGACCCATCCGCAGGAGCCTTCCGAAGGGACTACGGACGAGAAGGAGAACGCGCAGCGCGAGCACACCCAGGAGCCTGCCGAGGGCGGCGAAGACCAGTCCTGAGCCGGTTGGATTCACCTTCAACGCAGCCAGGCCTCCAGTTCCCCGAGGGGGAGCCGGAGGCCTGACCGATTGTTCGTGCACGTTGACTCGTCAGCCGGCTGCCGCCTTGCGGGCCGAGGTCCTGGCATCGCCCAGTACGTCCGAATCCCTGCTCTGGTCAACCACAGGACCCGTTCCTGCAATTTCCCGCAGCTGGGCAATTCCAGCCGCTGCTTCCTGCTTGGTTTCGAAAGTCGTGGATACCGCCATCAGCGTTCCGTCGCCGGCGATGAGCTTAATGCGGTAGCCCTCATGGGCGTCAACCAGCTTGAAATAGCCCGACATCTCTTACCTCCTTGTAAGGGTCGTATCAGTGGTTTCAATAGTAAGTCACCTTACGAGTCCGCAGACCCCTCCGGGCAAAATCAGGCACCGTGAGATGCAATTGTGATCTCTAGACTGGACCCATGGCCGATACCGTCACGCCGGAACAGCGCAGCCGCAACATGTCCCGCATCCGGGGCAAGAACACCAAACCCGAACTGCTGATCCGCAGCATCCTCCACGCCGCGGGGTACCGTTTCCGGCTGCACGGCTCTTTTGGGAAGGCCCCGCTTCCGGGAAAGCCCGACCTCGTTTTCGCCGGGCGCCGGAAAGTCCTCTTCGTCAACGGGTGCTTCTGGCATTTCCACTCATGCCTGGCAGGACAGCGGGCACCAAAAACCAATAGCGGGTTTTGGGCCGCGAAACGCAACCGGACCGTCGAGCGGGATGCTGCCGCCCAGGCACGGTTGGAAGCGGAAGGCTGGGACGTCCTGGTGGTCTGGGAATGCGAGCTAAAAGACCGCAGCCTCCTCGAGCAGCAGCTGCGGACCTTCCTGGGCCCGCCCGGGCGCGTTCCCTCAGTACCGGCACCGCTGGCGGTACCGCCGCCACTAGACTCGGAACCAGATATCAGCACCAATCAAGACTGAGGCGGCACACCATGAGCAGTTCGGGCAACGGCAAGCGGGGCGTACTTTTCGATGTGGACGGCACCCTGGTGGATTCCAACTACCTGCACGCCGTCGCGTGGTGGCAGGCCTTCCGCCGGATGGAGCACGACGTCCCGATGTCCGCCATCCACCGTGCCATCGGCATGGGCGGAGACAAGCTCGTGGAGCACCTCCTGGGCGAGGACCGCAACAAAGACGAGGACGAACAGCTCGATGCTACGCACGGCGCCATCTTTTCCACGTGGTGGCCGTCGCTGCGGTCCTTCGACGGTGCCAGCGAACTGCTGAAAGCCTGCTCGGGCAAGGACCTCGAAGTGGTCCTCGCATCCTCTGCTTCCGGTGCGGAGCTGGAGTTCCTACGCACCGTGATTGAAGCCGAATCCGCCATCACCGGTGCCACCAGCTCCTCAGACGCCGAGGCCAGCAAACCGTCACCGGACATCCTCGAGGCTGCCCTGGAAGCCGGCGGCCTCGAGGCTGCCAACACGGTGTTCGTGGGTGACTCGGTCTGGGACATCAAGGCTGCCGCGAAGCTCTCCATTCCCACCATCGGCGTGACCTGCGGCGGCACCAGCGAAGCCGAACTGCGCGAGGCCGGCGCCGAGGAAGTCTACGAAAACCCCCGGACCCTTCTTGCGGCCCTGGACACCAGCCTGCTGGGCGCACTCATCAACCGAAGCTAGGCATCACCGAGAGGATCCCCCGTGACCACTGAACCCACCGGACCTGCCAACGACGCCGACGATCCGCTCGGCCCCAGCGCTCCGCAGCCCGGACCCACGGGTGAACCCCGCAAGCCGGGCAGCGCTTCACATTCGGCCGGCAACATCCGCGATGACCAGGGAACGTCCCCTGCCGGAACTGTTCCCGCCGCCCCCGAGAAGGCTGACGAAGCCGCCGAGGCCGGGAGCCCGGCAGACTCCGACTAGGGGAGTTACTTCAGCAACCCGGCCGCACGCAGCGCGTCCGCCATCGCTCCGGCGGGCGCGTTGGATGCGGGTGTATTGGGTGAGGTGGCTTTAGATGCGGGCGAGCCGGACCGGGGAGCACCGGATTTCCCACCGGATGCCGGCACCCTGGCAGCACCGGGCTTTTTGGCGTTGGGCTTCGCCGCGTCTCGATGCGCCGAGTCAGGCTTCGCCGCCTTCGGCTTGCCAGCTCCCGGCTTGCCTGCACCCGGCTTGCCTGCGCCAGCCTTCGGTCCGCCGGACCGCCCACCCGGCTCGGCGGCGTCGTCGTCAAGGCGAAGCGTGAGCGAAATCCGCTTCCGCTCCGGGTCCGCCTCCATCACCTTGACCTTCACTACCTGGCCGGAGCGGACCACCTCGCGCGGGTCCGAAATGAACGTGTGCGACATGGCGGAGATGTGTACCAGTCCGTCCTGGTGCACTCCCACGTCCACGAATGCCCCGAAGGCAGCAACGTTGGTGACCACGCCGTCGAGCACCATTCCGGGGTGCAGATCGGCGATCTTTTCGATCCCCTCCGAGAAGGTCGCCGTTTCGAACGCCGGCCGCGGATCCCGCCCGGGCTTGCGGAGCTCGGCAATGATGTCCAGGACGGTGGGCAGGCCCACGTGCTCGTCCACGAACGCAGCCGGATCCACCCCGTCCAGGACGGCACCGGAGGAGCTCATGGTTTCCCCGGCCGCCGCGAGGACCTTCCGGGCAATCGGGTAGGACTCCGGGTGCACGCTGGTACCGTCCAGCGGCTCCGTTCCCGCACTGACGCGCAGGAACCCGGCACACTGTTCAAAGGCCTTGGCCCCCAGCCGCGGCACCTTCAGCAGGTCCTGCCGCCGGGTAAACCGTCCATTCGCGTTGCGGTAGGCCACGATGTTTTCACTCAGCAGCGGACCGACGCCGGCCACCCGGGACAGAAGCGACGGGGAGGCGGTGTTGACGTCCACCCCCACGGCATTCACACAGTCCTCAATCACGGCGTCCAGCGAGCGCTCCAGCTTCGCCGGTGTCACGTCATGCTGGTATTGCCCCACTCCGATCGACTTCGGATCGATCTTGACCAGTTCCGCCAGGGGATCCTGCAGCCGCCGGGCAATGGATACCGCGCCGCGCAGGGAGACATCCAACCCGGGAAGTTCGGCGGAGGCGAGAGCCGAGGCGGAATAGACGGACGCACCGGCTTCGGACACCACCAGCTTGCGCACCGACCCGCCGGGCACCAGCCGGATCAGCTCCGCGGCCAGCTTGTCCGTTTCCCGGGACGCGGTGCCGTTGCCGATCGCGATCAGTTCCACCCCATGTTCCTTCACCAGCTCCGCCAGCGTAGCCAGGGCGTCGTCCCAGCGTCGCATGGGTGCGTGCGGGTAGACCGTATCGGTGGCCACCACCTTGCCGGTACCGTCCACCACCGCCACCTTCACACCCGTCCGGAGCCCTGGATCCAGTCCGAGGGTGGCCCGGTTTCCCGCCGGGGCGGCGAGCAGGACATCGCGCAGGTTGGCGGCGAAAACCCGCACAGCCTCGGTTTCCGCGTCGGTGAAGAGCCGGACGCGCAGGTCCACCGCGAGTTTGGCGAGGATCCGGCGCCAGGCGAGCTGCACTGTCTGCATCAACCAGGCATCGGCGGGCCGGCCACGCTCGGCCACCCCCAGACGGGCAGCGACGGAGCGTTCGTATCGGGCACGGGCGGCGGCAAGGGCCTCGGCATCCGCCGGATCGCCCTCGGTCAGCGCCAGTTCCAGCATGCCCTCCTTCTCGCCGCGGAACAGTGCCAGGACGCGGTGCGAGGGCATGCCGGCGGGTGACTGGGAAAAATCGTAGTAGTCGGTGAATTTACGCCCTTCGGCTTCCTTCCCCGGACGTACCTGCGAGCGCATCCGTCCCTGCCGCCAGAGCTTCTCGCGCTGCTCGGTCAACAGGTCTGCGTCCTGGGACACCCGTTCAATCAGGATGGCCCGCGCTCCGGCGAGCGCTTCGGCCGCGTCCGGAACGCCGTCGCGCACGTACCGCGCAGCTTCGGCTTCCGGAGAATGCCGGGGGTCGGCCAGCAGCGTATCCGCGAGCGGTTCCAGGCCTGCTTCGCGGGCAATCTGTGCCTTCGTCCGCCGCTTGCTCCGGTAGGGCAGGTAGATATCCTCCAGCCGGGACTTGGTCTCGGCGCCGACGACGGCGGCCCGCAGCTCTTTCGTCAGCTTCCCCTGGGCATCAATCGCCTCGAGGATGACCCGCCGGCGGTCCTGCAGTTCGCGCAGGTACCGCAGCCGTTCATCCAGGTCCCGCAGCTGGGCGTCATCCAGCGTGCCGGTGACCTCCTTCCGGTACCGGGCAATAAACGGAACCGTGGCGCCGCCGTCGAGCAGCTCCACCGCGGCCCGGACCTGCCAGGGCGCTACCCCCAGTTCGGCGGCCAGTTGGGCGATCACCTGCTCATCGGTGGATCCGGAAAGGTTGACGGGTTCTACGGCGCTAAGACTCACGCGCCCAATTGTTCCCCATTTCTCCGACCGATGTCAGCCGGACGGAGCGCCTAGTCCTCCCCGGTGAAGAGTTGACGCCGGACGCTCAACAGTTCCACTTCGGGGCGGCCGGCCACGAGCCGTTCCGCGGCGTCGAGCACGTCCACCACATGGGAGCGGTCCGCCGCCACGAGCCCAACCCCAATCCCGGACCGGCGGTGCAGGTCCAAAGAACCAACCTCGGCAGCGGAAACGTCGAACTTACGCCGCAGTTCGGCAAGGATCGGCCGGACCACCGACCGTTTGCCTTTGAGGGAGTGCACGTCTCCCAGCAGCAGGTCCAGTTCAAGTGCGCCTATCCACATGCACCCCATCCTTGCCGGGGAGTCCGCTCCTGTCACGCGGGCCTGCGGCGGGACGGCACCGGTGTTATGTTCGAAGAATGAGCTCTACCCTCCGCACGCGCCGCTCTCCGCGCCTGCGTAACCTGGTTTCCGGCCTGCTGTTTGGCATTGGGCTGGCTGCCTTCGTTGATGAAGTGATCTTCCACCAGCTTCTCCAGTGGCACCATTTCTACGACCGCTCCACTACCTCCGTCGGGCTGTTTTCGGACGGTCTGTTCCATGCCTTCGGCTGGTTTGCCGTCGTAGCCGGTCTCTTCCTGTTCGCAGATCTGCGCCGGTGGCACGAGACCCTCTGGCAGCGCTGGATTGGCGGGGTCCTGCTGGGCGCCGGAGTTTTCCAGCTTTACGACGGGACGGTGCAGCACAAGCTGCTCGGACTGCACCAGATCCGCTACGAGGTGGACCTGCTGGCCTATGACACGGTCTGGAACGTGATTGCCGGTCTGCTGATTCTTGCCGGTGCATGGCTCACCTGCCGCACCCGCACTGCTGTTCCTCGGGAACGGGAAACCCCCGCCGATGCATAGCCACGGCGGCGGCGACTTTCCCGCAGAGTCGTTGTTCTTCATTCCCGCCGTGGTGGCTGTGGTCGCTTACTGGGCCGGCGCCCTCTCACCGCGTTCCGGGCGGTGGCCCTGGTACCGGACTGCGTTATTCACCCTGGGCGTGGCCGCCGTACTCGCCACGGTCCTGAACCCGTTGGCACGACTCGCCCACGAAGATTTCGCCGTGCTGAGCCTGTCCCACCTCCTGGCCGGGATGCTCTCCCCACTGCTGCTGGTGCTCTCGAGGCCGTTCACCCTGGCGCTGCGCACACTCGATGTTTTTCCGGCACGCCGCCTCTCCCGCCTGCTGCGCAGCAGGTTTGCCCGGTTCCTGTCCTTCCCGGTTACCGCCGCGCTGCTGAACACCGGCGGCATGATCCTGATGTTCCGCACCGGGCTGCTGCAGTCCATGCAGGAATCCATGCCCGTGCACTGGCTGGTGACCCTGCATCTGTTGGCGGCCGGCTATCTGTTCACCGCCTCCATGGTGGGACGGGACCCCTCTCCACACCGGTCCGGATACCGGTTGCGGGCAGCGGTGCTGGTGCTTTCCATCGCCGCGCACAATATCCTCGCCAAGAGCATTTACGCCGATCCGCCTCCCGGGATTTCCGCCGCGGCCGCGGAACAGGGTGCGCTGGTCATGTACTACGGCGGCGGGGTCCTGGAACTGGCCCTGATCGTCCTGTTGTGCCGGCAGTGGTATGCGTCGGCGCGGCCGCGGGGCCGGGTGGCATCCACCGCTTCCCCTCACTAGGTATGCCCAGTTGCCGGGGCGACCGGCAACCGGTTTCCCTGCCGGGGTTCCGGAAAACCAGTGGCTCAAGGCAACTTTCCAGCAACCGTTGCCATTGTGCAGAGCGTTGCCCTCCCCCAACAATGGACTATGACGGTTACCCTGAGGTCCCTGGAAACTGCGATCCCTCCAACAGTCCTGGTGCAGTCCGAAGTCCGTGACACCTTCGTGGCCCAGCCCGGCCTGACCCGCCTGGGTCAGCGGCTGGTGCGCACCTGCTTCGATTCCGCGGCCATCGACACCCGCCGCACGGCCCTGGCCGAGCTCTCCCTGACGGACACCTCGGAACATCCCCTCTTCTACGACGCCCGCAGCGGCCTGCTGCTGCGGCCAAGCACCAAGACCCGGAACGACATCTTTGCCGTGGAGGCCACCAAGCTCTTCATCGAAGCAGCGTCAAAGGCGCTGGCTGCCTGCACCGGCATCAACGCGGCGGACATAACGCACGTCATCACGGTCTCCTGCACCGGCTTCTTCAACCCGGGCCCGGACTACAAAGTCACCCGTGCCCTCGGGCTGAATCCCTCGGTCCAGCGCTACCACCTGGGGTTTATGGGCTGCTACGCCGCCTTCCCGGCCATGCGGGCCGCGAAATCCTTCTGTGAAGCCGACCCCCGCGCCGTCGTCCTGGTGGTCAGCGCGGAGCTGTGCTCCCTACACGTCCGCACCTCCAACGATCCCGATGCCATCCTGGGGTCCTCGCTCTTCGCCGATGGTGCGGCCGCCGCCGTCATCACCGCCCGCGACGACCTGCCCGACGCCGGTCCGGCCATCCAGCTGGACCATTTCGAAACGGTCCTGACCCCCGTCGGCGAGGAAGCCATGGCCTGGAACATTGGCGATGAAGGCTTCGAGATGGTCCTGGGCACCTACGTCCCCCACATCATCGACGACCACATCGTGGGCGCACTGGCTCCCCTGCTGGCCCACGACGAGTCGGTGAGCGTCCACCCCTACCGGGACATTGGGCACTGGGCCATCCACCCCGGGGGCCGCGCCATCCTGGACAAGGTGGAGGCAAAACTCGAACTCAGTGCACAGCAGCTGGGGCCGGCCCGGGAAACCCTGCGCACGGTGGGAAACATGAGCAGCGCCACCGTCCTGTTTGTGCTCAAGTACATCCTGGAGCAGCCGTTCACCGGCGGCAATGAGCGGATCTGCTCCATGGCCTTCGGTCCCGGCCTCACCGTGGAAACCGGTCTGTTCACCCGGGTCGGCGGCCCGGTCCAGCCGGCGGCCGCGGCAACGGAACAGGCGGCGGTGCCGGGAGGCCAGGTGGAGCCCGCGGGTGTTCCCGCATGACAGCCGTTTTCCCCTCCCTTTCCACCCGGGCCCTCGACGCCGTGGAGGAAATGGACCGGCCCGACGCGGATCTCCTGCGCCTCGAGCGCACCTACGCGCAGTTCTGGCTGATCAATGCCGTGGTTTCGGGGTGGCGGCGCAACTATGTCCGCTACCTCCGTCCGCTGTTCAGGCAGGACGGCGGCGGCACCCTGCTGGACGTCGGCTCCGGTGGAGGGGATGTCCCCCGCTGCATCGCCCGCTGGTCCCGGCGGGATGGGCTAGCCGTGGAGATCACCGCGATTGACCCGGACCCGAGGGCGCATACGTTTGCCTCCTCGCGTCCACCGATGCCGGGACTGACCTTCCGCCGGGCGTTCAGCGGGGATCTGGTGGCCGAGGGACGGTCCTACGACGCGGTGATTTCCAACCACATGCTCCACCATCTGGCTCCGAAGGAACTGCGGGGGCTGCTGGCCGACTCGGAGCTGCTGGGACGGAAACTGTGCCTGCACAGCGACATTCAGCGCAGCCGGTGGGCCTATGCCCTGTTCTCCGTCGGGACGCTGCCGTTCTTCCCCGGCTCGTTCATCCGGGCAGACGGCCTGACCTCCATCCGCCGCAGTTACACGGCTTCGGAACTCGCGGCGGTGACACCGCCGGGCTGGCAGGGACTGCAGCAGAAGCCGTGGCAGAACCTGCTTCTTTACCGGCCGCCGGTTCCTGCGCGGACCCCCACGGGCCAGTTCGATGCCGGCTGATCTTCCGCGCCGCAGCACCGACGTCGTGGTGGCGGGCGGCGGCCCTGTCGGCCTGTACCTGGCCTGCCTGCTGCTGCAGGCAGGGGTGTCCGTCCAGGTCCTGGAACAGCGGCCGAGCCGCAGCAGCCATTCCCGGGCGATCGGGGTCCATCCGCCCGCCCTGGAGTCCCTGGCCCAGGCCGGCATTGGCGATGCCATGATCCGCGAAGGCGTCCGCATCACCCACGGGGAAGCCCGCAGTGCGGGGCGGACCGTGGCCCGCCTGGACTTCGCGGCGGCGTCGGACCGTTACCCCTTTGTCCTTACCCTGCCCCAGGTCCGTACCGAACATCTGCTGGAGGAGCGGCTGCGTGCCCTGGATCCCGGCGCGCTGGTCCGGGGCAGCAAGGTCGAATCCTTTGACGACCTCGGGTCCTCCGTCCGTGTGTACGGGACCAGCGAGGGACAGCCCTTCATCACCCAGGCGGCCCTCCTGGTGGCGGCCGACGGCGCGCGGTCAGGCATCCGGTCCGCACTGGGCACCCGCTGGTCCGCACGCGATCTGCCGGACACCTACGTGATGGGCGATTACCCGGACGGTACCGGCGACGGGGCGCTGGCGGTGCTCTACCTGGAGCCGGAGGGGATCGTGGAGTCGTTTCCGTTGCCCGGCGGGCTGCGCCGGTGGGTGGCGCATACCGGCGCCCTGCCGCAGGAAGCGACCGCCGCCGGCCTCGCGCAGCTGGTCCGCAGGCGGACCGGGCACCGCCTGGACGTGGCCGGAAATTCCATGCTCAGCGCCTTCGGTGTCCGGATTGGCCGGGCGCACCACTTGGTGCACGGACGTACGGTCCTGATCGGGGACGCGGCCCACCAGATCAGTCCGATCGGCGGCCAGGGAATGAACCTTGGCTGGCTGGACGCGGCCGCCGTGGCACCGCTTATTGCCGCGTCCCTGCACGGGAAACCGATGGGCCGGGCGCTTCAGGACTTCGAACGGCGGCGGCGGCGCGGCGCCGTTGTGGCCTCGGCGCAGGCACGCGCCAACATGGTGCTGGGCCGGCCGCTGCCTCAAAGAGCAATGGCCCTGCGCAACGCCGGGCTGGAACGGATGTTCCGGGTCCCGGCGTTGGGCGGGGCCGTGGCACGGCGTTTCACCATGCAGTAGGGCTATTTCGAGCTGCTGCCGTTCCGCGAGCCGGTGCTGTCGGTGAGAACCGGTGCTACCGGATCCACGGTGGACATGGCGCCGGTGTGCAGCATTTCCGCGCCGCCGGTGAGGCCGGGCTCAAGCGGGTTGGCCGACGTCGGCTTGATGTCCAAAGTCCGGCGCAGCGCCTGCTCCTTGATGAACAGCACCGCGACCAGGGCGATGACCGCAACGGCAGCGGCGATCTTGAAGATATCCGCCGTACCCTCCGCATAGGCGATCCGGAAGAACATCTGGACTGCCGGCGGAAGCTCTCCGATGTCCAGCGTGGCGGTGGTGCCGCCTGCGTTGGTGGGCATACCGGCCTTGTCCAGTTCCTCCGTGACGCGGCGGCTGACCGAGCTGGAGAGCACTGCGCCGAGGACCGAGACGCCGATGGCGCCGCCGACGGTGCGGAAGAAGGCAACGGAGGCGCTGGCGGAACCGACATCCGTGACCTTGACCGTGTTCTGCACGGCCAGCACCAAGTTCTGCATCAGCAGGCCCATACCGATGCCCAGGATGAAGATGAACAGGCTGACGAGGACCATGTCGGTTTCGTGGTCGATGAAGCCGGCCAGTCCCGTCCCGAGGATCACCAGGATGGTGCCGATAATCAGGAAGCGCTTCCACTTGCCGAAGCGGGTGATGAGCAGGCCGGATCCCACGGAACCGAGCAGGTTGCCGGCAATCATGGGCAGCATCAGGAGTCCGGCCTCGGTGGGGGTGAAGCCGCGCGCCAGCTGGAAGTACTGGCCCAGGAACGTGGTGGAGCCGAACATGGCGATACCCACGGCTACGGAAGCCAGGATGGCCAGGGCGGTGGTCCGCTGGCTGATGATCTTCAGCGGAATGATCGGTTCGGAGACCTTTGCCTCCACCAGCACCAGCAGGGCCAGCAGGACTAGGGATCCGCCCACCATGGCGGCCGTTTCCCAGGACCACCATTCGTAGTAGTCGGGCTTGCCTGCGAAAGAGACCCAGATCAGGAGCAGGGAGACACCTGCGGTGAGCAGGATGGAACCGAGCCAGTCGATTTTCGCGGGGCGGCGTACGTGTTCCAGGCGCAGGGTGACCTGCAGCAGGATCAGGGCGACGACGGCGAGCGGAACGCAGAGGAAGAAGGTCCAGCGCCAGCCCAGCGGACTGTCGACGATGAACCCGCCCAGCAGCGGGCCGCCGGCTGTGGCCACGGCCATGACGGCACCCATGTAGCCGGAGTACCGGCCGCGTTCCCGCGGCGGAATGATGGAACCGATGATCGCCTGGGCCAGTGCGGTCAGGCCGCCCATGCCCAGTCCCTGGATGACGCGTGCGGTCAGCAGCAGGTCCATGGAATGGGAAAAACCTGCGAGGACGGAACCGGCAACAAAGATCACGATGCTCAGCTGCACCAGCAGCTTCTTGTTGAACAGGTCCGCGAGCTTGCCCCAGATGGGTGTGCTCACCGCGTTGGCCAGCAGGGCTGCCGTGACCACCCAGGCGAAGTCCGTCTGGGTTCCGTGCAGGTCGGCCATGATCGTGGGCAGGGCATTGGCCACGATGGTGGTGCTCAGCATCGCCGTGAACAATGCGGCCAGCAGGCCGGTCAGGGCCTGCAGGATCTGGCGGTGGCTCATCTCGCCGGGAATATGTTTCTTCCGGACAGTCTTGGTCTCGGTCACTTAGCTGTTTGCTCCTGTGGATAGGATTCGGAGGTTTCCGGCGTCTGCCCGGGGGTTCCGGGTGCGCGGCGGATAGACGTAAAAAGCGAGTCGGAGAGCGACCCGATGGTTTCTGCGGCAAGCCGGGCCTGGTCCTCGGACCAGGCGGCGAGCGCTTCCTGCAGCACGGCTGCCCGGTTTTTCATGGCGTCGTGAAGAACCGACTCCCCCAGTTCGGACAGGCTGATGAGGTAGGCGCGGCGGTCCTGGGGGTGCGGGCGGCGCCGGACGTAACCGAGTTCTTCGAGTTCGGCGACGTGGCGGCTGAGGCCAGCGGGGCCGATGCCGAGTTTGGCGGCAAGCTCGGTTGCCCGCAGCTCACCGTCTTCGCCGATCATCCGCATCACTCCCTGCAGTGCCACGCCGGGTCCACCGTGGTCGGCACTGTGTTGGGTGACGCACCGCAGCGTTCGCTGCAGGGCGAAGATCTTCCGGATCAGATCATCCGCCGTTTCCTGTTGCATAGGCATGGGGATGGTCTCCGGGGGTGTTGGGTACTGATAGTTGACCTAGGCAACTATACGCGGAAATTTGCCTAGGTCAACTAACTAAACAGTCCTAGCGAAGCGTGTGGCCTGCCGCCTGCAGTACGTCGCGGGCCTGGCCGTACTGCGGCGCGGGAACCATGAGGATGTCGCCGTCGAAAGTCGAAACGACGAACACCGGGCAGCCGGCGGCTGAGAGCGGTGCAACCAGGGAGGTCACCACACCGGTCAGCCCGAACGGAATTGGACCGGAGGCATAAAACGCGGCCCACATTCCGTCAATTTCGGCGTCCGCCGGGGCAACCGCAGCGGCGGGCGCGTCGGGGTCCGCCCCCCAATCCCCGTCAGACAAGATGCGTGGGAGCGAAGAGCCCTATCCTCGCTTCAACCACAACCACATTGGGCCCCTCGGCAGTGAAGGACTCCTCCAAGGCAGGGCGGATGTCCACGGGGGCGCAGCGCCGGGCCGGCACGCCGAATGATTCCGCAAGCTTCACGAAGTCCGGACGGGCCAGCTCCGTGGCCGTGGCCTTGCCGAAGGCGTCCTCCATGTATTCGCGAAGGATGCCGTAGCCGCCGTCGTCGACAATCAGCCAGGTCACCGGAAGGTTATGCTGCCGGGCCGTGGCCAGTTCGGCAATGGAGTACATGGCCGACCCGTCGCCGGACACGGCGAGCACCCGCTCCCCCAGGCCCACCGCACCTCCGATCGCCCCCGGGTAGCCGTAACCCAGGCCGCCGGCTCCCTGGGCGGAGTGGAACCGGCCTGCCTTCGAGTCCCAGCAGCTCCACGCCCAGTAGGCGGCGATGGTCATGTCCCAGTAGGTCTGCATACCGTCCGGCACTGCGGCTCGGATGTCCGCCATAAAGCGGCGCTCCATGTCGAGGTCCTGGGCATCCAGCCGGGCCTGTACCCGTGCCAGTGCACCGGCCACCAGCTCCTCGGCGCCCTGCCCGTGCCAGTCGGGGAGGCGTTCCGCCGGCCGGAGGACCTCGTCGAGGGCATCCAGCGCCTGCCGGGCGTCGGCACGGATACCGAGGGCGGGACGGTTCGATTCCAGGACGCGGGGTTCGGCGTCGATCTGGATGATCCGGCCGCGGGGTGCCATCGTGAAGTAATTGGACGTCACTTCCCCCAGCGACGAACCGATGACCACCAGGACATCGGCATCCTCGAGCACCTCCGTCATATACCGGTCTTCCATCCAGGCCTGCAGTGATAGCCGATGGTTCCAGGGGAAGGCGCCGTTGCCGCCCGGCGTCGAGATGACCGGCGCGTGCAGTTTCTCCGCAATCGATAGCAGCGGGGCCTCGGCGCCGCTGCGGCGCACCCCTCCCCCGGCGATCACCGCCGGACGCCGCGCTGCTTCCAGCCAGCGCACGGCCTCCTTGACCAGCTCGCTGCGCGGCGGATTGTCGAACGGCTCCGCGAGCGCGTCTTCCACCGCGGGAACCAGCACGGGGTGAAGCAGCACGTTCTGCGGAATCTCGATCCAGACCGGTCCCGCAGGCGAGGAAATGGCCTCGGTCCAGGCATCCTGGATGGCCGAAGGGATACCGGAGGCATGCTGGATGAGCCGCTGGCTCTTGGTGACATTCGCTGCCGAGGCCTTCTGGTCATCCAGCTGGTGCAGCATCCCCCGGCGCCGCGCGCCCAGCCCGTCCAGGGGGATCTGGCTGGCGACCACGATCATCGGCACCCCGGTGGCATAGGCCTCCTGCAGTCCGGACAGGGCGGTCAGGGCGCCGGGGCCGGTGGAGAGGAAGAGCACCCCCACCTGTCCCGTGGCCCGGGAGAAGCCGTCGGCCGCAAACGCGGAGTTGTTTTCCACCCGGGAGGAGATGAAATCGAGCCGGGAACGGGACAGTGCGTCAAAGAGCCCCAGCGCGTGCTGGCCGGGAATGCCGAAAACCTTGCTGGCACCGAGGGCTTCAAGTGTTTCCACCACCAGGTCTCCGCCGTTACGGACGGGGCCTGTCCCGGAGAAGGCATCGGAGGCGCTGGACTCACCGCTCATGCGGACAGTCCCATCAGGGTGATCAGGTCGTAGGCAACATGCGAGGCGGCCACCGCGGTAATGTCCGCATGGTCATAGGCCGGGGCAACCTCGACGACGTCGGCGCCCACCAGGTTCAGCCCACGCAGCCCGCGCAGGATCTCCAACAGCTCGCGGCTGGTGATGCCGCCGGCCTCCGGGGTGCCGGTCCCCGGGGCGTGTGCCGGGTCCAGGACGTCGATGTCCACGGAGATGTACAGCGGCCGGGTGCCGATGCGGTCGCGCAGCTTCGCCACGACCTCGTCCACGCCCTGCCGGAAAACGTCGGAGGAGGTGAGGATGCCGAAACCGAAACGCCGGTCATCCGCCAGGTCCTTCTTCCCATAGAGCGGGCCACGGGTGCCCACATGGGACATGGCGTCCGTGTCCAGGATGCCTTCCTCGACCGCCCGGCGGAACGGCGTGCCGTGTGTGTAGGCGGCACCGAAGTAGGTGTCCCAGGTGTCCAGGTGCGCGTCGAAGTGCAGCAGTGCCACCGGGGACCCGGCCCGTTCGGCCGCCGCGCGCAGCAGGGGCAGGGCGATGGTGTGGTCCCCACCCAGAGTCAGCAGCTTGGTGCCGTGTCCGGTCAGACCCAGGGCGTTCTGCTGCACTGTGTCGATGGCTTCACTGATGTTAAAGGGATTCACTGCCATGTCCCCGGCATCGGCCACCTGCAGGTTTTCGAACGGCGACGCGTCCAGCGCCGGGTGATACGGACGCAGCAGCCGGCTGGCTTCCCGGACGTGGTTGCCGCCGAACCGCGCCCCGGGACGATAGGACACTCCGCTGTCGAACGGCACCCCCACCACGGCAACGTCCGCCCGTTCCACCTGGTCCAGGCGGGGCAGCCGGGCGAATGTGGCTGCCCCGGCGTACCGCGGGACCTGTGCGGCATCCACCGGCCCCAAGCGGCCGTTGGCGTTCACGCGGGGAGTCTCATCCATGGGCGCTGTCTCCGGATCCAGGGCGGGCATCGTCGTCCGCCGTCGGGGGGTTACGTGGGGTAACCAGAGGTGTAGTCGAAAGCTAAAGTGGAACTGCGGTTGGGGTCAAGACTAGGCTGAGGGCATGGCGGCCCACGATAACAGCGAAGACCCTAACTACGACGTCGATGTCCTGATCGTGGGTGCCGGGCCTACGGGCCTGGCTCTGGCCGCCCAGCTGGCAGCGTTCGGCGCCAGTTTCCGCATTATTGACCGGCGGCAGACGCCGGGCACCGAATCGCGGGCCATCGCCATCCAGCCGCGCACCCTGGAAGCACTGCGGCCCTTCGGGATCAGCGGCGAGCTGGTGTCCGCCGGGCGGCCCGCCCGCGAACTGCACCTCCATCTGCCGGAGGAAACGCTGGAAGTCGATCTCTTCGACACCGGACTCGAGGACTCCGCCTTCCAGCAGCTGCTGTTCCTGTCCCAGACGGAAACCGAACGCATCCTCACCCAGCATCTGCTTTCCCGCCGGGTACGCATCGAACGCGGTGCCGAGCTCCAGGACCTTGAACGCCTGGATCCCGAGGATCCGTTTGCCGGTATGGAAGCCAAGATCCAGCGGATGGACCGGGGCATCGAGCGTATCCGTGCCCGCTATGTGGTTGGGGCAGACGGTGCCGAGAGCACCGTCCGGGCCAAGGCCGGCATGGATTGGCGTGGCGGAGCCTACCCCGAGACTTTCATCCTGGCGGACGTCGAAATCGAGGGTGCGGAGCCGGACGCCGTGCACTCCTACCCCACCGAGGACGGCTTCCTTTTCCTGTTCCCGCTCGGCGGCACCGCCACATGGCGGATGATCTCCATCAAACCGCCGCACAAACCCGCTAACCTCGAAACACTGCAGGGACTGGCCGACACCTTTGCGCATGGCGCCCTCAAGGTGCACGACCCGCGCTGGATCAGCACCTTCCGCCTGTCGCATCAGATGGCCGAATACTTCCAGCGGGGTTCCGTCTTCCTGGCCGGGGACGCCGCCCATGTCCACTCCCCCGTTGCCGCACAGGGGATGAATACTGGGATCCAGGATGCCTTGAACCTGGGCTGGAAACTCGCGCTTGGCGCCCGTGGCCTCGCCAGCGATGAATTGGTCGACAGCTACCACGCCGAGCGCCGGCCGGTGGACCAGGAAGTCGTGTCCTCGACGGACCGCATTTTCCGGCTGGCCACCAGCCGCAACGGGCTGAAGAAACTCCCCCGCACCAAACTCCTGCCGGCACTGGCCCCGAAGGCCATGGGCTGGGACGGACTCCGCGCTCGGCTCTTCCGGACCATGGCCCAGCTGAACGTCAACTACCGCGGCAGCAGCATTGTCGAATCCGGGCCCTCCCACCGGCCGGCGCTCCTGGCCAGCGGACCGCAGCCGGGTGACCGCCTGCCCGACGCCGATGTGATTTACCAGGACCGGGAACGCCGCCTGCAGGACCTGGTGTCCATGCCGGGCTTCTCCGTCCTGCTCACCGGCCCCGGCTGGCCCCAGGACGCGGTTCCCCAGCTCCATGCCGCTCTGCCCGGGCTCGCCGGTCTGCTTAATGTCCAGTACCTCACCGTTGGCAGCAGCCTGATTGCCAACGCTCCGGGCATCATCAAGGACGTCAGCGGCCTGGCGTTCCACCGGCTGGGCTTGAGCTCCCGCCGGGCCGAACTCCTGGTCATCCGTCCGGACGGCTATGTAGGCTACCGGTCCTCCGGGCGGGATATCACCGGAGCCGTGGACTACCTGCAGCGACTGACCAGCGGACCTGCCGCCGGGGTGTAGGCAGCCCAGCCCTGTCACCGCCGTCCCACGCTCTGCGGGACCTGGTCAGCCGGAGGGAAAAGCGGAGGCCGGCACCTCATCCGTCGAAGCGGATGAGGTGCCGGCCCCTTGGAAGTCCCGTACTTTACTTGTCGAGGGATTCCATTTCGGGCTGGTCCTTGGGGTCCGGGATCTCCTTCGCGTCGAGATCCTCGCCGTCGTCCTCCCCGGTCCAGACCTTGATGACGGCCCAGCCGACGGCGGCAATCGGGACAGCCAGGATGGCGCCGACAATGCCGGCCAGGATGGTTCCGGCGGTCAGGGCGAGCAGGATCACCAGGGCGTGGATGCTCAGGGACTTGCCCATCACCACCGGCTGCAGGAAGTTGCCCTCGAGCTGGTTGACCGCAATGATCACAATGATCACAATCAGGGCCACCACCGGCCCGTTGGCCACCAACGCGATCAGGGCGGCGAAGACACCGGCCGCCGTGGCACCGACCAGCGGGATGAAGGAACCAACAAAAACAATCACCGTCAGGGGCAGTGCCAGCGGAACCTGCAGGATGAACAGCGCCGCACCGATGCACACCGAATCAACCAGCGCCACAATGGCCGTGCCGCGGACGTAGCCGCCGAGGACCTCCATCACTCGGAAGCCGGAGAGCCGGGCCTTGTCCCGCCGGTCACCGGCGGGGAACAGCCGCAGGAAGAACGCCCAGATACGGTCGCCGTCCTTGAGGAAGTAGAACAGCACTACGGCCATCAGCAGGAATCCGGTAGCGAACGAGGTCGCGGCGGAGATACCGGCAATGGCACCGCTGCTGACCGTGCTGCTGGTCGCGAAGTCGATCACGCTGTCGCGTGCATTGCCGAGCATCTCGTCATCCACGGGAAGCGGCCCGTTGAGCACGAAGTCATAGAGCTTGTCGAAGCCCGCGACGGCCTGGTCCACCAGGTCGTCCCATTCGCTGCGGATAGCGAACGCGATCCCGGTTATCAGGCCACCGAAGATGGCGAGCAGGAGCAGGAAGGACAATCCCGTGGCCAGGGCACTGGGCCAGCCCTTGCGGCGCAGCCAGTTCACGAACGGCGCAATCGCCGCCCCCAGGATCAGCGCCAGGAGCACCGGGATCACCACCAGGGTGACCTGGAGCAGCCCGTAGACCGTGACCGAGACCAGCAGCAGGATCAGCAGGATCTGGGCTGAACGCTGCCCGGCATGGCCGAGGGCACCACTCCAATAGCGGCCGGGTCTCGCATGCTCCGGTTCGGTGTGCCGTTCGGCCCTGTCGGGGCTTGATGCGCTCATGTTCGCTCTTTCCTGCTCAGGGTTTGGTCTGGAGGGTTGGGGAAATCTTCTCGGCGGCGCCGTCAGCGCCCGGTCCGGCACCGTTGTCCTGCAGGCTGTCGCGGACATGCCGGCGCAGCACCTTGCCAATCAGGGACTTGGGCAGCTCCTGGATCTCCACGATCCGGCGGGGAACCTTGTAGGCGGCCAATTCCTTGCGCACGAAGGCGCGCAGCTCTTCGGCGTTGAAGCGGGATCCTGCCTTGGGGACCACCGCGGCCACTACGTCTTCCCCGCCGCCGGAGCGGAGCAGGCCGACGACGGCGACGTCGTCCACGGACTCGTGGCGCTTCAGGGCATTTTCCACCTCGGACGGGGAAACGTTGAAGCCGCCCGTAATGATCAGCTCCTTGATCCGGTCGACAATGGTGACGAAGTCATCCTCATCCACCGTGACAATGTCACCGGTCCGGAACCAGCCGCCGTCGAGCAGTACCGCCTCGGTTTCGCGGGGCTTGTTCCAATAGCCCTGAAAAACCTGGGGTCCCTTGATCAGCAGTTCTCCGCGGTTTCCCTTGGGCACCTCAACGGTGGGGTGTTCGGGGTCCACCACCCGGATGTCGACCATCGGGAAGGGAACGCCCACCGTTCCCGGCTTCCTCGACGCCGCAAAGGGGTTACCCAGGGAAATCGGCGACGTTTCGGTGAGGCCGTAGCCTTCGATCAGGAGCCCGCCGGTGGCCTTTTCCCACAGCTCCACCGTCCGGGGCGGAAGGTTCATGCCACCGGAAATGGCGGCGTGGACACCCTGAAGGGAAATACCCCGTTCCGCCGCTCCTGCTGCCAAACGCTCATAGATGGGCGGCACGGCGGGCAGGAAGGTGGCGGGTGTCTTCTTCATCGCCTTGAGCGTCATATCGACGTCGAACTTGGGGAACAGCACAATCCGGGCGCCCAGGCTGATGGCGGTGGTGAGGCACAGTGTCAGTCCGTAGGCGTGGAACATGGGCAGCACGGCGTAGAAGGTTTCGTGACCGGGCTTCAGCCCGGGGACCCAGGCGCGCCCCTGTGCCGCGTTGGCCACGAGGTTCGCGTGCGTGAGCATCGCGCCCTTGGGATCGGCGGTGGTGCCGCTCGTGTACTGGATGGCCGCCAGATCTTCGGGTTCAGGCCGGGGGTGGCGGCTGCGCAGCGGACGGTTGTCCAGCAGGTCCTGCCAGCGGACCAGTTTCCGCGGGCGGCGGGGCGGGTGTTTGGCAGCCGAGAGGGCTGCCCGCGCCTCCCGCAGCGCCGGGACGGGAAGCTTCAAGGCCAGCCGGTTCACCAGCGGCATGGCCGGGATCAGTTCCACGGAGACAATGGTCCGGACCGGGATGTCTGCGGGAAGCTTTTGGATGTTCTCCACGATCTTGTCCCAGACGATCGCCACAGTGGCGCCATGGTCCTCGAACTGGTGGCGGAGTTCACGGTCCGTATAGAGGGGGTTGTGTTCCACCACCACTGCGCCTAGGCGCAGCACTGCGTAGAACGCCACCACATGCTGGGGCGAGTTGGGCAGCGCGAGCGCCACCCGGTCGCCTTTACGGACACCGAGCTTCAACAATCCCGCCGCGGCACGGCGGATCTGGTCTCCCAATTCCCCATAGGAAGTGGTGGCACCGAAGAACTGCAGGGCGGGCTTGGACCGGTGGTTGCGGACGGACCTCTCCACGACGTCGACGAGGGATTCGTCCGGAAGGGTAAAGCCTTCCAGTACTCCCTCGCTGTAGTGGCGGGTCCACGGGCGGTTCGGATCCGGAAGAGGGTAGTTTTTGCTCACGAAATGACTTTAGCGCCTGCCCGTCATTGACTTAAGCCAGCACGTCCCCGCCTCCAACCGCGCCCCGGCGGATCCGCCGATCCGACCGGCGGATTCGACTACACTGGGACACGCGAAGGGGAGTAGCTCCGGCGGGACCATGAGCGTGACTATTTGAGTGACGATACGAGTCCATTCCAAGCCGAGGCCTGTCGACATACTGGACGCTGCGGCGTCCCGGCAGTCCACCCGCCGGCACCAGCCGCGGGCGAGCGAGACCTTCGGTCAGAAGAGCTGTGTTTAAGCTGTGTTCAAACTGACCGGATTCCCCTTTCCGGTCCCTGTCAGGAGTACCGTGAACCCCCAATCCCTGCCGGAGCCCGCATCCAGCGACTCCAGCGTGCCGACCCCTGCCGAGATAAAGCGCTGGCGGCAATACCTTGCCGATGAGCAGGCGGAAGCGGCAACCTACCGGTATCTGGCCGAACGCCGCGACGGCGAGGAACGCGACATCCTGCTCGCGCTGGCCGAGGCGGAGGGCCGCCATGAAGCGTACTGGCGCACACTGCTGGGCGACGACGCCGGACGCAGGACACGCGCTTCCTTCCGTAACCGTCTCCTCGGGCTGCTCGCCCGGCGCTTTGGCTCCGTGTTCGTCCTGGCGTTGGCGCAGCGTGCCGAGAGCCGCTCCCCCTACGCCCATGATCCCCATGTCCCCAGCGCCATGGCCGCCGATGAACAGATCCACGAGGAAGTGATCCGCGGACTCGCGACCCGGGGGCGGACCCGCCTGTCGGGAAACTTCCGCGCGGCGGTGTTCGGGGCCAATGACGGGCTGGTCAGCAATCTGGCCCTCATTATGGGCATTGGGGCCACAGGGGTATCCAGTACATTCATCCTGATCAGCGGCCTGGCCGGCCTGCTGTCCGGGGCGTTGTCCATGGGTGCGGGAGAGTATGTCTCGGTCCGGTCCCAGCGTGAGCTGCTGGATGCGTCCCGTCCCACCCAGATCACGCTTTCGGCTGCGAAATCGCTGGACATCGATGCCAACGAGCTGGTGCTGGTCTACCGAGCGCGCGGCATGACGCGGGAGGCCGCCGAACACCGTGCTGCCGAGCGGATGGGTCTCTACAGCTGCGACTGCGATCCTAGCTTCTCCCTTAACCCCGAAGCCGACGCGGACACCACACGCGATGAACACGAATCCGTCGGGACGGGCCTCGGGGCTGCGGCGTCCAGCTTCTGCTTCTTCGCATCCGGCGCCGTCATTCCCGTCCTCCCCTACCTGTTCGGCCTGACGGGGATGACCGCCGTCGTCCTTTCCTGCGTCCTGGTGGGACTGGCGCTGCTGACCACCGGCACCGTCGTCGGCCTGCTCTCGGGTGGCTCCCCGCTGAAGCGCGCGCTGCGCCAGCTGGCGATCGGATTCGGCGCTGCTGCCGCCACATATCTGCTGGGAATGCTCTTCGGAACAACCGCGCTCTAGGCCCCGTGGAGCCTAAAAGCCAATTTGACTTGGCGTGCCGCAGGCCGCGAGTCTGGAAGCAACACACTTGCGAATTATGTAAAGGGACGCAGAAGCACGGCAGCGTTACTTTATAGATTCCGGCGGACCGTTTCAGGTCCGTTGCACGCTCAAATAAAGAGGAACTGCCATTCTGCCTGCCCGGGTCCACACCAGACCCGGGACCCTTTTGCGCTGACATAAGGAAGGCCTATGGCTACCACAGAAGGTCCAACGCGCGACGTCGGGAAGCACGCTGCTGACACCCCCGCCCCGCCGGTACCCGCCACCAGCTCCACCTCCGTTGCGGATCCCTCCACTTCATCGATGCCCATCGTGGAGCAGGAAGAAGCACTCGTCCAGCAGATGATCGAGGGGCAGCGCGAGCAGGAAGAAGCACTCCGGCGCGGCGTGCCGGCGAAGCTCGATAAAGTGATCTTCGCCGTCACCGGTGTCCTTGCACTCGCCTTCATTGCCTGGGGCTTCTTCGGGAGGGACAACCTCTCCTCCGTCTCCACCACGGCACTGGACTGGGTTATCACTAACGCGGGCTGGTTCTTTGTGCTCCTTGCCTCGTTCCTCGTGGCGTACGTGATCTGGCTGGCCGTGGGCCGGTACGGAAAGATCCCCCTGGGCCAGGACGGTGAAGAGCCGCAGTTCAAGACGGTTTCCTGGATCTCCATGATGTTCGCCGCCGGCATGGGCATCGGTCTGATGTTCTACGGCGCGGCCGAGCCCCTGTTCTACTACATCTCCCCTCCCCCCGGCACCGTTGAGGGCCAGACCCCCGAAGCGCTGCAGACCGCCATGGGCACGTCCCTGTTCCATTGGGGCCTGCATCCGTGGGCCATGTACGCCGTCGTCGGCGTTGCCATGGCCTACGGCACCTACCGCCTTGGCCGCCGCCAGCTGATCTCCTCGGCCTTCACGTCACTCTTCGGCGTGAAGCGGGTGGAGGGACCGCTGGGCAAGGTACTCAACATCTTTGCCATTTTCGCCACCCTCTTCGGTACCGCCGCTTCGCTGGGCCTCGGCGCCCTGCAGATCGGCAGCGGCCTGCAGTCCGTTGGTTTCCTCGGGACCGCGGGAACCACCGTCCTGGTTGCGATCGTCGCGATCCTCACCGGTTGCTTCGTGGCATCCGCCGTTTCGGGCATTTCCCGCGGCATCCAGTGGCTGTCCAACATCAACATGGTCCTCGCGCTGGTGCTGGCCGCCATCGTTTTCGTTGTGGGGCCGACGCTCTTCATCCTCAACGTCATCCCGGCAGCCATCGGCGACTACGCCGCCAATATGGCCTCGATGGCCTCCCGCACCGAGGTGGCAGGCGACGAATCCATGCGCGCCTGGCTCTCCAGCTGGACCATCTTCTACTGGGCCTGGTGGCTGTCCTGGACGCCGTTCGTCGGTATGTTCATTGCCCGCATCAGCCGGGGCCGCACCATCCGCCAGTTCGTCACCGGCGTCCTGGCAGTTCCTTTCGTAGTCAGCGTGGTCTGGTTCTCCATCTTCGGCGGCGCCGCGATCGGAATCCAGCGCGACGCGGCGGCCAGCGGTTCAGCCGGACTCACCACAATGGTCGACGGCGAACCCACCATTGATTTCGACGGCTCGCTGTTCGACCTGATTGCCGCCCTCCCCATGCCCAACCTGCTGGCCGCAGGAGTGGGTATCCTCGCCATGGTCCTGGTCGCCATCTTCTTCGTGACCGGAGCGGATTCGGCCTCCATCATCATGGCGTCGCTGAGCTCCAACGGTGCCGAGCACCCGTCCCGCGGCGTCGTCATTTTCTGGGGTGTCCTTACCGGCGCCGTGGCCGCAGTGATGCTGCTGGCCGGCGGCGATGATCCTGCCGAAGCCCTGGATGGCCTGCAGCGGATCACGATTGTGGCCGCGCTGCCGTTCGCCGTCGTGATGCTCCTGATGACGATTGCCCTGGCGAAGGATCTGGCGAAGGATCCCCTCTCGCTGCGGCGGCGGCTGGCTGTTTCCGTGGTCGACCGGGCCATCCAGTCCGGCGTCGAGGAGCACGGTTCGTCCTTCGACCTGCACACCACAGAGCACGACGACGTCCCCGAGGCGGCCGGAGTTCGTGCCGGCGATTCCGCACCTGGAACCGGCACCGGAAAGAGCACACCGGACCGGCTGTAGTTCTGGACGTGTAGCTCCGGACCGCACGCAGTTCCACCGGCACGGCAGAAGCAGTAACCAGCAGGTCCCCGCACGGACATCCGTGCGGGGACCTGTCTGCGCTAGGTTCGCGATTCCGGCAGGCTTTTACCCCAGCGACTGGCCAGGCACAAGAGTTCCCCACGTAATCCGCACCCGTCGGGCGACATTTTCCCCAGCGCCCTTGCACCCCGGGTCTCCCTCCTCATAGCCTGCGGAAAGTTACCGCACGGTAACTAATTCCCCTCTTTCGACAATGAGGTCATTATGAGGAAACTTCTGGGCACTCTGGCGGCGTCCGCCGCCCTGTTGGGCACCTCCCTGGTGGCGGCTCCCGCCGTCGCCGCACCATCACCAGCCGCACCGGCCGCACCAGCCATCCGCACCGACGTCGTGGTCACCAGTTTCGACGGCACACCTATCCATACGAATTTCTTCCCGGCCACGGGCCTCACTGCCGGACAGAAAGCACCGACGGTCATGGTGGGCCCAGGGTTCGGGCTCCCGGGCGGACGGATTCCGTCATCAACCACCAGCACGCTGATCGGTTCCATCGGCATCGCTCCCCTGCGGGACGCCGGCTACAACGTGGTGACCTGGGACCCGCGCGGCTTCGGCCTCAGCGGGGGCGAGGCGTATGTAAACAACCCTGCTTATGAGGGCCGGGACGGCTCGGCGATCATCGACTACATTGCGGCCCAGCCCGAAGCGAGCCTGGACTCCCCCGGAGATCCCGTCCTGGGCATGGCCGGCGCCTCCTACGGCGGAGGCATCCAGTTTGTCCTCGCCTCGCAGGACCAGCGGGTGGACGCCATCACCCCGACCATTGCCTGGAACGACCTCACCACCAGCCTCTACAAGGCAGGCTCCTTCAAGAGCGGCTGGGGCGCCCTGCTGTGTGCCGAGGGAACCGCGTTGGGACAGCTGGGTTCCCTGGTGGGGAACCAGGGCGCCCTGGCAGCCCCGGTCCGAAAGGCCTGCCGGGAGGGTCTGACGTACCCGAACCAGCTCAGCGCCGAGTCGATCGCGTACTTCGAGTCCCTGACACCGGACTCGCTGTTCACCTCCATCACGGCTCCCACCCTGATCATCCAGGGCACGGCGGACACCCTCTTCACCCTGAACGAGGCCACCCGCAACTACGAGCTCATCCGCGGCACCGGCACCCCCACCAAGATGCTGCAGTTCTGCGGCGGACACGGGCTGTGCAATTCCACTGCCGGTCCGGACCGGATCACCCCCGCCGTACTTAACTGGTTTGCCCGCTACCTGCGGAATGAACCGGTCGATACCGGGGCTGCGTTCCAGTTCATCGACCAGGCCGGCGTGACCCGCGGAGCACCGGGCTACCCACAGGCCAATGGCACCCTGAACGGTACGGGAAAGGGTTCAATCATCCTGTCCCCCGCCGCCGTCAGCGGAGCCGTCGTCGCGGCCACCGTCGCGCCGGTGGCAGTCAACGTTCCCATCACCGCACCCGCCGTAACGACGTCGGCCTTCGGCGCCCCGCAGCTGACGCTCACGTACCGCGGGTCGGCCCGGCAGGCGAACACCCATGTCTATGCCCAGATCATCGACCGGTCCCGGTCTTCCCTGGTCCTGGGCAACCAGGTCACACCGGTGCCCCTCATCCTGGACGGGCAGTCACACACCCTGACGGTTCCGCTGGAGGAGGTTTCCTACACCGTGGGTCCGGCTACCCGGCTGGTCCTACAGATCACGCCCGCGACGTCCGTCTATGCGCTGCCCAAGGCTACGGCGCTGACGAGCTTCGAAGCGTCGGTCGCTGTGCCGACGATCGCCAGTTACCCGGTGATCCCGTAACTAGGCCCTAAACACAGAGAAGGGACCCTGCCAGCGGCAGGGTCCCTTCTCTGTGCACGGTTTCTACTTGCTGCCGACCGCCCGGAGGTGTTCTTCCACCTGTTCCAGGCTCTGGCCCCGGGTCTCCGGGACATAGCGGCGGACGAAGGCCAGCGCCAGCACTCCCAGCACCACGAAGATAAAGAACGTCTTCGAAATGCCGATGGCATCCATCAGGATCGGGAAGGAGAAGCCGACGGCGAAGTTGGTCATCCACTGGACGAAGACGGACAGCCCGATGCCCAGCCCGCGGACCTTCAGCGGGAAGATTTCCGAGAGCATCAGCCAGGTCACCGGCGACACTGCGCCCTGCTGGAAGGCCAGGAACGTGACCGTCAGGGCCAGGATGAGGTAACCGCGGACGGTGCCTTCGGTGACGAAGATCGACACCAGGCCAATCAGCAGCAGCGACGAGCCGGTGCCGATCAGGCCGGTCATCAGCATGTGCCGACGGCGGACCCGGCCCAGCAGCCAAATGCCGACGATGGCGGCCGCCACGGAGACCACACCGTTGGCAATGTTGGCCGTGAGGGCCGCTTCGGTGCCGAACCCGGCGTCCGCCAGGATCTGCGTGCCGTAGTACATGATGGCGTTAACGCCGGTGATCTGCTGGACCACGGACAGGCCCATGCCGATCAGGAGTACCCGCCGCAGCCACGGCTCGGCGAAGTCGCGCAGCGTTCCTGCCTGGGCCGACTCCTTTTCCGCAAGGCCTCGCACTTCGCTGTATTCGGCCTGTGCGTCGTCGGCGCTACGGATCCGCTGGAGGGCGGCGAGGGTTTCCGCAAAGCGCCCCTTCGAGGCGAGCCAGCGGGGGCTCTCCGGAACGAACGCGATGCCGATCCACAGGGCAATGGCCGGCAGGGTGGCAACCACCAGCATCCAGCGCCACACGCCCTGGTCTTCACCCCAGATGTTGCCGATGACCGCGTTGGCCACAAAGGCGACCAGCTGGCCCGTCACAATCATCAGCTGGTCCCGGGTCACCATTTGTCCGCGGCGTTCCGCCGGGGCAAGCTCGGCGAGGAACACGGGGACGAGCGCCGAGGCGCCGCCCACGGCCAGGCCGAGCACAATCCGGGACAGCACCATCACGGCGATCGTCGGGGCCAGGGAGGTGCCGAGGGTGCCCAGCAGGAAGACGACGGCGAGGGCCATCAGGATCCGGCGCCGGCCGTACCTGTCCGTCAGTTTCCCGGAGATGGCTCCGCCGAAGGCCGCGCCGAAGAGCAGGCTGGAGGTAATCAGGCCCTCGGTGAACGGGGTAAGCCCCAGATCGTCCTGCATGTACGGCAGCGCGCCGTTAATGACGCCGGTGTCATAACCGAACAGGAAACCGCCGAGGGTAACGATCCAGGAAGCACGGCGCAGCGCCCGCCGGTGCGGGCCGGCTTTCGGGGCAGAGCCGTTTGAAACTGAGGTGGACATTTCCGTCTTTCTTCTGGGACGCACAAAACCCCCGTCCACCATATGATTCCGGTGGACGGGGGCGTGCTGGTACGGACCTAGAGGGCTGCGTAGACTTCGCGCAGCAGCGTAGCGGTCTCGGACGGCGTCTTGCCGACCTTGACGCCTGCAGCCTCGAGGGCTTCCTTCTTGGCCTGGGCGGTTCCGGCGGAACCGGAGACGATGGCGCCGGCGTGGCCCATGGTCTTGCCTTCGGGAGCCGTGAAACCGGCCACGTAGCCGACGACCGGCTTCGTGACATTGGCCTTGATGAACTCTGCGGCACGCTCTTCGGCGTCGCCGCCGATTTCACCGATCATCACGATGGCCTTGGTCTCGGGATCCGCTTCGAACGCCGCCAGGGCGTCGATGTGGGTGGTGCCGATAACCGGGTCGCCGCCGATGCCGATGGCGGTGGAGAAGCCGAGGTCGCGCAGCTCGTACATCATCTGGTAGGTCAGGGTGCCGGACTTGGAGACCAGGCCGATCGGACCCTTGCCGGTGATGTTGGCGGGCGTGATGCCGACCAGTGCTTCACCGGGGGTGATGATGCCGGGGCAGTTCGGGCCGATGATGCGGGTGACCTGGTTGCCGTCAGCGTCCACCTTGGACTGGGCGTGGGCCCAGAACTCGGCGGAATCCTGGACCGGAACGCCTTCGGTGATTACGACGACGAGGCCGATGCCGGCGTCGATCGCTTCCATGACGGCGTCCTTGGTGAAGGCCGGCGGCACGAAGACGATGGAGACGTCGGCGTCGGTCTTGTCGATGGCCTCGGCAACGGTGCCGAAGACGGGCAGCTCAACGTCACCGTGGGTGACGGTGGTGCCGGCCTTGCGGGCGTTGACGCCGCCGACAACCTGGGTGCCGGCCTTGAGCATCAGGGCGGTGTGCTTGGTGCCTTCGCCGCCGGTGATGCCCTGAACGATGACCTTGGAGTCCTTGTTCAAGTAGATAGACATAGGTGAGTTCTCTCTTCTAGGTTTCGACAGGCTCGGTTAGCGAGCGGCGTGAGCGAGCTCGGCGGCCTTGTCGGCGCCTTCGTCCATGGTGGTGGCCAGGGTGACCAGCGGGTGGTTGGCCTCGGCAAGGATGCGGCGGCCTTCCTCGACGTTGTTGCCGTCGAGACGGACGACCAGCGGCTTGTTGGCTTCGTCGCCCAGGATTTCCAGGGCCTTGACGATGCCGTTGGCCACGGCGTCACAGGCGGTGATGCCGCCGAAGACATTCACGAACACGGACTTGACCTGGGCGTCATTCAGGATGACATCCAGACCGGCAGCCATGACGGAGGCGGAGGCTCCGCCGCCGATGTCCAGGAAGTTGGCGGGCTTCACGTTGCCGTGCTTTTCGCCGGCGTAGGCGACGACGTCGAGCGTGGACATAACCAGGCCGGCGCCGTTGCCGATGATGCCTACTTCGCCGTCCAGCTTGACGTAGTTAAGGTCGTTTTCCTTGGCCTTGGCCTCGAGCGGATCCGCGGCGTCCTTGTCTTCCAGGGCGGCGTGGCCGGGCTGGCGGAAGTCGGCGTTTTCGTCCAGGGAGACCTTGCCGTCGAGGGCCAGGATCTCACCGCTGCCGGTCTTCACCAGCGGGTTGACCTCTACGAGGGTGGCGTCTTCCTTGGTGAAGACGTCCCACAGCTTGATGATGGCGTTCATGACGCCTTCGCGCAGCTCGGGGGCGAACCCGGCGGCGTCGACGATCTCTGCGGCCTTTGCGGAGTCGATGCCGACGGCGGGATCAACGGCAACGCGGGCGAGGGCGTCGGGACGCTCCACGGCCAGCTGCTCGATCTCCATGCCGCCCTCAACCGAGCACATGGCCAGGTAGTTGCGGTTTGCGCGGTCCAGCAGGACCGAGAAGTAGTATTCCTCAGCAATGTCGGCACCCTGGGCAATCATCACGGTGTTGACCGTGTGGCCCTTGATGTCCATGCCCAGGATGTTGGATGCGTGCTCGAAAGCTTCATCGGCAGTCTTGGCAACCTTCACGCCGCCGGCCTTGCCTCGGCCACCAACCTTGACCTGCGCCTTGACGACTACAACGCCGCCGATCTTCTCAGCAGCAGCTTTGGCTTCTTCAGGAGTGTGCGCCACGATTCCGGCAAGCACGGGTACACCGTGCGCCTCAAACATATCGCGCGCCTGATATTCAAACAGGTCCACGGGCTAGTGTCCTTCTACGTCGAAGTAGGTTTACATGCGATCTGGACGATCGCAGGGCAGATGCATCCGGCCGGTCTGCCCCACGAGGAACTTTAGTCCCTTGGGGCTGAACGCCGATCCCAGACTACCCCTTTAGTGATGAAGCACACAGTTCTATCGTTTGTAGAAATTACCCCGTGTGGGTTATGAAAAACTCCCCTCTCAGACCTCTTTGGTGAGCGGCGCATAACGCAGCAGCAGGCGCTTTTCGCCGACGTCGAACTTCACCTTCGCCACTGTCTTATCCCCTGCGCCTTCCACGGCAAGCACGGTGCCGTGGCCGAACGATGTGTGGTTGACCTTGTCCCCGGCGGCCACGGACAGGACCTCCTTCTGTGGCTGCACACGGCCAATGGCCTTCGCCACGGGAGAGTTGGCGGTGCTGCCGCCCGTTCCCATCGGCGCTCCGGCACCCCAGGAGGAGCCGCCGTAGTGGCTGGAGGTGATGCTGCCGCCTCCGCCCCAGGTGGGACGGTCCATGCCCTCCCGCTTCCACTCGATCAGCTCCGGCGGCACTTCACCCACGAACTGGCTGGCCGGGTTGTACTGGCTCTGGCCCCACATGCTGCGGACTTCGGACCGGGTGAGGTACAGGCGCTGCCGTGCGCGGGTAAGTCCCACGTAGGCAAGACGCCGCTCTTCGGCCAGTTCGGCCGGGTCCGTGGCCGAGCGCTGGTGCGGGAACAGGCCCTGCTCCATGCCGGTGAGGAAGACCACCGGGAATTCCAGCCCCTTGGCGGTATGCAGGGTCATCAGGGTGACCACGCCCTGCCGACGGGATTCCTCGACGGCGGCGGCGACTTCCTCGGCCGAGCCGCCGGGGGCGTCGGGAATCGAGTCGGCGTCTGCCACCAGGGAGACCTGTTCCAGGAACTCCCCCAGGGAGCCCTCGGGGTTGTCACGTTCATATTCGCGGACCACGGCCACCAGTTCCGCCAGGTTCTCCACCCGGGACTCATCCTGGGGGTCGTTGCTGGAACGCAGCTGGGCCAGGTAGCCGGTTTGTTCCAGCACCGCTTCCAGTGCCGCGGAGGCGCCGGATCCGCTGGCCACCTCGGCGAGGTCGTCGATCATCTTGACGAAGCCGTTAATGGAATTGAGCGACCTGGTGGCCAGTCCGGGGGCCTCCTCGGCGCGGCGCAGGGCGGCCATGAAGGAAATCCGCTCGCGTTCGGCCAGTGCCGCCACGGAATACTCGGCCCGGTCGCCGATGCCGCGCTTGGGTTCGTTGAGGATCCGCCGCAGGTTGACGACGTCGTCGGAGTTCACCAGTACGCGCAGGTACGCCAGCGCGTCCTTGATTTCCTTGCGTTCGTAGAACCGGGTGCCGCCGACCACCTTGTAGGGCAGGCCCACCCGCACCAGGACATCTTCCAGGGAACGGGACTGGGCGTTGGTCCGGTAGAACACCGCAACGTCGCCCGGGCGCAGGTTTTCCTCGTCCTGCAGCCGGTCGATTTCCTCGGCGATGAACCGGGCTTCCTCGTGTTCGTTCTCGCCAACGTAGCCGATGATCTTTTCGCCGTCGCCCTCCGCCGTCCACAGCCGCTTCTCGGGGCGGTTGGGGTTGCGGGAGATCACTGCGTTGGCAGCGTTGAGGATGGTCTGCGTGGACCGGTAGTTCTGCTCCAGAAGGATGGTCCGCGCGCTGGGGTAATCCTTCTCGAAGTCATTGATGTTGCGCACGTCGGCGCCGCGGAAGGCGTAGATGGACTGGTCGGAGTCGCCCACGACGGTGAGTTCGGCCGGAGGAAGGTCCAGGGCGTCGTCGTCGCCGCCCACGAGTTCCTTAACCAGCGCGTACTGTGCGTGGTTGGTGTCCTGGTACTCGTCCACCAGGATGTGCCGGAACCGGCGGCGGTAGTACTCGGCCACGCCGGGGAAGGCACGGAACATAAACACGGTCTGGGCGATCAGGTCGTCAAAGTCCATGGCGTTGGCCTGGCGCATCCGCTGCGCGTAGCCCTTGTAGACATCGGCGACGGCCTGCTCGAAGGGGTCGGCGTAGTTGGCCGATTCCGCGTAGGACTCTTCGTCGATGAGTTCGTTCTTCAGCGCCGAGATCTTGTGCATGATCGACTTCGGCGTGAAGCGCTTGGGATCCAGGTCCAACCCCTTCGCCACCAGGGTGATCAGGCGCAGCGAATCCGCGGAGTCGTAGATGGAGAAGTTCGAGTTCATCCCCACCGTCTTGGCTTCTCGGCGCAGGATCCGCACGCAGGAGGAGTGGAAGGTGGAAATCCACATGGTCTTGGCGACGCCGCCCACCAGGGCTTCGATCCGCTCGCGCATTTCCGCGGCGGCCTTGTTGGTGAAGGTGATGGCCAGGATCTGCCCCGGGTTGGAGCGGCCGGTGGCCAGCAGGTAGGCGATCCGGTGGCTGAGCACCCGGGTCTTGCCGGATCCGGCCCCGGCAACAATCAGCAGCGGCGAACCGGCATGCTTGACCGCTTCCTCCTGCTGGGGATTCAGTCCCTGCAGCAGGTCCGCGGCACGGCTTTCATCCGCGTAGGAGGAACCCCTCCGCTGGGTCTCGGGATGCGGCGCCCCGGCGGCAGGCGCGGGCACATCTTTGCGGGGTGCGGGAAAAAGTGGATCAAAGAGGTAGTCCATGATGGCTTTAAGTCTAGGCGCTGCGGCTGACATTCCGGTGAGAGCGGAATCCGGCCCACCTGTGCCACCCGGCCCCGCCGGTCGGGCGGAGGTCAGGCGGAGGTCAACGCCGCGTGGATTTCCCGGACGGCTGCCGCGGTGCCGGCGATGTGCCAACGGAAACCATTTACTTCGACGACGGCGGTGCTGCCCCCGGCGGCCAGGACAATGGCCTTGCCCGGGAGCCAGTCCCACTCCGGGCAGCTGTGCTGGAACCACGCACCGGACTGGCCGGTGGCCACCCGGGCGAGGTCGCAGGAACCCGAGCCCATCATCCGGATGGTCGCGGCCCGGGACGCTGCCGCCGTCCAGGGTCCGGTCACTTCCGGGCGCAGCAGCCAGGTGGGATGGATATACGTACCCGCCGAGAGGCGGTTCAGCGGTTCGTCCGCCGGCGGGGCGATGGCCACCCCGTTCAGCGTGGCCGGGAAGCCCTTGCCGCCGATCCACAGCCGGTCCTCCTGCGGCTGGTAAATGGCGCCGAGCAGGACATCCGGATCTCCGGGCAGGGCATGCGGCCCGGCGTCGGCCCGCAGCGCGATGGCCGAACACCAGTAGGTGGATCCGGCGAAGAAGTTGTAGGTGCCGTCCACTGGGTCAATGACCCAGGACCTGCCCGAGGTGCCCTGATGGCTGGCACCCTCCTCCCCCACAATCCCGTCGTCGGGGCGCAGCTCGCGCAGCCGGTTCACCACCAGGGCCTCGGCCTCTCGGTCGGCGGCGGTCACGACGTCGGACACCGACGTCTTCTCGCTGGCGGTCAATCCCTCCGACCGCATACGCAGGGCCAGCTGCCCGGCTTCCCGCACCAGGTCAGCGGCAAGGAACAAGTCTTCGGGGGACGCAACGGCACTCATAACCCACCAGCGTAGTCGCCTGGCTGCGTCCGGGACAGGCGCGCGGAGGCCGGCTTCCGGGGCTCCGGGAGCAGTGCGGCCATACTGTACCTATGGGAAAAACCGCCGCACAGCGCGCTGCCAAACACGGACCCGACGCCGGATCTCCCCGCACGGGTGTCCCGGGGACAGCGAACACCGCCCCGGGCCAGCGCCCGCAGGGCAAGAGCAGTCCCGGACTCGTGGTTATTGCCGGCGTCGTGACCACGCTGTTCCTGTTCTGGTACCTGCACCTGCTGGTGCTGGGCCAGCTGAGCCAGCTCGCCGACGGATTGGCCATGCCCGATTCGCTGGTCTTCGGCTACGGTCAGGACCATCTGGCGGACCTGCGTGCCGCCATGGACGCGGATGCCCTGGGCCAACTCAGCTACGTGCACAAGACTGCCGGGACGCTCTTTCCCTTGGTCTTCGGACTGACCTGGCTGCTGATCATCGGGCTGAACACCCAGCGCCGGATGCTGCGCTGGGTGTTCTTCAGTGCGCCGATCCTCTTTGTGGTGGCCGACCTTTGGGAGAACATTGCCATCGACAATGCCCTCGGCGCCGCCGAACTAACGGGCGGTGATGCCGCCCTGGCCGCTGCGCTGACCGTCGCCCGCTGGGTCCTGCTGGGGCTCAGCCTGGTGGCGTCCGTGGCGTCCGTCTTTACCAGCCGGGTTGGACGGCCACCAGAACTTGTCGCCCAGGACAAAGGTTAGGGCCGGGACCACTACGGTCCGCACCAGCAGGGTGTCGAACAGGACGCCGATGGCCACGATGATGCCCACCTGGGTCAGGGTCACCAGCGGAAGCACGCCCAGCACGGCAAAGACGGCGGCCAGCAGGATGCCGGCGCTGGTGATCACCCCGCCGGTGGAGCGCAGGGCCGCCAGCATGCCCTGCTTCGTTCCCATCGAGGCCGCGTTTTCCCGGGCCCGGGTGGTCAGGAAGATGTTGTAGTCCACGCCCAGAGCCACCAGGAACAGGAACGAGTAGAGCAGCGTCTGGACGTCCATGGCGGGGAAGTCCAGCACGTTCTCGAACAACAGCCAGCTCAGCCCGGTCGCGGCCAGGAATGTCAGCAGCACCGACGCGACCAGCAGCACAGGTGCCACCAGGGAACGCAGCAGGATCATCAGGACCAGGAACACCAGGACAATCACCGAGGTGCCCACGAGGACCGTGTCGTGCTGGTTTGCAGCCAGCTGGTCCACCCGCTCGGCCGCTTCACCGCCCACCAGCGCCTCGTAGTCCTCCCCGGCCAGGTCCGCGCGGAGGTCTGTGATGAAGGTGTTCGCTTCGTCGGTGCCTGCCTCGTAGCCGGTGATCAGTTCCACCCGGGTGCGTCCGTCATGCTCGGTGCCGGCAGTCGCTGTAGTGACGCCTTCGAGGCCGGCCAGCTGCGCGACGGCGTCGTCCGCCGCTTCGGTATCGACCAGTACGGTCACGGGTGAGGAGGAGCCGGCGGGGAAGCCTTCGGAGAGGGTTTCCGCAGCGGTGACCGCCTGCGGCTCGTCGCGGAACTGTTCGTTTTCGCTTAGCCCGATCTGCAGGGTGAACAGGGCGCTGCCCAGGGCCAGCAGCACAATGACGGCGCTGCCCGCGATGGTTTTGGGCCGGCGGGCAGTGGCTTCGCCGAGGCGGCCCCAGAACTTGCCTTCCTTGGCCGGGTCCCCCACCTTGGGCACGAACGGCCAGAACAGCTTGCGTCCCAGCAGCACCAACGCGACGGGGAGCAGGAACAAGGCGCTGAAGATGGCGAGGACAATGCCGATGGCGGCGGAGAAACCGAGGCCGCGGTAGCTCTGGGTGTCGGCGAACAGCAGGGTGAGCAGGGCCAGGATGACGGTGCCGCCGCTGGCAATGATGGCCTCGCGGGTGCGGATGAGGGCCTTGCCCATGGCCTCGTACACGGAATCGTGGACGCGCAGTTCCTCCCGGTACCGGGCAATCAGCAGCAGGGCGTAGTTGGTTGCGGCACCAAACACCAGGACGCTCGTAATGCCCACGGCAGACGGATCCACCGTGATTCCGGTGGCGGGGGCCAGCAGGTCCACCACCTTCGCTGCGAGCTGTTCAATGGCGCCGACAATCGCCAGCGGCACGATCCAGAGCCACGGCGACCGGTAGGTGATCAGCAGCAGTACGGCGACGACGCCGGCGGTGACAGTCAGCAGCACGAAGTTGGCACCGGAGAACACCCCTGCAAGGTCGGCGCTGAACGCTGCCCCGCCGGTCAGTTCCGCCTTGACGCCCTCCGGAGCAGCATCGGCAACCGCGCTGCGCAGATCCTCGACCTCCGCGGAGACGGCATCGCCGTCGTCGGCTGCGGCCTGCAGCGTCAGCGGAACAATGGCCACGAGCTTATTCTCCGAAACCACCGGCGGGACCTGCGGCGGCGGGCCTGAGGCACCCGCCTCCGTGGCGGCCGCGTTGATCTCCGGGATTGACGCGGTGTCCGCGTCGGTCAGCGGGTTCCCGTCCTCACGGGAGATCACCACAATGGCGGAGGATTCCTGCGCGTCAGGGAACTCCTGCAGCAGGTCGGCCACCTGGGCGGACTGGTACTTGTCATTCAGTCCGCCCACGTCGGTGCTGTCGTTTTCCTGAGCCGGCAGGGCGAACAGGCCGACGATGACAGCCACCCCGATCAGCAGCGTGATCCACGCCGACTTGGCGTTCTTCACTATTCCTGCGTACATGTGCGTATCTCCCAGTGACGTAAGTATCTCTGCTTGAAAGTATCTCAGCTATCGAGATACTTCAACTCCCAGTTACTATTGGGCTGTGGAGGATCGGGAGCTACGGCGGGATATTGTGGACGCACTCCGCGGCATGAGCCTGGACGGGCAGCGTGTCGCGGACGCTTTTGCGCACTCACACGGCCTCAACGCCACGGACATGCGCGCACTGGTGCTCATCATGGAGGCGGAAATACGGCACCAGGCCCTCACGGCCGGGCAGCTCAGCAACCAGCTGGGAACCTCCTCCGGCGCCACCACGGCAGTGATCGACAGGCTGGAGCGGATCGGCCACATCCACCGCAACCGGACCCACGCGGACCGCCGGAAGGTCACCCTGCACTTCGAGCCGCTGGCCATGCAGCTTGCCGGCGCCTACTTCGGTCCCCTGGGCGCACTCACCGACGAGGTGATGAACCGGTACACGGAAACTGAGCTGCGCACCATCCTCGGTTTTATGCAGGCCATCCGCGAGAGCTACTCCCGGCACATCGCAGCACAGCAGCCCGACGGCGGTGCCGTTGGGGGTACCGGCACGGACGCGCACGGCCTGCAAACGCCCGCCGGAAGAAACGGGTAAGCTGGTAGCGCCCGCCGGGAAGCCGGGGGTGCGCCCTCGTAGCTCAGTAGGATAGAGCGGCCCTCTCCTAAAGGGCAGGTCGTCGGTTCGATTCCGGCCGGGGGCACATTTTTGTTTAACCCCGCATCCGTGTTTACCGCCGCTTCGGTTTGCGACGCGCGTTTCCCGGCAGCCCGTCCTCCCGCAGCAGCCGCGTAGTGCCTGGCCTCTGGACAGCAACTCCGCCGGGGGTTCATCATTGAGCAACTTTTCGTCCGCTCCCGAAGGAACCGGGGGGACGATCCGGAGGAGCAGCACCATACTCCCAGAACCGGGCAGGAATCCACTGATGCACGTTGTCATCCTCGAGACGCCCGCAGGCGTGGGGGACTATGCCGCCCGGGAAATCCTGCGGAGTGTCGACGCAGGGCAGATCAGGAACCTCGGCGTCGCCACCGGCTCGTCACCGTTGTCCCTTTACAAGGTGCTGGAACGCCACCGCAGCAGCCGGCTCGCCGCGCTGGACGAATACGTGGGCCTGGCGCCGGAGCATCCGGAAAGCTACCACGCGGTGATCCACCGGGAAGTCACCCAACGCCTCGGACTGGATCCGGAAAACGTCCACGTGCCCGACGGCAGCGCAACGGACCTGGCCGCCGCCTGCACCGCTTTCGAGGCCGCCATCCGCGCCGCCGGAGGGATCGACCTGCAGATCCTCGGGATCGGACGCAACGGACACATCGGTTTCAATGAGCCGACGTCGTCGCTTGCCTCCCGTACCCGGGTCAAGACCCTGATGTCCGCGACGCGCAGGGACAATGCCCGCTTCTTTTCCGACGCATCCTGCGTGCCCACGCACTGCGTCACCCAGGGACTGGGCACCATCCTGGAGGCGCGCCGGGTGATCCTGGTGGCGCAGGGTGCCGCTAAGGCCGCAGCGGTGGCCAGCGCCGTGGAAGGACCGCTGGCCGGCATGTGCCCGGCGTCGGTACTCCAGCTGCATCCGGACGCCGTGTTTGTCCTGGACCGGGAAGCGGCCCGGGACCTGACCCTGCAGGAGTACTACCGGAACGTGCAGGAGCACGGCATTCCGTGACGGTCAGGGACGGCCCGCGGCGTCCCGCTCCCCTGCCACCGCGAACTGCGTGTTGTACAGCTCCGCGTACCGCCCGCCCTGCTCCAGGAGCTGGGTATGCGTGCCCTGTTCGGCGATCTGTCCGCCTTCGATCACCAGGATGCGGTCCGCATTGCGGATGGTGGACAGCCGGTGCGCAATAACGACGGCGGTGCGTCCCTGCAGCGCCTCACCGAGGGCCGCCTGGACCGCGGCTTCAGAGGTGGAGTCCAGGGCCGCAGTCGCTTCGTCCAGGATCACGATCCGCGGCTGGGCGAGCAGCAGCCGGGCAATGGTCATGCGCTGGCGCTCACCGCCGGAGAGCCGGTAGCCGCGCTCCCCCACCATCGTCTCCAGCCCGTCCGGCAGGGAACGCACCATGTCCTCCAGCCGGGCCCGGCGCAGGGCGTCCCAGACTTCGTCTTCGCTGGCTTCGGGGCGGGCCAGTAGCAGGTTGGCGCGGATGGTTTCGTGGAACAGGTGCCCATCCTGGGTCACCATGCCCAGCGCCTGCCGGATGCCGGCAAAACCCAGGTCCCGCACATCGGTACCGGAGAAGCGCACGGCGCCCGAATCGACGTCGTACAGCCGTGCCAGCAGCTGGGCGATGGTCGACTTTCCCGCACCCGAGGTCCCCACCAGGGCCACGGTCTGCCCGGGTTCCACCCGGAAAGACACCCCGTGCAGGACTTCCTCGCCCCCGCGGTTGTCCAGCACCGCCACGTCCTCGAGGGACGCGAGGGACACCTTGTCCGCGGTGGGATAGGCGAACCGGACGTCGTCGAACTCCACGCTCAGCGGGCCCTGAGGCACCGGTGCCGGCGAGTCCTTCTCCCGGATCAGCGGCCGCAGGTCCAGGATCTCGAAGACCCGCTCGAAGCTCACCACGGCGCTCATGATCTCCACCCGGGCGTTGGCCAGGGAGGTCAGCGGGGCGTACAGACGGGTCAGCAGCAGTGCCAGGGTCACGACGTCGCCCGTGTTCAGGCTGCCGCTCAGGGCAAGATAGCCGCCCAACCCGTAAACCAGGGCCAGGGCCAGGGCGGACACCAGCGTCAGGGCGGTCACGAAGACCGCCTGCATCATGGCCATCTTCACGCCGATGTCCCGTACCCGCGAGGCACGCACCGCGAATTCACGGGATTCGGCGTCCGGCCGGCCGAAGAGCTTCACCAGGGTGGCACCGGGTGCGGAGAACCGCTCGGTCATCTGAGTGCCCATGGAGGCGTTGTGGTTCGCGGCTTCCCGGCGCAGTGCGGCGAGCCGGCCGCCCATCCGCCGTGCCGGCAGCAGGAACACCGGAAGCAGCAGCATGGCCAGCACCGTCACCTGCCAGGAGGTCCCCAGCATCACGATCAGGGTGAGGATCAGGGCGACGACGTTGCTCACCACCCCGGAGAGGGTTCCGCTGAAGGCCTGCTGGGCGCCGATCACGTCATTGTTGAGCCGGCTCACCAGGGCACCCGTCCGGGTGCGGGTAAAGAAGGCGATCGGCATCTTCTGGACGTGGTCGAAGACGGCGGTGCGCAGGTCCAGAATGACGCTTTCGCCGATGCGGGAGGAGAACCAGCGCGTCGCCAGGGAGACGGCGGCGTCCGCTACTGCGACGGCGGCAATCAGCAGTGCCAGCCGGGTCACGACACCCGGGGCAGTACCGGCCACAATGGAATTGACCACCTGCCCGGCCAGGACAGGAGTGGCCACGGCTAGGAACGCGCCCACTACGGAGAGCAGTACGAAACCGAGGAGACGTTTCCGGTACGGGGCGGCGAAACGGACAATCCGTTTCACGGTTTCCCGCGAGATCTTGCCGTCAACGCCCTTCGCGCGCGAAATCTGCATGAGTGAACCCCATGCTGCGCCTTCCATACTCATGTCTGTTCCTCCGATATCTGCACGTTCCAGCTTAAGCCCGCGCGGGGACCATTCCCGGGCGATCGCCAGGGGCTGAAACAGTGCCGGAATTCCCCCGAAGGCGCAGTGAACCAGGTCACTGTTTTCGCTCCGGGCGCTGATACACTTCGAATCGCTGCCCCTGGAGTTGAACCGGGCACCGACGAAAGGCCGTAATGTCCCCGGCACTGAAACCCTTCGCCGCCCCAAGGGGCGGCGCCTCTTCGGAGGGCAGTATCCCCACCACGCGAGCCAAGGCCCTCGTTTCCATTGAGGAGCCCGAGGTCTTCTCCGTCGTGGCAGGAATCCTCGCCGACGCGGGTCTTGATGCAGTGCCCGTGCTGGACCTCGACGAGGCCATGGAGGCCGCACGGACCGACTCGCCGGTGCTGGCCGTAGTGGATTCCACGATCCGGCAGGTCACCGGCATGGACATGCTCAAGCGCCTGCGGTACGAGCCGGCAATCACGAAGATTCCGGTGATCCTGGTGGCAGGCGAAGCCGGGCTGGATATGGACTTCATGATCGAACTGGGCATCGCCGACTTCGTGGCGAGCCCGGTGGACCCCGAAGACCTCGCGCGCAGGGTCAACCTCATCCTTGCCACCGCTGAGGCACGCCGGGACCGGCGGACGGCAGCAGCCCGCCTGCGGGAGGAGACCCGCCGCATTTCCGCCGCCATCCGGGCGACGAACGATCCCCAGCAGATGGCCGAACTGGTGGTGCACGGTCTTGGCGCGACGTTTGAAGCGGACCATGTGCGGCTGGTGACCTTTCCCGACGAACGGGTTCCCGAACTGAGCCTGGCCTGGGCCCGGGAGGAAACCGCCGGGGGCATACCTGAACTTTCCGGGCACGCCGCCGGTGAACTGGCAGAGTCCCTGTGGGAACGCGGCCGTGCCCTCGCAGTCGAGGACCACCACGCCCAGCCGGGAAGCGAGCCGGATCCGATAAGCACCGTTTCCTTGGCGGCGGGCCTGCGGACCTCCATGGTGGTGCCGCTCGGTCACGGGGACAAGGCTTTTGGCCTGCTCTGGCTTGCCGGGGAAAGCGCCCCACGGGACTGGACGGGTACGGAAACTTCCCTAATAAGGCATGTCAGCGGAAACCTGGCCCACGGCCTGGTGCAGGGCAACCTGATCACGGCGCAGCGGATGGTACTCAAACGGCAACGGGACCTGGACCAGGCGAAGACCGACTTCGTGGCCACCGTCAACCACGAACTGCGGACCCCGCTGACCTCGATCACCGGGTACCTGGACCTCATTCTTGACGGCTCCAGCGGGGATATCCCGGACGATGTGGCGCAGATGCTGAAGATCGTTGGGCGCAACGCCGTCCGGCTGAATCAGCTGATCAGCGATCTGCTGACCATCTCCCGGCAGGACGCGGATGAGAGCAGCCTCGCGGTGGAGGAAGTCGACCTGGCGGAACTTCTCAGCGCCGTCGCCGCCTCCTTGGCGCCCGCCGCCGGTGCCAACAACCTGGACCTGCGGTTGGACCTCGGCCCGGAGGCGCTGCTCGTGGATGGTGACCGTGCCCAGTTGGAGCAGGTGTTCACGAATCTCTGCTCCAACGCTGTAAAGTTCACACCCGCCGGCGGGTCCGTGCAGGTCTGTGCGGAGCTGGTTCGGCCCGACGGCGCCGGACCCGGTGTGCGGGTGCAGGTCCGGGACTCCGGAATCGGCATCCCGGAAGCGGACCTGCCCAATCTTTTCCGCCGCTTCTTCCGCGCCTCCAACGCCACCGCCGCTGCCATTCCGGGAACCGGGCTGGGGCTGGCCATCGTTCAGGACATTGTGCTCCAACACGGCGGGGAACTGGGCATCGATTCCAAGGTGGGCCAGGGCACCACGGTGACGGTCCTGCTTCCCGCCTCGCGCTAGGTAAGTGCGGAAGCGGCAGGACCTCACCGCGGCGCGAGGCGGGGCCTAAGCCGCTAGGCGAGGGCGGGGGTCCCGGCGAGGATCCGTTCCGGCGCGGAGTAGCAGTTCAGGGACGCGCCGCGGCTGAAACCGATCAGCGTCATCCCGCCGTCCTTGGCCAGTTCCACGGACAAGGCAGACGGTGCGCTGACCGCCGCAAGCACCGGGATACCCGCGAGCTGGGCCTTCTGGACCAGCTCGAAGGACGCGCGTCCGGAGACCTGCAGCACCATGCCGCTCAGCGGAAGCATCCCGGCACGCAGCGCCCAGCCAACCACCTTGTCTACGGCATTGTGCCGGCCCACGTCTTCGCGCAGGCACAACAGTTCGCCGTCGGCGTTGAACAGGCCTGCCGCGTGCACGCCGCCGGTCCGGTCGAAGACCTTCTGGCCCTCGCGCAGCCGGTCCGGCAGGGAGGCCAGCATTTCCAGGGGCAGCCGCACACCGTCGGTGGACGGGTCGAAGTGCGAAGACTTCCGTACGGCCTCGATGGACGCCGTGCCGCAGATGCCGCAGGAGCTGGAGGTGTAGACGTGCCGCTCCATCCCCGTGTCCGGCAGCGCGGTACCGGGGCGCAGCTGGACGTCCACCACGTTGAAGGTCTGGTTACCTTCCTCATCCACTCCGGAGCAGTACCGCAGACTGACCAGCTGCGCCGGATCCCAGATCACCCCTTCGGAAACCAGGAATCCAGCGACCAGGTCGAAGTCGTCACCCGGCGTGCGCATGGTGACCGTGAAGGACTTGCCGCCGATCCGGATTTCCAGCGGTTCCTCCCCGGCCAGTACGTCGTCCCGCCGGCTGACGTTGCCGTCCAGTCGGAACCGCGTGACCCGTCCTCGTTGGGTAACCCGTCCCATGATGTCTCCCTGTCTGTGGTGCCTAAATCCGCCGGCGGATGCCGGCACTGCCCGGTATTACCGGTTTTTGTTGCCCGTACGGTCCGGTTTCTCCACCGGTTACCAGGACGGTGCGCGGTTGACCTGCCACGGGAGGGGCAGCGCCATTACGGCCTGGTCCCTGATGCAGCCTTCCGGAGGCACCACCATAACGGCGTCGGCCTCGGCCAGTCCCCGGAGCATTCCGGAGCGGAAATACGGTGAGGGCATGGCCCGGTCCTCCTGGATACTGCAGGGAACCAGCCGGGTCCTGCCCGGCAGCGGTTCCAGGTCAACTCCGGCCAGGACATGCCGTTCCCGGGAAATCGGGGCTCCCCGCAGCCCGTCCAGCAACGGCTGGACAATCGTGAAGACTGCCATCATCGCCGCCAGCGGATTGCCGGGCAGGGCAACCAGCAGGCGGCCGTCCTGCAGCCGGGCGAGCATGGTGGGATGTCCCGGGCGCATGGAGATTCCGTCAATCAGGAGCTCCGCCTCGACCTCCTCCAGGGCACGGCGCAGGTGGTCGGCGTCGGAACGCCCGGTACCGCCCGTGGTGATGAGGACGTCTCCGGAGGACATGGCAATGGAGAGTTCATCCGTGGCTTCGCTGCTCAGCGCTGCCACCACTTCCTCCAGCCGGTCCGGCAGGCGCCGGACGACGTCGATCCGTCCGCCCAGCATGGTGATCAGCTGCGGCAGCTGGGGTCCGAAGGTGTCCCGGACCTGGCCGGGCTCGGGCAGGCCGGCTTCGATAACTTCATCCCCGGTCAGCAGCAGGGACACGCGCGGGGAGCGCAGCACCGGCAGCGTGTCATGCCCGCAGACGGCGGCCAGGGCAATGTGTGCGGGGTTCAGCAGTTTTCCCGCGGGGATGGTGGTCTCCCCCGCCGCTGCTTCTTCCCCGGCAGGGCGGATGTGTTCGCCCGCCCGCGGTTCGCCTTTCCGCGCCCGGTCGCCCAGGCTCAGCTGCGGAGGGGTCGTGGCGGAAACCGTACCGCTTTCCGAGCGCAGGACGGCTTCGGCGCCCTCCGGGATCAGCCCGCCGGTGAGGATTTCCACTGCCTCCCCCGGCTGCAGGGCGCGGCGTCCGGATTCGCGGTGGACCTGCCAGCGTTCCACCTCGGGTTCTTCCTGGGTGATGACCGTCCACGGCGGCGCCCCCGCAACTGCCCAGCCGTCCATGGCCGCCGAGGCGTAATGCGGCACCGGCTGCAGGGCGGCGGTCTCGACCGCAAGGATCCGGCCGAGCGCCTCGTCCAGCGGCACCGTCTCGTAGGGCAGCGGGCGGGCAGCGGCATAGGCCGCGTGACGCGCCTGCGCCCAGGACGCGTTGGGCTGGACCGGCAGGATCACGGGTACGGCGGGTTCGGTCACTGGGCGTCTCCTTCCGCCGCGGCGTCGCGGCACTGATCGGCAGCCACAGCCATGGCGGAACGCATGGCGACGGCGTCCTCGGCCTGGCCGCTCGCCGCTGCAAGGCCTGCGGCATACCCAACAATGAAGGTGGTCAGCGGCGCAGCGGGCCGCACTACGCTATGCGCTGCAACTGCAGCCAGGTCGAGGACAGCGGCGACATCCACCGGTGTGCCCTCGAGCTCCAGCGCCTGCAGCAGCCTGGCGCTCCATGCCTCGAGTAGTTCCTGCTGGCTTGCCATTCGTGCTCCTTCGTATCGCTTGGGGACTGCCCGTTGCTACGGCAGGTCCCCGGCGCTCACACCCAGCGATTGCGCGTCGTTCCAGGTGTCAACATCGGCTGTACTCATCGGGGGAACATCAACACCCCTCCATTGCACCCTAGCAAGCAACGCCTTCATGGACTTGTTCGCCAAACCTTCGGAGGCAGCGGCGTCGACCGCTGCCCGGAGGTCGGCTGTGCGGTAGAGGGCTGCCAGCGGCTGCCGGTTGCCGGTTGAATCGACGGCCAGCAGGCTTTCGTTCCCCGGCTCAGCGGCCGCGGTCAGCAGCGCCCGTACGGCGGTGGACACCTGGGGCATGTCGCAGGCCAGGACCAGGGTCCACGGACTCCCGGCAGTGTCGCCGTCGTCGGTGGCGTTACCGGTGTGACGAGGATCGCGGCCGGCGTCCTGGGCGGTCAAGGCAGCAACGGCGGCCCCCACCGCTGCAGCCGGACCGGCGAACGCAGGCTCTTCGCGGACCAGCAGGGTGGGTGTCTCCGGGTGCCGGGCCAGTACGGCCGCCAGCTCGGGAGGCCCGGCGACGGCGGTCTGCCGGGCCTCGGGCACCGCGGCGAGGGTGGTTTCCAGGAGGGTGCGATCCCCAGCCAGCAGCAGCGCCTTGGGCGTGCCGCCAAGCCGCGTGGACCGGCCACCGGCGAGGATCACTGCGTTATAACGGAGGGTGGCGGACATCAGGCTGCCGTGTCATTCTGCAGGAACGGATCCCACTGGGGGGAAGGGCGTTCGAGTTCGCGGATCTGCCAGCGGGCACCGCGGGGAGCCTTAGGCGAAATCCGCAGTTCCCAACCAAGCTGTGCCAACGTCCGGTTGCCTTTGGTGTTGTTGCAGCGCAGGCAGCAGGCAACCAGGTTCTCCCAGCTATCGTCACCGCCGTGGGACCGAGGGACCACGTGGTCCACGGTGGCAGCGGCCTTTCCGCAGTAGGCACATTCATGGTTGTCCCGCCGCAGGACGCCCCGGCGGGTGGCAACGGTGCCCTCCCGGTAGGGAACTTTGACATAGCGGTGGAGCAGGATAACCGACGGCCTGGGGAGGATTTCGTTGGGTCCGACCACGGGTTCGCCGCTCTCTGCCACCACGCTCGCCTTTCCGTTCAATACCAGTACCAAAGCACGGCGGAAGGTGATCACGGCCAGCGGCTCATATCCAGCGTTCAGAACGAGAGTGCGCATGCACATACCTCTTCGTCTGCCGCCCACGAACCGGTGAGTACAAGACACCGTTCCGCAAACGGCACTTCGGATTGTCTATGCAAGAGTAGAACGCGTTTGCGATCTTTGCCATTTACACCGGCAGTACCCGGACCGGTCCCCTGGTACCCGGACCCCGCTTTCCGCGCCCCGGGAACCCGGGTATGGAAGTGGAAACCGGGTTAAAGAAACCGGGTTAAAGGGGTAAGGCCCCTCCCGAAGGAGGGGCCTTACCTGGTGCGCTGGCTGCTTAGCCGCCTACGCGGATGTACACGCCGCCGGAGCCGAGCTCGGCCGGCGCCACAACAGTGGAGCCGCCGTTGAACCCGCCGTGAACGGCCTGTCCGCCGCCGACATACACGGCAATGTGGGCCAGGCCCATGCCGCCGTTGACGTAGTAGATCAAGTCACCGGGCATAGCCTCAGCTGCACTCACCGTCCGTCCAAGGGAGAGGTAGCTTGCCGGATAGCCGTGGTGGTTGATGCCGGCTGCGGCCAGGGCGTTGGTCACCAGCCTGGTGCAGTCCTGGCCCACGCCAAGCTGCGCGTAGGCTGCGGAGGCAATGGTTGAAGCCACACCTGTTGCAGCCTGTACGGGCCGTGCGGACGCCGTGGTGAGACTGGTGGAGTTCCCGGCAACTGCCGCGTTGCCGCGGACCTGCTGCTGGCCGGTGGCCACGGCGGCGGGTGCCTCTAGAGCAACCGCTGCTTCGACCGCTGCTGCGGGTTCCGGCGCAACGATCACGCCGTTGATCCCATCCCGCTCAAAGGAGATAGCCACGTCCGCGGGGACCTGGAGGGTCTTGGCCGCGGAAAGGTCCAGCGTGCTGGTCTGGACGTCACGCACTACATCGGCCCCGGAGGCGTTGGCTGCAACACCGGTCGTCAGCACCAGCCCGGAGGCTGCCGCAATGACGGCGGCCTGGCGGCCTACGGTTCCGGCGTTGGAGCTGACGGCGCCGGCAAGGGCGTTCAGCGTGGTGGTGCGTTCCACCGGCGCCCGGTGACGGGCGCGCTCAACTGTCGTGGTCATGATTCTCCGCGTCTCGAATTTCTGGATTAGCTGACGCGGACGAAGCTGACGCCACGCAGGTCGGACAGGGCGTGCAGGCCGGTGTTCATGCCGTTCAGGCCACCGCTGACAACCTGGCCGTTGCCGACGTAGATCGCAACGTGGGTGGCGCTGATGACCAGGTCACCCGGAGCGGGAGAGCCGACCACGGAACCGAACTGGTAGAACTGGCCCGGGGCCAGGTCGCCGACGGACTTGCCGACGGAGCGCAGTGCCTTCTCAACCATGGCGGTGCAGTCCTGCGCAACGCCGATCTGGGCGTAGGCGGAAGCCACGAGGCCGGCTGCGACGTTGCCGGAAACCGGAGCCTGGGCATCTGCTGCGCCACCGTTGGAAGCGGTGGTGATGTTCGAAGCGGCGGCTGCGGGAGCAACGCGGGCGGCTGCAGCGGTCTTAGCTGCTGCGGCCTGCGTGGCGGCCAGCTGCGCGGCGGCTTCGGCAGCGGCCTCTTCGGCGGCAACCTGTGCCCGGTAGTCGGCGCCGGAGATCGTGGAGATCTTGGCGATGTCTGCGGACTCGAGGGTGTAGAGCTCGAACGGTGCGTCTGCGGGAGCAGTAACGCTGCCGGTGACGACGTTCAGGGGGGTGGCCTCAAGGGCCTGGCGGTCCGTGCTTACGGATGCAGCCTGTGCAGGAAGTCCTGCAGCCAGCACGAGGCCGGATGCTGCAACGACGACGGCGGCCTGGCGGCCTACGGTTCCGGCGTTGCTGGTGACTGCCTTGGAAAGTGCAGCGATCGGGTTGGTCTGTACGGTGGCAGCGCGACGGCGGCCGTGAACGTTTGATGACACAAGTTTGCCTCTCCCAATTGCCTACGAGGTGAGCTGTCGGATTCGGATGGGAGTCACCCGGTTGCCCGGCCTATGGCCTTTTGCAACTTAACCCCAAGGGTTTCTTTCGAAACCCGAAATTGGTTCCCCCGCCTCTGCCATGCGATTCTGCGAACGGACTTCAAACAGTGGCAGAGCTAGGCGATCTGTTCGAAGGTGCCCCACCTTTGCGAATCGGGCACGAGGTTGAGCGTACAGCAACAATTGAGCTATGTCACGTTCCGATCACGAAACGATATTCAAGCGGTTACAACGCTTTGATTCTAGGCAGTTACAACCAATTGAGCGGGTCCACTACTTCGCCGTTAACCATTACCTCGAAATGCAGGTGGCAACCGGTTGACGAGCCCGTGGTGCCGCTGGCTCCCACCAGGTGTCCGCGTTCAATAGCGGCACCCACAGAGACGGCAATGGTGGAAAGGTGGTTGTACGTGGTTTCGACTCCGTTGCCGTGGTCAACCACCACGCGGTATCCCCCGCCGTAGGCGTGCCAGCCGGCGAAGACCACGGTGCCGGATGCCGCAGCACTGACAGCTGTGCCGCAGACTGCGGCGAAGTCCTGCCCGTTGTGCATCTCGCCGGCAGCCCCGGTGATGGGACTGGTCCGGTGGCCGAACCCGGAGGTTTGAATCAGTCCAGTGTTCAGGGGCGTGGACAGCGTGCCCTTGGCTGCGGCTGGAACCGCGTGGGAACCGGCTGCAACCGTGACGGACGCCAGCTTGGCATCGGGGTCGAATTCGCTGCTCAGCCCGGCCCGGGCGAAGCCGATATCGGCGTTGGGGTCGGCAGAGACGGGCGCGTCGGCGCCCGTGGCCTGGCGTTCAGCCGGATTGTCCGCTGCCGCAGTGGTCGGCAGCGCAGCGGTAAGGATCAGGCCCGAGGTGGCTGCGGTAATGGCAATCTTCTGGGCGGCACCGCCAACAGACACGGATTTGGTTTCTGCGCGCCGGCGGCCAGGTGCTGAGGCGTTTCGGGGTCGCAGTGGGACGGCAGGGGCAGGCGCACGGCGCCTCCCCGAAGCAGCATGCTTCGACAAGTGTTTCCCTCTCATTGATCGCCTGCGAAGTTAGCTGTCGGATTCGAGTAGAGAAAACTCGGCCTCCGGAATAGGCGGGTATTACGCGGCTATGCAGTAATACCGCCGTCTCCCGGAAGGCTTCACCCCAAGGCAGCCTGGCTGCCGGAGAATGGGTCCTCCGCCCCTGCCTGGACGAATGTAGTGCTCCGGTCCGCTGGCAGGGCTCGGCGGACGGACCGGATAACGATGGTGGTTCAGCGTCAGGAACACACTATAGGATAAATGCCGGAAAAGTGACCATTCCGTTACCCAAGCTGTGAAACAAATACATGCGCAGCTACTTCGGCCGGCAATTCAAGGGCTCCCTCGATACCCGGAACCCGCACGGAAATGTATCCACCGACTACCTCAGCGGTCATTTGCGCTCCGGGGCGCAATCCCGCCTCGTCCAACTGGGACAAGAGTTCCGGTTCCACCTGAATGGGCTCGGCAAGCCGGACCAGCCGGAGTTTCGTTCCGGGTTCGACGGCGGCGACGGTGGCCACAAGGTTAACGACGCCGGCGTGGAAGACTTCCGCTGCAACCCCGCCGATTCCTTCGAGTCCGGGAATCGGATTGCCGTACGGCGATTCCGTGGGGTGGCCCAGCAGTTCATACAGCCGGCGTTCCACCCGCTCACTCATCACGTGTTCCCATCGGCAGGCTTCGTCATGCACATAGGCCCAGTCGAGGCCGATCACGTCGGAGAGGAGCCTTTCGGCGAGGCGGTGCTTGCGCATCACCTCGGTGGCGCGGCGGCGGCCAAACTCGGTCAGCTCCAGCCGCCGCGTCCCGGCAACCACGACAAGTCCGTCACGTTCCATGCGGCCGATGGTCTGGGACACCGTGGGCCCGGAGTGGCGGAGCCGTTCAGCGATACGGGCCCGGAGGGCGACAATGTTCTCTTCTTCCAGCTCCAGGATGGTCCTGAGATACATCTCAGTGGTGTCAATGAGATCCGTCATGACGGGCCGCTCCTATGTACGGAAGAAAAGAAGGCCAGCAGGCCGCTGCCCCGGGGGTGTACGGCAACACGTTAGCCTATCGGCCGGACCGCCCGATAATTCCGCGGTGCCCGGCACATCGCGCCGTGGTGCGGGTCATATATCGCCTCCGTACGAGGGCATACGGCAGAATGGAAAGTGCATATCCGCCACCTTCGAAACACGCTTGGAGCGTCACCTCATGGGCGATACCGCCGCACTGAAAATTCCCGCCGGGCTCCTCCCGAAGGACGGCCGATTCGGTGCCGGCCCTTCGAAGGTCCGTCCGGAACAGCTAGAGGCCCTCACCCGTGCCGGGACCGGCCTCCTGGGCACCTCCCACCGGCAGGCGCCGGTGCGGAACCTGGTGGGCAGCATCCGCGAAGGCCTGTCCACCCTCTTTTCCGCCCCGGAGGGTTATGAAGTTGTCCTGGGTGTCGGCGGGTCCACCGCTTTCTGGGACATTGCATCCTTCGGCCTGGTTGAGGAGAAAGCCCAGCACCTGTCCTTCGGTGAGTTCGGCTCGAAATTTGCCGCTGCCACCAACAAGGCTCCGTTCCTCTCCGCATCGAGCATCATCACCTCCGCTCCGGGCACGCGTCCCGAGCCCGCTGCCGAAGCCGGTGTCGACGTTTATGCCTGGCCGCAGAACGAGACCTCCACCGGCGTGGCCGCTCCGGTGCGGCGGGTGGAAGGGGCCGACGCCGGATCCCTGGTCCTGATCGATGCCACCTCCGCGGCCGGCGGCCTGGACGTGGACCTCAGCCAGTCGGATGTCTATTACTTTGCGCCGCAGAAGAACTTTGCCTCCGACGGCGGCCTGTGGCTCGGGATGTTCTCGCCGGCCGCCCTCGAACGGGCTGCCCGGATCAACGCCGGTGACCGTTGGATTCCGGATTTCCTCAACCTGCAGACCGCCATCGACAACTCCCGGTTGAACCAGACCTACAACACGCCGTCGTTGTCCACCCTCGTCACGCTCAACGCGCAGGTTGAATGGCTCAATGCCAACGGTGGCCTCCCGTTCGCCGCGGGCCGCACCGCCGACTCAGCGGGGCGCATCTATTCCTGGGCGGAGAACTCCCCGGTGGCCACGCCGTTCGTTACCCGTCCTGAAGACCGCTCGAACGTGATTGCCACCATCGACTTTGCCGAAGACGTCGACGCCTCGGCCATCGCCAAGACCCTGCGTGCCAACGGAGTGGTGGACGTGGAGCCCTACCGCAAGCTCGGCCGCAACCAGCTGCGGATTGCCACGTTCGTTGCCATCGAGCCCGACGACGTCAGCGCACTGCTGGACTGCATCGATTTCGTCATCGCGAATTCCTGACCCGCTCCGGTCCCCCGCTTCCGGCAGGACTGCAGGGGCCTTGGCAGTACACAGCAGGACCCGGACCTAGACGCCGTCCGGGTCCTGCTGCTTTTCCGTAACGTCCGTGGTCATGCTCAGCCGGCGCGGCAGGCTGCGGTCGTAGTGGAACCGCATTCCGTACGTCCGCCAGGCCCAGACAAAGCCGATCGCGGCGGCCAGCAGTCCCGAGGCGGCGGCAACGCCGAGGCTCCAGCGGGGACCGAAGGCATTGGACACCCAGCCCACCACGGGGGCGCCCAACGGCGTGCCGCCCATAAAGATGGCGAAGTACAGTGCCATCACCCGCCCGCGCATGATCTGCGCGGTGGTGGTCTGCACATACGCATTGGCGCTGGTCATCAGGGTCAGGGCAAACAGGCCGACGGGGATCAGCGAGAGTGCGAACAGGGTCAGGGTGGGTGCCACGGCTGACAGGATGCAGGACAGGCCGAAGGCGCCGGCCGCACCGAAGACGAATCGCAGGCGCGGCCGGTCCCGCCGGGCCGAGAGCAGCGCCCCGGAAACCGAGCCGATCGCCATCACCGAGTTAAGGACGCCGAAGATACCCGCGTCGCGGCCGAACTCGGTACGCGCCATGGCCGCTATATAAATGGCAAAGTTCATGCCGAAGGTACCCACGATGAAGATCGCGAGCATCACCATGATCAGGTCCGGCCGGTGGCGCACGTAGGCAATCCCGGCCCGGATGCGGCCCTTCCCGGGCGGTGCCTTTGGCAGGACGCGCAGCTCGGCGGAGCGTATCTTCAGCAGGGCGATCACCATGGCGCCGAACGTTACGGCGTTAAGGACAAACACGAGGCCGGGACCCACGGCCACGGTCAGGAGGCCGGCAACCGCCGGACCCACCATGCGCGCCCCGTTAAAGGAGGCGCTGTTGAGCGCGACGGCGTTGGGTAGGTCCCGCTCCGAGACTACTTCGGAGACAAAGGCCTGCCGTGCCGGCCCGTCCACTGCGGAGACAACGCCCAGCGCCAGCGCGAAAGCGTAGACGTGCCACAACTCTGCATGACCGGACAGCACCAGCAGGCCCAGTGCGAGGCCGAGGCCGCCCATGCTGACCTGGGTGAGCAGGAGGACCTTGCGCCGGTTGTAGGTATCCGCAATGAGGCCGGACCATGGGGCGAGGAGGAGCTGCGGCCCCAGCTGCAGCGCCATGACGATTCCCATCGCGGCTGCGTCCTGGTCGGTGAGGATGTCATAGACCAGCCAGTCCTGCGCGGTGCGCTGCATCCAGGTGCCGATATTTGAAACCAGGGCACCGATGAACCAGATGCGGTAGTTGAAGATGCGAAGGGAGCGGAACATCAGTTCAGCGCCCCCTGGGGGAATAGTGAACCTGTTGCCGCAACCGCCACGGAATTACTCGTCCTCCTGTACACCCGTCATTTCGGCGGGGCGCTGTTCCTGGTCCTGGTCTGCGTCGTCCCGGTCGGCGTCGTCGGCGTCGTCCCGGTCGGCGTCGTCCCGGTCAGCATCGTTATGGCCTGCGGCGGCCGCCTCCCGGGCGGCCTCTTCCTGGGCCTGCTGTTCCTGTTCGGCAGCAATGTCTTCCGGCCGCAGCCGGTCTGACCAAGGCACCCACTCGGGCGCAAGCAAAGCCTCGTCGGAAGGCAGCAGTCCTACCTCACTGACCGTTACCTTCTTGCTTCGGGGCACCCGGGCCACCGTGGCATACCAGTACCATCCGTGGTAGCCGGGACGGAGCGACGTAAACCGGTGGGTCACCAGCCGCTCGGCGTCGGCCACAGCACCGACATAGTTGCCAACTTCAGCAGGGGCCACGACTTCCAGGAGTCCGGCGCGGGCTTCATCCACCGCGGCCGCGAGGACGGCGTCGGCCTTTGCCGGGCGCCGCGGGGCGCGTTTGGCCGCGGCGGGGGAGGCAGCGTCCACTGCTGCATCCGCGACGGGTTCGGAGGGCATGTCGGGAGAGGGGTTTGTCATAGTCACTTCAGCGCACGAACCTTATATATCCAGGTCATCGGCAACGGCACGCAGCACGGCGGCCACCTTGGCAGCGTGCTTCTTGTCCGGGTACCGGCCCCGGCGCAGTCCGTTGGAGATGCCGTCCAGCAATTTGATCAGGTCTTCGGTGATCACGGCCATGTCTTCCGCATCCTTGCGGGTTGCCTTGGCAACCGAGGGCGGAGCTTCGAGGATGCGGGCCGAAAGTGCCTGCGGTCCCCGCCGGCCGTCTGCCACGCCAAACTCCATGCGGGTCCCGGGTTTGACCTCAGTGACACCTGCAGGAAGGGCAGAGGCATGCAGGAAGACTTCCTGCCCATCGTCCGTGGCCAGAAAACCAAAACCCTTACCAGTGTCGAACCATTTGACCTTGCCGATGGGCACTTCGGTTACCTCGTTCTTAGTTCTGACCGCAGCAGGACACCTGCTGCGGGAATGATCGGAACCCGCGTTGGTCCGCCAGGCCCGAAGTAGTGCCGGGGGTAACTCTGGAGACGAAGTATCTGCAGAGCTGGAGTACCTCCTGAGATACTACGGGGAAGTCTGTTCCCTTTAGAATATCCCGACAAGGCAAGAGGGCTCCAAGCCATCCCCTTTGTCCCGCTGTTTTCCGCTGCTAGCGTTAATCTCCATGAGCAGCGCCCCACCGGATGAGGTCCGGTCCCCCATGTCCGCCGCCCGGAAGCAGCCGGTGGAGGACCCCACACCGGACTCCCCGCCCAGCCCCCGCCCGGGAACGCTCCGCCGGGCGGCCGGCGTCCTTGCGGGTGCCCTGGCACTGTTCGGCCTGGGGACTCTCGGTGCGGTGCTGGTCCTATCCCTCCAAAGCCAGCAGGTTGCACCCTGGCTCGTGGCTGCATCCCTCTACGCGCTGCCGGCCGCATTCCTCCTGCTGGCAGGCCTGGTGATCGACGGGATCAGGCGCCGGCGCCGGGACTGATCGGTCCGTTTTCCCGCCCACTCAGGTAACGTGGTTCTGATGTCCGCGATTCGAGCTCTGGCCGACGATCTAGCAGCACGCAGTGACGACCAACTGCGTGAATTGCTCACGGCCCGGCCGGACCTCGCGCTTCCTCCGGTCCCCGATTTCCAGGCCATGGCTGCCCGTGCTTCCACCCGGGTCAGTGTCCAGCGGATCCTCGAGAAACTGACGGCACCCGAGCTTCAGGTCCTTGAAGCAGTGGACCTGACCACCAATGAGGATTCCCAGCTCAGCACCACCGCGTCATGGTTGAAAGCCGCCATCTCCGGCTCCACCATCAAATCCCTGGATGTCATCCTGGGCCATCTGCATTCCCTGGCCCTGCTCCGCCGTGCCACGCCGCACCCCGGAGCCCCAAAAGCGGACGCCTCACGCCGCTTCTACCTTCCTGTGTCCGTCCTGGGCGAGGCACTGGGGGCCTACCCCGCGGGGCTCGGCCGGCCCTATTCCACCCTGGCGGCTCAGCATCCGGAGTTCGGGCAGCGGCTGGTGGGCATTGTCGAAGGACTGCGTGCCACGGGCCTGCCGCTGGAGAAAGCCGATACCCCGGGCACGGCCGCCCATTCCCTGCATCACCTGGTTTCCGATCCGGCAGGCTGGGCAGCTCTCATGGCGGGCGCTCCCCCGCAGACCGTCGAGCTGCTACGGCGGTTCAAGTACTCCCCGGTGGGAACCATCCCGAAGAAAGCCGCCATGGGACGGGCGGTCCTGGACAATCCCAACCCCACGCCGGTGGAGTGGCTGGTAGCCCGTGGCCTCCTGGTCCCCCTGGATGCACTGCATGTGGAGCTTCCCCGCCCGGTGGGCCAGGCCTCCCGCGGGCACGTCATCGTCGCGGACTTCCAGTTGGAAGCGCCCCGGCCGGAACCCCGCAGCGTGGGCCGCAACCTGCGGGACAATGCCGCATTCGGCGCGGTGGCCGAAACCCTGCGCCTGGTCACGGAGCTGCTGGCGCTTGCCGCGGAAAACCCGATTGGGACGCTGCGTTCCGGAGGTGTGGGCGTGCGGGAAGTGCGCCGGCTCTCGGAAGCGCTGCGGCTGGACGGCGCCACCACCTCCTGGCTGCTGGAACTGGCGGCCCTGTCCGGGTTGATCACGCTGGATGCCGCAACTTCACGCTGGGGTGCCAGCGAGGGAACCTGGCTCACGGAGAACCGTGAAGAGCAATGGCGCCGGCTGGTGGAAGCCTGGCTGGACGCAGACCGTGCACCCTCGCTGGTGGGCGCACCTCTGCCGGCAGGGGGAACGGTCAACGCGCTGGCCGCCGAGGTGTCCCGGCCGGACGCCCCCGTGGTCCGGCGCCGCGCACTGGAAACGCTTGCCCTGCTTTCCGATGTGGAGGGGGACTCCGTCAACGGAACGGTGGGAGTCTTCGAAACCGAGGATCTCATCAGCGCCTTGACCTGGCACCAGCCACGGCTGCAGCGGCGTTTCGCCCGTCTGGTCCCGGGGATCCTCAAAGAGGCAGCACAGCTGGGACTGCTCGGCGCCGGCGCGCTGACCGTCCTTGGCTCGGCTGTGGCCGCGGGCGAGTACTCCCGCGCAACCTCCGTGCTGCGCGATGCCCTGCCGGCACCCCTGAACTCCTTCCTGCTGCAGGCCGACCTCACGGCAGTGGCACCCGGATACCTGGATCCGGACGTTGCCCGGGAACTGTCGCTGATTTCCACGGCGGAAGGACAGGGACCGGCTGCCACCTACCGGTTCTCGGCCGATTCCATCCGGCGGGCGCTGGATGAAGGGCTCGACGCCGACGGCATCCTCGCCTTCCTGCACCGGCATTCGGCAACGGACGTCCCCCAGCCGCTGCGCTACCTGGTGGAGGACACCGCCGCCCGGTACGGCCGGCTGCGGGTGGGTGCGGCCGGGTCTTATCTGCGCAGCGACGACGAGGCAGGGTTGAACGCCCTGCTGGCCGATCCGCGGACCGCCTCGCTGGGACTGGTGCGGCTGGCCCCGACCGTGGTCGCAGCCAACGCCTCCGCAAAGGAACTCACCTTCACGCTCCGCGAGCTGGGCTATCCCCCGGCGTTGGAAGGGCCCGCACGCAAACCCGTGGGCTCCCACCGGATGGTCCCGGTGGCAGCACCCACTTCCTCCAAGACCCGGCTAAACCCCTGGGAACTGACGGACGAGGACCTGGACCGGCAGCTGGCGGCCCTGCGCGGCGGGGGTCCTGTGCCAAACGCCAGCGGCGAAAGCCAGTCCCTGGTCAGCCTGGAAACCCTGCGCAAGGCCATCCGGACCAAGAGTTCGGTCCGCATGGGTGTGGTGGATGCACAGGGGAATCAGCGGCAGGAAATATTCGTTCCCTTGTCAGTAAGCGACGGCAGGGTCCGGGTCTACGACCCGCGCCACGACGTCGAGCGCACAGTGTCAGTACATCGGATTATGGACGTGGAAATAGTGGAGGGTAGCCCGGCACATGGTTGACGGACCGTTGATTGTCCAGAGCGATAAGACAATTCTTCTGGAGGTCGATCATGACCAGGCCACGGAGGCGCGGCATGCCATCGCGGCGTTCGCCGAACTCGAGCGCGCACCCGAACACATCCACAGCTACCGGCTGACGCCGCTGGGCCTGTGGAACGCCCGGGCCGCGGGGCTCGACGCCGAGCAGGTGCTCAACACCCTGCTCACCTATTCCCGCTTCCCGGTGCCGCACTCGCTGCTGATCGACATCGAGGAAACGATGTCCCGGTACGGCCGGCTGCGGTTGGAGAAGGACCCCCAGCACGGGCTGGTGCTGCGCACCAATGACTACCCCGTGCTCGAAGAAGTGATGCACGCCAAGAAGATCCAGCCGCTCCTTGGCCCGCGGATCGACGGCGAGACAGTGGTCGTGCAGTCCGCCATGCGCGGACAGCTGAAACAGCTGCTGCTCAAGCTGGGCTGGCCCGCCGAAGACCTGGCCGGATATGTGGACGGCACTCCCCATCCGATCGTGCTCAATGAAGACGGCTGGGCGCTGCGCCCCTACCAGAAACTCGCAACCGAGAACTTCTGGGCCGGTGGCTCCGGCGTCGTGGTGCTGCCCTGCGGTGCCGGCAAAACCCTGGTGGGTGCTGCGGCTATGGCCACCAGTTCCACCACCACCCTGATCCTGGTCACCAACACCGTTTCCGCCCGGCAGTGGAAGGACGAGCTGCTGAAGCGGACCTCCCTGACCGAGGACGAGATCGGGGAATACTCCGGCGCGGTGAAGGAAGTCCGCCCCGTCACCATCGCCACGTACCAGGTGCTGACGCTCAAGCGCGGCGGACTCTATCCGCACCTGGAGCTGCTGGATGCGAACGACTGGGGCCTGATCATCTATGACGAGGTGCATCTGCTCCCCGCCCCGATTTTCCGCATGACCGCGGACCTGCAGGCGCGGCGCCGCCTCGGGCTGACCGCCACCCTGGTCCGTGAGGACGGGCGTGAGGGCGAAGTGTTCTCCCTGATCGGTCCCAAGCGCTACGACGCCCCCTGGAAGGACATCGAAGCGCAGGGCTACATTGCCCCGGCTAAATGCATCGAGGTCCGCGTCGACCTGCCGCGCGACGAGCGCGTGGCCTACGCCATGGCCGAGGACGGGGACAAGTACCGCCTGTGCTCGACGTCGGACACCAAGACCGGCGTCGTCGAACAGCTGGTCCGCCGCCATACCGGTGAGCAGACCCTGGTAATCGGGCAGTATCTTGACCAGCTGGATGAGCTCGCCGAACGGCTGGACGCACCGGTCATCAAGGGAGACACCCCGGTCAAGGAACGCCAGCGGCTCTTCAACGAATTCCGGGAAGGGGTCCTGAGCACCCTCGTGGTGTCCAAGGTTGCCAACTTCTCCATCGACCTGCCCGAGGCCTCCGTGGCCATCCAGGTGTCCGGGTCCTTCGGCTCCCGGCAGGAGGAGGCCCAGCGGCTGGGCCGGTTGCTGCGGCCCAAGGCCGACGGCAAGGCGGCGCACTTCTACACCGTGGTTGCCCGCGACACCCTGGACCAGGACTTCGCGGCCAAGCGGCAGCGGTTCCTCGCCGAGCAGGGCTATGCCTATTCCATCCTGGACGCCACCGACATCGAAAAACCGGTCTAGCCGGGTTCCCGGGCGCGTTCCCGGGACACTCCCAGAATTCATTCTGCCCGTCTACAGACAACGTCCAGCTAAATGTAAGAAACTGGGCGGGTGAACAAATCGTCTGCACCCGAAGCACGACTCCTTGTTGTCGATGATGAGCCCAATATCCGCGAGCTGCTGTCCACCTCGCTGCGCTTTGCCGGGTTCGACGTGGTCGCCGCGGCCAACGGCCGTGAGGCGCTGGCCGCCGTCGACTCCCATAACCCGGACCTCGCGGTCCTGGACGTGATGCTCCCGGACATGGACGGCTTCACGCTCACCCGGCGCCTGCGCGCCGCCGGACAGCATTTCCCCGTGGTCTTCCTGACCGCGCGCGACGATACCGAGGACAAGGTCACCGGTCTTACCGTGGGCGGCGACGACTACGTCACCAAGCCCTTCAGCCTGGACGAGGTGGTGGCGCGGATCCGCGCTGTCCTCCGCCGCACCCAGCCGCTCGAGGACGACGACGCCGTCATCCGCGTGGATGACCTGGAGCTGGACGACGATGCCCACGAGGTCCGCCGCGGGGGCGTCACCATCGACCTGTCCCCCACCGAGTTCAAACTGCTGCGCTACCTGATGCTGAATCCCAACCGGGTGCTCTCCAAGGCCCAGATCCTGGACCACGTCTGGGAATACGACTTCAACGGCGACGCCTCCATTGTGGAGTCCTACATTTCCTACCTGCGGCGCAAGATCGACCGCAGCCCGGATGCGCCGGCGCTGATCCAGACCAAGCGCGGCGTCGGGTACCTGCTGCGTTCCTCGGAGAAGCGCTAGGACCTTGGTACGGCGTTGGAAATCCGCTTCGCTGCGGTCGCAGTTGGTTGCCATCATGGCGGTGCTCATGGTGGTCACGGTGACGATCACCGGCCTGGCCACCATTACCCTGCTGCGCCAGATCCTGGTGGACCGGCTGGACGCGGACATTGAGGAAAACGCCTCGAATGTCTCCCGGTACCTGCTGGTCAACGAACCCAGCACCGATGCCTCCCTGTTCCGGTACTACGGCCTGTACCTGAACGAAGACGGCAGCCACGGTCCGGCGACCCATTCGGAGTCGGCCGCCGACATCCCGCAGCTTGGGGATTACACCGCAGACGACGTTGCCGCCATGGGGACTGAGGGCTTTGATGTCCGCGGCACTTCCCCGACGTCCAAGGGCTGGCGGGTGCGGATTTATGACTTCGAAAACCTGCCCGGTTCCGTGGCCGTGGCCATTCCGCTCGATTCGGTAGCCGCGACGGTGGATGAAGCCGCGTCCCTGGTGTTTTCCGTGGGCCTGCTCGGCACCTTGGGTGCCACCGGAATCGCGTACTGGGCGGTGACCCGGCAGTTCCGTCCGCTGAGCCAGGTGGAGAAGACCGCTGCAGCCATTGCCGCCGGTGACCTGTCCCGGCGTGTGGAAGTGGGCAACCCCGCAACAGAGATCGGCCGCCTGTCCCGGTCCCTCAACGCCATGCTCGCGCACATTGAAACCGCGTTTGCCGCCCGCACGCAGTCCGAACGCAAGATGCGGCGCTTCGTCCAGGACGCATCCCATGAGCTGCGGACCCCGCTGGTGACCATCCGCGGGTTCTCCGAGCTTTACCGGCACGGCGCTCTGCAGCAGCCGGAAGAGATCTCCGCCGCCATGGGACGGATCGAGAGCGAAGCCAAACGCATGGGCAGGCTGGTCGAGGACCTTCTCACCCTGGCCCGGGTGGATGAGCAGCGGCCGCTCGAATACGAGCCGGTGGACCTGATGATCCTGGGCAACGACGCCGCGCTGGACGCCCGGGCAAGTGCACCGGACCGTGACATCAAGGTGGTGGGGCTGGACGGCCACGCACCGCAGAGCGCGCCGGCCATGGGCGACGAGGCCCGGCTGCGGCAGGTCGTGGCCAACCTCATGACCAATGCGCTGCGTTACACCCCCGCCGGCTCCCCCATCGAAGTGGCCGTCGGGGTGGCCCCTGTCATCCACGACCGGATGGATGCGGTGCTGGAGGTACGCGACCACGGTCCCGGAATTTCCGAGGACGACGCCGCACGGGTCTTCGAGCGCTTCTACCGTGCGGATTCCTCCCGCTACCGGGAGACCGGCGGCACGGGCCTTGGACTGGCCATTGTGGCGGCCCTGGTGGCACAGCACGACGGCACGGTGCGCCTTGCGGAGACGGAGGGCGGCGGCGCCACCCTCGCTATCCGGCTGCCCTACCGGGCGCCGGAACAGTTCCCCGAGCGTCCGGACGACGGCGACGACAGCTGAGCCGTTCCGCGGCCCTGCCCTGAGGTGAGTGAGCTTCCCTCCACAACCGGGCCGGGAGCGCAGTTCCGCTGGTGCGCTCCACAGCCACGAGTCCTACGCGCGCCGGCGGACGGCGGGGACCCTAGCCTTCCGGGATCGGACGCAGGCCATCACCAGGAGGGAAACCATGCCGTTATTTGCCGTGGACAGCGAGGCGCTTGCCGCCAAGAGTGCCGAGGTGCAGGGAACCATCGACCGCCTGCGGGCGGACGTCAACGGAATGCAGGCCGGCCTGGCCTCATTGAGCGACATCTGGCGGGGAGCAGCGTCGTCCAATTTCCAGCTGCTGGTCACGGACTGGCGGGCCACGCAGGCCCGTGTGGAGGAGTCGCTGGACAGCATCAACCAGGCTTTGGCCTTCGCCTCGGCGCAGTATGCCGAAACGGAAGCGGCAAACACCTCGCTGTTTATGCACTGAGCCATCGCCGCCTGTCTTTTACCCGGGTTTATCCCCGGGTTTAAACGAAGCAGACGCGGCACCCGGACCGGGTGCCGCGTCTGCTTACGCGTCAGGCTTGAACTGCGGGGGCTTAGAAACCGCCCATGCCGCCCATGCCGGCCATCTCGTCAGCGCCGCCCATAGCGGGGGCCGACTTCTCCGGCTTGTCCGCAACCACTGCTTCGGTGGTCAGGAACAGGCCGGCGATGGATGCAGCGTTCTGCAGGGCAGAACGGGTGACCTTTACCGGGTCGTTGATGCCGGCAGCCAGCAGGTCTTCGTACTCGCCGGTTGCTGCGTTCAGGCCGAAGCCCTCCGGCAGGCCGCGGACCTTGTCCACAACTACGCCCGGCTCCATGCCGGCGTTGAAGGCAATCTGCTTCAGCGGAGCGTCGATGGCAACGCGGACGATGTTCGCGCCCGTTGCTTCGTCGCCCTCGAGGGACAGGTTGGCGAAGGCCTTGAGGCCGGCCTGGATGAGGGCCACGCCGCCGCCGGCGACGATGCCTTCTTCCACTGCAGCCTTTGCGTTGCGGACAGCGTCCTCAATGCGGTGCTTGCGTTCCTTCAGCTCAACTTCGGTTGCCGCACCGGCCTTGATGACTGCAACGCCGCCGGCCAGCTTGGCCAGGCGTTCCTGCAGCTTCTCGCGGTCGTAGTCGGAATCGGAGTTCTCGATCTCGGCACGGATCTGGTTGACGCGGCCGGCGATCTCTTCGGCGTCGCCTGCGCCTTCGACGATGGTGGTTTCGTCCTTGGTGACAACAACCTTGCGGGCCTTGCCCAGCAGGTCCAGCGTGGCGTTCTCGAGCTTCAGGCCAACTTCTTCAGCGATGACCTGGCCGCCGGTGAGGATGGCGATGTCGGCCAGCTGTGCCTTGCGGCGGTCGCCGAAGCCCGGTGCCTTGACGGCGACGGACTTGAAGGTGCCGCGGATCTTGTTGACGACCAGGGTTGCCAGGGCTTCGCCTTCAACGTCTTCGGCGATGATCAGCAGCGGCTTGCCGGACTGCATGACCTTCTCGAGGACGGCAACGAGATCCTTGACGTTGGAGATCTTGGAGTTGACGATCAGGATGTACGGATCCTCGAGGACCGTTTCCTGGCGCTCGGCGTCGGTGACGAAGTAACCGGAGATGTAGCCCTTGTCGAAGCGCATGCCTTCGGTGAGTTCCAGCTCCAGGCCGAAGGTGTTGGACTCCTCGACCGTGATGACGCCTTCCTTGCCGACCTTGTCCAGGGCTTCGGCGATCAGGTCGCCGATCTGCTGGTCACCGGCGGAGATGGAAGCCGTAGCGGCGATCTGCTCCTTGGTTTCGATCTCCTTGGCGGAAGCAATCAGTTCGGCGGTGACAGCGGCAACAGCCTTCTCGATGCCGCGCTTCAGGCTCAGCGGATCGGCGCCGGCGGCAACGTTGCGCAGGCCTTCCCGGACCAGGGCCTGGGCGAGAACGGTTGCGGTGGTGGTGCCGTCACCGGCAACATCGTCAGTCTTCTTCGCAACTTCCTTGACCAGCTCAGCGCCGATCTTCTCGTAGGGATCGTCCAGCTCGATCTCCTTGGCGATGGAAACACCGTCATTGGTGATCGTGGGGGCGCCCCACTTCTTTTCGAGAACAACATTGCGGCCACGCGGGCCGAGGGTCACCTTGACGGCGTCGGCGAGGATGTTCAACCCGCGCTCGAGGCCGCGGCGTGCCTCTTCTTCAAATGCAATGATCTTGGCCATAACGGCTATCGTCCTTCCGGAACAGTCATGCTTGGAGCAAAATTTTGCATTGCCTGCCGGGGTGCCCGCGACGGACGGGCCGGCTCGCGCGATCTCTTTACGCGGTCCCCGTACCCTCACCCCAGTGGGTTGCTTGTTCACTCAACGCCGTCGGACATTTAGCAGTCATCCGGCAAGAGTGCTAAGTCAATAATTAGCACTCCCACACACTGAGTGCAAGCGATCACGCCGACATGCAGCCCGGTTCACAGCGATCCCGGCACCACTGGCGGGACAGCTCGGGATCCGGCCGGCTCCGCGCCGGAGACCACTGCGAAAAGCGGGCCACCACGGCAAAAAGCAGCGGCGGAGCCGAGGCTCCGCCGCTGCCGGTTCCGCCCGAAGCCGGGAGGAGGTGCCTGAAGGGGTCTATACCGCGCGGACTTCCTCGGCCTGCGGCCCCTTCTCGCCCTGGCCGATCTGGAATTCAACCCGCTGGCCTTCTTCCAGTGTCCGGTACCCGGAGGCCTGAATGGCCGACCAGTGAACGAACACGTCCGTTGCTGCTTCGTCGAGGGTAATGAAGCCATACCCCTTCTCACCGTTAAACCACTTGACGATCCCCTGCGCCATGATCTTTCTCCAACCTTGATTCCGATGCCTCCGGCGGCATGCTTGGACACCGGAGGTGCCTGGCCCGGCGCGGACGGCCGGCTCCAGAGGAGACCTAGGTCAGCGGCGCAAACCGGCTGGCATCACTCTAACCATGGTGATAGCGATCACATACGGGCTGTTGATATCGTTATGGTCTTTTTACCCCGGGCCGCCGGCTACCGGAATCCGGGGCCAAGGACAACAGTGACGCCCGTGAAGCCGGGGACTTCGGCGACCGTGGGAATGCCCAGCTGGGCGCCGACCTCCTGCGCATTGGCTGCCTGGTCCGGAGAACTGTAGTAGACCCCGGAGGCCTGCTGGGGGGCGCCGGCCCAGTTGCCGACCGTTCCCACCGCCCAGCCTGCACTGGAGATCCGTCCGGAAACGCCGGCACCGAGTCCCGTAACGCCGCTGGCGTTGAACACGGAGACAGGCTGCGTGCGGTCAACCGGCGGCGTCGACGGCGTCGGTTCCGGAGTCGGCGTAGGGGTGGATGCAGCGCTCGGGCTGGGGGATGCCGTGCGGGTGTCCGCGTCAGGGGACGGTGTCTGCGTGGCGGTAGGTGAAGCGGATGCCGGCACGGTGGCCTGCGCCGCCGGGGACGGGGCGGAAGAGCCTGAACCGATACCCAGCCGCGGCAGGACAAAGTAGGCTGCCAGGCCGATCAGCAGCGCCAGAACACCCACGGTGATCAGCAGGCCCAGTCCGCTCGAACGCGGGGGAATGAGGCGTTCGCGGTGCACGCCCTGCCGCGCCGAGGTTTCGGGGACCTTGTCGAACTCGTCCCGAGGGTATTGGCTCATAGTGGAGTTTCAATCCTTGTTCTGGTGGCGCCGCGTCCTGGCCCGCCAACGCTGATGGGAACCGGCCTTAGATGCCGGTGCCCTGGCGGCGGGCTGTACGGGCACGCTGGCGGGTCGTTCGTAGTCTACGCAATCGTTTGACCAGCATCGGATCATGCGCCAGCGCTTCTTCCGTGTCGATCAGGGCGTTCAGGACCTGGTAGTACCTCGTGGCCGACATTCCGAACAGGTCCTTGATGGCCTGTTCCTTGGCACCGGCGTACTTCCACCAGGCCCGCTCCAATGCGAGCATCTGTTGTTCCTGGGCACCCAACGGGCTTTCCGGATCCACTGCGTCGTCGAGTGAAAACCGCTCGGCTTCTGTCGGTTCAGCCACACACGCTCCCAAAAAAGATCCCTGTCATACCTACCCGCCCATGCTAATTGGGAATAACAGGGTTGTCATTTAGGGGAGGAGGGGTGCGCGCCCCGGCAAAAACGGTCCGGTGGCAAAATGGACCGGTGACCACTGACGAACCCCGGCTCTTTGACTGCCCCCGCCCCGACGCACCGATAGCGGATGCGCCCTTTCCCTTCGCCGCCCCCGCACGGCTTGAAGACCTGATGGCGCCTGACTGGGCCGAAGCACTTGCACCCGCGAAGGGACGCCTTGCGGAACTTGCGGCCGGGCTGGAGGCGGAACGCCGTGCCGGGCAGCACATCCTACCGGCGCCCGGCAGTATCCTGCGCGCTTTCCAGCGTCCGCTGGCCGATGCGCGTGTGCTGATCGTGGGCCAGGATCCCTACCCCACTCCCGGCCATGCCGTCGGGTTGTCTTTTTCCGTGGGCGCGGATGTGCGTCCACTCCCCCGCAGCCTGAACAACATCTTTGCCGAGCTCAAAGCCGATCTGGGGATTGATCCCCCGGCCTCCGGGGACCTTAGCGGCTGGGCGGACCAGGGTGTGGTCCTCCTGAACCGGGTGCTCACCGTCCGTGCGGGAGAGGCGGGGTCGCACCGCCGGCGGGGATGGGAGGACATCACCGAGCTCGCCGTCCGCTCCTTGGCCGGCCGCCGCCGCGCGGATGGCACCCATATTCCCCTGGTCGCGGTCCTGTGGGGCCGCGATGCCCAGGGCATCGTTCCGTTCCTGAACGGTGTGCCAACGGTCGAATCGGCGCATCCAAGTCCGTTGTCGGCCTCGCGCGGTTTCTTCGGCTCCCGCCCGTTCAGCCGCGTCAATGAGCTGTTGGTCCAGCAGGGTTCCGGGCCCGTGGACTGGCGCCTGGGCACGGTACGGTAGTTTGAGGCCCTTTCCTAGGAGACACCCCATGCCCGAATCACCAACTCCCCCGCGCCCGGCCGGGCCTACCCAGGACATTCCGCGGCGGCAGCGCCCGCTCGTGACCCTTGAGGTTCTCCGGCGCGAGCAGATCAGCGGGCACATGGTCCGGGTGGTGGCCGGCGGCCCCGGCTTTGACCGGTTCCAGCCGAATTCCTGCGCCGATGCCTACTGCAAAATCTGGTTCGGGCCACAGGGCCGCCCCATCGACGGTTCGGAGGACCTGGAAACCCTCCGGTCCCGGAGCGAACGTGAGCACTGGCCGGTGTCCCGTACCTACACCATCCGGAATGTGGACCACCAGGCACGGGAAGTCAGTATCGATTTCGTAGTGCACGGCGATGAAGGCCTGGCCGGGCCGTGGGCAGCCTCGGCGCAGGCAGGCGAACCGCTGACCTTCTCCGGGCCCGGTGGAGCTTTCAACCCGGACCCCGACGCCGACTGGTACCTCCTGGCTGCCGACGAATCGGCTCTCCCCGCTGTGGCCACCGTGCTCCGCGCCCTGCCGCAGGACGCCGTCGGGCACGCCTTCGTCGAGGTCGCCGGACCGCAGGACCAGCAGCCGGTGGAGAAACCTGCCGGCGTTGAGCTGACCTGGCTGCACCGCGGTGACACTCCGGCCGGCCGGAGCCGGCTGCTGACCGATGCCGTGTCCACCGTGCGCTGGCGGGACGGCGCCGTGCAGGTCTTTGCGCACGGTGAGCGGGAGGTCATGAAGTCCCTCCGGGATGTCCTCTTCAGCCACCGGGGGCTGGAACGGCGGCAGGTATCCCTGTCCGGGTACTGGGCTGCCGGGCGTTCCGAAGACGTTTTCCAGGCGGAAAAGCGCACCCCCGTCGGCAAGATCCTGTAGCCAACCGGAAACGGTGCCACACAGCAAAGAGCCCGTCCCGCAGCGGCGGGGACGGGCTCTTCTGTCTGGGCAGCTAACGCCGGCGGTTGCGCCGGTCGTTGCCGTTCAGGTTCCGGGTGAAGGGGCGGCCCAGGTTGTCGCCCAGCACCACGCCGCCGGAAATGGCCAGGATGACGGTGAGCGCGTCAAAGAGCCCCACTACCCCCTGGTACATCTCTTCGGTCCCGATACTCAGGCCGTACATGGACCGGAAGATCGCCAGTCCCGGGAACAGGAACAGGACTGCGGGCACGGCGACGATCAGCTGCGGGGCGCCCATCCGCAGGGCCACGATGCGGGCCACCATGCCGATGAAGATGGCAGAGACCGCCGGGGTCAGGCGCGCACCCATGCCGCCTGCTTCCGCCGCCTGGTAGACCAGGAATCCGGCCACGCCGATGAGGACCGTGGGGAGGACCAGCCGGCGTGGGGACTGCTCCACAACGCAGATGGCGGCCAAGGCAATGGCCAGCAACAGCAGGGTCACGGCGAAGGAATACTGTGACGAGGCCACGTCGGTGACGTTCAGCCTCCCCATTCCCATCAGGACTCCCAGGACAAGCGCCACGGCAATGCCGGCCACCAGGGCGCCGAACGTCAGGAAGGCAGACAGGAACCTGCCCGATGCCGTCACGGGGAACCCGTTGATCGCATCCTGCACCGCGGAAACCAGGCGGCCGGTGGGCAGCATCACGAGAATTCCGCCCGCGACGACAATGCCGGGCGAAATCGGCACCTCCATGGACCAGAACAGCATGGCCATCGCCGTGACCACGAAGCCGCTGGCCGCCGTCGTGAAGAAGTCCGGAACCCGCCACCTGCCCAGCACGCGCTGGAGGAGGCTGACCATCACGGTGCCGGTGAATCCCACCAGGGACGCCAGCGGACCACCGCCGATAAACCCGACGATGGCTGCGGCGAAGACACCTGCGGACGCCGTGACCGCCCAGCGGGGGAACGGTTTGGGCTGGTGCGTGATCTCGTTAAGCCGGTTGGACGCCTCGGCACGGGAGAGCCCGCCGTCGATAATCTCCGTCACCAGCTGGTGAACCAGGCCCAGGCCGGCATAGTTATTCGTCCAGGACCGCACCACGCGCATTACCGTGATGGGGGTCTGGTCCTTCGGGGAGTAGTTCAGCAGCACTGACTGGTTGGTGATGTCCACTTCGATGCTTTCCAGCCCGAAGGCGGCGGTCACCGCGATGATGGCGGTTTCCACTTCGAGCGCACCGGCGCCGTAGCGGAACATGGACTCGGCCATGCCCAGCGCGAGATCCAGGGTTTTGCGGGCACTCGCGTCCGGACCGCCGGTGCGCACCAGCGGGTTGGCGTAGGGGCTGCCTGCCAGCCGCTCCACAATGGACATGGCCTGGGTGGGCGGGTTCTCCCCCTGGACGAGTTTGCGCAGCATCCGCCGTGCTGCGGCAGAGGAGCGGTCGGCCCGGACCGCCGGGGAGCCCAGCGGTGCGGGACCTGCCGGTGCCGTCCTGCGCGGGCGCGGGGGGCGTTTCTCGCCCGGGTCCGCCGTCGTCCGGATGCGGTTGGTCTGGGGCCGGGAGATCCTGGAGCCGGCCGGCCGGGCCACCGACGTTGTGGGAGGCGGCGGTTTGGGCCGGGTGCTGCGCAGGGCAGTGGTGGGCATGTCAGTGGTGGCGGGCGGCTGCCCGGGTTCCATGCCCGACGTCGGCCGTCCGGCCTGCCGCTTCTCCTGCCGGCCCGACGTTTTCCCGGACTGTGCTTTCCCGGACTGCGCTTTCCCGGACTGTGCTTTTCCGGGCTGTGCCTTTTCGGGCGGTGTTCCCGCCTGGCGTTTTCCGGATTGGACGCGGCGGCCCGCCGGCATGCTGATCAGCGGGATAAGCCCCGCGGCCGGGTCCGGGTTCGGTGCCGAATCCGGATTCGATCCGGGCTTGCGCCCACCCGGATCGGATGTGTTCTCCAAGGACTAGCCCTTTCGCCTGTTCCGGGACCCTGCCCGGGGTATTGCCTGGTGGAACTGCTGCTTAGTAGAACGGCTGCTGGTGGCGGCGCCAGTAAATCTGCCGCGCTACCCGTTCTCCGATGGTGTTCCAGATACGGTAGCGAACCGGATCCACCACAAAGTCATAGCAGCCCACAAAATCGGTGACGGTCTTCGAGAAACTGGTCTTGAACAGGCCGAGTCCGTGGTGCGGGTGGCTCTTGTCCTTGAGCTGACTGCTGGGCGGAGTGCCGCAGAAGTCGTAGGAGGTAATGCCGCACTCGTCCTTGAGCTCGGTGATCGCCGTCCATTGGACCAGATGGGAGTCACCGTACTGGGAACGGCGTGGCTTGGATCCGCCGTCCTTGTATGTTCCCTTGTTGCCGTAGGCAATCACGAAGGCACCCACCGTGGGCTCGCCGTCCTCGAACGCAAAGTAGAAGCGCCCCTGCCCGGCAGCCACGAAGTTGGACCAGAAGCGGTGGTAGTACTCGTAGGAACGCAGTCGCGCCGCGGAGCGGTCCTCAATGTGCGCCATCAGGCGGTACATGGTGCGCATGTTTTCTTCGGTGGGCTCCACGCGGCGGACGTCTGCGCCTTCACGGATGGCCCGCCGGACGGCGTTGCGGCCGCGCGAGGAGAGGTTCTTGAGCAGCTGCTCTTCGTCCGGCGTCGTGTCCAGCAGCGCCGTTGAATCGTTGGGCTGCAGGTTGAAGGTCTTGATGAATCCGGCGCCGGTGAACAGCGCCTGGACCTCTTCGCTGTCCACGATGTCCGGCTCGACCTTGATCGCGAAAACCTTGCGGCGGGTCTGCTTAATGAACCGGGTCAGGGCCTCGACCACCAGGGGCACGTCTTCGGGGGCGGCGACGTCGGGTCCCTTAATCAGGTACCAAAGGCTGCCGAGTACCGGAACCTTTTTCTCGATCGCCAGCGTGTAGGTGACGTAGTCGGGCCCGGTGAAGGCCAGGTACACGGGATTCCAGCCGTGGTGGGACTTAACTTCCGCGAAGGATGCAGACTGGAGGACATTGCCGCCGCCGGGGTTGGCAAGCACGTGCTTATCCCAGTTGGCGATCTCCTCGGCAGTGGCCAGGCGTGCACTAAAATCTCGCAAAATACCTCAACTAATGGTTTGTTCACTGCATCGTTTTCAGCGCATCGCAACCAACGCGCCGGCCCGCCGCGGAAACGGCCTTCGAACCGGCTCCCAGTCTATCCGTTGCACCGGCGCCGGACCGAACGCTTAGGCGGACGCGGGCAGGAACCATCTGACCCGGGGTTCCGCCTCAGCCAGGTCCCACGCATCCTGGATAATCCGGCGGTCCTCCCCCGTGGTCCGGGTCTGTTCCTGCCGCAGATATTCCCGCCAGGTCGGCACGTCGTAGATTTCCCGAAACTGGTCCGGGTCAGTGACTGAATGCACCAGTTCCCAGTCGGTGGCACCGGTGCGCATGCGGGACAGGCGGACTCTGTGCATTGCATCCACAAAATCGGCGTTCCGCTCCGCCGGCACCTCGTAGGAAATAAGGACGGTCACAGGACCGGCTGCGGGGTCCGGCTCTCTGGCTGCTGCCGGAAGGTGCAGTTCCGCCCCCGCCACGCGGCGGTCCAACCGGCCGGTTCCCGGCAGCAGGGGAAGCACCAGGACACTGGCTCCTGCCAGCACCAGGACACCGGCGGCGAAGGCCAGGGTGGGCGCGTACCCGGCGCCGGTGGCACCGGACCCCCAGAAGACGGCGCCGACGGCCTGCGCCCCCGAGGCAACCATGAGATAGACCGACAAACCGCGGGCACGGACCCATTCGGGCAGGGTCAGCTGCATTGCGGCGTTCAAGGTGGAGAACGTGGAGATCCAGGCGAACCCCGCGAGCACCAACAGCAGTGCCACGGCCCACGCTGGCAGGTAACCGGCGGCAAAGGTTCCGGCAGCAAAAGCCACGGCGCTGGCCCCGAGCAGCACGTTATCCGGCAGGATCGAGCGCAGCCGGGGCAGGAGCACCACGCCCAGTACGGCACCGAAGCCCAACGCTCCCAGCAGCAACCCGTACCCCGCCGAGCCCAGTCCAATATGTCCGTTGACGGCTACGGGCAGCAGGGCGTACAGGGCACTGGCCGGGAAAATGAACAACCCGGACCGCAGCAGTATCCGCCGGATGAGCGGGGCAGCCCGGATGTACCGGATTCCTGCGGCAAGCGCCTCCCCCATGTGTTCCCGCTCGGCTGGATCGTCGCGGGGCGCCCGCCAGCTGTAGATCGCAAGCGAGGTGCCAATGAAGGACAGTGCGTTTATCCCGAACACAAAAGCCGGACCTGCCAGGGCCACCAGCACACCGGCCACTGCCGGGCCCACGGCGCGGGCGGTGTTCATGGCCACGCTGCCGAGGGCCGCGGCCGCCTGGATTTCCTCCCGGGGCACGAGGGTGGGTGTGATGGCCTGCCAGGCAGGTGCACTCAGCGCCATGCCGCAGCCGATGAGGAACGTGTACAGCAGCAGCGAATCCGGATCCAGCAGGTCCAGGGCGGCCACGACTGTCAGTACGGAGGCGGCACCGGCAGCGAAAATGTTGGCGCCCAGGATCAGCCGCCGCCGGTTGAAGGCGTCTGCCAGTACCCCGGCAATAAGTCCCAGCAGCAGCGAGGGCGCGAGGTTCGCGGTTTGGACCAGGGAAACCAGGGCGGGGTTGTCGCTGGTTTCCACCAGGAACCACTGGGCGCCCACGGTCTGCATCCAGGTGCCGATATTGGAGCCCAGCTGCGCAAGCCACAGGATGAGGAACATCCTCCGGCGCAGCGGAGCCCAGGGCGATTCCATTCGAATTCCTCCGTCGAGGTCCCCCGGTTTAAAGCAGGGTACGTCGGACCCTCCCGCAGGGTCCAGATAACGGCTCCGGTCAGGGTTTGGAAGGGAAGCCTTTCCAGGCATGGTCAAAGCGCTCCTGCGCGGCCCGGGCGCGGACCTGTTCCAGCGCATGGAGCCGGCCGTAGGTGAATCCGTTCTCACCGGCGGCCGACGCCGTTGCCCCCATGCGCCGCAGGTACCCCTGGGTCACCACACTGTCCTGGTGCTCACCAAGGATTTTCTGCACATGCTCGGCGGCGTCCACCATGACCTTCGCCTCCTTGGGCTGCACGAGACCCCAGACTTCGGCCGCGTAACGCAGCCGCTTGGCGTCCTTGCGCGCATCGTGCAGCGCCTCTGCATAGGCTTCACCTTCCTGGGTCCGGGCAGCGCGTACCCGGCGGTGCAGGCGTTTCCGGTCCCGCCGGATCATGCGGGCGGAGGCAGGGCCTGCCGGCTCCCGGGCCGTTCCGGTCCAGGACGGTCCGTCCACCAGCGCTTCCAACGCATCCAACGCCTGGAAGTACCGCCGGGAGTGCAGTGCTTCCCGAATCTGTCCGTACGCCTGCCGATACTCGTAAAGCAGTTCTTCATCCACGCGGGCGGCAACGGGGCCCATCACCAGGTCGCCAGGTTCGTCAGCAATGAGCTGCTGGAGCCGGTGCCGCATCACCTGGGCATCCCGGGCCTGGCCGAGGACTCCCGCAAGCCAGCGCAGCTCTTCACGCAGGGTGTTCCCCGGCTCGGGGTCCATCGTGCTGCGGTAGCTGGACAGGGCCGAGCGCAGCCGCCGGGTGGCCACCCTCATCTTGTGGATTCCGTCCGCTTCCCCCCGGCGCACCCGGGGTTCGTGCCGCAGCAACTCGTCGAACTGCGCGCGCAGGTACTGCAGCAACACGGCGGACACCGGGCCGTCCGTGGTCAGCGGCACGGCACCGGTCCCTGCGGTGTCGGGCCCGGCCTGCTCCAGCTCCGGTTCCTCCGCGGTCCCGGGTCCGGTCATGGCGGCACCGGCGGCGAGGAGGACGGCCTCCGCCGCTTCAGCCAAGCCCTCGTCACCGGCACGGACCACCCAGACCCGCCGCCCGCTTCCGGGGGTATCCGGCCCGCTTCCCACGACGCGTTCGTCCGTCACGCTGCCCAGGACCGCCCCCGTGCCGTCTAAAAGCCCGTAGTCCAGGAAGCTGGTCGTGAGGGTTTCCGCCGGCAGCAGCTCCCGCCCCCGGGCAACCGCCTGGACGTCCTCCATGAGCTCCGGCGGTATGACCGCATCTTCGGGCGGAATCCCGGCATCCTGCCCGGCGCTGACGCGTGTGGAGGGGTCCAGGGACACCGCGCTGAGCTCCCAGCGGGCACCGCCGTCGTGGTCCGTGATTCGGGAAAGGCGGAAGCCGTGCCGTTTCAGGGCCCGATCAGTGGTGTCGTAACGGACTTCCGTGCGCCGGCCTTCCCTCGGCTGCGCCACTTTGGCGACACCTGCCAACTCATGCAGCGGCGGCAGCATCAGTGCTTCCCCCGCCGTGAAGCTGCGGCGGCTTTCGGTACCCGTTCCGGCGACCATGTGCGCCAGTATAGGTCCGTGTGGGCGGCTGCCGGGAGCCCTTCCGCGTCCTGTCTACCCGGCGGAGCCCCGGCCCCGGTAGCATCTCGGTAATCGAACCGGCACGGCAGCAGCGGAGGCCAGCGGATGAACTCGATGACATACGGCAAGCTCGGCAAGTCAGGGGCTACGGTCTCGGCCATCGGGCTGGGCTGCCTGGGGTTCGGTTCCCCGGACCGGGGCGCACACGCGTGGACCCTCCGGGAGGATGAGGCCAAATCCCTGCTGCGGCACGCGGTGGAACTCGGGATCAATTTCTTCGACACCGCCAATGTGTATTCCGCCGGCCACAGCGAGGAAATTCTGGGAGCGGCAGTTGCGGAATACTGCCGGCGGGAAGAAGTGGTGATCGCCAGCAAAGTACACGGCGAAATGGGGCCGGGACCCAACGGCTGGGGGCTGTCCCGCAAACACATCCTGTGGCAGGTGGAGGAGACCCTGCGGCGGCTGCGCACTGAGTACATCGACCTCTACCAGGTGCACCGGTGGGACGGGAGCACCCCATTGGAAGAAACCCTCGAAACCCTTGACCAGCTGGTCCGGGACGGCAAGGTCCGGTATCTGGGTGCATCCAGCATGCACGCCTGGCAATTCGCCCAGGCCCTGTCCCTGCAGGAGAAGCACGGCTTGGCGCAGTTCATTACGATGCAGAACCACTACAACCTCCTCTACCGGGAAGAGGAACGGGAAATGTTTCCGCTTTGCGCGGACCAGGGGATTGGGGCGCTGCCTTACTCTCCGCTTGCACGCGGCCGCCTGGCCCGCCCGTGGGGGGCCCGGACGGTCCGCCAGGGCTACGACGAGCAGGGCCATGAGCTCTACCGCGGCAATGAAGAAGCGGACCACAGCATCACCGATGCCGTGGGCAACGTCGCCGAGGGCCGCGGTGCAACCCGCGCCCAAATCGCCCTCGCCTGGGTGCTGGCGAATCCTGTGGTCGCCTCCCCGCTGATCGGTGCCACGGCGGCTTCCCACCTGGATGACAACATCGAGGCCCTGGATATCCAGTTGACCGAAGAGGAATTCGCCGCTCTGGAGGAGTCCTACCGCCCCCGTCCCGTGGCGGGGTTCTGAGCTTCAGCCCAGGTCCGGACAACATGGCGGAACGACGGCGGCACCCCGTTGGCGCGTGCTCCAGCCGGCGGAACCAGCTGATATCAAAAGGCGGAAAACACGTTCGAAAAGTCTTATTTCATCTCTAGTGCCCGTAATCAAGAGGAAATTCAAACCGTTAGCGACACACAAAAGGAAACGTTTCGGTCCTGGCGTCCGCGCACCTAGGATAGCCAAATGTTCCGGACCGTTCTTGATGATTCCTTGACCGAATTAGTTCCCGTCCACCCGGCGTCCACCGGTCGTGAATGGTGGCGGTCCTCGGTGATCTACCAGATCTACCCGCGCTCGTTCCGTGACCTGAACGGTGACGGCATCGGGGACCTGCCCGGCATCACCGCCGAGATCCCCACCCTGGCCGAACTCGACATCGACGCCATCTGGCTCTCCCCCTTCTACCGCTCACCCCAGAAGGACGCCGGCTACGACGTCGCCGACTACTGCTCCGTGGACCCCCTCTTCGGCACCCTGGACGACTTCGACGCCCTCGTCGCCGAAGCCTCCCGCCATAACATCCGCATCATCGTGGACCTGGTCCCCAACCACTGCTCCGACCAGCACCCCCTCTTCCAGGCTGCCCTGGCCTCCCCCGCCGGCTCCCCGGCCCGGGACCTGTTCATCTTCCGCGACGGCACCGGGGAACACGGGGAAAACCCGCCGAACAACTGGCAGTCGCACTTCGGCGGCCCCGCCTGGACCCGCGTCACCGAACCCGACGGCACCCCCGGGCAGTGGTACCTGCACCTGTTCGACACCTCCCAGCCGGACTTCAACTGGGACAGCCCGGCAGTGCACGCCGAATTCGAGAAGATCCTGCGGTTCTGGCTGGACCGCGGCGTCGGCGGGTTCCGCGTCGACGTCGCGCACGCCCTGATCAAGAAATCCGGGCTCCCGGACTGGGGCGGACGGGCCGACGGGTCCTCCTCCGAAGGGTTCCCCGGCCACGCGGCCCCGATGTTCGGCCAGCCCGGCATCCACGACATCTACCGCTCCTGGCGGAAGATCCTGGACTCCTACGACGGCGACCGGGTGCTCTGCGCCGAAGCGACCATCGACCCCATCGAACGCCTCAGCGACTGGGTGCGCCCGGACGAAATGCACCAGACGTTCAACTTCTCCTACCTGCACCACCCCTGGCACGCCCCGGCCCTGCGCCACGTCATCGAGTCCAGCCTGCGTGCGTTCGACAGCGTGGGCGCCCCGACCACCTGGGTCCTGTCCAACCATGACGTCGTCCGGCACACCAGCCGCTTCGGCCAAACCGGCTGGCAGGAACGCCCGGGCGACGGTATCGGCGCGGCGGATACCCAGCCTGACCATCACCTTGGCATTACCCGTGCCCGCGCCGCCACGCTGCTGATGCTGGCACTGCCCGGCGGTGTTTACCTCTACCAAGGCGAGGAACTCGGCCTGCCGGACCACACCCAGATGGATCACGCCTTCCGCCAGGATCCGACGTACCACCGCACCGCCGGCGAACGGCTGGGCCGGGACGGATGCCGTGTTCCGCTGCCATGGACACCGGACGGTCCGGCTTTCGGCTTCAACGGAACCGGGGAATCCTGGCTCCCGCAGCCGCAGGGGTGGGGCGAGCTGGCCCGCGGTGTGCAGCGGGAGGACCCGGACTCAACACTGAACCTCTACCGGATCGCCCTGGACCTGCGCCGCGAGCTGGACCTGGGCAACGGTTCGCTGGCCTGGTGGCCCGGCTACGACTCCGAGCAGGTGCTTGCCTTCGCCAACGGCAATGTTATTGCCGTTATGAACATGGGTGGAACGGATGTGGAGCTGCCGGCGGGAGAGCTGATTGCCTGCAGCCGGAACGGTGCCGTTTGGGACGGGTACCTGCTGCCGGACTGCAGCGCCTGGGTCCGGGTGGGCTAGGCGCCGCACCGCGCCACGCCGGCTTATTGCGCAGTTCCCGGCAGACAGACGATGCTTGGATGGTGATGGTTCCATAGTGGTTGCCCAGTAGTTTCCCCAGTGGTTCCGTGCGCCGCCCCCGCCCGTACACAGAAAGACGCTTAGGTACCCATGCTGTCTCTGCTCTTGTGGCTTGTTCAACTGGTACTGGCATTGCTGTTTGCCGGGGTCGGCTTTATGAAGATCTTCCAGGGCTATGACCGCCTCAAGGAGAACCTCCGCTGGCCGGAGGACTTCTCCGCGGGAACCGTAAAACTAATCGGCGTCCTCGAAGTCCTGGGAGCCCTCGGCCTGATCCTCCCCGGGGTCACCGGCGTCCTGCCCGTGTTGACGGCGGTGGCAGCCTCCGCGCTGGCCGTGCTGATGGCGCTGGCCGTCCTGGTCCATGTGCGCCGCGGCGAGCGGAACCGGATTGCCCTCGCCGTCATCCTGATGGTGCTTTCCCTGGTGGTGGCACTGGGCCGGTTTGGCCTCTTCGCGTGAGCGCCGACGACGCCGGCCCCTCTTCGCTTGGCACCGCCGTCGCCGACCTCTATTCGCTGCTGCCCGCTGAGTTTACCGCCGCCCGCAATGCCAAGGCCGCAGCGGCCGGGAAAGCCGGGAACAAGGATCTGGCCACCCGCATCAAGGCCCTTCCGAAACCGTCGACGGCGGCCTGGCTGGTCAACCTGCTGGCCCACCAGCGGCAGGAAGAGCTTGGGCAGGTGCTGGAACTGGGGGCGGCCCTGCGGGAGGCCCAGGAGGATCTGGACCAGAAACAGCTGCGCCGGCTCAGCACAGAACGCCAACGGCTGCTGCGCGCCATCATCCGGGACGCACGGGACCTGGCTGCGGAACTGGACCACCCCGTCAGCGAAACCCTGGCCGGCGAGGCCGAACAGACCCTCTGGGCAGCAATGACCGATCCCTCGGCAGCCGACGTCGTCGCCAGCGGCCAGCTGGTCCGGTCCCTCGCCGCCAGCGGCTGGGAAGAGGTGGACCTGGACGGCGCGGTTGCCGACCCCGATTCGGTGCCGCACGGCGCGGGGGCGGGCTCTCGCACCCCGGCCGGACGCAGTGCGAAGGATACCTCCGGTTCCAAGGGCGGCAGCCAGGACAGCGCCGCGGTACGACGGCGGCAGGCCGAGGCACAGCGGGCCGTCCGGACGGCCCGCGTTGAGCTGGACGAAGCGGCCGGCGCGGAGCAGCAGGCGCAGGAAGCACTCGACACCGCCCAGCGGGCGGTGGACGAATCCGCCGGCCACCGGGACGAACTCACGGATGAGATCGACGAACTGCGGGAACGGATCCGCCAGCTCGAGCGGGAAGTGTCCGCCGTGGACCGGCGCTCCGGGAAACTGGAGCGCGAGCGGGACCAGGCCCGGCGCGCCTCCCGTTCCGCCCGGCGGACGGCGGAAAAGGCCCGGCAGAAGCTGGCGGACGCCGAAAACCTCGCCGACGACGGCAGCTAGCGCCGGGCGTCCGGCCCTAGCTGCCCAGCCACCCCGGCTCGGGCTGCGGCAGTCCCTGCAGCATCCCGAACCGGCTGCGGATCCGTGCCAGATCGGTGGAATGGGCCGTTCCGGGGAACACGCCGTCGTAATCCGGGAGCCCTATGACGTCCAGGCGGCACCCGGCGTCGTACAGCACGTCAACGACGTTGCCGAAGCGCTGCCAGCCGTAGGGGTTGGATCCGCCGGTTGCCGGCACTCCGCTGATCACCCAGTGCCGGTGCGACTGGGCCAGGGACAGGTAATCCGAGGTGGCGGACTGGGCGTGGCAGAGGTCCTCGAAATCGAACCACAGCTGCGCGCCGTCGGCCCGCAGCGCCCGCAGCGTCCGGGTACCGGGCGTCAGCTTCACCGCTTCCGCCGGGGAGGGAGGGACCAGCCCGGCGGAGGCCATCATCCCGGCGCCGTCGCTGCGCAGGTGGTGCCCGGCGGCGAAACCGGAGGCGTGGCGGGAGCGGGCAACGGTGCGGTAATCCACGTCCCCGTCCAGTGCCCTGACCTGCAGGTGTTGCGTGATCAGGGCAATCCCGGGTTCGAAGAGATGGTGGAACATTTCGTCCGGCAGCAGTTCCTCCGGCGCGTAGTTGGACGTGGCCACCAAGACAATCCCGCGGTCCAGCACGGTGCGGAGCAGGCGGGTGATGAAGGCGGCATCGGCGGGGTCGTTGACATGGAATTCGTCAAAGCACAGCAGCCGCACCGAACCCAGCATCCGGTCCAGTGCTGCGGCGAAGGCGGAATCCTGCCGGTACCCCGGGTTTCCGTAGCCGGCGAAAACGAGGGCGTGCAATTCCCGGAAGAAGTCGTGGAAATGCAGCCGGCGCTTGTCCGGGATGTCCACGGAAGCGAACAGGGTGTCCAGCAGCCAGGTCTTGCCGCGCCCCGGCGGCCCCCACAGGTAGACGGAGGACTGGTCCGGCGCGGGTTCCGGGGACCGGGCCGCGTCCGCAGCCCGGGCCAACGCCGGCAGGACGGCCAGCTGCCCGGCATCCAGGTCCAGGCCCTGCCCGCGCGCTGCGAGGTGGAATTCGGCGGCGGCGGCTGAGGCCCGTGGTGCGGTCATCCTTCCGTTCTACCCAACCGGACGGCACAGGCCAAACCCGCCTAATAGGGTAGGGAAATTCGCGCTAATTATTCCCGCGCGGCGGTGGTACGTTCGACACCAGGCACGGAACGAATGACCACCTTTTGGGAGGAACCATGACCGATCATGTTGCCCACGTGCAGGATTGCACGGTGTCCAGCTGCGACTTCAACCACGAGGGCTGCACCGCCTACGCCATCACCGTCGGCGGCACTCCGGACCACGCCAGCTGCGCCACCTTCATTGACACGTCTGCGACCGGTGGCCTGCCGAAGGTCCTCGCCCAGGTTGGCGCCTGCCAGCGCAACGAGTGCCGGTTCAACAACCACCTGATGTGCGACGCCCATGATGTCCGGGTGGGGCCCGGCGCCGAACTGGCGGACTGCCTTACCTATCAGCCCCGCTGACCGGTGCCTTCCGTCCTTCTCCCGTGGAATGCTGACCTGCCGGATCCCTGGCCGGGCGGTTACGGCCCTGCCGTAAGCACCGTAGCCGGCGGCGGAACCGTCCGCCGGAGTGTTCCGCTGTCCGGAGCCCGGCCGGCACCCGGCGCCGAGGTCTGGCTCGTGCTGTGCGGAAACAGCGGGCGGGGGCCGCGCGGACTGGCGGGCCACGGCATCGTCTCTTCCGACGAAAACCACGGCGGACCCGGAGCCGTCACGGTGGACTTCGATCTGCTGCTGCCCCTGGGCGAGGAACTGCCGGCAGTGCTTCTGCAGGAAAGCGTGCCGGCCCTGCCTGCCCTGTCCGACGGCGGCGCTGCGGCCGTTCCCCCTGCCTCGGTTCCCGCGCTGCGCCGGCTGTGGTCCGGGTTCCTCGGTTCCGGACCGGATCCCCTGAGCCCGGTCCCGGGAACGCTGGACGCCCAGGCCCTCGTCCTGCAGCCCGCCAATAGATACGAGCACGACGCCGAGGCACGGCGCTTGTGCCTGGCCTACCACGGCGACAGCTGCGCGGCCTGCGGGCTGGTCCCCGTCCAGCGGTATGGCCCCGGAGCCCAGGCCCTGCTGCAAGTACACCATCTGGTGCCGGGCCCGGACCTGCCGGCCGGGTACATCCTGGATCCGGTGTCGGACCTGGTGCCGCTGTGTCCCACCTGCCACACCGTGGCACACACCCGGGTGCCGGTCCCCTACACCCCGGCGGAGGTTCGTGCCCTGCTCTCCGCTGCCCCGGATGCGGCGGCGGAGGTGGACCCTGCCGGGACCGGGGTGGCTGCCGTCGTCGTCGGGTCCGTGGTGACTGCGGAACAGCAGCAGGCGCTGGATGACGCTGCCCGGCTGCGCGGACTTCGCTAGACTCGGAATTCCCATGAGCATTCCAGCAAGCACTTCCAAATCCGTCCGGGTGGACGCCTGGCTGTGGGCCGTCCGGGCCTATAAAACCCGCTCCGCGGCTACTGCCGCATGCCGTGCCGGCCACGTCCGGCTGAACGGCAATCCGGCCAAGGCGGCGCAGCCGGTGCAGCCCGGGGACACCGTCCGGATCCGGCAGCCCGGCTTCGAGCGGATCCTGGAGGTGCGGCAACTGATAGCCAAACGCGTCGGCGCGGAGGCGGCGTCGCACTGCTTCACCGACCACACGCCCGCCCGGCCCGCCGCCCCGGCACTGGGGATACCGGTCCGGGACCGGGGCGCGGGGCGCCCCACCAAGAAGGACCGCCGCGAACTGGACCGGCTGCGCGGAAGCTAGGCGCCCCGCAACTCAGGGGCCTAAAGGCCCGCAGGCTCCGGCAGGCTGGTTCCCGTTTCCACGTACCGCTGGTGGAAGGCCAGGGACTCGTCCAGGAGATGCGGTGTGTGCTTGCCGAGGCTGTCCCGGCTGGCGCGCTCAAAGTAGTCCTGCAGCAGCGGCTGGAAGTCCGGATGGGCGCATTTGTCGATGATGACTCGTGCCCGCTGCTTGGGTGAGAGGCCGCGGAGGTCGGCCAGGCCCCTCTCGGTGATGATGAGCATGGTGTCGTGCTCGGTGTGGTCCACATGCGCGGCCATGGGGACGATCCCGGAAATCTTCCCGCCCTTGGCCGTGCTCGGGGACATAAAGGCGGAGAGGAAGCCGTTGCGGGCAAAGTCCCCGGAGCCGCCGATGCCGTTCATCATGGCAGTGCCGGCCACGTGGGTGGAGTTCACGTTGCCGTAAATGTCGGCTTCGATCATCCCGTTCATGGCGATGCACCCCAGCCGGCGGATCAGTTCGGGATGGTTGGAGATCTCCTGGGTACGCAGGATGATGCGCTTGCGGTAGAAGTCGATGTTGGAGTTGAACTCCTCGATCCCTGCCGGGCTGAGCGAGAAGGACGTTGCGGAGGCCACCCGGATCACGCCGTCACGGATCAGGTGCAGCATCCCGTCCTGGATCACTTCGGTGTAGGCGGTGAGCCCCGTGTACCCGGCGGTCGAGAGGCCGGCGAGGACGGCGTTGGCAATGTTGCCTACCCCGGACTGCAGCGGAAGGAGTTTATCGGTCAGCCGTCCGGCCTTGATTTCGGAGTCGAAGAAGTCCAGCAGGTGCCCGGCAATCTGCTGCGAGGTTTCATCCGGCGCTGCGAACGGCGTCATGCGGTCCGGCGCATCGGTTTCCACTACGGCGATGACCTTGTCCGGGTCCAGGCGCAGGTACGGCTCGCCAATGCGGTCATCCGGGTTCACCAGCATGATCGGCTTGCGGTGCGGGGGCAGCGCGGTGCCGTAGTAGACATCGTGCATGCCGTCCATGGCTTCCGGCTGCTGGCGGTTCACCTCGATGATGACCTTGTCCGCCTGCTCCAGCCAGGTCTTGTTGTTCCCCACCGAGGAGGACGGGATGAGGCTGCCGTCCTCGTTGATGCCGACCACCTCAATTACGGCCAGGTCAACATGCCCGTAGAACCCGAACCAGGTGTACTGGGCCACGTGCCCCAGGTGGATGTCGATGTACTCGAGTTCGCCGTCGTTGATCCGCTTCCGGAGCGTGGGATCGGACTGGTACGGCAGGCGCAGTTCCATACCGCCGGCCTTGGCCAGCACGCCGTCGAGCTCCGGGGCCGTCGAGGCACCGGTGAGGACCTTGATCTGGAAGTCTTCGCCCTTGGCATGTGCCGCTTCCATCTGGGCGGCGAGCGCCTGCGGGACAGCCTTGGGGTAGCCGGCCCCCGTGAAACCGCTCATTGCCACCGTCATTCCCGGTCTGATCAGTGCCGCCGCCTGCTCGGCGGTCATAACGAGTTTCTGGAGTCCGGGATGGGAGATGCGGCAGTGCATGGTGGAGCCTTTCAGAGAACGAGATCAATTCACCCTATCGCTATGTGAGCCATGCCTCATAGTTGGGCCCGGCACAGGCTGTCGATCGTGCCTAAGATGGTGCCCACACGCGCCGCCGGCCATGCCCTGCGGACGGTACCCGGGAGGAAACCTGCCATGCCTAAACCCATCGTTCCCGCCCCGACGCCGCTGGCGAACCTGCGGGATCTGGGCGGGATTCCCGTGGAGGGAGGGAAGATCCGCACGGGCCTGGTGTTCAGGGCCGACGACGTCGCGACCACCACCGCGGAACAGGTGGCCGAACTCGTGAAGGCGGGCCTGCGCACCATCATCGATCTGCGCTCGGCGGACGAAGCGGAACGCACCGGACGTGGCCCGTCCGCGGACCACCCGGTGCAGTATCTGGCCCTGCCCCTGACCGATTCCCTGGGCACACCGACGGAACCGGCCGTGCACCTGCTGGACTCGGTCCGCTCCCCGGAGCACGTGGGCCAGTGGTACGCGAAGCTTCTCCTCTCACAGAAAGAGGCCCTCGTGCGGGGCCTGCAGGCCGTGGCTGACTCCCCCGGTGCGGTGCTGTTCCACTGTGCCGCCGGCAAGGACCGCACCGGCCTGTTCGCCGCAGCACTGCTGGCGGTGCTGGGGGCTGAGCCGGAGGCCATCGCCGAGGACTATGCCCTGACGCAGAACCGTTTACCCGGGGTCTACCGACGGCTGGGGCTGACCGACCTCAGCGGCGGTTACGGCATCGCCGCGGACCATCCCCTCTTGGCCGCGCACCCGGACGCGATTCGGTCCATGCTGGCAACCCTGGATGCCAGGGCGGGCGGCGTCGCCGCGGTGCTGCGTTCGGGCGGGCTTAGCTCCGAACTGGTCGGCCGCCTGCGCGGCAAGCTGGTGCAGCCCGTACCCGCACAGGTGTAGCGGTGCTGGCCCGCCCGCACCGCATCGCCTCCACCTCTGCCCCCGCCAACGGCGCTGGGGAGAAGCGTCCTGCCGCCCTGCTGCTGCTGGCCACCATCCTGGCGGTGCTGTGGGCCAACGCGCCGTTTGCCGCCTCGTACAACGAGTTCTGGGAAACCACCGTTGAGGTACGTGCCGGCAGCATGATCCTGGAACTGACGGCCCGGGAGCTGATCAACGACGCACTCATGGCCGTGTTCTTTTTTGTAGTGGGCTTGGAGGTGCGGCGGGAATTCGCCCTGGGGGAACTGACCAACCGGTCACGGGCGGTGGTTCCGGTGGTGGCTGCGGCAGCGGGAATCGCCGTACCGGCCGCAGTCTTCCTGCTGTTCACCGGCGGGACCGAGGATGCCGGCGCGTGGGGTGTGGTCATCTCCACCGACACTGCGTTCCTCCTGGGTGCGCTGGCGATCGCCGGTCCCCGGGTACCCGGCCGGCTGCGGATCTTCCTCCTGACGCTTGCGGTGGTCGACGACGTCGCTGCGCTCAGCATCATTGCCCTGGTCTATACGGACCATCTGGAAGTAGTACCGCTGCTGCTGGCCTTTGCCGGGCTCGCGGCTGTGGGACTGACCCGGTATCTGCCCTACGGGCGTGGAGCCGTATACGCCGTGCTGGCGGTCCTCGTCTGGCTGGCTTTCTACGCCTCGGGCGTGCATCCGACGCTGGCCGGCGTCGGGATTGCCCTGCTGGTCCCGGTGTTTCCACCCGCCCGGCGGGACGTGGAGCGTGCCCTGGAGGTCACCCGGATTTTCCGGCAGTCACCCAATTCCGGGTACGCCCGGGCCGCCGTGAACAGCGTTCGGGAGTCCATCTCCATCAACGACCGGCTGCACAGCGCGTACACCCCGTACGTGGATTACCTGATCCTGCCCTTGTTCGCCCTGGCCAACGCGGGGGTCAAACTGGACGGCGCCACGCTGGACCGGGCCCTCCACTCCCCACTCGCCTGGGGCATAGTCTGCGGTCTGGTGCTGGGAAAGTTCACCGGGATTTTCGGCGCCGCAGCAATGCTGCGCCGGCTGCGGATCGGCGAATTCGGCCCCGGCCTGACACTGGGTCGCATTGCCGGCGGTGCCGCCCTGTCCGGTATCGGATTCACCATCGCCCTCTTCATCATCGGCCTGGCCATTGACGACCCCGCGGTGCAGAACGAGGCACGCGTCGCCGTTCTGGCCGGGTCACTGCTGGCGTTTGCCGCCGGAACCATCATCTTCCGGATCGTGGAGCGGCGGCGCCCTGCCGTTCCACTGGGTGAAGTGCTGGCCCGGCCCGTGGACCCGTCCCGGGACCACATTGTGGGACCCCCGGATGCTCCGTTGACCCTGGTGGAATACGGGGACTATGAGTGCCCCTTCTGCAGCCGGGCCACCGGGACCATCCTGGAGGTGCGCGAGCATTTCGGTTCCGAGCTGCGCTATGTCTGGCGCCACCTCCCCCTGTCGCGGGTCCATCCCCACGCCGTCGCGGCCGCCGAAGCAGCAGAGGCCGCGGGACGGCAGGGGCACTTCCGGGACTACAGCGCCCACCTCTTCGAGCACCAGGACGACCTGCTCCCCGAAGACCTGCTGGCCGCGGCCGAAAGCCTGGGCCTGGACATGGACCGGTTCGAAGCGGACCTCCGCTCGGCGAAGGTCAGCAACCGGGTACTGGATGATGCCCTCGACGCCGAGTCCATGGACCTGCACGGCACACCAACGTTCTTCGTTGGGCACCGCCGGCACCACGGACCCTATGACACCGCCACCCTGATCCGCGCACTGGAAGCCTCACGGAAAGCAGTCCCCTAGCCCTCTGCGGGTACGGCACCCGGCGGGTACGCTCGGCCCATGGGTACAAATATTTTGGTCACCGGCGCGGGCCGGGGCATCGGATCGGCAATCGCGGCAGCACTGGCGGAAGCGGGCTGCACGGTCGCGGTCCACGCCGGGCACGACGCCGGGGCCGCCCAGGCAGTGGCGGATGCGCTGCCCGGGACCGGGCACGTCGTCGTCGGAGATCTGGCCTCCCCTGCCGAGTGCGAGCGGGTTTTCGCGGATGCCGTGGATCAGCTGGGCGGGCTGGACGTCCTGGTGAACAACGCCGGGATTTTCCGCGCCCAGCCCGTGACGTCCGGGTCCTTTGAGGACTGGCAGGCGACCTGGCGGCAGACCATTGACGTGAACCTCATGGCACCGGCGAACCTGTGCCGGCTGATGGCCGAGCACCTGCTCCAGCGGCCCGAAGGCCCGGCGGGCGGACGGCTCGTGAACGTGGGATCACGTGGCGCCTACCGCGGGGAGCCGGAGAACCCGGCCTACGGTGCCAGCAAGGCAGGACTGCACTCCCTCACCCAGTCCCTTGCCGTGGCGCTGGCCCCGCACGGGATCTTTTCCGCCGCCGTCGCACCCGGGTTCGTGGACACCCGGATGGGGCGCCCCGATCTGGAGGGCGCCCGCGGCGCCGCCATCCGGGCGCAGAGTCCGTTCAACCGGGTCGCGGAGCCGGAGGAAGTGGCGGCCACCGCAGCCTGGCTCGCCACGGACGCCCCGCTGTGGGTCAGCGGCACGGTGATCGACGTCAACGGCGCCTCCTACCTGCGCTGACCCACCGGGGCCTGTCACCGGGGCGTTGGGGCAGTCCCCAGCTCGTCATCCACAAACCGGGGTGCGGCGGCGCGGACCCCCGCCGCCACCATCACGACGCTGGAGGCCAGGAGGATGGCCAGCGGCAGGGTCCAGCTGCCCGAGACGTCGTGTAGGGCGCCAATCGCGAACGGTCCCAGGGCCGCCAGCAAATAGCCCACGGGCTGAATAAAGCCGGAGAGCTGCGCGGTGGTCCGGGGCTCGCGGGACCGGGCGGTAATCAGGGCCAGTGCGGTGGGAAAGGCAAACCCGCCGATCCCCAGGCAGAGCGCCCACAGCCACGGCAGCGTGTCCGGACCCAGCAACAGGCCGCTGTAGCCGACGAGCATAAAACCGCCCAGGCCGGCGATGTAGAACCGCAGCCTCGGGGAGCGGGCCACGAGGGCCGGCATGATCAGCCCGCCCGGTATGCCGAGACCGGCAATGATCGCCGCCATCAATCCGGCGGACCCCTGGTCCAGGCCGGCGTCGCGGTAGATCTGTGCCATCCAGCCGAACTGGACGTATGCGTTCATGGACTGCACTCCGAAGAAAATGCTGAGGGCGACGGCGGTGGGCGAAGACCACATCCGGGCACGCTTGGGGCGGCCCGGTTCTCCGGCAACCACCGGGTCCCGTCCCGCCCGCAGCGCCAGGAGGGCCCACAGCACAAACGCCGCCAGTGCCGCGGCACCCCAGAACCCCAAGCTCAGCCGCCAGCCCGCCGGACCGGAACCGGCCAGCACACCCCCGAACAGCAGCGGCAGGGTGGCCCCCAGGGCGAGGGTGGTGCCGTACACGGAGTTCAAGACGGGCAGGTGCCTGCCCGCGTGGCGCTTGATGAACGCCGGGACCAGGATGTTGCCGACTGCCATTCCGGCGAAGGCAAGGACTGTCAGGGCCAGGAACAGCACGGCCGAATCCACCAGCGAACGGATCAGCAGGCCACCGGCCACTACTGCCAGAGCCAGGACAATCGACCCGTTGATTCCGGTTTTGCGCGAGAGGGCGACGGCGAGCGCCCCCACCGCCGCGAACGTCAGCCCGGGCAGGGCGGTCAGCACTCCGGCAGCTGTGGCATCCAGCCCCAGTCCGGCCTGCAGTTCGGCCAGGACCGGTCCCACGGAGGACACTCCGGGGCGCAGGTTTACAGCTACGAGGACGACGGCGATGCCGACCAACCAGAAAGGCAGCTGGCTGCGGCGTCCGGCTGTCTGCGTCCGGGTCTTTTTGGTCTCGCTCACCTGAGTCTTTTTATCACGGTCCCGGTCCGCGTGGCCTTGGCGTCAGGCGTGCGAGCCGGCGGCGGTACTGAAGCTGGCCGAAGCCACAAACGCTGTTGCGGTGTCGGGCGCAATCTCGGTCATTCCGGCGTCGACAATCAGCGGGCCGGCCCCGGGCCGGGCAGCGAGCGCAGCGAACTGCTCCCCCGGAGTAAAGCGCACTCCCGCGGGTGCACCGGCTTCCTGCCAGGCCTGCCGTCCGGCAGGCTCCAACGCCAGGTACCAGGACAGCAGGGCATGGGCAGCCTGCGCGGAGGCCTTGCCCGTGGACATCTCCAGGTCAGCGTTCAGCACGATCACGGGCGCCTGCTCCGGCCAGGGCGCGGGTTCGCCATCCGGCAGCTGGGTTCCGGACACCTGCAGCTTGGCCAGGTTCTTGGGCATCTGCTCGTACGTCACCGGCTGGAAGGCGATTGCCCGTGCCTCTCCCACCGCCACCGGGCCGGAGGGCGCGTGGGCAGCGAGGCGGTCGAACGTGCTGGGGTTGGCGCGGCGGACGGTTTTCGTGAACCGCCCGTACAGCCAGTTCTCCCACGCTTCGCTGTCTCCCGTCGCCATGTACGCCCGGACGCTGGCAACAGCGGCAGCGGCCACCGCGTCGCGGTGCATGGCGGGATCGGTCTTATCCACGAGCAGGACAATGGGCTGGACTTTGTCGAACGGCTGCATGCTTCCAGTTTTCCACGTCTGCGGCCGGGGCCAGGCGGAGGATCCGGGCCGGGGCTACAGGCGGATAGCCGCAGCCATCTCGTTGACGAAGGCTTCCGTCTCCGCAGCATTGCGGAAGCCGTAGGACACTTCCCGCACCGCTTCCTGCCGCGAGCGCGGCACGGCGTGGTACTTGACGGCGACGACGTTGCCCGGTTCACTGACCGGTTCCACCAGTGGACGGTCCTTGAAGCGGGCGAACTGGTGCAGGGTCGGATCGATGCGCCACTGGTCCGTCTCCACCCAGAAATGATCCCCCATGCCGGAGCTTCCGCTGGCCACCCGCACGTCCTCCAGCCCGGCGGACACCATCAGCCAAGCCAAGGTGAAGGAAGCAGGAGCGCCCAGTCCGGAGCCGTAGGGAATATGGTCCGCGGCGACGGCTGCTGCCTGTTGTGCGAGGGCGGTGGCTTCCTGGAGGCTGAGAGTCTGCATACTTCCATGATCCCAGTCCCCGGGCGCAAAGCCTGCCACAGGCCTGGCACCCTGCCCGGGACGGCTGTGGTGTGCTTCCGCTTTAGGCCGCTGTACCGGCCTCCGCCGCTCCGGTACCCGTCCCGCGCAGCCGGTCTGTCGCCCGCCGGACCTGTGGATCGCCTTCGGCGTTCTGCAGCAGCCGGTCGAAGTCCATCAACCCCACATCACCGCATTTGAAGGAGATCCTGGCCTCGGGCCTGCTGCCAGCCGCCGTCGGCTTCCGCCTCCCGGTGAGCCCAATGCGCAACTGCCCGCCACTGTCGTCATTAACCTGCACCTGCCGTGTCCGGGCGAGTTCCCGCACCGCTTTCACGTCCACCGCAGGGGCATTGTAGAAATACTCGCGGACCACCCGGGTGAGGGCTTCGGCGTCGGCCCGGTCCTGCCGGGGCCACCGGATCAATTTGTCCGTCGCAGCTTGGACCGGATGCATCAGGAGGCCGAATCCAATGATCATCGTGGTCAGGTCTCCGGCGCCCATCAGCAGGAAAAGCACCGCTGACACGCTCAGTCCCACAATGGTCCGGACCGAGTAGGGATGCCGTGGGCTGAGCGGAACAGTCACCAGTACGGGTTGAATCTGCGCCGGCATCAGGACCAGCCTCCCTTCAGTCCGGCCAGGGCCTCTGCCTCCCGGGCCAGCCGGGCCGCCTCGTGCAGCTCGAGGTCGTCACGGCTGCGGATCCGGATGAGCGGGTCCTGCTCACTGGCCGCTTCGAGGGTCCGCAGCCGGTTTCGGTGGTTCTCTGCCGTCCGTGCCAGCTTCAACTGCGACTTGGAACTTGTCAGTCTTTGCATCAATTCCTCCACCCGGGATTCCTTTGCACGGACAACGTCAAAATGGTGCCGCGCCGTGGCTTCGATGCGTACCGCGAGGTCGTGCATGCGGTGCGCGGTTTCGGCGAGTGCGACGGCCTGTCCGGCTTCCAGCCGCTCCTCCGCGATAACGGCTTCCAGCGCCTTCAACCTGCTCTCGTAGGACCGCGTGACCGCACTGTAGTGGCGCATCACTTCCCATGCCGCGCGGACCTGGGACCGCAGCACATCCTGGCGCGCCGCCGTGGCTGCAATCGCCGCATCGAGCCGGGCACAGGTGTGTGCGTAACTGTCCATGGGCTCAGCGGCCCCGAACTGCACCTTCGCTATTCTGCGGACCCGCCTGAGGTTTTGACCCACAGCTGCCTCTCTACAGTCTGCCGCCGGCCCAGGGATGCGGCTCGTAGCGGCGGCAACGGCTATCCGGTCCCATTAACCCTGCCCGGCCACGGCCCGCCCGGTCAATGGAGGAAGGCAGTTTAAGGTGCTGTGGAAGACTGGCGGGCATGGAAATCCGTCCCGCCTCTTTGCTCAATGGTTCCTTCCGTGTCCGCCGGGCGGCGCGCGACGACGTCGGGCCGATCTCCGGGCTGCTGATGGCCGATGCGCTGGGGCAACGGGCCGACCGGGAAGGGAACCATGCCCTGGAGCCGTATCTGCGCGCCTACGATGCCATTGCCGCGGACCCGGCCAACTTCCTGGCCGCCGTCGAAGACTCCTCCGGGCGGATTGCCGGAACCCTGCAGCTGACGCTGATCCCCTGCCTGGCTCTAGGCGGAACCACCCGGTTACAGGTGGAAGCCGTCCATGTGCGTGCCGATCTCCGGTCCAACGGGCTGGGTGCGGCCATGATGGACTGGGCGGTCGCCGAAGGCCGGCGGAACGGCGCCGGGCTGGTCCAGCTCACCTCCAACGCCCAGCGGGACTCCGCGCACCGCTTCTATAAACGGCTCGGCTTCGAGGCCTCCCACATCGGCTTCAAGCGCCACCTCCCGCCGCTCCCATTGCCGGCGGAAACGCTGCCGTCCGGGATGTTCGACTTCTAATCCCTCGTGCCGGCGGGCCACCGTCCGGTCCGGAACAGTTCCTCCAGCATGGCCGTGGCAGGCGCCGGGTCCAGTCCGCGGGACTGCAGCCAGGCGTCGTCGCCGTAGGACGCGGCGTACCGGTCCCCCGAATCGCACACCAGCGAGACGATGCTTCCGGCGCGGCCGTCCGCTTCCATGGCCGCCGCCAACTGCCAGACACCCCAGAGGTTGGTGCCGGTGGAAGGCCCGGCGTGCAGCCCGGTGAGCCGGCGCAGGTGCCGCGAGGCTGCTACCGACGCAGCGTCGGGGACCTGGACCATATGGTCGATGACCGCGGGCACAAAGCTGGGTTCGGGCCGCGGCCGGCCGATGCCTTCAATCCGGGACGGTTTCCCGGCGGCAGGCTCCCCCGGGTTCCGCCAGGCGGGGAAGAACGCGGAATTCTCCGGATCCACCACCGCCAGCCGGGTGGGATAGCGGTGATACCGGATGTAGCGGCCGATCGTTGCACTTGTCCCGCCGGTGCCTGCACCCACCACTATCCAGTCCGGCAGCGGGTGGTCCTCCTGTGCCATCTGGGAAAAGATGGATTCGGCAATGTTGTTGTTGCCCCGCCAGTCAGTGGCGCGTTCGGCGTACGTGAACTGGTCCATGTAATGCCCGCCGGTGCTGGCTGCGACGGCCTCCGCAGCGGCGTACACCTCGGATGGCTCCTGCACGAAGTGGCAGCGTCCACCGTAGTGCTCGATCAGCCGGATCTTCTCCGCACTGGTGGTCTGCGGCATCACGGCCACGAACGGCAGACCCAGCAACTGGGCAAAATAGGCTTCGGAGACCGCGGTGGAGCCGCTGGAGGCCTCCACGATGGTGGTGCCCTCGGTGATCCAGCCGTTGACCAGGCCGAAGAGGAACAGGGAGCGCGCCAGCCGGTGCTTGAGGCTTCCCGTGCGGTGCGTGGACTCGTCCTTCAGGTAGATCTGCACCGACCAGCCGGCGGGGACCGGGACCTGGAACAGGTGCGTATCGGCCGAGCGTGCCCCTTCCGCCTCGATGCGGCGGATGGCGGTCTCGGCCCAGCTGCGGTCCGGAAGCATAAGAGTGTTCACGTTTCCAGCCTACGTTTGGTTGCCCGGCCCCACCGTCCACGGCCGGATCCGTCCGCCGGATTCGCCTTCCCGGTTTTCATCAGCAGGCTGATGATCGATAGTCTCGAAGTACTGGCCGTTGACCAGGTATGACGGAATCAACAGGAGGATCAATGTCCCAGGAACCCATCCCGGAACCGGCCGCTGAATCGCATGCCGGTTCCAACCCGCGGCCCGGCATCATCGAACAGGACCAGGCGCGCACGGCGGCCCGGCCCCGCACACCGGCACCGGGCGCGGTCCTCGTGGCCGGTGCTGGCGGCGTCATCGGACGGCACGCCGCAGACGAGTACGCCCGCCGCGGCTGGAAGGTCCGCGGCGCCAGCCGCCGGCCGGTTCCCGGCGCCGGTGCCAGGCCCGCGCGGGCCTGGCACCGGCGTCGGACACCACCCATCTGGTCTTCGGCGCCTACATTGAGCGCCCGACGTCGGCGGAATTATCCGAGGTCAACACGGCCCTGCTGCGCAACACCCTGGACGGACTGCACGCCGCCGGCGCACCGCTGCGCCACGTCACGCTCTACCAGGGCGGAAAAGCGTACGGCGCCCATCTGGGGTACTTCAATGCACCGGCGAAGGAACGGGATCCGCGGCTGATCCAACCCAACTTCTACTACGACCAGGAAGACCTGCTGCGCGAGGTGGCCGCGGAGCGCGGTTTCACCCTGACCGTCCTGCGGCCCGAGGGCGTCATCGGGTACGCCACCGGCAACCCGATGAATCTACTGATGGCCATTGCCGTGTACGCGAGCATCAGCAAGGAACTGGGCCAGCCGCTGCGCTTCCCCGGGACGGTGGCGGCATACGACGCCCTGTACCAGGTCACCGACGCCGAACTGCTGGCCCGTGCCGCCGTGTGGGCCGGTTCGGAACCGGCTGCGGCAGGGGAAATCTACAACATCACCAACGGCGACCAGTTCCGCTGGCGCCAGCTCTGGCCGGCCTTCGCCAAGTACTTCGGTATGGAGTACGCGGAACCGCAGCCCGTACCCCTGACGGACGCCATGCCGCAGTACGGCAGGCTGTGGGAGCAGATGACCGAACGGTACGGCCTGGAGCCGATCCCCTACGAGGACCTGGTCCGCTGGGAATTCGCCGACTTCATATTCCGCTCGGAGTTCGACAACGTCTCCTCCACCATCAAGGCCCGGCAGGCCGGTTTTGCCGACTGCCTGGATTCGGAAGACCGTTTCCTGGAGCTCTTTGACCACCTGGCCCAGCAGCGCATCATCCCGGGCCCCACGGCCTAACCACATAAGCAAGAGGAGTTCGTCGTGAAGATTGTCGGCATCCGCGCCTTTGGCGGGCCCGAGGTCCTGGAGGTACTTGAGGTACCCGAACCGCACGCCGGTCCCGGGGAGGTCCGCATCCGCGTCCGGGCCGCCGCCGTCAGCCCCACCGACACGGTGCTGCGCACCGGCGCCCAGGACATGGGTGGGCTGGAACCGCCCTATATTCCGGGCATGGACGCCGCCGGAGTGGTGGACGAGGTGGGTGACGGCGCCGGCTGGCGGATCGGTGACGAGGTCATGGCCCTGGCCCTGCCCCGGGCCGCACGGCGGGGCGCCTACACCGAGTACCTGGTGGCGCCGTCGGACTCGATCGCACGGATCCCTGCCGGAACCGGGTTGGAAGCTGCCTCCACGTTGCCGATGAACGGCCTCACCGCGGTGCAGATCCTCGAAAAGCTGGACCTTGCCGAAGGCTCGGTCCTGGCCATTACCGGCGCAGCGGGAACCCTGGGCAATTACCTGATCCAGCTCGCCAAAGAGGCGGGCCTGACCGTGGTCGCCGATGCCTCCGAAGGGGATGCCGACCTGGTGGCGGCCCTGGGCGCGGACCATGTGGTGGAACGTGGCGACGACGTTGCCGGCCGGATCCGGGAGCTCTTTCCCGACGGCGTCGACGCCGTGGCGGATGCCGCGGTGATGAACGAACTCGCGGCGGACGCGGTGCGCGACGGCGGCGGGTTCGCCACCGTACGCGGGTGGGACGGAGATCCCGGCCGAGAAATCACGGTGCATCCGATCCGGGTGGGTGAGGAATACTCTTCCGGGGCAAAGCTGGACCGGCTGCGTGCACTGGCAGAGGCAGACCTGCTCAGCCCACGGATCGCCGACGTCCTGCCCGCCGAACGCGCCGCCGACGCGCACCGGCGGCTCGAGGCCGGCGGACTGCGCGGCCGGATTGTGCTGACCTTCTAAACCCGCGGCTTTCCTCATCCCGCGCGCGACGGCGGCACCGGCCCCAGGTGCCGCCGTCGTCCGTTTGAAGCAGCAAAGTTTGAGTAAAGGGCTATCCGGCGGGCGGACACGCTGTTATGGTCGGCCGCATGGGAATACTGATATTCGAGTAGCGCTGCGCGCTCGAAACCCGCTGCAGACAACCATCTATGAGAGCTTGTTGAGGCACTGCCTCCGAGTCCGTCCGTCTGCCCCGAAAATCTCCTCCCGGTAGAACCGGCGTGCTTTTGGCACGCCCCCGGACGGTGTCCCTGACATCACCTCAACGGCCCCGAGCCATTGGAGGACCCCATGCGTGCACCCAAAGAGAAAAAGCCGAAATCCGAACACCCCGTACTGCCGCCCGTCGAGATCCATCTCGCTCCCGCGGCCGAAGCCCGGCTGAGCGAGGCGAGCGCCCAACAGCTCGCCTCCGCTCCCGAGACCGCCCTGCCCGGCTGGCAGAGTCTCGGCAAGGACCACAAGCCCACCCGGTCGAACACGAAGCAAGGCCCGCGGGAGCGAAAGGTCAGGTGGTAGCGCCCTACGTCATACCGGACCGCCTCCGCCCCTCCCGGGGCGGGGGCGGTTTTCCACCTGCTGTCTGGTCGCCGGCAGACTGATCCGCCATGCTGGAAGAGAGGTGGTTGTCCCGCGCCGGGCAAACGCGGAAAGAGCGGCAGACAGCATAAATTCCGCACCGGCAGATGGCAAATCGCGCCGGCGTCCGGTCCGGCCCGAACAGATCCCCCGGCGGAGTGGTCCGCAATACGTCTATATCGTTAATTACGTCGCCTGGCAGGCGCTCCCCCATGTCCGCACCGCCGCGGGCCGCTGCAGGAGTCCCGCAACCGGGCGCCGCAATGCCGGAACTGCGGTCCCGGAGCTAGAACCTCAACGAAGCGGAGACGTAATGCCCCACAAAATCATCCTGGATTGCGATCCCGGGCATGATGATGCGGTCGCCCTGCTGCTGGCACACGGCAGCCCGGAGATCGACCTTCTGGCGGTGACCACCGTCGTCGGAAACCAGACCCTGGAGAAGGTGACACGTAACGCACTGGCAATTGCCCGTGTTGCAAATATCACAGGCATTCCCTTCGCCGCCGGCTGCGACCGGCCCCTGGTCCGCACGATTGAAAACGCCCCGGACATCCACGGCGACTCCGGCATGGACGGCCCCGACCTGCCCGAGCCGACCCTCGAACTGGATCCCCGCCACGCGGTGGACCTGATCATCGACACGGTCATGGCCCATGAGCCGAACACCGTCACCCTCGTCCCCACCGCAGGCCTGACCAACATCGCCCTGGCCGTCCGCAAGGAACCGCGCATCGCCGAACGCGTCAAGGAAGTTGTCCTGATGGGCGGCGGCTACCACGTAGGCAACTGGTCCGCCGTGGCCGAGTTCAACATCAAGATCGACCCCGAAGCCGCACACATTGTGTTCAACGAGAAGTGGCCGCTGACCATGGTCGGCCTCGACCTCACGCACCAGGCACTGGCCACGGACGAAGTGGCCGAGCGCATCGCCGCCGTCGGCACCAAGCCGGCCCGGTTCGTCGGCGAACTGCTCGACTTCTTCGGCGAGGCGTACAAGGACGCCCAGGGCTTCGACTTCCCGCCGGTGCACGATCCCTGCGCCGTTGCCTACGTCATTGACCCCTCCGTCATGACCACCCGGCGCGTGCCGCTGGACGTGGAACTGACCGGCACCCTGACGCTGGGCATGACCGTGGCCGACTTCCGTGCACCGGCTCCCGCCGACTGCAACACATCCGTAGCCGTCGACCTGGACCACCAGAAGTTCTGGGACCTGGTTGTCGACGCACTTCAGCGCATTGGCGAGGTTGACCTGTGAGTGAAACTGCCCGCCGACGGGTAAACGTCGGCGCCTTGATGGCCGCCCTGCTGGCCGCCTGCGTGGCGTTCCAGCTGAACGCCTCCATGCTCTCCCCCGCCCTGTTCACCATCGAACAGGAGCTGGACACCACCTCGGCTGCCGTAGCCCTGACGCAGACGGCGTTCTTTACCGCCGCTGCCCTGTTCTCCCTGTTCCTGCCCCGCCTCGGCGACATCATCGGCCGCAAGAAGGTCCTCACCGGCATGCTGGTGGTCCTGACCATCGGCTCGGTCGTGGCTGCCCTCGCGCCGAGTGTTGAGGTTCTCTTCCTCGCCCGCCTGATCCAGGGTGTTTCCGGTCCCACGGTGGCGCTGTCCATGATCATGCTGCGCGTGGAAGTCCGCGATCCTCGAAAGTACGGCACCCTGATGGGTGTCATTGCCGCCGTCAACGGCGGCATCGCCGGCGTCGACGCCATCGCCGGAGGCTACCTGGCGCAGAACCACGGTTTCGCCTCGATCTTCTGGTCCATGGCCGTCGTCGGCATCATTGCCACCGCCCTCGTGATCGCCGTCATCCCTGAGTCCCGGGCCGAGAAGAAGGAAAAGATGGACTGGGTGGGCGTCGTTCCCCTGGTCATCTCCGTGGGCACCCTGCTCACTGCCTTCAATGAGGCCGGCAAACTGGGGGACGCCAACTGGCCCCTGGTCATCGGCCTGATCGTCATCGCCGTCGTCGCGTTCACGGTCTTCTGGAAGGTCGAAAACCGCACCGAACAGCCGCTGATCGCCACCTACCTCCTGAAGCAGCGCTCCACCTGGGCCCTGCTGCTGACCACCGTGCTGACCATGACCGGCGTTTTCGCCGTTATGAACGGCATCCTTCCGGCCCTGGCGCAGGACGGTGCCGTGGGCTTCGGCATGGGCGCCGAAGAGTCCGCCTGGTGGACCATCACCCCGTACGCCATTGCAGGCCTCATCGTGGGACCGTTCGCCGGGCGCCTGGCCGGCAGCTGGGGTTACGCCAAGGTACTGCGCATCGGCACCATCGGGTCCGTCATCGCGCTGGCGCTCATGCTTCCCGTGGTCGGCAGCGACTCCAAGGCAGGCCTGCTGGCCGTTTCCATCCTCGTGGGCATCACCTACGCCGGCATCGGCAATGTCATGCTCAGCGGCCTGGGAGTCATGCTTTCCCCGAAGGAAAACCCCGGCTTCCTGCCCGGCCTCAACGCCGGTGCCTTCAACCTGGGTGCCGGCCTGAGCTTCGCCGTGATCTACGCGGCCAAGACCGCCACCACCGTTACGGACGGGTCCGGAACCGAAGGCTACTACGGCGGCATCATTGCCGGCGTCATCATTCTGGGCCTTGCCCTGGCCTCCTCGTTCCTGATCCCCAAGCCCGCCAAGACCGGCTCCGAGGCAGTCGCCCCCGTGGCTGAGCCGGAAGACACCAAGCCCAAAGCAGAGGTGACCCGGTGACTGAAACCGCACGCCGGCGGGTAAACGTCGGCGCCCTGATGGCAGCATTGCTGGCCGCCTGCGTGGCGTTCCAGCTGAACGCCTCCATGCTCTCCCCCGCACTGGTCAGCATCGAGGAGGAACTGGACACCACCTCGGCGGCAGTCGGCCTGACGCAGACCGCGTTCTTCACCGCGGCCGCACTGTTCTCCCTGTTCCTTCCCCGCCTCGGCGACATCATCGGCCGCAAGAAGGTCCTGACCGGCATGCTGGTGGTCCTGACCATCGGTTCCGTGGTGGCCGCCCTGGCACCGAGCATTGAAGTCCTCTTTATTGCCCGCCTGATCCAGGGTGTTTCCGGCCCGGTGGTCCCGCTGACGCTGATCATGCTCCGCGTCGAGATCCGCGACCCCAAGCTGTACGGCACCCTGATGGGCGTCATCACAGCGGTCAACGGCGGCATTGCCGGGGTCGACGCCGTCGCCGGCGGCTACCTCGCGGAAAACCACGGGTTCGCTTCGGTCTTCTGGGCCATGGCCATTGTCGGTGCGGTCGCCACGGCCCTGCTCTTCTTCCTGGCCCCCGAATCCCGGGCCGAGAAGAAGGAAAAGATGGACTGGGTGGGCGTTGTCCCGCTGGTCATCTCCGTGGGCACCCTGCTGACCGCAGTCAACGAGGCAGGCAAACTGTCGGATGCCAACTGGCTCCTGGTGGCTGGCCTGACCGTCATCGGCGTGATCGCGTTCGTGGTGTTCTGGAAGGTGGAGAACCGCACTGAACAGCCGCTGGTCGCCACCTACCTGCTCAAGCAGCGCTCCACCTGGGCGCTGCTGCTGACCACACTGCTGACCATGACCGGCGTCTTCGCGGTGATCAACGGCATCATCCCCGCCCTGGCGCAGGACGGCGCCGTCGGGTTCGGCATGGGTGCGGAAGAGTCCGCCTGGTGGACCCTGACACCCTATGCCCTCGCCGGACTGCTGCTCGGTCCGCTCGCCGGCCGCCTGGCGGCGACCTGGGGCTACGGCAAGGTGCTGCGGATCGGCATGATCGGCTCGGTCATCACCCTGGCACTGATGCTCCTGGTGGTTGGCAGCGACTCGAAGCTGGGCCTGCTGGGCGTGTCCGTGCTGATCGGCATCACCTACGCCGGCATCGGCAACATCATGCTCAACGGCCTGGGCATCGTGCTCTCCCCAAAGGAGAACCCCGGTTTCCTCCCCGGCCTCAATGCCGGCGCCTTCAACCTGGGTGCGGGCCTGAGCTTCGCGGTGATCTACGCGGTGAAGACCGCTGCCACCCCGGCCGACGGCGCCGGGGACACCGGGTACTACGCCGGTATTATTGCCGGTCTGGTCATCTTGGCGCTGGCCCTGGCCTCATCCTTCCTCATCCCGAGGCCGGTCGCCGCCGAGGTTGAGCCCGCCGAGACCGACCACCGCTGACCCCGTCCGCCACCCTAGGAGAATCCCTGCATGTCCGCCGGAAAAGTTGTAGTTGTCGGTTCGCTTAATGCCGACCTGACCGTCCGCACCGATCGTTTCCCCTCCCCCGGGGAAACCTTGAACGGGTCCGAACTGGTCATTGTTCCCGGCGGCAAGAGTGCCAACCAGGCCGCCGCCGCCGCCCTGCTGGGCGCCGATGTGCGGCTCTTCGGAGCCGTGGGTGCCGACGGGCACGGGGACCTGCTGCTCAAGGCGGCCGCCGGTGCCGGCGTGGACGCTTCCCGCGTCCTGCGCCGCACCGGCACCGCGACGGGCACGGCCATGATCGTGGTGGACGCCGCCGGGGAAAACACCATCATCGTTTCCCCCGGAGCCAACGGCACCGTGACCGGCGCCGAGCTTCCGGCGGACCTCTTTGAGGACGCCGCGGTCCTGTGCCTGAGCCTGGAGGTGCCGCTCGAAGCGGTCACCGCAGCGGCGCAGGCAGGGCACGACGCCGGTGCGCAGGTACTGCTGAACCTCTCGCCGTACCGCGAGGTACCGGCCGGGCTGCTGGCCCTCACCGACGTCCTGCTGCTCAACGCCCACGAAGCGGCGCTGGTGACGGGACTGGCGGATCCGGCGTCGGACTGGGAAAGGGTCATCGCCGCTCTGGCGCGCCTGGGCGTGCGCCGCACGATCATCACGCTTGGCGGCGAGGGCGCCGTCGTACTGGACGGCACCGCTGAAAGCGCGGACCGCGTGGTTGCCATTGCCCCCACCCGGGTGACGGCGGTGGACACCACCGGCTGCGGCGACGCCTTCACGGCCGCTACGGCTGCCCGGCTCGCCGCCGGTGATTCACTGGCACAGGCTGCCGAGTTTGCGGCCCGTGCCGGCGCACTGGCTGCCACCCGCGAGGGCGCCCAGTCTTCGTATTCGGCGCTGCTGGAAATGGTGCAGTAAGAAGGAAGATCCCGTCTTCAGAGCCGGGGCCGGACCGGGTGGTTACGCCTGTTCCGGTCCCGGCTTTTTATCGCCTAAGCACGGCCGAGGTTGCCCTCAGCTGCCAAACGAGCCTTCAAGGAAATGCCGGTTGGCTTCAGCCCGCTCCAGGAGGTCCTCGCCGGTGAAGTATTTCCGGTCGAATTCTTCCCACTCGCCGACGAACATGGTCCACTCCCCGTCCACCTGAACGGGCCAACACCGCCGGACCCAGTTGAGCTTTTCGCGGACGTCGTCCTGGTCCTTCGGATCGGTGCTGGTGTACTGCAGGACTGTGCAGTTGTGGATCATCTCCGCCCTGTCCGCATTCCGCTTCAGGAACTCTTCGTCGCTCCAGCGCTCCAGCACCAGGCGCGTCGCCCACATGAATTCGCCGTGGGTGACCAGGAGGACATTGTCCCGGGCGTTTTCGCGGTGCAGGGTGCTGAGGATGTTCCGCACCCGGTTCTCCGCGACATTCGCAATGGACTCACCCGCGGGAGGAGCCCAGTACAGCGGATCGTTTTTCCGGTACGCCGCGTTCTGTGCGTACTTCCGCGCAAAATCCTGCTTGGACATGGGACCGATCTCACCCCACGAACGCTCACGGATCACGCGGTTTTCTTCCCAACGCACGTCCAGTCCCAGGTGTGCAGCCGTCTCACGGGCCCGGGTGTAAACGGACACCAGGGCCCGGTCGAACTCAACATTCTGCTCGGCTATCCAGGCTCCTGCGACCTTGGCCTGCTGGACGCCGAGTTCCGTGAGCCGCCACGACCGGTCCGGGACGGTCATGGTCTCTTCGGTGTAGAGGCTCGGGTCCCCTGCCCTGGACGCCCTCTGCATAACGTTCGCTTCGCTCTGTCCGTGACGGACGAGGAACAGGTTCCGGGGCATAACCAATTGGAGACTCCTAAGACGCGCGCAGTAACTCTCGCCGTTAATCCTATGCCGCGCCGGCGCCCGCAGTTTTCCCGGACCGGAGCCGAACCCGGACATGGAAAAACCCCTCCCGATCGGACGTTTCGCCTGATCAGGAGGGGTTTCGTGGAGCCCCCTGCCGGATTCGAACCGGCGACCCCCTGTTTACAAGACAGGTGCTCTGGCCAACTGAGCTAAGGGGGCGCTGCCGGCGGTCGGAAAGACCAGGCCGGCGGCGCCGCCGTCGTCCACCCCAAGAAACAGGTGCGAACAAACAGCGCTACACAAGGTTAGCCCAGAGCGCCCGCCCGCGTGAAACTGGAAGGTTTCCGCGCAGAACGGGGGCCCCGGACTCGGAGCAGACTACTTGTTGGCGTCGATTGCGCCCTGGACGGTTTCCACGAACGTGTTCAGGTCCGCTTCCGCACCGTTGACGTATGCGGTGGGGGTGCCGGAGATGCCGTCCACGCGGGCCAACTGGTCCGCGTACTTCACGAACGGACGGTAGGTGTCGTCCTCGATGCAGTCTTCCATGCCCTCAGTATCGGCGCCGACGGACGCGGCCATGTCCACAAGCCCGTCATTGTTCACCTCACCGGAGGCGTGCTGGGCGAAGATGGCCTTCATGAAGTCCCAGTAGGACTCGGGGCTTTCATCGGCCACGCAGGCCGCCGCGTTGGCGCCGCGGGAGGAGTAGTTGGTGGCCGAGCTGCGGTCCAGGAAGGCCACGGTGCGGTACTCGTAGGTGATTTCCCCGGCATCAAGCCACTGGGAGATCTGGTCGTCGTACGTGGCAGCAAAGTCGGCACAGTGCACGCAGTTGATGTCCACGTATTCCACGATGGGCACCGGCTGGCCCTTCTCGCCGGCCGTGATGCCCGGGGGAACGGGAGCGTCCTCAGCAGCTTCCTCCGGCGGGGAGGGGAGGTCCTCGGTGTCGAAGTCGAACCTCTCGGTCGGCTGCAGCGCGGTGGTCGACGTCAGGGTGAAGCCGCCGTATTCGTTCGCATTGGCCGGCGACTCACCGGCGGAAGGGATCTTGCTGTTTGCGTTGTTGACCACAATCACGGCCACGATCGCAATGACGGCAACTACGGCCACCACCACCCCCCAGATCGCCAGAAGTCGGTTGCGCCGCTCCTTCTTCTGTTGGGCTTCGCGCATTGCGCGCGCCTGCTCGCGGGCAGCGGCAGTGCGCTCAGCCTTGGTCGGCTTGGGATTCCGGTCAGTCATAATTCCTCATGTCTCTCAACGCCGGCCACGTTTCCGGGCCTCTCAGCTCAACACCAGTGTAGGCGGAACAGCCGCGACGGCCGTTCGGCCAACGGCTGTGGGCGGTACAAAGTTTCCGCCCTTCGATAGAGTGGCAATATATGACTTTTCAACAGAGGGGTGCCATTCGTGAACGCTGAGGCGGATCCGAGTTCCAAGGAAGACGCTCCGGACAGCTATGGCGACTTCGATTTCATCGTCGTTTCCAACCGGCTTCCCGTTGACCGGGTCAGCGGAGCCGACGGCGAAACCTGGCGCCGGTCCCCCGGCGGGCTGGTCACTGCGCTGGCTCCCGTGATGGCCAAGGCCGACGGCGCGTGGGTGGGCTGGCCGGGATCTCCGGACGAAGAGGTCGAGCCCTTCGACCATGACAACATGCACCTCAAGCCGGTGCCGCTGAGCACCGATGAAGTTGAACTGTATTACGAGGGCTTCTCCAACACGACGCTGTGGCCGCTCTACCACGACGTGATCGCCACCCCGGAATTCCACCGCACCTGGTGGGACGCCTACCGGACGGTGAACCGCCGCTTCGCCGACGCCGCCGCCTCAGTGGCAGCCAAGGGCGCCACGGTCTGGGTCCAGGACTACCAGCTGCAGCTGGTCCCCCAGCTGCTGCGCCAGGCACGCCCGGACCTGAAGATCGGCTTCTTCAACCACATTCCCTTCCCTCCGCTGGAAATCTTCGCCCAGCTGCCCTGGCGCCGGAACATCATCGAGGGCCTGCTCGGGGCGGACCTGATCGGGTTCCAGCGCCCCTCGGACGCCAGCAACTTCCTGCGCTGCGTGCGCCGCTTCGCCGGGTACACCATCCGCCAGCAGCAGGTAAATGTCACCACGGAAGATGGACTCTCCTATGTCTCCCGGGCCGAGGCATTCCCCATCTCCATCGATTCCAGCCAGATCACCGAGCTGGCGCAGCGTGAAGATGTCATTGAGCGGTCCAAGCAGATCCGCCGTGAACTGGGCAACCCGGACACCGTGCTGCTCGGCGTGGACCGCCTGGATTACACCAAGGGCATCAGCCACCGGCTCAAGGCGTACGGGGAGCTCCTCGAAGACGGCAAGATCACGGTGGAAAACGCAGCCATGATCCAGGTCGCCAGCCCATCCCGCGAGCGCGTGGAACAGTACCGGCTGCTGCGCGAGGAGGTGGAGGGGACGGTGGGCCGGATCAGCGGCACTTTCGACACCATCTCCAATACGGCACTGCGCTACCTCCACCACAGTTATCCGGTAGAGGAGATGGTGGCGCTCTACCTGGCCGCCGACGTCATGCTGGTCACCGCGCTGCGCGACGGCATGAACCTGGTGGCCAAGGAATACGTGGCCGCCCGCACCGGCAACACCGGCACCCTTGTCCTTTCCGAGTTCACCGGAGCAGCCGACCAGCTGCGGCAGGCAGTGCTGGTCAACCCGCACGACATCGACGGGTTGAAGGCCGCCATCCTCACCGCGGTAAACATGCCGGCCCGGGAAGCCGGCCGCCGGATGCGCCTGATGCGCCGCCAGGTGCTGCAGAACGACGTCGAACGCTGGTCCCGCAACTTCCTGGATGCCCTCGAACAGGACCAGGACCGGGAGCAGACCCAGGATCAGGACCAGTCATGAGTGTGCAGGACGCGCGCCTGCAGGAGGCGCTGGAAACCCTGTCCCGGACCGGGAAACTGCTCGTGGCGCTGGACTTTGACGGGGTGCTGTCCCCGCTGGTGGAGCATGCCGAGGACGCCCGGCCGCTGGACGGCTCGGCCGCAGCGGTCCGCGCCCTGGCCACCCTCCCGGAGACCGTCACCGCGTTCATTTCCGGACGCGCGCTGGACAGTCTGCGCACCGTAGCCACACCGGACCCGGAAACCCTCCTTATCGGCAGCCACGGTGCCGAGACCTGGACCGGACCCAACCAGGAACCCCTGCAGCTGACCGCCGAACAGGCCGAGCTGCTGGCCCGGGCCCGCACAGCGGTGGAATCCGTGACCGCCCGCCACCCGGGCTGCCGGCTCGAAGACAAGCCCGCCGGCGTCGTCCTGCATACACGCAGCGTGTCCGGGGCGGTTGCCGCCGCAGCCACAGCCGAGGCCCGGCGGGAACTGAGCCTGCTCGACGGCGTGCAGGTCACCGACGGCAAGTCCGTACTGGAGGCCTCGGTGGTCCACACCAACAAGGGCGAGGGTATCCGGGCCCTGCGCCAGCTGACCGGCGCGACGGCGGTGCTCTTCGCCGGGGACGATGTCACCGACGAACGCGGCTTCGAGGCCCTTGCCCCCGGCGACGTCGGAATCAAGGTGGGCGAGGGAACCACTGCCGCGGCCTACCGGGTCGCATCCCCCGAGGCGTTCACCGGCGTCCTGGTCGAACTTGCGCGACTGCGCGCCGACGCCACCGCCAGCTGATACCTGCGGCCGGTGCCCGGTCGCCTTCTGCCAACCTGTGCCATACTGACCCTGTGACCCGCACCACAGGTCGGAGAAGACCTGTGCCATGCGGCTCTACATCCAACTCAATAGCTCTCCATTCACAACGGATCGTCGGGCACGTACCTGCCCGTGAAGGGAAACACCATGGCAACGGTAACGTTTGACCAGGCCACACGCCTCTACCCGGGGACCGAACGTCCCGCGGTAGACAACCTCAGCCTCGAAATCGCCGACGGCGAATTCCTGGTTCTCGTCGGCCCGTCGGGCTGCGGAAAATCCACCTCGCTGCGCATGCTCGCCGGTCTCGAAGACGTCAACTCCGGGCGGATCCTGATCGGCGACCGGGATGTCACCGACGTTCCGCCCAAGGACCGCGATATCGCCATGGTTTTCCAGAACTATGCGCTGTACCCGCACATGTCCGTGGCGGACAACATGGGCTTCGCCCTGAAGATTGCCGGCATCGGCAAGGAAGAGCGGCTTGAACGCGTCCGCGAGGCGGCAAAGCTGCTGGACCTCGAAGACTTCCTGGACCGCAAGCCGAAGGCACTCTCGGGTGGCCAGCGCCAGCGTGTTGCCATGGGCCGGGCCATTGTCCGTAACCCGCAGGTCTTCCTGATGGATGAGCCCCTGTCCAACCTGGATGCCAAGCTGCGTGTGCAGACCCGCACCCAGATTGCGTCGCTGACCCGCCGCCTCGGGGTCACCACCGTGTACGTCACCCACGACCAGGTTGAAGCCATGACCATGGGTGACCGGGTCGCGGTGCTGAAGGACGGCATCCTGCAGCAGGTCGACACCCCGCGGAACCTCTACGACCACCCCCGGAACGTGTTCGTTGCCGGCTTCATCGGCTCCCCCGCCATGAACCTGCTCGAGCTTCCGGTGGTCGACGGCGGCGTTGCCTTTGGCGGTGCCGTCTACCCGGTGGAGAGTTCCGTTCTCGGTGCGGCCGCCGGCAACACGGTGACCCTGGGTGTCCGTCCCGAGGACCTGGAAACGGTGCCCGAGGGCGAAGGCCTGCGGGTGGAGGTCGACGTTGTCGAGGAGCTGGGCGCCGACGCCTACGTATACGGCCACAGCAGCATCGACGGCAAGGATTACGACATGGTGGTCCGGGTCGATGGACGGCGTCCTCCGCTGAAGGGCGACACGCTCCACGTCCGCCCGCAGAAGGGCCACGTGCACCTGTTCGATACCTCCAACGGGGAACGGCTGGCGGAACAGGCCTAACCCGCACCGTAACAGCATGCGGTGGCTTCCCTGCTCAACTAAACTCTGAGATGGGGAGCCACCGCTTTTTCCTTAACGCATGCTTGAGATGTAAGGGCTTTCGCCTATGACAGACGCTGCACCTGCCAGTTGGCAGAATGAACCCACCGACTGGGAGCAGGCCGGCAAGCTGCCCCGCACCACACGGTCCTCGACCCAACGGATCAACACACTTGGGTCGTTGAACATCACGGCCGCTTCCATGGACCCGGCACTGCTGGACCTGCCCTGGCACATTCCGCTCGAGGAATGGCCCAAGGAGAACCTGGCCGCCCTCCCCCGCGGCATCTCCCGCCACGTTGTCCGCTTCGCCCGTCTGGGCGATTCGCTGATTGCCATTAAGGAAACCAGCGAACACGTGGCCCGGCAGGAATACCACATGCTGCGCAAGCTCCGCCGGCTGAATGTTCCCGCGGTGGCGCCCGTGGCCGTGATCACCGGGCGCATGGATTCCGCGGGCGAAGAGCTGCAGCCGGTCCTGGTCACCCGGCATCTGCGCTTTTCCCTGCCCTACCGTGCCGTCTTCTCCCAGACCCTGCGCGAGGTGACCCTGACCCGCCTGATCGACGCGCAGGCGCTGCTGCTGGTCCGCCTGCATCTGGCGGGCTTTTACTGGGGCGACGTGTCCCTGTCCAACACCCTCTTCCGCCGCGACGCCGGCGCCTTCGCGGCGTACCTCGTGGACGCCGAAACCGGTGAACTCTACCCGGAGCTTTCCAACGGCCAGCGTGAATACGACCTGGAAATCGCCCGGGTCAACATCGCCGGAGAACTGATGGACCTCGCGGAGGGCGGCCTGATTGAGGAATCCGTGGATCCGCTGGCCACCAGCGAACGGATCATGGACAGTTACCGCCGGCTCTGGGCGGAGCTGACGGAGCGGGAATCCTTCGGGATGGCTGACCGGTGGCGCGTGGATGCACGCATCCGCCGCCTCAATGACCTGGGATTCGACGTCGACGAGCTCAGCATCAGCACCACCCCCGACGGGACGCAGGTCCAGTTGCAGCCTAAGGTGGTCGACGCCGGCCATCACCAGCGCCGGCTGCTGCGCCTGACCGGAATCGATGCCCAGGAAAACCAGGCCCGCAGGCTCCTCAATGACCTGGACTCCTACCGGGTGACCAGTCATCCGGAACTCGATGAAGAGCTCAGTGCGCACCTGTGGGTCACCCAGGTGTTCGAACCAATCGTCAAAGCCGTCCCCCGCGACCTGGGCAGCAAGCTGGAAGCCGCCGAAGTGGTGCATGAAGTCCTGGAGCACCGGTGGTACATGTCCGAAAAGGCCAACCGCAATGTGCCGATGGCGGAAGCGGTGCAGTCCTACATGGACACCATCCTCCGGCACCGCCGGGATGAAGCCGCCATCCTGCTCAGCACCGATACCCGGACGATGGAAATCCTGGATGCCGGAGGAGCGCCGGCCTAAGCAGGTGCTCCTGCGGCTGGCGGCGGTTCCCGGTTAATACCGGCTGGCCGTGGCCGCGAGGACGATGAAGATGAACATCAGCACCCCGAAGATGGTTCCCAGGCTGCCGACGACGATGCCTATGACGGCGGGGGTGTTACCCATCCCTGCCTTGCGGGACTGGGTCAGGCCCACGATGCTCAGCACCAGACCGAGTACGGAAAAGAAGAAGGATGTGACAAGGCCGGCGATGCCCATGGCTTGTCCGGGGTTCGGACGCGGCACCGGGTAACCGGCCTGGCCGTAGGCCGGGTACGCCGGCTGTTCGCCGTAGCCGGGGTAACCCTGCTGCTGGCTGTAGGCCGGCGTCTGCTGGCCACCTCCGGGGTAGCTGTCCTGCTGTCCGTAGGACGGATATGCGGTACTGTCCGTCGGGTCGGGCACTCCGGGATAGCCTGGCTGCGGGGACGGAGGACCGTACTGGCCGTCGTCCGAAGCATTCTCGTTATTGGCTCCCGGGTTGGCGCCGGGCTGCCCGTCTGGGCGGTTTTCAGACACGTTGTTCCCCTTGGGTAAGTAGACATGCCGGCACCGGGACCGGCCGCCGATGTGGTCTGTCCCCAGCTTATAGGTCTGCCCGAGGTGTGCCCACCGTCTCATAAATGCGTGGCAAACCTCTCGTGTGATTCCGGCTGCAGTTCGCATCTCCGGAGGAATCCCGGACGTTAAATGGAAGTGTTAGTCCATATAACCTGCGGAAGGAAGACGCCCTGAATGGTTGAACAGCTGACTACCGCTTCAGCCGTCTCCAGGCTGGTCCCCGTGCATGAGCCGTCCACCGGCCGTGAATGGTGGCGGTCCTCGGTGATCTACCAGATCTACCCGCGCTCGTTCCGTGACCTGCGCGGAGACGGAGTCGGAGACCTGCCCGGCATCACCGCCGAGATCCCCACCCTGGCCGAACTCGACATCGACGCCATCTGGCTCTCCCCCTTCTACCGCTCACCCCAGAAGGACGCCGGCTACGACGTCGCCGACTACTGCTCCGTGGACCCCCTCTTCGGCACCCTGGACGACTTCGACGCCCTCGTCGCCGAAGCCTCCCGCCATAACATCCGCATCATTGTGGACCTGGTCCCCAACCACTGCTCCGACCAGCACCCCCTCTTCCAGGCTGCCCTCACCTCCCCCGCCGGCTCCCCGGCCCGGGACCTGTTCATCTTCCGCGACGGCACCGGCGAACACGGGGAAAACCCTCCGAACAACTGGCAGTCGCACTTCGGCGGCCCGGCCTGGACCCGCGTTACGGAACCCGACGGCACCCCCGGACAGTGGTACCTGCACCTGTTCGACACCTCCCAGCCGGACTTCAACTGGGACAGCCCCGCCGTGCACGCCGAGTTCGAGAAGATCCTGCGGTTCTGGCTGGACCGCGGCGTCGGCGGGTTCCGCGTCGACGTCGCCCACGCACTGATCAAGAAATCCGGGCTCCCGGACTGGGGCGGACGCGCCGACGGGTCCTCCTCCGAAGGGTTCCCCGGCCATGCGGCCCCGATGTTCGGCCAGCCCGGCATCCACGACATCTACCGGTCCTGGCGGAAGATCCTGGACTCCTACGACGGCGACCGGGTGCTCTGCGCCGAAGCGACCATCGACCCCATCGAACGCCTCAGCGACTGGGTGCGCCCGGACGAAATGCACCAGACGTTCAACTTCGCCTACCTGCACCACCCCTGGCACGCCCCCGCGCTGCGGGAAGTCATCGAGTCTTCCCTGCAGGCGTTCGACCGGGTCGGGGCACCCACCACGTGGGTGCTCTCCAACCACGACGTCGTCCGGCACACCAGCCGCTTCGGCCTGACCGGCGCCGGCCCCCGCAGCGGAGACGGCCTCGGGCCGCGGGACGAACAGCCGAACCTCGAACTCGGTATTGCCCGTGCCCGTGCTGCCACGCTGCTGATGCTGGCACTGCCCGGCGGTGTTTACCTCTATCAGGGGGAGGAACTCGGGCTGCCGGACCATACACTGCTCCCGGACGAGTTCCGGCAGGATCCGACGTTCCACCGCACCGCCGGTGTCCGCGTCGGACGGGACGGCAACCGCGTGCCGCTGCCCTGGAAGGCGAACCTCCCCAGCTACGGCTTCAGTTCCACTGGCGAGAGCTGGCTGCCGCAGCCCCCTATCTGGGGCAGGCATTCCCGGGATATCGAGCAGCGTAACCCCGATTCGACGTTGAACCTGTACCGTAGTGCCCTCGCACTGCGCCGGCAGCTGCGCCTGGGCCACGGTTCCCTGGCCTGGTGGCCGGAGCACGACGGCGAGGGACTTGTCGCTTTCGTCAACGGCACCATCCTGGTGGCCATGAATATGGGGGACGTGCCGGTGGAGCTTCCGGACCTGCCGTTGCTGCTGGGCAGCGCTCCGGATGCTCTCGAAGGGAAGCGTCTGCGGCCTAACCGTACGGTGTGGCTGCGGCTGGAGTAGTTCCTAAGGTCCTTAGCCCGAACCGGCAATTGCCTTTCCGGGATTCAGGATGCCTGCAGGGTCAAACACGCTTTTGATTCTGCGTTGAAGCTCCAGCACCTCGGCCTGCTGCTCCTGCGGCAGCCACCGGAGCTTGAACTGTCCCACACCGTGTTCGCCGGTGATGGTTCCGCCGGATGACAGGGCGACGGATATGGACTCATCCAGCGCCGCATCCAGCCGCGCTGCTCCACTTTTGTCGGCAGCCTGCACCCAAAAGGTCGGGTGCAGGTTGCCGTCCCCCGCGTGGGCCACCACCTTGAGGTTCACTCGATGCTGCGCCGCCATCCGCTCCAAGTCCGCAACGTACCGCACCAGCGCCGAGCGCGGCACGGCCACGTCCTCCCCTACCCGTGATTGGTTTACATCGCCGTCTCCCCGGCTGTGCCGGCGCAGCTCCACCAGGCGTACGGCTTCGGCCGACCCTTCACTGGTAACGGCGGATGCATGTTCTGTGAGTACGCTCCGCACCATGTCGGCTTCGGCCCCGGCACCGAAACCGTCGGTTTGAATCAGCAGCAGGGCGTTTCCCCTCGAGCGCAGGTTACTGCCGTGCGTTTCGTCCAGGGCGCTCAGGGTGGCACCGTCCAACAGCTCCATGATGGCTGGCTGTACGCGGGCCGCACCTACGGCTAAAACGCCGGCAGCCGCCGTCGGGAAATCGGGGAAGAACGCGGCGATCGTACGGATCTCCACCGGCAGGTACCGCAGACGGACAGTGATGCCGACGATGATGCCCAAGGTGCCTTCGGACCCGGTGAAAAGCCCCGTGAGGTCATATCCCGCGACCCCCTTGAAGGTACGCTGACCGGTGCTGATAAGGGTGCCGTCCGCGAGGACAACGTCGAGGGCCAGTACGGAGTCACGGGTCACTCCATATTTGGCGCAGCGCAGGCCACCGGCATTGGTGGCCACATTCCCGCCGATGGTGGAGGTCAGGTAGCTGGCCGGATCCGGCGCGTACATCAACCCGTGGGACGCTGCGGCCGCGTTCAGGTCCGCGTTGACCACGCCAGGTTCGACGACGGCCACCTCATCCTGCGCATTGATTTCGAGGATCCGGTTCATCCGGTCCAGGCAGAGGACGATGCATCCGTCCGTTGCATGCGCCCCGCCGGAAACACCGGTTCCCGCACCACGCGGAACCACCGCAGTCCCCGTTGCCGTGGCCCAGCGCATCACGTCCTGGACGGCCTGCACATTGGCGGGCCAGACGACCGCCCGGGGTTCGGCGTACGCGCGCACGGGTCCCTGATCGATCGCGTAGGCGGCCAGGACCTCCGGCGCGGTATCGACCTGCAGGTCCGCCCCGCTGAGGCTAAGCCCGCGGAGTGCATCTAGGGACATGCCAGCAGACTACCGTGCCCCCATAAACCGTGCGTAGCGGTCGAGGATCTCCGACCATTCCTCCTGGAGACGGCTGTATTCACCGGCGCCATCCGGCAGCCGGTCCAGCCCACCGTGCCGGAGCGTGACCAGTGTGGACCCGTCCTCCGCCGGCGTGAATTCGACGCGTACATCGGTGGGGTTCCGCGGGCTATGTCCGGCTACCCAGTCCAGTTCAAGCAGCGTGTCCGGTTCCCGGGTTCGTACCGTGGCCCACACTGCCGTTTCCCCGTCCGGTCCCGTTTCGGTGAGGACCCCGCCCTCGAACTCCGCGTGGGTTCCTTCACCAAAGTCAGTCAGTTCCTCCGGCCACCATAAGTGAAGGTAATCGGTGAATCCGTTGAAGGCTTCCTCCGCGTCGCGGGGGACCTGCCGCACCGCGACAACGTCCGGGACAGAGGCCGGCTGTCCGGGGTCCGTGCCTTCCGGGTCCGGGTCGGCCGGGTGGGAAAACAGGGAAGCGCTCATGCAGTCCAGCCTACCGGCTGCCGTCGGGCTGGTGCCGCCTAGATGCAGGACGCGCCAGTCCCCGACGGCGGCCAAAGGAACCCGCCGGCAGCTCCCCGAAGGTCAGGACCGCCCGGGTTAGGCCTGGCGGGTTAAAGAGGAAGAGCCCGTACCAGCACTGGTACGGGCTCATCCTGTTATTCAAATATTGTCCGGCGGTGACCTACTCTCCCACATCCTCCCGGATGCAGTACCATCGGCGCTGTGGGTCTTAGCTTCCGGGTTCGGAATGGGACCGGGCGTTTCCCCCACGCTATGACCGCCGTAACCCTGCTACCCGCACCCCCGCAAAGCGGGGTGGGGAAATCTCTGGTTACAACACGTCCCGGAACCCCTATCACGCCAAAAAGACGCTGCAAGGGTGCCGGCAGTGCGGTAAAAAAGGTGAACCAACCCCCGGACAAGAGGGTGGGTTCGTGTTCCAGGCACAGCAACCAAAGGTTGTTGTCCGGGAACCACATAGTGGACGCAAGCAGCATGATCTTCAACACCCTTTATACTTTGACGGACCGTTTGAAGTCGTGTCCGTCCAGGTGTTGTTGTGGTGTAAGTTATCGGCCTATTAGTACCGGTCAGCTTCACGGGTCTTTAGTCCCCGCTTCCACATCCGGCCTATCAACCCAGTGGTCTGGCTGGGGGCCTCTCACACACAAGGTGTATGGAAATCTCATCTCGAAGCGGGCTTCCCGCTTAGATGCTTTCAGCGGTTATCCCATCCGAACGTAGCTAATCAGCGGTGCACTTGGCAGTACAACTGACACACCAGAGGTTCGTCCGTCCCGGTCCTCTCGTACTAAGGACAGCCCTTCTCAAATTTCCTGCGCGCGCAGCGGATAGGGACCGAACTGTCTCACGACGTTCTAAACCCAGCTCGCGTACCGCTTTAATGGGCGAACAGCCCAACCCTTGGGACCTACTCCAGCCCCAGGATGCGACGAGCCGACATCGAGGTGCCAAACCATGCCGTCGATATGGACTCTTGGGCAAGATCAGCCTGTTATCCCCGAGGTACCTTTTATCCGTTGAGCGACGGCCATTCCACAATGTACCGCCGGATCACTAGTCCCGACTTTCGTCCCTGCTCGAGATGTCTCTCTCACAGTCAAGCTCCCTTGTGCACTTACACTCGACACCTGATTGCCAACCAGGCTGAGGGAACCTTTGGGCGCCTCCGTTACTCTTTAGGAGGCAACCGCCCCAGTTAAACTACCCATCAGGCACTGTCCCTGACCCGGATTACGGGCCGAAGTTAGATATCCAGTATGACCAGAGTGGTATTTCAACGATGACTCCACCCGAACTGGCGTCCGGGTCTCACAGTCTCCCACCTATCCTACACAAGCCACACCGAACACCAATACCAAACTATAGTAAAGGTCTCGGGGTCTTTCCGTCCTGCTGCGCGTAACGAGCATCTTTACTCGTACTGCAATTTCGCCGAGTTTATGGTTGAGACAGCGGGGAAGTCGTTACTCCATTCGTGCAGGTCGGAACTTACCCGACAAGGAATTTCGCTACCTTAGGATGGTTATAGTTACCACCGCCGTTTACTGGGGCTTAAATTCCCAGCTTCGCCCGTAAGGGCTAACCGGTCCTCTTAACCTTCCAGCACCGGGCAGGAGTCAGTCCGTATACATCGTCTTGCGACTTCGCACGGACCTGTGTTTTTAGTAAACAGTCGCTTCCCCCTGGTCTCTGCGGCCCCGATCCCCTCCGGACAGCAAGTGTCCATCAAGGTTGGGGCCCCCCTTCTCCCGAAGTTACGGGGGCATTTTGCCGAGTTCCTTAACCATAATTCTCTCGATCGCCTTAGTATTCTCTACCTGATCACCTGTGTCGGTTTGGGGTACGGGCGGCTGGAACCTCGCGCCGATGCTTTTCTAGGCAGCATAGGATCACCGGATCCCCCCGTGAGGGGGTCCCGTCGGATCTCAGGTTCGTCATCCAAGACACCGTGACGGATTTACCTATCACGGACCCTACGTCCTTAGACCAGGTCTACCATCGCCTGGCCCGGCTACCTTCCTGCGTCACACCTGTTAATACGCTTACCTCCCAGGATCAGGTCCCGTGCTCGGCCAAAACCCTCACACCACAAGGGTGATCGGGCAGGCTCCGGACGGTTAGTGTCCCCTGCTTGGTATGGGCGGTTCTTCGCCGGTACGGGAATATCAACCCGTTGTCCATCGACTACGCCTGTCGGCCTCGCCTTAGGTCCCGACTTACCCAGGGCAGATTAGCTTGACCCTGGAACCCTTGATCATTCGGCGGACGGGTTTCTCACCCGTCTTTCGCTACTCATGCCTGCATTCTCACTCGTGTAGGCTCCACCGCTGGTTTCCACCGCGGCTTCACTGCCCACACGACGCTCCCCTACCACTCCAGACGACTGAACCACGAAGGCTTATCTAATATCTGAAATCCACAACTTCGGCGGTGTACTTGAGCCCCGCTACATTGTCGGCGCGGAATCACTTGACCAGTGAGCTATTACGCACTCTTTCAAGGGTGGCTGCTTCTAAGCCAACCTCCTGGTTGTCTGGGCAACTCCACATCCTTTCCCACTTAGCACACGCTTAGGGGCCTTAGTTGGTGGTCTGGGCTGTTTCCCTCTCGACTATGAAGCTTATCCCCCACAGTCTCACTGCTGCGCTCTCACTTACCGGCATTCGGAGTTTGGCTGACGTCAGTAACCTTGTAGGGCCCATTAGCCATCCAGTAGCTCTACCTCCGGTAAGAAACACGCAACGCTGCACCTAAATGCATTTCGGGGAGAACCAGCTATCACGGAGTTTGATTGGCCTTTCACCCCTACCCACAGCTCATCCCCTCCATTTTCAACTGAAGTGGGTTCGGTCCTCCACGACGTCTTACCGTCGCTTCAACCTGGCCATGGGTAGATCACTCCGCTTCGGGTCTAGATCACGCCACTGCATCGCCCTATTCAGACTCGCTTTCGCTACGGCTTCCCCTCACGGGTTAACCTCGCGACGTAACACTAACTCGCAGGCTCATTCTTCAAAAGGCACGCTGTCACAGCTACAAGGCTGCTCCAACGGTTTGTAGGCACACGGTTTCAGGTACTATTTCACTCCCCTCCCGGGGTACTTTTCACCTTTCCCTCACGGTACTTGTCCGCTATCGGTCATCAGGGAGTATTTAGGCTTACCAGGTGGTCCTGGCAGATTCGCACGGGATTTCTCGGGCCCCGTGCTACTTGGGATCCTCTCCAAGCGGCAGCATACATTCCGGTTACGGGGCTAACACCCTCTACGGCCTGGCTTTCAAACCAGTTCACCTATGCACCTGCACTCACTTCACCGATCCGGCAGAATCGGTACGGAAAGTCCCGCAACCCCAGTGATGCAACGCCCGCCGGCTATCACACACCACTGGTTTAGCCTCTTCCGCGTTCGCTCGCCACTACTAACGGAATCACTGTTGTTTTCTCTTCCTGTGGGTACTGAGATGTTTCACTTCCCCACGTTCCCTCCACGCACCCTATGTGTTCAGATGCGGGTCACCCGGTCACTCGCGCGCCGGGCGGGGTTTCCCCATTCGGACATCCTGGGATCAAAGTTCGGTTATCAACTCCCCCAGGCTTATCGCAGATTCCTACGTCCTTCTTCGGCTCCTGATGCCAAGGCATCCACCGTGTGCCCTTAAAAACTTGACCACTAAGATCAATTTATTATCGCTATCGAGAAAACCACGGTCTCACCAGGCACCCGCGAAGGGCACCCGGATCTACCAGGTTTTTCTGAAATTGCACTTAATATTTTAAGATGCTCGCGTCCACTATGTAGTTCTCAAACAACAACCCCGTCACACCCGTCCCCGCACCGGACAACCCCGCAAAGGGTGTCAGTGATACGGTTCCGGCCTGCGCAGGAACAAACAGAAACAAACCAGGTTACCCGCAACCCCCGCCCCGAAGGGAAGGACATGCGGGTGCCTGTTGCTTCAGGACCCAACAGTGTGCCAAACGACTAACCGGACCCACACGGTAACAGGAGGTTTTCCAGGAACCCCGAAGGGAACGTACTGGCCTCTGAAACCGGCATGCCGGCGCCTATCCATTGATATTCCACCCTTGAGCACCCACCGGAGAACATATGTCTCCGATATGGGCATCTCCTGCAGGGCACACCACCCACACTGTGGAAGGCAATGCCACCCTGAGGTGCTCCTTAGAAAGGAGGTGATCCAGCCGCACCTTCCGGTACGGCTACCTTGTTACGACTTAGTCCCAATCGCCGGTCCCACCTTCGACGGCTCCCTCCCCAAGGGGTTAGGCCACCGGCTTCGGGTGTTACCAACTTTCGTGACTTGACGGGCGGTGTGTACAAGGCCCGGGAACGTATTCACCGCAGCGTTGCTGATCTGCGATTACTAGCGACTCCAACTTCATGAGGTCGAGTTGCAGACCTCAATCCGAACTGAGACCGGCTTTTTGGGATTAGCTCCACCTCACAGTATCGCAACCCTTTGTACCGGCCATTGTAGCATGCGTGAAGCCCAAGACATAAGGGGCATGATGATTTGACGTCGTCCCCACCTTCCTCCGAGTTGACCCCGGCAGTCTCCTATGAGTCCCCGCCATAACGCGCTGGCAACATAGAACGAGGGTTGCGCTCGTTGCGGGACTTAACCCAACATCTCACGACACGAGCTGACGACAACCATGCACCACCTGTAAACCGGCCACAAGTGGGGGACCTGTTTCCAGGCCTTTCCGGTTCATGTCAAGCCTTGGTAAGGTTCTTCGCGTTGCATCGAATTAATCCGCATGCTCCGCCGCTTGTGCGGGCCCCCGTCAATTCCTTTGAGTTTTAGCCTTGCGGCCGTACTCCCCAGGCGGGGCACTTAATGCGTTAGCTACGGCGCGGAAAACGTGGAATGTCCCCCACACCTAGTGCCCAACGTTTACGGCATGGACTACCAGGGTATCTAATCCTGTTCGCTCCCCATGCTTTCGCTCCTCAGCGTCAGTTAATGCCCAGAGACCTGCCTTCGCCATCGGTGTTCCTCCTGATATCTGCGCATTTCACCGCTACACCAGGAATTCCAGTCTCCCCTACATCACTCTAGTCTGCCCGTACCCACTGCAGACCCGGGGTTGAGCCCCGGGCTTTCACAGCAGACGCGACAAACCGCCTACGAGCTCTTTACGCCCAATAATTCCGGATAACGCTTGCGCCCTACGTATTACCGCGGCTGCTGGCACGTAGTTAGCCGGCGCTTCTTCTGCAGGTACCGTCACTTTCGCTTCTTCCCTGCTGAAAGAGGTTTACAACCCGAAGGCATTCGTCCCTCACGCGGCGTCGCTGCATCAGGCTTCCGCCCATTGTGCAATATTCCCCACTGCTGCCTCCCGTAGGAGTCTGGGCCGTGTCTCAGTCCCAGTGTGGCCGGTCACCCTCTCAGGCCGGCTACCCGTCGTCGCCTTGGTGGGCCATTACCCCAACCAACAAGCTGATAGGCCGCGAGTCCATCCAAAACCGCATAAAGCTTTCCACGGACCGCCATGCGGTGGTCCGTTGTATCCGGTATTAGACCCGGTTTCCCAGGCTTATCCCGAAGTCAGGGGCAGGTTACTCACGTGTTACTCACCCGTTCGCCACTAATCATTCTGTGCAAGCACAGAAGTCATCGTTCGACTTGCATGTGTTAAGCACGCCGCCAGCGTTCATCCTGAGCCAGGATCAAACTCTCCGTAAATGTGTTACAGACACAGTCCGGGGACCAAGGAAAATTGGTCGTCCGTCCTGCACTAAATTCGAAACCGGCTAAAAAAACCGTCCCATACCCACGGGGTGGGCGGAAACGGCCTGTTCAACCAATCAATATAAATAAATTGGTATCAATAAACTTGGCACACTATTGAGTTCTCAAACAACAGACGCAATCCGAAAATACTCGGGAAAACAAATGTTTTCCTTTTCTTCTTCGCTGCAATGTTTATATATCTTATTCCATTCCGGCGTTTTCCGCAATTCGCGGTATCCGTGATCCGGACCACCGTGAAAAGCGTTTCCGCCGTTCCGGACCCAGCACTTACCGGAGTCTTTTCCACCGTCCCCGTGAAGGGCGCACTGGTTGGACTCTGTTTTGTGATGGGGTTTGGCCGCCATGCTCGGGCGCTTTTCCAGCGTCCCGGCCGCGGCGACTTCTAAAACTTTACACACGAATCCACCCACCTGCAAATCGCCACCGAAGCGCTGGAGCCGACCCCCTCGCCAGGGCCGGCTTCAGCCGAACTTCAGCGGCAATTGCCAGCGCTAACTAGCTGCGCCGCCGTCGTGAGGTCCCCAGAACCAGGACCGATCCGGCGAGTACTGCAGCGCCGGCCACAGCGCCCAGCACCGTAGCGCCGTCGGCCCCGGTGCGCGGGAGCCGCTCGGTAACCGGCACAGGCGCATACACATTGACCACCTCGACGGTTTGGGACTGTCCCGGCAGGATGGTTACTTCAACTGTGCCGGTCGATTCCACAGTGACATCTTCGTTAGCCCCGGATGCCGGCTCCGAAACCCGGCACAGCACACCCGCCGGGATTCCCTGGTACAGCTGCGTGAAGGTGTCCGCGGTGGTCCCCTCAGGGATAACGAAAATCTCGTCTACGAGCCCGTCCCCGCACTGCACGTGGAGCACAATGTCATCCTGCAGGCCGGCGCCGGAGCCGCTGACGGTCTTGGCGACCACAAGGCTGCCGGGGTTGAACTCCACCGTGTTGGTCACGGCGAGGACATTCTCGCCCTCGGTGATCGTCACCGGCTCCGTGACGGTCGGCGTCACCGTCACCTCGGTAGTGGATCCCGTGTCCGGTTCGGTGACAGAGCACACCGTTCCCACCGGAAGATCAACGATCGTTTCGCTGACCGCCGCTGCTGTTCCTGCGGGGATTTCAAAGCTAAACAGGCCCGCTGCACCACAGTCGACAGTCAGCGCAATCGCGCCTTGGCTGCCTACCGCTTCTCCCGCAAAGGTTTTGTTCACCACGAGATCACCCGGCACGAAGAACTCCGCCGTTGCCTCGGCCGTGGCTTCCAACACCGTGGTCGCGGCGAGGATGAGGGGCTGCGCGTTGTCCAATAGTGGATCGCCCTGGTCGTAGAGGTAGACGTTGCCGGTCTGGACCGTGACGGAAGCGCGTGCGCTAATGACTCCCGGGTCGGTTGATGCCGGCGGGCCGGCCACCCAGATCTGGGTCCCCGAAGGGACTGTGCTTCCGGTCGGGATGGGGACGGTCCCCGCAGCGTCGGAGTACATGGTGTATCCGGTTGGCACGGAAACCGTAACCTCCGCGGCTCCTTCCGACGCGACCGTGAACGGGCCCGCCACGCCTCCCGCCGGACCCGCAGCAACCGGTGGGGTGACGGTGACATTCGGTGGGGGCGGTTCCACGAGGGGCCCGTTGGCCTGTGCGTCGGCGACGATCGCCTCAACCACGGGTCTGATGACCGTCTCCGTGGTATTGACCAGGTATCCGTCGGTGAAGTACCAGATCGCACCCTGCACCGCCGCAGCCTGCTGATCGGCGCTTAAGCCCGCAGGGGCTGCGGGATTCGCAGGATAGTAGTTGTTCAGGATGTAATTTACGTAGCCGATGTTGGCTACGTTGGATTCGTCCCAGGCCCCCTGAACGTAGCCGATGCCGACCATGGTCTCCACCGCTGTGTCGATGCAGTACATCTGCCCAATCCCGCCATCGGCGTCCTCCGTCAGAATGATGCCCGCGAACCGGCCGGTCACAGGCACTCCCACTGGGTTCTCCTCCGGATACGGTGCCAAGGGGTCTGGCGGGGTGGGATTGTCAGCCACGAACGCTTGTACCCTTTGAGCGGGCCCGAGGTCGGTAGTCACGACTTCCGCATTGGTGCCGGCTATAGGCGCCGGTTCATTCGGGTCAGGCTCTGCCCACGAAGCATTCGCGGGTGCCGCGAACGGTGCCAGCAGCAGCACTGCAGCGGCCGCCATGCCGAAAAGAGACCTGCGTAACCCGCGCTCGGGCCCCGGCCGACGCCGCGGGCCGGATGGAAAGTAATAATGGCTCATTGGGGGTCTCCTGCTTCTATCCCTGGGATGACTCGCGAGTGAAGCTGTTGTGGCGCCGGCGCGTTGATCCCAGGACCAACAATGATCCGGCGAGCAGTGCCCCACCGCCGGCAATAGCGACGCCGTACGTGGGGCCGTCGGCCCCGGTGCGCGGGAGCCGCTCGGTAACCGGCACAGGCGCATACACATTGACCACCTCGACGGTTTGGGACTGTCCCGGCAGGATGGTTACTTCAGCTGTGCCGGTCGATTCCACAGTGACATCTTCGTTAGCCCCGGATGCCGGCTCTGAAACCCGGCACAGCACACCCGCCGGGATTCCCTGGTACAGCTGCGTGAAGGTGTCCGCGGTGGTCCCCTCAGGGATAACGAAAATCTCATCTACGAGCCCGTCCCCGCACTGCACGTGGAGCACAATGTCATCCTGCAGGCCGGCGCCGGAGCCGCTGATGGTCTTGGCGACCACAAGGCTGCCCGGGTTGAACTCCACCGTATTCGTCACGGCGAGGACATTCTCCCCCTCGGTGATCGTCACCGGATCCGACACTGTCGGCGTCACCGTCACCTCGGTAGTGGATCCCGTAACCGGTTCGGTGAGGGAGCACACCGTACCCACCGGAAGATCCACGATCGTTTCGCTGACCGGTGCAGCGGTTCCTGCGGGGATCTCAAAGCTAAACAGCCCCGCCGCACCACAATCGACAGTCAGCGCAATCGCGCCTTGGCTGCCTACCGCTTCCCCCGCAAACGTTTTGTTCACCACGAGATCACCCGGTACAAAGAACTCCGCAGTCGCCTCGGCAACGGACTCGATTTCGGTGCTGACCGCCAAGATGAGCCGTTGTGCGTCGCTCACGTCGGGATTGTTGCCTACGTAAAGGTAGACGTTCCCCGTTTGCACAGGCACCACCGCCCGGGCTGTAACTACCGCGGGGGCGGTAGTCTGCGCGGTGCTACGCACCCAGACCTGGGTTCCTGACGGTACCGGTCCAATCAAGGGGACCGTTCCAGCTGGATCGGTGTAGAGAGTAAACCCTGTGGCGACCTCGACGGTCAGCAGCTCGCCGTCTCCGGTCGTCACTGTGAAGGGTCCGGTGACACCGTCAACGGGTCCTGCAGCAAGGGGCGGGTCGATGGCCACGGCGGGGGCGGGGGGCTCCGGTAATGGGCCGGCCGCGATGGCTTCCTCGATGATGGGGACGGTGTAATCGCGGATGGGATCCCCCGCATCCAGTACAAAACCGTCGCTGAAGAACCAGATGGCTGCCTGGACTGCGGCGGCCTGCTCGTCCGCCGTCGGCGCAGGAGGTGCGGTAGGCACGGAGGGGTAATAGTTATTAAGAATGCGGTTCACATAGCCGACATTCGGGACCTCCGATTCGCTCCACGTACCCCCCTCGTATCCGAGCCCCGAATAGGTAGAGGTCCGGATGTCGATGCAATACATGGACTCGGTACTCCCATCGGCATCGGTGGTGGTGATGATTCCAGCGAAGGAAGCGTCGCTGTCCTCATATCCCGGCGGGACTTCGGCAGGGTACGCGGAAATATCAAAACCTGCCCCTGCGGGCGGGAGCCCCCCGGCGACCGAGGTTCCTTCCGCCGTGCCCGTCATGGTGACTTCAACGTCGGCAGCCGGATTAGTGGTGCCCGGCGGCGTCCCCGAAAAAACGGCCTGCGCAGGCAACGCCAGCACCAACAACGCGGCCAGCAGTACACCGACCAAACCAAACAATGACCTCAGATACCCGCGCTGCTTTCTGCCCCTCCCGCGGTTCCCCCCAGACTGTGCAAGTGCTCCACTCCGACCCATAAGGTCCTGCCTTCTCTCGCTGGCTTACTGAGAGGGGCAGCTGCAGTAGAGACCAGCTCAAAGCCGGCAACCGCTCGCCCCGAAGTCGCGACGGTATATGCAGGCGTACACACTTGTAAGGGTAAGTGTGTGGATCCAGAGCGGTTAGCGCCCAAAAGAGTGATGTAGGAGTCTTGGGGTGGACAGACCGGCTGCACGCCTAACGGGATGCGCCGCCTGGTCCTCAGGCGGTCCAGCGCAGGTCCTGGCGGGTTAAAGAGGAAGAGCCCGTACCAGCACTGGTACGGGCTCATCCTGTTATTCAAATATTGTCCGGCGGTGACCTACTCTCCCACATCCTCCCGGATGCAGTACCATCGGCGCTGTGGGTCTTAGCTTCCGGGTTCGGAATGGGACCGGGCGTTTCCCCCACGCTATGACCGCCGTAACCCTGCTACCCGCACCCCCGCAAAGCGGGGTGGGGAAATCTCTGGTTACAGCACGTCCCGGAACCCCCCGTAAAAAGGGTGCCGGCAGTGCGGTAAAAAAGGTGAACCAACCCCCGGACAAGAGGGTGGGTTCGGTTCCTACGGCAACAACACGGGTTGTTGTCCGGGAACCACATAGTGGACGCAAGCAGCATGATCTTCAACACCCTTTATACTTTGACGGACCGTTTGAAGTCGTGTCCGTCCAGGTGTTGTTGTGGTGTAAGTTATCGGCCTATTAGTACCGGTCAGCTTCACGGGTCTTTAGTCCCCGCTTCCACATCCGGCCTATCAACCCAGTGGTCTGGCTGGGGGCCTCTCACACACAAGGTGTATGGAAATCTCATCTCGAAGCGGGCTTCCCGCTTAGATGCTTTCAGCGGTTATCCCATCCGAACGTAGCTAATCAGCGGTGCACTTGGCAGTACAACTGACACACCAGAGGTTCGTCCGTCCCGGTCCTCTCGTACTAAGGACAGCCCTTCTCAAATTTCCTGCGCGCGCAGCGGATAGGGACCGAACTGTCTCACGACGTTCTAAACCCAGCTCGCGTACCGCTTTAATGGGCGAACAGCCCAACCCTTGGGACCTACTCCAGCCCCAGGATGCGACGAGCCGACATCGAGGTGCCAAACCATGCCGTCGATATGGACTCTTGGGCAAGATCAGCCTGTTATCCCCGAGGTACCTTTTATCCGTTGAGCGACGGCCATTCCACAATGTACCGCCGGATCACTAGTCCCGACTTTCGTCCCTGCTCGAGATGTCTCTCTCACAGTCAAGCTCCCTTGTGCACTTACACTCGACACCTGATTGCCAACCAGGCTGAGGGAACCTTTGGGCGCCTCCGTTACTCTTTAGGAGGCAACCGCCCCAGTTAAACTACCCATCAGGCACTGTCCCTGACCCGGATTACGGGCCGAAGTTAGATATCCAGTATGACCAGAGTGGTATTTCAACGATGACTCCACCCGAACTGGCGTCCGGGTCTCACAGTCTCCCACCTATCCTACACAAGCCACACCGAACACCAATACCAAACTATAGTAAAGGTCTCGGGGTCTTTCCGTCCTGCTGCGCGTAACGAGCATCTTTACTCGTACTGCAATTTCGCCGAGTTTATGGTTGAGACAGCGGGGAAGTCGTTACTCCATTCGTGCAGGTCGGAACTTACCCGACAAGGAATTTCGCTACCTTAGGATGGTTATAGTTACCACCGCCGTTTACTGGGGCTTAAATTCCCAGCTTCGCCCGTAAGGGCTAACCGGTCCTCTTAACCTTCCAGCACCGGGCAGGAGTCAGTCCGTATACATCGTCTTGCGACTTCGCACGGACCTGTGTTTTTAGTAAACAGTCGCTTCCCCCTGGTCTCTGCGGCCCCGATCCCCTCCGGACAGCAAGTGTCCATCAAGGTTGGGGCCCCCCTTCTCCCGAAGTTACGGGGGCATTTTGCCGAGTTCCTTAACCATAATTCTCTCGATCGCCTTAGTATTCTCTACCTGATCACCTGTGTCGGTTTGGGGTACGGGCGGCTGGAACCTCGCGCCGATGCTTTTCTAGGCAGCATAGGATCACCGGATCCCCCCGTGAGGGGGTCCCGTCGGATCTCAGGTTCGTCATCCAAGACACCGTGACGGATTTACCTATCACGGACCCTACGTCCTTAGACCAGGTCTACCATCGCCTGGCCCGGCTACCTTCCTGCGTCACACCTGTTAATACGCTTACCTCCCAGGATCAGGTCCCGTGCTCGGCCAAAACCCTCACACCACAAGGGTGATCGGGCAGGCTCCGGACGGTTAGTGTCCCCTGCTTGGTATGGGCGGTTCTTCGCCGGTACGGGAATATCAACCCGTTGTCCATCGACTACGCCTGTCGGCCTCGCCTTAGGTCCCGACTTACCCAGGGCAGATTAGCTTGACCCTGGAACCCTTGATCATTCGGCGGACGGGTTTCTCACCCGTCTTTCGCTACTCATGCCTGCATTCTCACTCGTGTAGGCTCCACCGCTGGTTTCCACCGCGGCTTCACTGCCCACACGACGCTCCCCTACCACTCCAGACGACTGAACCACGAAGGCTTATCTAATATCTGAAATCCACAACTTCGGCGGTGTACTTGAGCCCCGCTACATTGTCGGCGCGGAATCACTTGACCAGTGAGCTATTACGCACTCTTTCAAGGGTGGCTGCTTCTAAGCCAACCTCCTGGTTGTCTGGGCAACTCCACATCCTTTCCCACTTAGCACACGCTTAGGGGCCTTAGTTGGTGGTCTGGGCTGTTTCCCTCTCGACTATGAAGCTTATCCCCCACAGTCTCACTGCTGCGCTCTCACTTACCGGCATTCGGAGTTTGGCTGACGTCAGTAACCTTGTAGGGCCCATTAGCCATCCAGTAGCTCTACCTCCGGTAAGAAACACGCAACGCTGCACCTAAATGCATTTCGGGGAGAACCAGCTATCACGGAGTTTGATTGGCCTTTCACCCCTACCCACAGCTCATCCCCTCCATTTTCAACTGAAGTGGGTTCGGTCCTCCACGACGTCTTACCGTCGCTTCAACCTGGCCATGGGTAGATCACTCCGCTTCGGGTCTAGATCACGCCACTGCATCGCCCTATTCAGACTCGCTTTCGCTACGGCTTCCCCTCACGGGTTAACCTCGCGACGTAACACTAACTCGCAGGCTCATTCTTCAAAAGGCACGCTGTCACAGCTACAAGGCTGCTCCAACGGTTTGTAGGCACACGGTTTCAGGTACTATTTCACTCCCCTCCCGGGGTACTTTTCACCTTTCCCTCACGGTACTTGTCCGCTATCGGTCATCAGGGAGTATTTAGGCTTACCAGGTGGTCCTGGCAGATTCGCACGGGATTTCTCGGGCCCCGTGCTACTTGGGATCCTCTCCAAGCGGCAGCATACATTCCGGTTACGGGGCTAACACCCTCTACGGCCTGGCTTTCAAACCAGTTCACCTATGCACCTGCACTCACTTCACCGATCCGGCAGAATCGGTACGGAAAGTCCCGCAACCCCAGTGATGCAACGCCCGCCGGCTATCACACACCACTGGTTTAGCCTCTTCCGCGTTCGCTCGCCACTACTAACGGAATCACTGTTGTTTTCTCTTCCTGTGGGTACTGAGATGTTTCACTTCCCCACGTTCCCTCCACGCACCCTATGTGTTCAGATGCGGGTCACCCGGTCACTCGCGCGCCGGGCGGGGTTTCCCCATTCGGACATCCTGGGATCAAAGTTCGGTTATCAACTCCCCCAGGCTTATCGCAGATTCCTACGTCCTTCTTCGGCTCCTGATGCCAAGGCATCCACCGTGTGCCCTTAAAAACTTGACCACTAAGATCAATTTATTATCGCTATCGAGAAAACCACGGTCTCACCAGGCACCCGCGAAGGGCACCCGGATCTACCAGGTTTTTCTGAAATTGCACTTAATATTTTAAGATGCTCGCGTCCACTATGTAGTTCTCAAACAACAACCCCGTCACACCCGTCCCCGCACCGGACAACCCCGCAAAGGGTGTCAGTGATACGGTTCCGGCCTGCGCAGGAACAAACAGAAACAAACCAGGTTACCCGCAACCCCCGCCCCGAAGGGAAGGACATGCGGGTGCCTGTTGCTTCAGGACCCAACAGTGTGCCAAACGACTAACCGGACCCACACGGTAACAGGAGGTTTTCCAGGAACCCCGAAGGGAACGTACTGGCCTCTGAAACCGGCATGCCGGCGCCTATCCATTGATATTCCACCCTTGAGCACCCACCGGAGAACATATGTCTCCGATATGGGCATCTCCTGCAGGGCACACCACCCACACTGTGGAAGGCAATGCCACCCTGAGGTGCTCCTTAGAAAGGAGGTGATCCAGCCGCACCTTCCGGTACGGCTACCTTGTTACGACTTAGTCCCAATCGCCGGTCCCACCTTCGACGGCTCCCTCCCCAAGGGGTTAGGCCACCGGCTTCGGGTGTTACCAACTTTCGTGACTTGACGGGCGGTGTGTACAAGGCCCGGGAACGTATTCACCGCAGCGTTGCTGATCTGCGATTACTAGCGACTCCAACTTCATGAGGTCGAGTTGCAGACCTCAATCCGAACTGAGACCGGCTTTTTGGGATTAGCTCCACCTCACAGTATCGCAACCCTTTGTACCGGCCATTGTAGCATGCGTGAAGCCCAAGACATAAGGGGCATGATGATTTGACGTCGTCCCCACCTTCCTCCGAGTTGACCCCGGCAGTCTCCTATGAGTCCCCGCCATAACGCGCTGGCAACATAGAACGAGGGTTGCGCTCGTTGCGGGACTTAACCCAACATCTCACGACACGAGCTGACGACAACCATGCACCACCTGTAAACCGGCCACAAGTGGGGGACCTGTTTCCAGGCCTTTCCGGTTCATGTCAAGCCTTGGTAAGGTTCTTCGCGTTGCATCGAATTAATCCGCATGCTCCGCCGCTTGTGCGGGCCCCCGTCAATTCCTTTGAGTTTTAGCCTTGCGGCCGTACTCCCCAGGCGGGGCACTTAATGCGTTAGCTACGGCGCGGAAAACGTGGAATGTCCCCCACACCTAGTGCCCAACGTTTACGGCATGGACTACCAGGGTATCTAATCCTGTTCGCTCCCCATGCTTTCGCTCCTCAGCGTCAGTTAATGCCCAGAGACCTGCCTTCGCCATCGGTGTTCCTCCTGATATCTGCGCATTTCACCGCTACACCAGGAATTCCAGTCTCCCCTACATCACTCTAGTCTGCCCGTACCCACTGCAGACCCGGGGTTGAGCCCCGGGCTTTCACAGCAGACGCGACAAACCGCCTACGAGCTCTTTACGCCCAATAATTCCGGATAACGCTTGCGCCCTACGTATTACCGCGGCTGCTGGCACGTAGTTAGCCGGCGCTTCTTCTGCAGGTACCGTCACTTTCGCTTCTTCCCTGCTGAAAGAGGTTTACAACCCGAAGGCATTCGTCCCTCACGCGGCGTCGCTGCATCAGGCTTCCGCCCATTGTGCAATATTCCCCACTGCTGCCTCCCGTAGGAGTCTGGGCCGTGTCTCAGTCCCAGTGTGGCCGGTCACCCTCTCAGGCCGGCTACCCGTCGTCGCCTTGGTGGGCCATTACCCCAACCAACAAGCTGATAGGCCGCGAGTCCATCCAAAACCGCATAAAGCTTTCCACGGACCGCCATGCGGTGGTCCGTTGTATCCGGTATTAGACCCGGTTTCCCAGGCTTATCCCGAAGTCAGGGGCAGGTTACTCACGTGTTACTCACCCGTTCGCCACTAATCATTCTGTGCAAGCACAGAAGTCATCGTTCGACTTGCATGTGTTAAGCACGCCGCCAGCGTTCATCCTGAGCCAGGATCAAACTCTCCGTAAATGTGTTACAGACACAGGCCGGGGACCAAGGAAAATTGGTCGTCCGTCCTGCACTAAATTCGAAACCGGCTAAAAAAACCGTCCCATACCCACGGGGTGGGCGGAAACGGCCTGTTCAACCAATCAATATAAATAAATTGGTATCAATAAACTTGGCACACTATTGAGTTCTCAAACAACAGACTGCTTCCGGCACCAGCAGGCGATCCTCAGGGGATCAAGCTCTGCGTCGCTCCGGAGCAACTTTTCTATCTTAGCCACGCTGGCCGGTGGGTGTCAATTTGGCCGTTTGCCCTTCCGGCGGACCGGCGGGAACGTGGTTCCCGGACTCACGGCTGAAGGTTGAAACCCGGGGATCCGGTCTCCTGGTCCAATGTCCAGAAGCTCGATTCCCTCGATCAGCGCGGGTATTAACTCTAGCACGGTTTTGCCGGAGGTGTGCACCCTGCGCGGCCCGGGCTCCAAGGAGCCCGGGCCGGACACGTTACGGCTTGGGGACCAGGTACAGCACGCCAAGCGGAGGAACGGTGAGGGTTGCAGACGCCGGCTGGCCGTTGCAGGCACCTTCGACCGCCTGCACTCCACCCAGGTTCCCTACCCCGGAACCGCCGAACTCGGCAGCATCGGTGTTCAGGGCTTCCACCCATTCACCGGCCCACGGCATTCCGAGCCGGAAGTCCTGGTGCGGCGCTCCCGCGAAGTTTGCGACACACACGACCGGGTTGCCCTGGTGGTCCCACCGGATGAACGAGAGGATGTTGCGGGCGCCGTCGTTCTCATTGATCCACTGGAAGCCCGCCGGCTCGTTGTCCCGGGCGGACAGTGCCGGAGTGCTGCGGTAGATCTCGTTGAGCTGCTTCACCATCAGCTGGACACCCTTATGCTGCGGGGTGTCCGTCAGGTACCAGTCCAGTCCGTACTGCTCGGACCATTCCGCTTCCTGGCCGAACTCGGTGCCCATGAAGATCAGCTGCTTGCCCGGGTGCGCCCACTGGAACGCAAGGTAGGCACGCAGGTTCGCCAGCTGCTGCCACCGGTCGCCCGGCATCTTGCGCAGCAGGGAGCCCTTGCCGTGCACTACTTCGTCGTGGCTGATGGGCAGCAGGAAGTTCTCCGTGTACGCGTAGACCAGGGAGAAGGTCAGCTGGGCGTGGTGGTAGACGCGGTTGATCGGGTCTTCGGACATGTACTGGAGGGTGTCGTGCATCCAGCCCATGTTCCATTTGAGCCCGAACCCCAGCCCACCCGAGCTGGTCGGACGCGTGACGCCCGGGAAAGCGGTGGATTCCTCGGCGATCATCACGATGCCGGGGACCCGCTTGTAGGCGGTCGCGTTGACTTCCTGCAGGAAGGAGATGGCTTCCAGGTTTTCGCGGCCCCCGTAGATATTGGGGCGCCACTGGCCTTCGGGCCGCGAGTAGTCGAGGTAAAGCATGGACGCCACGGCGTCCACCCGGAGCCCGTCAACGTGGAACTCCTCCAGCCAGTAGACGGCGTTGGCGACGAGGAAGTTGCGTACTTCACGGCGGCCAAAATCGAAGACCAGCGTTCCCCAGTCAAGCTGCTCTCCGCGGAGCGGGTCGCCGTGCTCGTAGAGCGTCTGGCCGTCGAACTCCGCCAGGGCCCAGGGGTCCTTGGGGAAGTGGGCCGGAACCCAGTCCAGAATCACGCCGATGCCGGCCTGGTGCAGCCGGTCCACGAGGTAACGGAATTCGTCCGGATGTCCGAACCGGGCGGTGGGCGCGAAGTAGGAGGTGACCTGATAGCCCCAGGACCCGCCGAAGGGATGCTCGGCCACGGGCATCAGTTCCACGTGGGTGAATCCCTGCCACTGGACGTACTCGGCCAGCTGGTCAGCCATCTCGCGGTAGTTCAGTCCCAGCCGCCAGGAACCCAGGTGTACCTCGTACACGCTCATCGGAGCGTTGTGCGGATCCCGGGCGGCCCGGGCTTCCATCCACTCGCTGTCGCCGAATTCGTAGGTCGACTCGACCACGCGTGAGCCGGTCAGCGGGGGCACCTCGGTGCCCTTGGCCATGGGGTCGGCCTTCTCGCGCCACACGCCGTCGCTGCCGAGGATTTCGAACTTGTAGCGGGCACCGGGCTCCACGCCGGGAATGAACAGTTCCCAGACGCCTGACCCGCCGAGGGAACGCATCGCGTTGATGGTGCCGTTCCAGGCGTTGAAGTCACCCATCACGCGGACGGCCTGGGCGTTGGGGGCCCACACGGCAAAGCTGACGCCGGAGATGTTCCCCAGCACCGAGTCGTAGTGGTGCAGATTGGCGCCGAGGACGGTCCACAGGTTTTCGTGCCTGCCTTCACCGATCAGGTACAGATCGATCTCGCCCAGTGAGGGCAGGAACCGGTACGGATCATCGAACAGCTGGGGCTCCCCGCCGTCGTAGGTTACCTCCACCCGGTAATCCGGAACCGCGCCGGGGGTCTGGGCCGGCAGGGTGCCCACCCAGATGCCGTTGTACTCGTGCCGCAGCGGCACCCGGCCTGCGGGCGTTACTGCCACAACTTCGCGTGCCAGCGGGCGCAGCGTGCGGATGGTGACCGTTCCGGCATCATCCAGGTGGGCGCCGAGGACGGAGTGGGGCTGGTAGTACGTGCCTTCCGACACGGCCTGCAGCACATCCTGGGGAACCGGGACCGGATCGGTGGAGACGCGTTCGACGGGCACCTTGGGCTCTGCGGCGGCGGATACTGCCGGCGACTTGCGGTGCTTATTCACTGTGCTCTCTTCCTGGCTGTCGTCCGCGCGGCGTGCCTGCTCTGCCTTGGCCAGGATGTGGCGGGCGGCAGCAGCTGGCACGCTGATCCAGCGCGGACGGTTTCGAATCTCGTAGACAACTTCATACAGCGCCTTGTCCAGCCACAGGGCCAGGAACAGGGGGTCGCTGCGGTTAATCGCAGTACCGGTTTCCTTTTCGTAGCCACGGAGAAAGGCGTCCGCAGCGGACGCGGCCCACTTGTAGGCCGCTTCGTTCCGCTGCCCGCGTGCCTCCTCCGAGTCGTCCTCTGAGTCCTCCGCAGCGTCGGCGCCGTCGATCAGCGCGACGCCGGCGGCGTAGTCGATTGAGCGGAGCATGCCGACGACGTCGCGCAGCGGCGCATCCGGAACGCTTCGTTCCGCGGCGGGGCGCAGCGGCTCACCCTCGAAGTCGAGGACGATCCAGCCCCGGTCCGGTACGCGCAGCACCTGGCCGAGGTGGTAGTCGGCATGGATGCGCTGCAGGTTGGGAAGGGTCTGGAGGTTGTTGACCTGCTCGAGCAGGTACTCCACGGCGTCGTCGGACCCGCCGACGGTGTCCCGCGCTTCGGACCACGCCCACCGGATCCTCGAGGTGAGCGAGTCCAGGAATTCGGTGCGTTCCGCCGGGCTGGGAGCCCTGCTGCCGAACGCGGCCGCCAGCTGCTGGTGGATGCGGCCGGTGGCGGCACCGAGTTCCTCGGCCTCCGCCGTGAAGTCCCGGCCTTCCAGTGCGGCCGCGGACGCGGTCCGCCAGGCGTCTTCACTGCCGGGGAAGAATTCGCGCAGCACTGACAGGTGTCCGGTCAGCAGCTGCCCCCCGGACGCGGGGTCCGTCCAGCTGCCGGTGACCCAGCCGTACGTGGCGGGAACGTCAACCGACCCCACTTCGGTCAGCCGTGCGCTGACCTCGACGTCGGGGCTCTCGCCGGCGGCAACCACCCGGTAGAACTTCACGATCAGCGGTGCTTCCGGTGCCTGCACAATCACTGAAGTGTTGGACTGCTCACCCTTGAGTACCTTGGTGGGCAGCGGCGCGAGGAACGGCTTCCAGTCGGCGAAGCCGTCCAGCGCGAAGCCGTGCGTATGCCCGTCCAGGGACGAAGCCTGTGACCGCATCAGTTCCAGCCAGGCAGTGACGAACACCGGGTCGGCGGTGGCGTCATAGAGCCACCTCTCCCCCAGGTCGCCGTCCTGCGCGCGGCCCAGCAAAGCGGCCTCCAGTTCGGGTGCCGGTTCGGTGCGGTAACTGACCGGAACGCTGATGACGTCCCGGCGCTCCCCCGAGACGACGGCAATGAGGTGGACCTCCAGCCCAACCTCGCCGGCCGGGTCCTCGAGCCGGATCCCGCCGACCCTTTCCAGCACGACTTCACGGCCCTTCGCCGGGAACCAGCGCTGGCCGGGAAGCCAGGCGGTGAGGATGTCCGGCAGCGACGGAGTCAGCTGGCTCATTTCCGCACGGCTTCCGAGATCGGGATCATCGGGATGGCCTCGGTCTGCGGTGATGAGGTATCCGACTTCGCGGACCGCAGGCGCAGCCAGTAGAAGTCGTGGCTGCCCAGGGTCAGCGTCAGGGAGCCGTCTTCTCCGATGGTGGGGAAGAGCGTGCCGCCGAAGGCGTCCCGCAGCCCGCGGTTAGCGAACTCCGGCAGTTTCATGGACGCGGAGATCGGGTGCTGCGAGAGGTTGAAGATACACAGCACCGTCTCACCCACCTCACCCTCCGGGTTGTTGTCCGGCAGTTCCCGCACGAAGGCCAGTGCGGCCTCGGCGTCGGTGGGCACATTGCGGTAGGAACCCAGGCCGAAGGCCGGGTGGGCACGGCGGACCATGATCATCTGCCGGATCCAGTGCAGCAGCGAGCTGGAGCTGGCCAGCTGCGCTTCCACGTTGACGTGGTTGTAGTGGTAAACCAGCGACTGCACCACGGGCAGGTACAGCTTGCCCGGATCAGCGGTGGAGAACCCGGCGTTGCGGTCCGGGTTCCACTGCATGGGCGTACGGGAGGAATCCCGGTCCTCCAGCCAGATGTTGTCACCCATGCCCAGCTCGTCCCCGTAATAGAGGAACGGGCTGCCCGGCAGGGCCAGCAGCATGGCGTGGATCAGTTCGATTTCGGACCGGGAGTTATCCAGCAGCGGAGCCAGCCGGCGGCGGATACCGACGTTGGCGCGCATGCGCGAATCCGGGGCGTACCAGCCGAGCATGGCCTGGCGTTCCTCGTTGGTGACCATTTCCAGCGTCAGCTCGTCATGGTTGCGCAGGAAGGTTCCCCACTGCGCGCCCGGCGGAATTTCCGGAGTCTCTTCCATGGTCTGGATGATCGGTGCGGCCTTCTGGTCCCGCAGTGCGTAGAACAGCCGGGGCATGATCGGGAAGTGGAAGCACATGTGGCATTCGTCGCCGGTCTCGTCACCGAAGTACTCGACCACTTCGTGCGGCATCTGGTTCGCCTCGGCGACGATGACGCGGCCCGGGTAGTTCTCGTCGACCATGGTGCGCAGGTCCTTGAGGAACCGGTGCGTGGCGGGCAGGTTCTCGCAGTTGGTGCCGTCCTCTTCAAAGAGGTACGGAATGGCGTCGGCCCGGAAGCCGTCAATGCCCTGGTCCAGCCAGAAGCGGACGACGTCGAAGATCGCCTCGACGACCTTGGGGTTCTCAAAGTTGAGGTCCGGCTGGTGGCTGAAGAACCGGTGCCAGAAGAACTGCCGGCGGACGGGGTCGAAGGACCAGTTGGATTCTTCAGTGTCCACGAAGATGATCCGTGCGTCTTCGTACTTCTGGTCGGTGTCCGACCAGACGTAGAAGTCGCCGTAGGGGCCGTCCGGGTCGCTGCGGGATTCCTCGAACCACGGGTGCTTGTCCGAGGTGTGGTTCAGGGGAAGGTCGATAATGACGCGCAGTCCGCGGGCGTGTGCTTCGGCGACCAAGCGCTTGAAGTCGCTGATGGTGCCGAATTCGTCCAGGACGTCGTAGTAGTCCGAGATGTCATAGCCGCCGTCGCGCAGGGGCGACTTGAAGAACGGCGGCAGCCACAGGCAGTCAATGCCCAGCCACTGCAGGTAGTCCAGCTTCTCGATCAGGCCGCTGAAGTCACCCGATCCGTCTCCGTTGGCGTCTGCGAAGCCGCGGACGAGTACCTCATAGAAAACGGCTTTGCGGTACCAATGCGGATCATTGGTCAAGCCGGGTGCGTGCAGTTGAAACGGGTTGGGCACTAGGAGTTCCTCCGAACTGACAGGATGTGCGCGGGTTCAAAGTGGGCGTCCAGGCGGACGTAGTTGTGGGTTCCCCAGCGCCAGCTTTGGCCGCTGATCAGGTCATCCACCCAGAAGGTGCCGTCTTCGTTCAAATCCTGCGGGGCGAGGTGAAGCGCATCGAGGTCGAGAGTGACAGTGGATTCGCGGGCGCTGTGGGGGTCCACGTTAACCACAATAATGAGTGTGTCCTTGCTGGACGGATCGCCGGGGCGGGTCTGTTTGTGCTTGGAGTAGACCACGGTTGACCCATCGGTGCTGGAGTGCACCGTGAGGTTTTCCAGGTCCCCCAAGGCGGGGTGCATGCGGCGGATTTCATTCAGCCGCGTGATGTAGGGAGCGAGGCTGCGGCCTTCGGCTTCCGCAGCGGCGAAGTCCCGCTGCTTGTACTCGAACTTCTCGTTGTCGATGTACTCTTCGGCGCCCGGGCGGGCGACGTGCTCGAACAGTTCGAAGCCGGCGTAGACGCCCCACAGCGGGCTGCCGGTCGCTGCCAGCACGGAACGGATCTTGAAGGCACCGGGGCCGCCGTACTGCAGGAACTCCGTAAGGATGTCCGGGGTGTTCACAAAGAAGTTCGGACGGAAGAAGGCCGAAGACTCCCCCGATACCTCTGTGAAGTATTCCTCGATCTCCTCCCGGGTGTTCCGCCAGGTGAAGTAGCTGTAGGACTGCTGGAATCCCGCCTTGGCCAACGCGTGCATCATGGGCGGCCGGGTGAACGCCTCAGCGAGGAAGATCACGTCCGGGTGCTCTTCGTTGACCGTGCCGATCAGCCATTCCCAGAACCGCAGCGGCTTGGTGTGCGGGTTGTCGACCCGGAAGATCCGGACGCCGTGGCTGATCCACAGCCGCACAATCCGCAGGATCTCCTGTGACAGGCCCGCGTAGTCGTTGTCGAAGTTCAGGGGATAGATGTCCTGGTACTTCTTCGGGGGGTTCTCCGCGTAGGCAATCGAACCGTCCACACGGGTGGTGAACCATTCCGGATGGCTCGTTACCCACGGGTGGTCCGGGGAGGCCTGCAGGGCAAGGTCGATGGCGACCTCCAGCCCCAGCTCCCGGGCGGTGTCCACGAACGCGTCAAAGTCCTCGAAGGTGCCCAGATCCGGGTGGATCGCGTCGTGGCCGCCTTCGGGGGCGCCGATGGCCCACGGCGAGCCGGGATCCTGCGGCCCGGCGACCAGGGTGTTGTTCGGGCCCTTACGGTGCGTGGTCCCGATCGGATGCACCGGCGGAAGGTAGATGACGTCGAATTTCATGTCGGCAACGCGCTGCAGGCTGCGGGCGGCAGTGCGGAACGTTCCGGAGGTCCATTCCCGCGTGGCGGGATTGAATTCCGCGCCCTCGGAGCGGGGGAAGAATTCGTACCAGGCGCCGCGGCCTGCGAGCTCCCGCTCCACGAGGAGGGGGAAGCGGTCCGAGCTGGTCACCAGGTCGCGGATGGGATCGCGGTCCAGGACCGCGGTGATGGCCTCGGTTCCGGCAGCGGCCAGTCGCTCATCCACGGACAGCCCGGCGTCTGCGAGGGCTGCCGCAGCGGCGCGGAACACGTCGGCGTCAGCACCGGTGCGCGCGGCAGCAGCAGCGGCGAACAGTTCGATGCCTTCGGTGAGCATCAGCTCGACGTCGACGCCGGCGGCAATCTTCACTTCGGCGTTGTGGTGCCAGGTGGCATAAACGTCCGCCCATCCCTCCACGGCGAAGCTCCAGTTCCCCGTGGCCTCGGGACGCAGCATGCCCTCCCAGCGGTCCAGCCCCATACCCACCGGATGCATCCGGCTGCGGGTGACAACGTTGCCTTCGGGGTCGTAGAGGACGGCACTGGCGCCGACCAGGTCATGCCCCTCACGGAATACCGTGGCCCCGATTACGACGTCTTCGCCGGGGACGGCTTTTGCAGGGAATCGCCCGTACTCCACGACGGGGGACACATTGGTGATCGGGATCCGGCCAAACCGGAGATCCTTCGAGGGCAGGTCTTCTGGTGTCAACGCGCTGGATATGGTCACAGACTAGACGTTATCGAGAATTCGGACAGAATGCTAAGGCAACGTACTTTTACGGTATCGGCGCAGGTCCGCAACCGTTTGGCCCTGTTTTCAAGCTCTTCGCCGATTACCTGCATATTTGTCTGCCATTTCGGTTTACGCCGCTCCTGAGTGCGCTAGCGTGACCGGGGTGAAGGCAATCCGCAGGTTCACCGTCCGCACTGTCCTCCCGCCCAGCATCGCCCCTCTGGGACGCCTGGCAGCCAATCTGCGCTGGTCCTGGCACCAGCCGACCCTCAGGTTGTTCGAGAGCCTCGACCCTGCAGCCTGGCGGTCCAGCGGTGGAGACCCGGTAAAGCTGCTGGGCAGCGTGAGCCGGGACAAGCTCGAGCGCATAGCCCAGGATGAGCACCTGGTCTCCGTGATCTCCGACCTGGGTGCCGATCTGGACCGGTACCTCAACGAACCCCGCTGGTACCAGCGCCAGGGAGAGGACGCACCGGCAGCGATTGCCTACTTCTCCCCCGAGTACGGCATCAGCGCCGTCCTGCCGCAGTACTCCGGCGGTCTGGGCATCCTCGCCGGCGACCACCTCAAGGCGGCTTCCGATCTGGGCATTCCCCTCGTGGCGGTGGGACTGCTCTACAAGGCCGGCTACTTCAAGCAGGCCCTGTCCCGCGATGGTTGGCAGCTGGAGACCTACCCCGTGCTGGACCCCAACGGGCTGCCGCTGACCCTGCTGCGTGAGGAAGACGGCACACCGGCGAAAATCACTCTGCCGCTTCCGGACAACCGCCAGCTCTCGGCACACATCTGGCGCGCCGACGTCGGGCGCGTCCCGTTGCTCCTGCTGGATTCGGACGTGATGGGGAACGACGACGCCGCCCGCGGCATCACGGACCGGTTGTACGGCGGAGGAGGGGACCACCGGCTGCAGCAGGAACTGCTGCTGGGCATGGGCGGCGTCAAGGCGCTGCGGGTCCACCAGCGGCTGACCGGGGCGCCCGCGGCGGAGGTCTTCCACAGCAACGAAGGGCACGCCGGGTTCCTGGGCGTGGAGCGGATCCGTGAACTGATGGACCAGGGGATGACCTGGGAGGAAGCGCTGACTGTTTCCCGCGCCTCGACGGTGTTCACGACGCACACCCCGGTACCGGCCGGTATTGACCGTTTCGAGCAGACGCAGATCCGGCATTTCTTTACTGCCGGCCTGGCCCAGTCCGTCCCCACCGACAAGATCCTGGCCCTCGGCGCGGAGAACTACGAAGGCGGCGACCCGGACAAGTTCAATATGGCCGTCATGGGACTGCGGCTTGCCCAGCGGGCCAACGGCGTGGCCAAGCTGCACGGCGAAGTCTCCCGGGAAATGTTCTCCGGCCTGTGGCCGGGCTTCGATGTGTCCGAGGTACCCATTACCTCGGTGACCAACGGTGTCCATGTCCCCACGTGGATCGACCCGGAGGTCACTGCTCTTGCCAGCGAGAAGTTCGGTCTGGCCACCGTGCATGACCGCGACTGGGGCAGGGCCTATGAGATTGACGACAAGGATCTGTGGGACCTGCGGCGGAGGCTGCGCAGCAATCTGGTGAAGGACGTCCGGCGCCGCGTGAAGCGTGCCTGGCGCCGGCGCGGCGCCTCTGATGCGGAGCTGGCCTGGACCGAGAATGTGCTGGATCCGGATGTCCTGACCATCGGGTTTGCCCGCCGGGTGCCCACCTATAAGCGGCTGACCCTGATGCTGCGCGACCCGGACCGGCTCAAGGCGCTGCTGCTGCATCCCACCCGGCCCATCCAGGTGGTGGTGGCTGGAAAGTCGCACCCCGCGGATGAGCAGGGCAAGAAGATGATCCAGGACCTGGTCCGCTTCACGGATGACCCGGCCGTCCGCCACCGCATCGTGTTCCTGCCCAACTACGACATTGCGATGGCGCGCACCCTGTTCCCCGGCTGCGACGTGTGGCTGAACAATCCGCTGCGTCCGCTGGAAGCCTCGGGTACCTCCGGCATGAAGTCCGCCATTAACGGCGGGCTCAACCTCTCCATCCTCGACGGGTGGTGGGATGAGATGTACGACGGCAACAACGGCTGGGCCATTCCCTCCGCCAATCCGAGCAAGGGCACCCGCACGCGCGAGGTCTACAACGCCGACCAGCGGGACGACATTGAGGCAGCGGCGCTGTATGACCTGCTGGAGAACGCGGTTGCACCGCTGTTCTACGGCACCGAACCACCGGCCGATGCCGGGGCGGCCGGACCGTCCGCACCGCCGGCGGATGCCCTGCCGCACGAATGGCTGGAAATGGTCAAGCACACCCTCGCGGATCTGGGGCCGAACGTCTCCGCCTCACGGATGCTCAAGGATTACGTGAACCGGCTGTACCGGCCCGCCAGCTCCTCCGGCCGGGCCATGTCCGCGGACGGGTACACAGCCGCGAGGGAGCTCGCCCTGTGGATCACACGGGTGCGGGACGGCTGGTCCACCGTGCAGGTGGAAAACGTGGACTCCGTGGGCGTAAGCGAGAACCCGCAGATCGGCGACACCCTCACTGTCCAGGCCTATGTGTCCCTCGGTTCCCTGCGGCCAGGTGACGTGAGCGTGGAGGCTGCGTACGGCATGGTGACGGAGAATGACCGGATCAGCGAGCCCCGCATCCAGGAGCTGACACCCGCGGAGGACCTGGGGTCCGGACGGCACCTGTTCCGCGGAACCATCCGCATCGAGCAGGCCGGACCGTTCGGCTACACCGTCCGGGTACTGCCGAACCACCCGGGGCTGGCGTCGAAGGCGGAGTTGGGGCTCATCGCCAACGCGTGAGGGCCGCGCCGGGGCGTTACCGCTCAGGCGCGGTAGAGGCTGATGGAGTTGGCCGGAGCGGTAGCGGTGTCCCCCGCAGCACGCAGCAGTCCCCGGTGGTCCTCCATGCCCTCAGCAGTGGAGAAGACGAGTTCATAACCCGAGGATGCACCCGGCACGGAGGTGAACTCGTTAGCATAATCAGCACTGCGGACTGCCGCCGCGTCGGGAAGCCGGATCTCGACGTCGGACAGGCCTCCGTTCAGGACGATCAGCCCGTTCAGGGAGCCGTCGCCGGAACCGACCAGCACCTGCACGAGCCGGTTGCCCGGGTCGCTCCACTGCTCGGGGGTCATGGGCTTTCCGTCCGGATCGAACCAGAGGAGGAAGGAATGCCGGCGGTCGGCCGGGAAGCGGTAGGGCTGGCTGGCCAGGTATTCGCGGCGCAGGCGCAGCAGTTCGCGTGTGGTGGAGAGCATCCGCCGGGCGTCGTCGTCTAGGTCCCAGTGCAGCCAGGAGAGTTCGCTGTCCTGGCAGTACGCGTTGTTGTTGCCGCGCTGGGTGCGGCCTATCTCGTCGCCGGCCGTGAGCATCGGCACGCCCAGCGACATGGTGAGGGTGGCCATCAGGTTCCGTGCGGTCAGGGCCCGTGCAGCGCCGACCCGTCCGTCCTCCGTGGGACCCTCCACACCGTGGTTGTAGCTGCGGTTCTCTCCGGTGCCGTCCCGGTTTTCTTCACCGTTGGCCTCGTTGTGCTTGCGTTCGAACATCGTCAGGTCGGCGAGCGTGAAGCCGTCATGGGCAGTGATGAAGTTGATTGAAGCCAGCGGTGTCCGGCCGGAGCCGGCGAACAGTTCGGCGGAACCGGCCAGGGCGCCGGCGAGCCGGGCCAGCGACCCGCCCTCCCGTCCTGCCGCGGCGTCGGCCTGGCCGCGGAGCCAGAAGTCCCGCACAATGTCCCGGAAGTGGTCGTTCCAGTCGGCCCAGCCCTGCGGGAAGCGGCCGGTCTGCCAGCCGTCCGGTCCCACATCCCAGGGTTCAGCGATCAGTTTCACGTCCTGGAGGACCGCGTCCGCTGCCACGGCCACGAGGAAGGGGTGCCGTGGGTTGAACCGCCCGTCCGCATCACGGCAGAGCGTGGGAGCCAGATCGAAGCGGAAACCGTCCACCTGGTATTCCTGCACCCAGTAGCGCAGCGAGTCCAGGGCCAGCTGGATGACCCGGGGTTCGCTGAAATCGAGACTGTTGCCGCAGCCGGTGGTGTCTTCGTAGGCGCCGTCCGGTCCGTGGCGGTAGTAAGTCTCATCCCCCAGGCCCCGCCAGCTCAGCGCGGGCTGGTCGGACTTGCCCTCGGCCGTGTGGTTGTACACCACGTCCAGCAGGACTTCGATGCCGGCCGCGTGAAGGGACTTCACCATCCCCTTGAGTTCATCCTGCACCGCCTGGGCTCCGGCTTCGCGGGAGGCGCGGGTGGCGTAGGTGTCCTGCGGTGCGAAGAACCCGAGGGTGTTGTAGCCCCAGTAGTTTGCCAGCCCCAGTTCCTGCAGGTGCGCTTCGTCGGCGTGGAAGTGCACCGGCAGCAGTTCGACGGCGGTGATCCCCAGCTCCAGCAGGTACTGGACCATGGCCGGGTGGCCCATCCCCGCATAGGTTCCGCGCAGTTCCTCGGGGATACCGGGGTGCAGCATGGTCTGACCCCGGACATGGGCCTCGTAAATGACGGTGTCCCGCCAGGGGATGTGCGGGCGGCGCACGTTGCCCCAGTCAAAGTCCCGGCCCGTGTACACGGAAAAATAGACCGGGCTGCCGTCCGGACCATCAGCCTGTTCGATGCCGCGCCCATACGGGTCCAACAGCAGCTGGAAGCTGCCCGGCTCCGCGGAGAGCTCCCGGCCCCGCGGCCAGAAACCGTAGCGGCACCCGTGCCGCAGCCCGTACACCCGGGCATGGTGGATGCCCAGGACGGTGTCCGTGAGCGGAGCCACGGACCAGCTGCCGGGTGCGGCTTCGTAATACACGTCCACGCCGGGCAGCCCCGGGGCGTACACGGACACGTTGACCGCATCCGGGACCTCCGGCACACCGGGGACGGTGCGCCGGACGCCCAGGGGCAGGGGCCGCGAGTCCCGCTTCGAGGTGCTGCCCGCGGTGGTTCCGGTGATCACGTGTGCCATGTACGCCCTTTGCTGCCGGGAGCCCCGGTCCGGACTAGGAGGAGCGCTGCCGGGAGATTTCGTACAGGGTGATGCCCACGGCCATGGAGGCGTTCAGGGACTCCATGGCCGAGTCGATCGGGATGGAGACAATCTGGTCGCAGTTCTCACGGACCAGGCGGGACAGCCCCTTGCCCTCGGAGCCGACCACAATGCAGATCGGTTCCTTGGCCAGCACGATCGAGGGAAGCGAGACATCGCCGTCGCCGTCCAGCCCGAGGACAAAGATGCCCATCTTCTTGAACGTTTTCAGCGTGTTGTTCAGGTTGCCTGCCCGGGCGACCGGGACGCGCACAGCAGCGCCGGCGCTGGTCTTCCAGGCCGAAGCGGTGACGCCTACGGCGCGGCGTTCCGGCACAATCACGCCGTGTGCGCTGAAGGCCGAGGCGGACCGGATAATGGCGCCGAGGTTGCGCGGATCGGTGATCCCGTCGAGGGCGACGAAGAGCGGCGCGTTGCGGATGTGGCCCTTTTTCCAGGCCTCAAGGGTCTCGGAGGCCAGATCCGTGGGATCGGCGTACTCGTACGGCGGGATCTGCAGGACCAGGCCCTGGTGCACGGCCTCGTTGGTCATGCGGTCCAGTTCCGGCTTGTGCGTTTCCATCACCGGCAGGCCACGCTCGGCCGCAATCTTCAGCGATTCACGGACCCGGTCATCCATGTCGATGCGGACGGCAACGTGCAGTGCCTTGGCCGGGATGCCGGCGCGCAGTGCCTCCACGACGGAGTTACGGCCGGTGACGACTTCCTCGGCCACCTTGCCGCGGACGTTGGTGCCGCTGCGGCCGCCGGCCCGGGCATCGCCGCGCTTGGCGTCGCCGCGTTTGGCCGCGGAGCGCTCGGCGAGCTGCTTGTTCTTAAACGCCTTGTGGTACGGGCGCTCTTCAGCCTTGGGTGTGGGGCCCTTGCCCTCGAGGGCCTTGCGGCCGAGCCCTCCGGTACCGCCGCTGGGGCCCTTCTTGGCTTTGCGCATTGCGCCGGGACGTCCATTGTTGGCCATCGGTTACACCTTTACTAGAAGAAAGCATTCACTTCCAGTTTACGCAGTCCGCGGACCGGTTGGCTGACAAGGCCGCCAAGCTCAGGCGAGGCTCCAGCTCACGCCGTCCGCGCCGTCCTCCACGGTGATGCCGGAAGCGGCCAGCGCGTCGCGGATCGCGTCGGCGCGGGCCCAGTCCTTGGCGGCCCGCGCAGCGTTCCGCTCGGCCAGGCGGTCCTGCACCAGGGCGTCCAGTGCGGCGTCCGCCGGGCCGGCCTGTGCCGCGGCGTCCCGTGCGTCATCCAGGCCCAGGACGGCGGTCATCGCCCGTACCTCACCCAGTGCGCGCCGCACCGTCTCCGGATCGCCGGCGGCCAGTGCCGTATTGCCTGCCCGTACGGTTTCGTGCAGCACGGCCAGCGCCTGCGGAACATTCAGGTCATCATCCATGGCGGCCCCGAAAGCCTCCGGCACCGAGGCCGGCCCGGCGTCGGCCTTGGCTGCAGCTTTGGAAATGAACCCGTCAATCCGCTCGACGGCGGACGCGGCCTCCTGCAGGGACGTGGGGCGGTAGTCCAGCACCGAGCGGTAGTGCGCCTGGCCCAGGTAATACCGGACCACGCGGGGGCTGGCCTGTTCCAGCATTTCGGTCGGGCTGATGGTGTTGCCGATGGACTTGGACATCTTCTCGCCCTCGAAGGTGACCATGCCGTTGTGCATCCAGAAGTTAGCGAACCCGTGGCCGGCGGCCTGGGACTGGGCCATCTCGTTCTCGTGGTGCGGGAAGCGCAGGTCCAGGCCGCCGCCGTGGATGTCGAACTCGGTGCCGAGGTATTTGGTGACCATGGCCGAGCACTCCAGGTGCCAGCCTGGCCGGCCGCGGCCCCAGGGGCTGTCCCAGGACGCCGTCTCCGGCTCGCCGGGCTTGGAACCCTTCCAGAGCGCGAAGTCCCGGGGATCGCGTTTGCCGCGCGGGCCGGCGTCGGGCGCTGCCTGCATGTCGTCGATGTTCTGCCGGGTCAGCGAACCGTACTTCTGCCAGGACCGGACATCGAAGTACACGTCGCCGGAATGGTCCAGGGCCGGGTAGGCATGCCCGCGCTCGATCAGGGCTGTAATAAGCGCGTGCATCTCCGGTATGTGGCCCGTGGCGCGCGGTTCGTAGGTGGGCCGCTGGACGCCGAGGGTGTCATAGGCCTTGGCGAATTCCTGCTCGAAGCGGTACGCCAGTGCCCACCACGGTTCGTCCGGAACGACGCCGGGTGCCGGCTCGGCGCCCACGGAATCGGCTGCCTTGGCCAGGATCTTGTCGTCAATATCCGTCACATTGCGCACCACGGTAACCTGCAGTCCGCGGTAGCGCAGCCAGCGGGTGAGCTGGTCGAAGGCGATGGCGGAGCGGATGTGCCCCACGTGCGGGAGCCCCTGCACGGTGGCACCGCAGTAGTAGAGGCTGGCCTTGCCTTCCACCAGGGGAACGAAGTCCCGGACCTGCGCTGTTGCCGTGTCATAGAATCTCAAGCTCACTGCTCTAGGCTAGCCGAAACCGCGTCCGGTCAGTCAGCGGGGGTGCCGGCGGCAGCGACGACGGCGGTGGCCACGGCGGCGATCCCCTCGCCGCGGCCGGTGAAGCCCAGGGAGTCGGTGGTGGTCGCCGAGACGCTGACGGGCGCGCCGGCCGCTTCGCTCAGGACGGCTTCAGCCTCCGCCCGGCGGGGACTGAATTTGGGCCGGTTGCCGATCAGCTGGACCGCCACGTTACCGATCTCGAAGCCCGCCGCCCGCACGATGCGGGCAGCCTCCCGCAGCAGCACGGTACCGGCGGCGCCGGCGTATTCTGGCCGGTCGGTACCGAAGTGGGTGCCCAGGTCACCGAGGCCTGCGGCCGAAAACAGGGCGTCCGCGGCGGCGTGGGCCACCGGATCGCCGTCGGAATGGCCGGCCAGGCCGCGTTCACCGTCCCAATGCAGGCCGGCGACCCACAGTGGGCGGGGCGTGTCTTCGGGGGCGAAGGCGTGGACGTCTACGCCGATTCCGGTGCGTGGCAGGGCCATGTCAGTTCTCCTGGCGGTGGTGTCCGCCGGCCAGGATCGCTTCGGCGAGCACCAGGTCCAGCGGAGTAGTTATCTTCAGGGACAGCTGTGAGCCCTCGACCACATAGACCTCGGCCCCCAGCGACTCCACGAGCATGGCATCGTCGGTGACGGCTGCCGCAGCGGCGGGGTCAAAGGACAGGGCGGCCTGGTGGGCCCGGCGCAGCAGGGCAGCATCGAAGCCCTGCGGGGTCTGGACGGCGCGGAGCCGGGCACGGTCCGGGGTGCCGGTTACGCGGCGTTCGGCCGCGGCACTCTCTGCCGGCGGCACGGGGGCGGTGTCCTTGACCGTGTCCACCACGGGTACGGCCGGGATGACGGCCGTGGCACCGGCTGCCAGCGCGGCCGCCACACGGTGGAACACCTCCGGCGGGGTCAGCGCACGGGCGGCATCGTGGACCAGTACGGCATCCAGGTCCGTCGGCAGAACCGCGAGGGCGGCGCGGACGGATTCGGGCCGGGTGGCACCGCCGTCGACCGCACGGACCGCCGCCCCGAACTCCGCGCAGATGCCGCGCATGAGGGTGTCGCCGGCCGGCACGGCAACCACGATGGCCGAAGCGATGTCCGCCGCCTGGACGGCACGCAGGGTGTGGAGAAGCATCGGTTCACCCGCAAGCGGCACCTGGGCCTTGGGCATGCCGTAACCGAGCCGCTGGCCGGATCCTCCGGCTACTACGACGACGCCGATCCGCGGCGGGCGGGAAGAAGAGGGAGACACAGCTCCACCCTAATGCCCGCGGATGGTGCACAAACAACAATTGCCGGCCCCGAGGGACCGGCAATCGAAGGAACCAAAAAATGCTGCCTAGCTCGCGAGAACCTCGTCGAGGACAGCTGCCGCCTGGTCTTCATCCGTCTTCTCAGCAAGCGCCAGTTCCGAAATAAGGATCTGGCGTGCCTTGGCGAGCATTCGCTTCTCGCCTGCGGACAGCCCGCGGTCGTGGTCACGGCGCCAGAGGTCGCGGACGACCTCGGCTACCTTGACGACATCACCTGACGCGAGCTTTTCCAGGTTTGCCTTGTACCGGCGCGACCAGTTCGTGGGCTCTTCGGTGAGCTCGGCCCGCAGGACGTCAAAGACGTGCTCCAGACCTTCCTTGCCCACTACATCGCGCACCCCTACGAGGTCGACGTTCTCAGCCGGTACTTCTATGGTCAGATCACCCTGTGCCACCTTAAGCTTGAGATACATTTTCTCTTCGCCCTTGATGGTCCGCATCTTGATCTCTTCGATCTTCGCGGCACCGTGGTGAGGATAAACAACTGTTTCGCCAACCTCAAAAACCATGTGGTCTTTCCCCTTTCCCGGCCCTCAGTTTATCAGAGTTGCGACACGCCGAGTAGAGTTTTCGCAGGTCAGGTACTGCATGGGCCTTGGTGTAGGTAGTATGCCGCCTTCCGCAGGTATTCGAAGCGTCCCGGCACCGTCCTCCCACCCCTGCCTGAACCGGCCGTTAAAACCAGTTTTTCGGTGTTTTGCCGATAGGCTAGGCAGCAAAGATAGCCTCAGGTCGCTAGACCGCAATACTTCAGGAGTTTGTGCTGTGAGATTCACACCCAAGAACCGGGTCGGGCGCACCGCTGCGGCCGGTGCCATCGCGCTGGCCATGCTGGGATCGGCTGGCTGCAGCGCTGTGAACGAGCAGGCAACCACCCGTGAGTACTCCCCCTCCGACGGGATCGTGCAGGATGTCGGAGACCTCCAGCTGCGCAACATCCTGGTGGTCAGCCACGGATTCGGCGAGCCCGGCCGGCTGATCGGCACAGTAGTCAACGACTCGGACAACACCCAGGCATTCACCCTTGCCGTGGGCGGCTCCACCCTCTCCTGGAGCCTTCCGGCCGGTGACAAGGTGATCTTCGAAGACGAGTCCGAAGACAAGGTCAATGTCTCCACCGTTGAAGACGAACCCGGCACCGGCATCGACGCCCAGCTGAAGGTCAGCGGCGAGACCACCGCCCTGAACATTCCCGTGGTCAACGGCGACCAGGCGGACTACCGGCCGTACCTGCCGGCAGGGTCGACCGCCCCGCCGTCGGAAACAGCCACCGCTGAAGAGACCGGCGGGGCCTCAGAGGGGCACTGACAGCCCGGTCTTTCCTCAAGATCCCGAAGGGGGTCGGCGCTGCGGCGCCGGCCCCCTTCTGCATCCGCGCTCCGGTCAGGCCTCGAACTTGTACCCCAGCCCGCGGACGGTCACCAGATGCTGAGGCGCGGAGGAATTGTCCTCGATTTTTGCCCGTAGCCGTTTGACGTGGACATCCAGCGTTTTGGTATCCCCCACGTAGTCCGCCCCCCAGACCCGTTCGATCAGCTGACCGCGGGTCAGGACGCGGCCCGAGTTCCGAAGCAGCAGTTCCAGGAGCTCGAACTCCTTCAGCGGGAAGGGGACCCTGGTGCCGTTGACCTGCACCACATGCCGGTCAACGTCCATGCGCACCGGCCCCGCTTCCAATGCCGCCCCGGCAAAATCCGTGCCCTCGCCCCGGCGCCGCAGCACCGCCCGGACCCGGGCGAGCAGTTCGCGCGCGGAGTACGGCTTGGTGACGTAGTCATCCGCACCGATCTCGAGCCCCACCACCTTGTCGATCTCCGCATCCCGGGCAGTGAGCATGATGACGGGTACGTCCGAGCGCTGGCGGATCCGGCGGCAGACTTCCGTCCCCGACATCCCCGGCAGCATCAGATCCAGCAGGATCAGGTCAGCCCCGGTCTGCTCAAAGGCGGCAACGGCGTCGGCACCGTTATCCACTACGGCAACGTCGAACCCTTCCCTCCCCAGCAAATAGGAAAGGGGATCGCTGAAGGACTCCTCGTCCTCGACTATCAGGATGCGGGTCAAGCGGTAACTCCTTGCTTCGATTCGCGGATATCCGCAGGGTCCAGTTCCGGGAGCCGCACGGTGAAAGTGGATCCATGCCCCGGACGGGACCACAGGTCCACTTCCCCGCCGTGGTTGGCCACCACATGCTTGACGATACTCAGTCCCAGTCCGGTTCCACCGGTGTCCCGCGAACGGGCGGAATCGATCCGGTAAAACCGTTCAAAGACCCGTTCCTGTTCCTCGGGGGCGATGCCGGGGCCCTGATCGGTTACGGCCACCTGGGCCATGCCGTTACGGGACTGCAGCCCGATCCCCACCCTGCTGCCCTCGGGTGAGTACCGGATGGCGTTGTCGATGAGGTTACGAAAAGCGGTGGTGAGCATGGCGGCGTCTCCGTAAACCGCGGCGTCGGAACTTCCGCGCAGGAGCACTTCAATGTTCTTGTTCTCGGCATTGAGCCGGTTGGCCTCGACCGCATCCTCGAGGACCCTGTCCAGGTCCACCTGCCTGGCACGGTCCACGATATCGGTGCCCTGCAGCCGGGAGAGTTCAATAATGTCCTGCACCAGGGCGCTGAGGCGCACGGATTCCCGGTGCATGCGTCCGGCGAACCGGCGGACGGCGTCCTCGTCTCCGGCGGCATCGGCCAGCGCTTCGGAAAGCAGCGAGATAGCGCCCACCGGCGTCTTGAGTTCGTGGGAAACATTCGCCACGAAGTCATTGCGGACTTCCTCCGTGCGGGTCATCTCCGTGCGGTCATCGGCCAGGACCAGGACGTACTCCTCACCCACGGTCGCCACCCTGACCTGGAGGATGAGGGAGCCTTCACCGAGCGGTCCCCGGGGAAGCTCCATGCGGGCCTCTTCGATGACGCCGTCGCGCCGGACCCGGGCACAGATATCCAGCAGCCGGTCGTTGACGATGGTGTGCCCGCGCACCAGGCCGAAGGCGTACGCGCCGGGACTGGCCCGGACGACGCCGTCGATGGCATCGGCAACAATGTAGGCCCGTCCGATGACCCCCAGGACTTCGGCCGCGCCTTCCGGGACGGCGGGCTCGGAGATTTCAGCCAACTCCCGCCGCTGGCGCTGGCTGGCCACGTAGGCGAGGACACCGAAGGCACCGACAGCCAGGCCGAGGACGCCGGCAAGCAAGGCCAGCAGTACAGGATTCACCCTCATAGCTTAGGCCGGACCGTAACCCGTTGAAGGAAAAGCCGGTGGCTTTGCATCATTCGTTAAACTAACGTTCATCTAAGGGGTCCGGCCGGTTCATCTCCGGCTGGCATCCTGCAGGAGCGGCCAATGCCGGTCGGCCCTTCCGGCCCGGCCGGACCGCCCCGCACAGCAGCTGACCCACCCGCTTTTCGAGAGGACCCTTTAAGTGCGCAAGGTTTTCCAGGCCGAGCTTCACCAAATCGGTGAAGAACTGACCCAGATATCCCAGCTCGTGACGGAGGCGATGCGGAAAGCCACCCTCGCCTTCGAAGGGGCCGACATCGACCTCGCGCAGGATGTCATCGCGGCCGACGCGAGGATCGACTTCCTGCAGAATGACCTGGACGAGCGGGCCATCGATGTCCTCGCCCTGCAGGGACCCGTCGCCAGTGACCTGCGGATGATCGTGGGATCGCTGCGGATGAGCGCCTCCCTTGAACGCATGGGTGACCTGGCCCGGCATATCGCCCAGCTTGCCCGGCTGCGGTACCCCGCCAACGTGGTCCCGGACAACATGGTTGAAACATTCCGGGAAATGGCGCGCCTGGACCTCCGCATCTCCGAACAGCTGACCGAGCTGCTGGAGACCCGGAACCTGGAGATGAGCAAGGACATCTACGACGCCAACAGCCGGATCAATGAGCTGCACGCCGGGGTCTTCAAGTCCATTGCCTCCCCGGAGTGGAACGTTCCCGCGGTCAGCACGGTGGACCTGACCCTGGCGAGCCGCTACTTCGAGCGTTTTGCGGACCACGCCGTGTCCGTCACGCGCAAGGTCAACTACCTCGTGACGGGCGAATGGCACCCGCTCTCCGAAAGCGGCGTCTAGCCGGACCCGGCTGGCATAGGAAAGGGCGGTCCCGTTGGGGGGACCGCCCTTTCCTATGTAAAAACCCTGGCCGGAGCCCTCCGGCGCAGGCGCTACTTCTTTTTGCCCTGGTTGGCCACGGCCTTGATGGATTCAGCGGCGGCCTCGGGATCGAGGTACGTGCCGCCGGCCTTGACCGGCTTGAGGTCCTCATCCAGTTCGTAGACCAGCGGGATGCCGGTGGGGATGTTCACGGAGGCAATGTCTGCGTCGCTGATACCGTCCAGGTGCTTGACCAGGGCACGCAGGGAGTTGCCGTGCGCGGCGATCATCACGGTCTTGCCGGTGCGGATGTCCTTGGAGATGTCCGACTCCCAGTAGGGCAGGAACCGTTCCAGGACGTCCTTGAGGCACTCCGTCCGCGGCAGTTCGTCGGCCCCGAGGTCCGCGTAGCGGGGGTCGTGGGCCTGGGAGAACTCGCTGTCATCCGGCAGGGGCGGCGGCGGGGTGTCATAGGAACGGCGCCAGAGCATGAACTGCTCCTCACCGTATTCGGCCAGGGTCTGAGCCTTGTCCTTGCCCTGCAGGGCACCGTAGTGGCGCTCGTTCAGGCGCCAGCTGCGCTTGACGTCGATCCAGATGCGGTCGGCGGCACCAAGTGCCAGGTTGGCGGTGTTGATGGCCCGCTGCAGCCGGGAGGTGTAGAGAATGTCCGGGAGAACGTTGTTCTCAACCAGCAGCTCTCCCCCGCGGAGGGCTTCCGCACGCCCGAGGTCCGTCAGATCCACGTCCACCCAGCCCGTGAAGAGGTTCTTTTCATTCCATTCACTCTGCCCGTGGCGCAGAAGGATCAGTTTGTAGGTCATATAAGCATGGTATCGGAGAGCGTACCCGGCAGGGAGGGCGGAGCCGGTGTGGACCGGGCCGCACCCGGGGTTTCCCCGGAGCACTGCGTGCAGGGGCATCCCTCAGCGGCAGCTAGCATTGTCTGGTGCAAAAGCCGCTTAAACCCGTAGGAACTGTGACCAGGGGCACTACAAACCCCAATCGGCTTCGACGGGTGGACCGCTGGCTGGCAGGACCGGCACGGTGGCGCCTGCGGCAGGCAGCCGACCCATTGATCGTGGATCTGGGCTACGGCGCCGCGCCTACCACCGCCGTCGAGCTCCACGGCCGCCTCGGGCAGGTGCGGGCAGACGTGGAAGTGATGGGAATTGAAATCGACCCGGCCCGCGTCCTGGCGGCCAAGCCCCTGGAACGTTCCGGCCTGAGCTTCCGCCAGGGCGGCTTCGAGCTGCCGGTTGACGGGCGCCGGCCCGTGATGGTCCGGGCTTTCAACGTCCTGCGCCAATATGCGGAGGAGGATTATGCCCGCCACTGGGACATGGTCTGCTCGCGGCTGGCACCGGGCGGGATATTCGTGGACGGCACCTGCGACGAAATCGGCCGCCGTGCCACCTGGGTGGAGCTGGACGCGGACGGTCCGCTCTCGCTGAGCATTTCCCTGCGGTTCGGGGCCTTCGAGCGCCCGTCCGATGTGGCCGAACGCCTGCCCAAGGCGCTGATCCACCGCAATGTTCCCGGGGAGCGGATCCACGCCTTCCTGCAGGCCATGGACCGGGCCTGGGAGGAAGCCACACCGATGGCGTCCTATGGGAACCGGCAGCGCTGGCTGGCGATGTGCAGCGCTTTGAAGGCGGACGGAATGCCGCTGCTGACCGGGCCGTCCCGCTGGCGGCTGGGGGAAATCACCGTGGCCTGGGAGGCCGTCCGGCCCTTGTAGGCCGGGTGCGCCTCCCGATCCACAGCGACCTGCCCTGCGCGGGCAAAACAATCCGTCCCGGTTAAAGCAATCCGCCCCGGACGGCCGTTGCGGGCCGGTCCGGGGCGGACGAAAATCAGTAGCTGGCAGCTGTTACCAGGGGCCGTACGGGCCCTGGTTGCTGTTGCCGCGGCCGCGCGAGCTTCCGATGGCCGGCTTCACATCCGCCAGGTAAACGCACGCTGCGATGACGGCGGCCAGCTGGAACAGGATCAGGCTCAGCGACGGGATCACTGCGGACAGCACGCCAACTGCCGCGGCCCCACCCGTGAGCCCCAGCCAGAATCCCTTGGTCCGCTTGTAGGCACGCTCAAAATCGGCGGGCTTGCGCCGGGCACAGTCAAAGAGCGCCCACAGTTCAATGCCGAGGGCTACCAGGCCCAGGGCCAGGTAGAGGTAGTACTGAATCAGGATCATTAGGGCCACAGCGCTAGCCTACCGTGTAAGTGCCTGTTCAAGGTCCCCCCAGAGGTCCTCAACATTCTCGATGCCGACGGAAAGGCGCAGCAGCCCTTCCGGGACGGTGTGCGGCTCCCCGGGCTGGCGGCGCCGCCGTTCGATCAGTGATTCGACCCCGCCGAGCGAAGTGGCCGGAAGCCACAGCTCGACGGCTTCGGCAACCTTCTCCGCCGCGGCTGCACCGCCGTCGACCTCAATGCAGAGGATGGATCCGAACCCGGACATCTGCGCGGCGGCCCGGGCATGCCCGGGATCGTCCGGCAGGCCCGGATACCGCACGTGCTCCACCTGGGGAAGGTGCTGCAGCCGGCGGGCCAGTTCCCCGGCGGTGGCCTGCGAGCGCTCCATCCGCAGGGCCAGGGTACGCAGCCCCCGCAGCGCCAGCCACACCTCAAACGGCCCCGCGACCGCCCCATGCAGGGAGCGGTACCGGAGCAGGCGGTCCCGGAGCCCGGGATCGGATGTCACGGCCGCGCCCAGGACGACGTCGGAATGTCCGGCCAGGTACTTGGTCACCGAGTGGACAACGACGTCGGCGCCGAGGTCCAGGGGACGGGTCACCAGCGGCGTCGAGAACGTGTTGTCCGCAACCACCAGGGCGCCGGCGGCGTGCGCGGCTTCTACCAGCGCCGCGATGTCCGCCACTTCCAGCATGGGATTGGTGGGGCTTTCCACCCACAGCATCGACGCGCCGTCGAGCTGCGCAACCACCTCTTCAGTCTCGGCAATATCCACTGTCCGCACGGAGAACCGGCCGTTCGCTGCCTCCTCGGCCGCGAGCAGCAGCGATCCCTGGTAGCTGTGACGCGGCATCACCACCACGCCGCCCGCCGGCACCAGGGACAGGGCGGCCATGACGGACGCCAGCCCGGAGGCGAAGACCAGCGCCGGCAGCTCCGCACCCTCAAGCTCGGCGAGCGCCTGCTCGAAGGGATCCCAGGTGGGGTTCGAATACCGTCCATAGCCGCGCTCCCCCGGGACGGGCGTTCCGGTGCCGAAATAGGTCGAAGACAGCACGATGGGCGGATTCACCGGGGCATCGTGCTCGCGGGGCGGGCGGCCGGCGGACACCACCAGGGTCTCCGGAGAAACAGGGTGCCCATGCGCAGGGGTATGGCTCATATGCAACAGCCTAGACTCCCGGCGGCAGCACCGCCGCGCTGTGTTGTTCCCCTCCCCGGCAGCGGCTGCGGCGGGGCGGCGGTGGAAGGGCTCCGTGCGGGTCCACCGAACTGGGTAGGCTAGGCGGGTGAGCAATTCTAATCTCCCCGAAACCCGCGGCCTGTTCATTGCCATGGAAGGCGGAGACGGCGCCGGGAAGTCCACCCAGGCGCGCCGGCTGGCGGCCGCGCTGCAGGAGACCGGCCGGACGGTCCTGCGTACCCGCGAACCCGGCGGAACTCCCGTCGGCGAGCAGCTGCGGGCACTGGTCCTTGAACACGGCAACGGCGACATCGACGCCCGCACCGAGGCGCTGATCTTTGCCGCCTCCCGGGCCGCGCACGTGCAGCAGGTCATCGAGCCGGCACTTACCGCCGGGACCGTGGTGGTCTGCGACCGCTACATCGACAGTTCCGTCGCCTATCAGGGGGCCGGTCGGGGACTGGGTACCGAGGCGGTGCGCAGCCTGAACACCTGGGCCACGTCAGGGCTGGAACCGGACCTCACCGTCCTGCTCGACGTCGACCCCGAACGCGGCCGGGACCGGCGGACGGCCGGCAACGCCCCCGAGGACCGGCTCGAATCCGAACCGGATACCTTCCACCTGCAGATCCGCCGGGCGTTCCTGGAAACCGCCGCCGCTGCCCCCGACCGGTATCTGGTGCTCGACGCGGGCCGGCCGGTGGAGGAACTGGCGCAAACCATCCTGCAGCGTGTGGAAAAGCTGCTGCCGTGAGCGTATGGGATGACCTGCAGGGGCAGGATCCGGTGGTGGAGCAGCTGCGCCGCGGTGCCTCCGATGCCCGGCCCAACCATGCCTGGCTCTTCACCGGCCCGCCCGGGTCCGGCCGCTCCAATGCCGCCCGTGCCTTTGCCGCCGCGCTGGTCTGTGAACAGCAGGAGCCGGCGCTCCGCGGCTGCGGCGAATGCAAGGCCTGCCGGACGGTGCTGGCCGGCTCACACGCCGACGTGATGTCCGTGACCACGGAGAAGGTCACCATCAGCATCGACGAGGCCCGTGACCTGGTCCGCAAGGCACAGGACAAGCCGTCCACCGGCCGGTGGCGCGTCATCATCGTGGAGGACGCAGACCGGATGCAGGAACGCAGCACCAACGTGCTGCTCAAAGCCATCGAAGAGCCGCCGCCCCGGACCATCTGGCTGCTCTGCGCGCCCAGCCCGGGTGACGTCCTCGTCACCATCCGTTCCCGCTGCCGTCCCGTGGGGCTGCGGCTGCCGCCGGTTGAGGATGTCGCCGATCTCCTGGTCCGGCGTGACGGCATCGACCCGGATGTCGCGCTGCACGCGGCGCGGGCCGCGCAGAGCCACATCGGCGTCGCCAAGCGCCTGGCCACCGACGACGGCGCACGCCAGCGCCGCGAGAGCATTGTGCGGCTGCCCTTGTCGCTGCGGAATGTCTCCGGCGCCATGAAGGCCGCGGCCGATCTCGTGGCCCTGGCCGAAGCGGAAGCCGCCAGTTCCTTTGAACAGCGGGACGCGGCGGAGAAGGAAGCGCTGCTCGCGTCCCTGGGCGCGCCCGCCGGCGGGACCCTGCCGCCGTCGCTCCGCAGCCAGGTGAAACGCCTGGAGGAGGACCAGGTCCGCCGGGCCAAGCGCTCCAAGAACGATTACTTCGACCGTGCGCTGACGGACCTGCTCTCCTTCTACCGGGACGTACTGATGATCCAGCTGGGCAGCTCCGGCCCCCTGGTCAATGAGGGACTCCGCCGGGAGCTGGACGAGTTCGCGGCCTACGGCTCTCCGGAACAGACACTGATGCGCATGGAGGAGATCAACACCGTGCGCCGCCGCCTGGTGACCACCAATGTGGCCCCGCTGCTGGCCATCGAAGCCATGGCAGTGAGCCTGCTGTAATGCCGCAGCCGTCCTTCCGCCGGCCCGGCCGGTCCGATCCGCAAGCCGCTCCAGGAGTCAGCATGACCACCGCCACCGCCCGCCGCCGTTTTCCACGGCTGGCCGCCGCCGCCGCTTCGGTGCTGCTGCTGGCCTCCGGCTGCACCTCCGCACCGGGCACTGACGAGAACGACGGCGGAGACTCCGCCAGCACTGCAGCAGCCGACGTCATTGGCGACGTCCCCGGCGAGCTGCGGGAGTTCTACAGCCAGGACGTCGACTGGACCGGCTGCGAGGACGACTTCCGCTGCGCCACCGTCACCGTGCCCATGGACTATGCCGACCCTGGCGCAGGAACAGTGGAGCTGTCAGTGATCATGGCGGAGGCGGACGGGGACGCCCGGGGCACGGTCCTGATCAATCCCGGCGGTCCCGGCGGATCCGGTTACGACGCCGTCAGCCAGTCCATGGAAAGCATCACCAGCGACCGGCTGCGGGATAACTTCAACCTGCTCGGGTTCGATCCGCGCGGCGTCGGCCGGTCCACACCGGTAAAGTGCCTGAGCGATCAGGAGATGGATGAGGCCCGGGCTGAATACATCGATGCAAGCACCCCGGAGGGCCTGGCTGCCTCACGGCTGAGTGCGAAGGAGTTCGCGGATGCCTGCGCGGCCGAGACCGGCGAACTCCTCGGGTTTGTCGACACGGCCAGCGCTGCCCGCGACATGGACATCCTGCGGGCGGTCGCGGGTGATGAGAAGCTGAACTACCTCGGCTTCTCCTACGGCACCTATCTGGGCGCCACGTATGCCGAGCTATTCCCGGAGAAGGTGGGCCGCCTGGTGCTCGACGGCGCCCTCGACCCCTCCTCCAGCAACGAGGACATCACGCTCGGCCAGGCCCGGGCCTTCGAAAAGGCCATCCGCGCCTACGTCGAGGACTGTGTGGCAGGCAGCGGCTGCCCGCTCGACGGCAGCGCCGACGACGGCGTCGCGGCCATCCGGGACCTCCTGGCCTCTGTCGAGGCCCGCCCGATGACGGCGGGCGACGGGCGCCTGGTCACTGTCTCCACCTTTGTCAGCGGCTTTATCCTCCCGTTGTACGACGACGCGAACTGGCCGGTGCTGTCGCAGGCACTGGAGAGCGCCCTGCAGGGCGACGACCCGACGTACATGCTCCGCCTGGCGGACATCAGCGCGGACCGCGCCGAAGACGGCACCTACCGGTCCAACAGCACCGTGGCCTTCAACGCGGTCAACTGCCTCGATTACCCCATGGTCAGCGACGACGCACAGATGGCAGCCGACGCCCTGGAGCTGGCGGCGGCGTCCCCCACCATCGGCAAATACCTCGCCTACGGCGGCGTCACTTGTGAGGCGTGGCCGCACGGACCCGTGAATGAACCGCACCCCATCAAGGCCTCCGGTGCGGCGGACCTGCTCGTGATCGGAACCACGGGCGATCCCGCCACCCCGTATGAATGGTCGGAAGCGCTCGCGGCACAGCTGGAATCCGCGGTGCTGGTGACCTGGGAGGGCGAAGGACACACGGCGTATGGGCGCGGCAGCCAGTGCGTCGAAGACACCGTGGACGATTACTTCATCGACGGAACCGTGCCCAAGGACAACACGGTCTGCTGATGAGCTCCGACTGCGGCCGCCATTTTGACCCGCACCCCCGGGACGTATAAAGTAGTTTCTTGTGGATTCTGGCCGTAACCGGTCAGGTGAAGCCCGCCTCCTTAGCTCAGTTGGTAGAGCGTCTCACTCGTAATGAGAAGGTCGCCAGTTCGATTCTGGCAGGAGGCTCAGCTAAACCCCCGGCACCTTCGTGCCGGGGGTTTTCTGTTGTCCGCGCCTTGCGAATAGGGGAAATACTGCGCTTAAATTCCAGCTTCCTTGCGCCGGAATTTGGGATTTTCCGTTGGGGGCCACCGTAGCCTCGAAGAGGAACTGCACGGGCAGAATGCCTGCGGACGAAGGGGATACTCATGGACACAGCATTGACGGGTCACACTACCCGCCGCTACACCATGGTCGAGCGCGATTTCTTCCTGGCACCGTTCTGCAACGAATGCAACCGCCGCATGGTCCCCGACTGGGTGGAGGACAGGGGCCGCTGGGTCATCACTGGTTTCCGCTACCCGGGCGTGCGCTGCAGCAGCCACGAGCGCCGCGTCCTTCCCGAGTACTTCGGGATCTCCCAGTATGTTCCTGCCGAAGGTTCGCAAATGCGGCGGGAAACCACAACGTCTGCGCGGCGCCCCCACGCCGGCAGCCGGTTCCTGGGGCTGGGCGGCAAACGCGCACAGCGTACCCTCGCTTAGCAACAGGTCCCTTGATACGCCCGGCCGTCCCCGGGTAATTGACCAGGAACCCTCGTCGTTTTCCCCAAGAAGCGGCGGGGGTTTCTGTTTTAAGAGCCGTTCCGCGGTTGACAGAGTTCCGCGGTTCAAAAGTGCTGGGTTCAGCTGCTGCGGTTGCGGGCAGCCACGATTGAGAGCTGCTGCGCTTGAAAGATACTGCGTTTGAAAGATACTGCGTCCAGGTCCCTATGCGGGAACCGCCCGGTCAGTTTTGCGCCGGGGGCATCCTGCCGGCCAGCAGCGCTTTGATGCGGTCTTCGGCATCCGGCAGGGCTGAAGTACTGGCAGCTACGTTGGCCTCTTCCACAGCGCGCACTACTTCGTTGCGCTGGATCTTGACCCCGCGTGGTGCGTCGATGCCTATGCGCACGCCGTCACCGCGTGAATCCAGAACAGTGATGACAATGTCATCCCCGATCAGGATCTGCTCCCCGGACTTGCGTGTTAGCACCAGCATCCGCCCACTCTACCCCACGGCGGGGCGAAGGGCGGGAAGCGCGGAACCGTTCAGCACGGCGGGTTTTCCTCTCCGGGGATCAGAGGGGTCAGAGCACTGGAGTGGGCGAGGGGCCGCCGTCGAGCCAGCCGATAGGCAGGCCCAGCTCGTTGACGGACTGCGGCGTACCCGTGGTGTCGATGCCTTCGACGGCTGCGGCGTCCACCACCGCCGCTGACCGGACCGCACCCACCCACGCAGCGGTGTCCTCGGACTTCCGGCTGGCGTCGACCGCGACCCAGACCTGATCGGCGGCCAGGGCGGAGATCAGCGTGGTGTGCCGCCCCATCTCGGTGCCGGTCCGGCCCAGGCCGTAGGCCAGGAAGATGCTGTGGCCCGCCATCACGCCGGCTGCACGGGCTGTTGCCACCGCACGCCGGTCCGCCGCCCGGCCCACGCCGTCGGTCTCCAGGACTCCCGCGATCCGGACGGCTGCCGCGCCGGCACCGGACGAGTCAGCCATGGAACGGCAGACCTCCAGCGCGTCGTCGCCGAGGCCAACCACCATCACCAGGTCTCCTGCGCCTGTGAGAGGAGCAGGAGCCATCGGCACGGCACTGCGCTGGGCCGGTTCCAGGCTCTGGTTGATGCGGCCCAACACGGGCTGGCCGGGAACGCCCTGGTTCATTAGCTGCATTGACTGCTGCTGCAGCCCGGGCGTGAAGGCGGCGGAGCCCGACGCCGGGGCGCCGGTACTGGCTGCGAGGGTATCCATCAGCTGTGCGAACGCCGTGGAGTCGGTCGAGACGGCCGGAGCCGGTGCGTCCGCGGGAAGCACGGCAGGAGGCAGTGGGGCCGGGGCTGGTGCGCTCGGGGCAGGTGCGCTCGGGGCAGGCGGAGCCGGGGCATGCGTCTCGGGGGCAGGCACAGGTTCGATAGCCAGGGGCTGTACAACGGGGGCCGCCTGGACAACGGCCTGGCCTGCGGGGCCGGACCGGTGAAGGGTCGACTCGGCCCGTTCCGCCTCTTCGAGGAGCGCCGAAATACCCGCCCGGCCGGATACCGTCCCGGCGGGCAGATCCGGTTCCACCGGCGCCCGGCGGCGGCCGCTGGGCGGCAGCTCCACGGTCACCTCGTAATGCTGGCGGGAAAGGAAACCGCCAATCCCGCCGATGGTCACCTTTTCCGCAGCAATAATCCGCGCCTTCGGGCCATGTTCGGCTAATACCTGGGCTTTCAGGACGTCAAGCGACGGCCCCTCAAGCTGAAATCGTCTCGGTTCCACGCACCACCCCTACAGTCTCGATACCGACATTACCCGCTGTTGCTTCCTGGTAGGACAGCACCGGCAGTCCACCGGTCTGGGCGGAGAGCAGCCGGCGCATGCCCGGGCGCAGGGCCGGGGCGCAGACCAGCACCGCGTTGTAACCGGCATTCTCGGCTCCCGCGACGGCGTTCTTCAGCGAGGCCAGCACGGTATCGACCCTGGCCGGATCAAGCAGGATCTGGCTGCCCTGGTCGGAGGGACGCAGGGCTTCGAGCATGGACTGTTCCAGTGCCGGGTCGATCATGATCACCCGGAGGACCCCGTCGGCGACGTATTGTGCGGCCAGTGCCGGACCCAGCGCGGTCCTTGCGGTCTCAATCAGCCCCTCCGGATCCTGGGAGACCTTGGCCCGCAGCAGCAGGGACTCGTAGATCCGGGGCAGGTCGTTGATGGGAATCTGTTCCGCCAGCAGTCCCTGCAGCACCCGCTGCACTTCCGCCAGGGAGAGCACGTTGGGAATCAGTTCGTCCACGGCGGAGGGATTGACCTGCTTGACGCCCTCGGTCAGCACCCGCACGTCCTCGCGGGTGAGCAGCCTCGCAGCGTTGGCGGTGATGACGGAGGACAGGTGCGTGACCAGTACGGACACCCGGTCAATGACCGTGGCCCCCGACATTTCGGCGGCGTGCTGCATTTCCGCCGGAACCCACTTGCCGGCCAGGCCGAACACCGGTTCCACCGTGGCGGTGCCGGGCAGCCCGTCAAGGTAGTCCCCCAGCGCCAGGATCCGGCCGGCAGGGGCGTCCCCGCGTCCCGCCTCCACACCGGAGATCCGGATGACATAGGTGGACAGCGGCAGTTCCACGCTGTCGCGTGTCCGCACGGGAGGCACCACGATGCCCAGTTCCATCGCGATCTTGCGGCGCAGCGCCCGTACCCGGGCCAGGAGATCGTCGGACCCGCCCGTGACAATGTCCACCAGATCCGGTGCCAGGAGGATCTCGAGCGCATGGACGCGCATCTGTTCAATCAGGTCCTCAGTGGTCTCCGAGCTGGCGGGTGCGTCCAGGGCCGCCTGGGCGGAGTCCTTTTCAGCCTGATCGCTTGTCTCCTTGGATTTGATCCGCTGCGAAATGAAGAGCAGCAGTGCGCCGATGATCAGGAACGGGGCGATCGGCATGCCGGGGATCATGCCCATCACTATCGCCGCGCCGCCCGCAATCATCAGCGCGTTCCGGGACTGGCCCAGCTGCGCGCCGGCCGTGGACCCCATGTCCGCCTCGGCATTGGAGCGGGTGACGATCATGCCGGTGGAGACGGCCATCAGCAGCGCGGGAATCTGGGTGACCAGGCCGTCGCCGATGGTCAGCAGGCTGTAGGTGTTCACTGCTTCGCCGGCGGTCATGCCGCGCTGGAGCATCCCGATGGCGATGCCGCCGATGAGGTTGATGATGATGATGATCAGGCCGGCTATTGCGTCACCCTTGACGAACTTCGATGCACCGTCCATGGCGCCGTAGAAGTCCGCTTCCGCCGAGACCTCCGCGCGGCGCTCCCGGGCCTGGGTGTCAGTAATCAGTCCGGCGTTGAGGTCCGCGTCGATCGCCATCTGCTTGCCCGGCATGGCATCAAGGGTGAACCGCGCACCTACTTCGGCCACGCGTTCCGCACCCTTGGTCACGACCACGAACTGGATCACCACCAGGATCAGGAAGATCACCGCGCCGATGATCAGCGAGCCGCCCACGGCCACGTGGCCGAACGCCTCAATCACCTGGCCGGCATACCCCTCCCCCAGCACCAGCCGGGTGGACGCCACGTTCAGGCCCAGCCGGAACAGTGTGGCGACCAGCAGCAGGGACGGGAACACCGAGAAGTCCAGCGGCTTGCGGACGAACATGGTGGTCAGCAGGATCACCAGTGCCAGCAGGATGTTAATGATGATCAGCACGTCCAGCAGGCCCGCGGGGATGGGCACCACCAGCAGCAGGATGATGCCGATGACGCCAATGGGGACGGCGAGCTTCAGGAGGTTGCGGTTGCGGTTCATGACGCGGCCTTACGGTGTTGTGGGGTGGTAACGGGTTCGGGCGGTGCGGCCGCCATGGTGTGCATGCCCCGGGCGGCGCCCCGCCGCTTCAGGGCCATAACGAAGGCCAGGACCCGGGCGACGGCGTTGTACAGTTCCGCGGGGATTTCCTGGTTGAGCTCACAGGCGCTGTGCAGGGCACGGGCCAGCGGGATGTCCGAGACCATGGGGACGCCCTGTTTTTCCGCCTCTTCGCGGATCCGGGAGGCGATGTTGTCCGCCCCCTTGGCGACGACCCGGGGCGCGGACTTGCCCGGCTCGTATTTCAGGGCAACAGCCACGTGCGTAGGGTTCACCAGGACGACGTCGGCATCCGCCACAGCGGCGATCATCCGGTTCCGGCTCATGGCCAGCTGCCGGGACCGGCGCTGCGACTTGATCAGCGGATCGCCCTCACTGTTCTTGTTTTCATCCTTGACTTCCTTTTTGGTCATGCGGGTGCGTTTGCGGTTGCGTTTCATGACCACCATGATGTCGGCGGCGGCCAGGACCAGGCCGGCGGCAACGGCGGCCTGCAGCAGCAGCGCGGTGCCCCCGCCCGCTGCTTCCAGGACGGCCGAGACCGGCAGCCCGCCGGCGGACATCAGCACCGGCATAAGCTGCTGGATCACCGCATAGAGGACCAGTCCCACCACTGCCGTCTTGAGCAGGGACTTGACGCCGTTCCACAGGGCCTGGGTGCCGAAGACGCGCTTGACACCGGTGATCAGGTTGAACTGTTCGAACTTGCCCTTGAATTTCTTCGCGTGGATCCCGCCCTGCAGTCCGGCGGTCAGCAGGACGACGACGGCAACCACACCCAGCAGCGGGCCAAGGATGAAAGCCAGGGTGCCCAGCCCCTCGTTCATCTGGGTGAGGGCCAGCAACGGATCGGGGTCCGCGATGGTGGTGGCAACGCCTGCCAGGATATCCCCGGCGGCTTCGCTGCCGCGCGAAATGGTGAACGGCATCATCAGGGCAGCGGTGCCCACGCCCACCCACGCGGTGAGGTCTTCTGAACGGGAAAGCTGGCCTTTGGAACGGACTTCCTTCATCCGTTTCTCGGTGGCCTGCTCGGTCCGTTCCCCTGAGTCCTGCTCCGGCATCTATCCCACCCCCGTCAGTCCGCGCACGATAGTGTCGACCAGCCCGGAGACGATCCGGGGCAGGGCAAGGAAAACAACGGAAGCCAACGACAGGGTCAGCAGGATCTTCAGCGGAAAACCGAGGGCGAAGGCATTCAGGGCGGGAGCCACGCGGGTGAGCAGGCCCAGCCCGGCATCAGCCAGGAAGAGGACCACCAGCAGCGGCCCGGCAATCTGCACCGAGGCCAGGAACATCTGCGAGACCGCGGTGGTCAAGGCCGACGCCGGTTCGCTCAGATCCAGTCCCCCGGTCAGCGGCAGCGCGGTGAAGCTGCGCAGCAGTCCGCCGATAATCAGCTGATAGCCGTCCGAAGCGAAAAGCAGTGCCAGGGCGGTGATCTGGAAGACGCGGGTGAACTGGGCACCGTTGACCATGGACTGCGGATCGAAGGCCTGGGCAAGCTGGAAGCCGCCGAAGGTGTCGATGAGGTTGCCGGCGGACTGGACGGCGGAGAACACCACAAGCACCAGGAACCCCAGTATGGCACCCACCAGCAGCTCCAGGACCAGGGCCATAAAGAACGCTCCGGTGCCCAGCGCGCTGTAGTCCTCGCTCACCTGCGGCGCTATGGCGAGTGCCAGGCCAAGCCCGAGCATGGCTTTGATGCGCGCCGGGAAGGCGTTGTAGGAGAACGGCGGCGCGACGATCAGGAAAGCCACCATCCGCACCGAGGCCAGCAGGAACGCCTCGATCCACTCCTGGTCAAGGGTAATCTCCATCTAACCCCCGCCGAGCAGGGACGGGATCCTCTGGAACATCTCATGGGTGAAGGCCACGATTTCAGAAATCATCCAGTGTCCACACACCACCAGGGCGAGGGCCACGGCCAGGGCCTTGGGTACAAAGGACAGCGTGACTTCCTGGATCTGGGTAATGGACTGGATCAGCGAGATGGCGAACCCAACCACCAGCGCCGTGATCAGCACCGGCGCGGACAGCTTGGCCGACACCCACAGCCCCTGCATCGCAATGTCCAGTACGGCGTTTGTATCCACTAGGTACCGCCCTGGTAACTGTTGATCAGGGAGGTAATGATCAGGCCCCAGCCGTCCACGAGGATGAACAGCAGGATCTTGAACGGGAGGGAGATCATCACCGGCGGGAGCATCATCATGCCCATGGACATCAGTGCCGCGGACACCACCAGGTCAATGACCAGGAACGGGATGAAGATGACGAATCCGATGATGAACGCGGCCCTCAGCTCGGAAATCATAAACGCCGGGATCAGCGTGGTCAGTGGAACAGACTCGGGGGTTTCCGGGTTTTCCTGCCCGGCCGCGCGGGTCATCAGCGCGATGTCCTCTTCACGGGTATGCGCGAGCATGAACTGCTGCAGCGGCCCGGACCCGGTGTCGAGGGCGGCATCGAAGTTGAGCTCACCGTTGAGGTACGGCTGCACGGCCAGCGTGTTAATTTCGCTGATCACCGGAGCCATGATGAACAGCGAGAGGAACAGTGCCAGTCCCGCGAGGACCTGGTTGGGCGGGATGGAGGGCAGAGACAACGCGTTGCGGGTCATGGCCAGCACCACGAAGATCTTGGTGAAGGAGCTGAGCATCAGCAGCAGCGACGGTGCCACCGAAAGCAGGGTGATGCCGATCAGCGTGGTCACAGCCGTGGACGGCGAGCCGTCCTGGCCGTTGATGTCGATACTCAGCCCGCCGCCGTCGTCGGGCTCGGTGGGGGCGGCGGGATCGGTGGGTGCCACGGGGGGCGCCGGATCAAACGTGGTGGCATGGCCGGCGGCAGCGCCCAGCAGGAGCAGGCCAACCACAGCGAGGAACAGCGCAACAGCCAGTCCGAGGGTGTGCCGTACCCTGCGCACGTCGACGGCGGCGCTCACCCTTTGCGTCCCCGGCGGAGTGCTGCGCCGGCCTGGCGCCAGGTGTCAGGGGCAAGGATGGAACCGGACAGCGCGGACTTCGCGGGTACCGGCTGGACCGGCGGAAGGGCATGCGCCCCGCGGCCGGCACGGCGTGAGGGCAGGCCGGCGGAAGGATCTCCGGCGTACTGCGGATACGGGTCGGCGGCCTTGGCGGCTTCCAGCGAGGCAGCGAAACCGTCGTCCGACGTGGGCAGGGGTTCGGGTGCCGGGGGCAGCTCGGCGGTATGCAGCACGTTCACCGAAGCTTCGGTGACGCCCAGGAGGAAGCGCTGCCCTTCGGTCTCGACCACCACCACGGAAGCTTTGGGGGTCAGCGGCTGCCGGCTGACGACGCGTACCGCGGGCTGGTTCGCTCCGTCGAAACGCGCGTTACGGGTGAGGTAGCGCTGGAGGAACCACAGGAGTCCAAGGACGGCGCCGAGTGAAACCAGGACGCGGAGTCCCAGAAACAGGGTATCCACTAATTGAGCCCCTCGACCACGTCCAGGATTTTCGTGATCCGCACCGCGTAGTCCTGGTCAATGACCACAACTTCTCCGTTGGCGATCAACCGGCCGTTCAGCAGGATGTCTGCGGGCGCTCCGGCGGAGCGGTCCAGCTCCACGACGCGTCCGGGTTCCAGGTTCAGGACATCGCGCACGGACATCCGGGTGTGGCCGATTTCCACGGTCAGCGCCATCTCGATGTTGTTGATACGGCCCATCTTGCCCACGATCGAGGGGCTGGACTGCCCGCCCTGGGTGCCCGGGTTGTCCCGCAGCCGGATAGCGAACCATCCGGCGGTGCCCTCCGGGGAACGGAGTTCGAAAACGACGCTGGCCGGATCGGCGAAAAGTGCTGATGCGTCCTCGGTGCGGGCCTCACCGAGGACGCCGATGCCCAGCGTGGCGCTGGCGGCTTCGAGGGAGGGGCGCAGTACGTCTGCCGCCGAGACGAGCGCGGAATCGGTGCCCGCGACGTCGGCCAGGGGTGAGGAGCTGTCCAGGACCAGGGCCAGGTCGGCCGATTCGGTGCCCACGAAGGACGCGGTGACTGCCGTCGCGGTGTGCGCCGCCGGCACTCCGGCCCCGTTATGCGGGATCGGTTCCAGGACAAGGGGGGTGGGCAGACCCCGCACCAGGGCGGAAACGGCGTCGGCGTGCAGGCTGTGCGGGCTGGACATGTTTACTTCTCCTCGATACTGACGATGCTGCCGGCGAGGCGTGACCCGCTGGCACCTACTGCTGCCTGCGCCAGCGTCTGTCCGTCAACGGTGACGTTCAGCGGGCGGTGGCGGGGATGCCCGAGATTCAGGACGTCCCCTACGGCAAGGTTTAGGACCATGGCGGGTTTCACCGTGATGGGTTCCAGCTGCAGGCACACCTTTACGGGCACGTGTGCAATCTGCATCTGGACAAGTTCCGCCGGCGTGGCGATGGTGGATGGGGTGCTCAGCGGGTCCAGCTGCGGGAGCAGGGCGGCCGCGGGGATGGCCACGGTGGCGGGAGCGGTGGTTTCGCCGACCACCATCTCGAAGGTGGCCACAATCATGGGGTCCCCGGACGCGGCGGCCTGGGCGAACTGCGAGTTGTACTGCACCGAGGCCAGGGTCAGCGGGGCGGAGAGCAGGTGGCCGAGGGAATAGTGCAGGTCCTCCACGGCGTCGTCCATGATTTTGCCCAGCAGTGCCTGCTCGATATGCGTGAACTTGCGCTCCGGGGCCGTCTGGAAGCCGGTGCCGCCGAGCATGTGCCCCACCCAGGACAGCGCGGCGGCCATCGGAAACTGGATGACTGCTTTTGCGGATGTGGTGGAGATGTTGAACAGCACCATGCCGGTGTTGTCCGGCAGGGCGGCGGCGTACTCGTCATAGCTGAGCACCTGCACCTGCTCGGAGGTGACCTGGGAGAGCACCCGGACCTTGGCGGTCAGCTGGGTGCCCCACTGGCGGGCGAAGGTATCGAAGGCCATTTCCAGCACCCGTGCGTGCTCGCGGGCCAGCGTGGTGGGCCGGCTGAAGTCATAGACCTCTACGGGCTTGGCTTTCACGGGCATGCTTAAGGAGGGTGAATCTTGGACCATCACATACCGCACTATCGGCAGTTGCGCCGTCCGCGTAAGAAGGGCTGCTAGGTGCCCGCGGTGGCTTGGCGCTCCGCGACGATTCCGGGGATGAGCGAGCGGACGTCCTCGCTTTGACCGGACAGGACGACGATGTCGACGCGCCGGTTCCGTGCGAGTTCCGCGGCATCCCTGCCGGGCGTCAGCGGGCGGGATTCCCCGTAGCCGACCGCCTTGATGTGGTCCTGGAGGACCCCGCCGCTGGATACCAGGTAGCGGAGCACGTTCACGGAACGGGATGAGGACAGTTCCCAGTCCAGGGCGTTATCCGCGAATTGCCGGACCTGGGCCGTGTGGCCCTCGATGGAGACCTGGTAGGTAGTGGGCGCCAGGGCGGGTCCCACCGTGTCCAGGACCTGGACGGCCTGGTCGGTGAGGTCCGCCAGGTCAGGGGCGAAGAACATTTCGGAGCTGACCAGGCGGATGGTCAGGCCGCGCTCATCCATTTCGAAGCGGACGGCGTCTTCCATGCCCTTTTCCTGCAGCCCGGCGTAGATGGCGTCCTGCAGCGCCGTGAGGTCGTCCACCTCCTTGGCTGCCTGTGCGGCCAGGGAGGCCTCGGGTTCGACGACTTCCTCGCTGTCCACCTGGTCCGGCGGCACAATGATGCCGACGGCGGTGTCCACCGTGTTGCTCTCCTCCGCGCCGAATCCGGTGGCCAGGGATTCCTTGAGCTGTTCGAACTTCTTCGCATCCACGGTCGACATGGCGAACAGGACAATGAACATACACATCAGCACGGTGACCATGTCCATGTAGGAGGCCATCCAGCGTTCGTCGGGATGCTCCTCCTCTTCTACCTTGGGACGCCGGCGTTTGGTGCTCACGCTGCGTCCTGGACCTTGTCTGCGGCGTCGGCCTTGTCAGCCTTGTCGGCCTTATCCGCTTTGCCGCCCAGTGCGTGGGCGGGGACCATAGCGCGCAGCCGCTCCCCGAGCAGGCGGGGCTGGCTGCCGGCCTGCAGGGCCAGGACGCCTTCCATGACCAGCGTCATTTCCTCGGCTTCGAGGTCCGCCAGCCGCTTGAGCCGGGTGCTGATGGGCAGCCAGATGAAGTTGGCCGAAAGCAGGCCCCAGAGGGTCGCGACGAAAGCCGTGGCGATCATGGGTCCCAGGTGGTCGGGTGTGGAGAGGTTTTCCAGGACGTGGGTCAGCGAAACGACCGTACCGATAATGCCGATGGTCGGCGCGTAGCCGCCGAGTCCGTTGAAGAACTTCACCGCAATCTTGTCAGTGGCCGACTTGGTGGCAATTTCATCCTCGAGCAGCATCCGCAGCTCCTCGCCGTCGGTACCGTCGGCGATGTTCTGCAGGGCGGTGCGCAGGAAGGGGTCTTCGGCTTCAGCGGCATCCTGCTCGAGGGAGAGGAGGCCTTCGCTGCGGGCCTTTTCAGCCAGCAGGACCACCCGGTCAATGGTCTCCTGCGGTTTGGGGGTCTTGCCTACGAAGGCCCGCGGCAGGGATTTGAAGGACAGGAGGAAGTCCTTGAGGGTGCTGCCGCCCAGGCCCACGGCTATGGTGGCTCCGAACACGAGGATCATCGGCGCGGGCAGCAGGAGCGCGGACACATGGGCACCTTCGAGGGTGATCATGGCGTAAAGCGACCCGAAGGCGAGGACTAAGCCGATAATTGTTGCTGGATCCATTAGTCGTTCCTAGGGCGAAGGGGCACAGTGTTGACGGCGGATGGCTTATCCGGGTCTGCGGAAAAAGTGTCGGGTACGAGCCCCAGGCTGCGGCCCGGAACCCGCGGAGGGATATCCCGGGCCATGGAGATGACCTGCGCCCGGTAGGCGGCAATCCTGTCGATGACCTCCGGCAGGCTCTCGGTCACGATGTATTTTGCTCCGTCAACCATGACCAGGGTGGTGTCCGGATTGGCGTGGATCCGCTCGATCAGGTCAGGGTTGATCGCGAACTGAGCATCATTGAGACGCGTAAGAACAATCATTGCCCCGTCCTGGCTAGTTCCACAGGACTCCGATAGGTCCTCACCCCTACTTTCGGCCGTTGCGCCGCCGTCGTTAGGAACGCCGCCCACGGGCACCCTGTCCGGCGGGGCCTTTAACGCACCGGACGGCCCCGCCTGTGCAGGCGGGGCCGTCCGGTGCGGAACGGATTAGCGCTTCAGGTTGGTCAGTTCCTGCAGCACTTCATCCGAGGTGGTGATGATTCGGGCATTGGCCTGGAAGCCGCGCTGGGCCACGATCAGGTTGGTGAATTCCTGGGACAGGTCCACGTTGGACATTTCCAGGGAACCCGCAACGGCGTTGCCCATGCCGGGATCGCCGGGGCCGCCGAGTACCGGATTGCCGGAGTTGACGGTGGCGGTGTAGCCGGAGTTGCCGGCCTTCTCCAGACCGGCCGGGTTGGTGAAGGTGGCTACGGCGATGCGTGCCAGGGACTGCTTGGCGCCGTTGGTGAAGGAACCGATCAAGGTGCCGTCCTTGGCAATGGAGAAGGACTCCAGGGTGCCCGCGGCGCGGCCGTCCTGGCCGGTCACTGACGCCGTGCTCACGCCGGCGTAGCTGGACAGGGCGGTGAGGTCCACCGCAGCACCCCCAACCGTGATGGAGGCGGCGTTCCCGGCTGCCTGCTTGCCGTCGGTGAAGGTCAGCGGAACAGTGGTAGCTCCCGGTGCGGAAACGTCCCAGCCGGTGCCGGTACGGGTGAAAGTCAGCGGGATAACGCTGGCGACGCCGTTGTTGTTGTAGACGGTCATATCACGCACGATCGTGCCGGCAGCCCGCGGAGGAACAGCTGCCGGATCCGCAGGCAGGGTCTCGGAGGGCAGGTTTCCACCCATGGTGACGTTCGCCGTCGCCTTGGCGGGGGAAACCGCGCCGTCGGGCAGGGTGACGTCGCCGACCGCACCACCGGTGTTGATGACTCCGTCGACGCCGGTCCAGCCCTGGACGATTTTGCCGTCCGTGGTGACCAGGCGTCCGGAGGCGTCCATGTCGAAGGCACCGGCACGGGTGTAGGTGGTCTGGGTGCCCTGTTTGGTGACGAAGTAGCCGTCACCGGAAATCATCAGGTCCGTGGCGCGGCCGGTGGACTGCGCCGAACCCTGGGTGAAGTTGGTGGTGATGCCCGAGACGAGCACGCCGAGGCCCACCTGGGCGGGGTTCGAGCCGCCGTTGTTGGCGCCGGGGGCCGTGGCGCCCTGGGTCAGCTGGGACAGGGTGTCCTGGAACTGGACGGCCGTGGCCTTGTAGCCGGAGGTGTTGACGTTGGCAATGTTGTTGCCGGTGACGTCAAGCATTGTCTGGTGTGAGCGGAGTCCGGAGATGCCGGAGTAAAGGGAGCGAAGCATGGGTGGCGCCTTTCAGCTTGGGTGGTGCCTGGGAAGGAGGTTATGCGGTTACTGCGGGAGCTTTAGGTGTGGACTCGGCGGATACAACTCCGGAGATCCGGTCCAGGAGGACGTCTTCACCCTCGATGTTGACGGTGGGGACGCCGGCGGCGTAGGACACCGACTTGGCGGTTCCGGTCACGGCCACGCCTTCGTCGTTGGTGTAGGTGACGTTCTGGCCGATGAGCGCAGCGGCGGCGATGCGCATCTGCAGGGAGAAGTTCTCCTCATCCATCTTGGCCATGGCTGTGAGCTGTTCCATGGATGCCAGCTGGGTGGTCTGGGCGATCATGTCGTTGGTGTCCATGGGCGAGCTTGGGTCCTGGTTGCGCAGCTGGGTGACCAGCAGGTGCATAAAGACCTCGCTGTCCATGCTCTGCTTAGGTGTGCGGGTGGGCTCGGCAGCGATACTGCTGCCGGGGGTTGCCACAACTGCTTCGATAGGCACAGTGGTCTCCTTTTCTAGGCCAGGAAATCGATGGTCAGTGCCGCGTCCGGGGATCCGGGGCGGTAAGTCTTGGGTGTGTTGTCCTCCGGGCGCAGGGCACGCGAGGCAGGCTGTCCTGCCTCAGCCGCAGCACCCGGGTCGGCAGGGCCGTCACCATCACCGCGGTCAGCGCCCTGTCCGGGCGCATCCTGTGACGACAGTGAGAGGTTCGCGTTCATCCCGGAACCGGCCAGATCGCGGCGAAGGTCCGTCAGCAGGGTGCGCAGCGCCTCCCGGCCGGCGTCGGAGGGAGCGAAAAGCTCAATCCGCACACCGTCGGCGCCCACATGGGCACGGACGGTGACCGGTCCGAGGTTGTCCGGGGTGATGCTCAGCGTCATCGTGTGCTCCCCCTGAGGAGCCGCCGCGAGGCTGAAGAGCGGCTGGGACACCTGGGACAGCAGCGGGGTGGGGGTGGGTGCCGGAGTGGCAGCCGCGGACACAGCCGCCGGGCTGGACACGATGGTGGACTGCGAAACCGCACCAACGTTCGGCACCATTGCGGGGGCTTCGCCCGCAGCGGCGAGGGTTCCGGCCACGCCGGCCGCTGCGGTAGCCGCAGGGATGGTGGCCGCAGGGACGGGGGGAGAAGCGGTGTCCGTGGCCGCGGAGGCTGGAGCTGCCGCGGCAAAAGCCTCAGCGAAAGCCCCGGCAGTGGCCGGCGTACCGGTGCCGGTGCCGGGGTGAGCCGGGGTGCTGGCTGCGCCGCCGGAAACCGCGCCGGCCGAGGGAAGTGCGGTTCCGGCGGGGATGGCCGGAGCAGCGCCGGGCAGGACGGCAGTGGGCAGGCCGTTTCCGGTCCGTCCGGTCTCCGGTGCCGCCGATGCCTGGCGGGCCGGTCCGGGCGCCGCGGCGGGCCGGGCCAGGCCGGCCGCTGCCGGAACAGTTCCGGTTGCTGCGGGCGAAACAGAGACGGGCCCGGTGGAAGCCGGTGCTGCCGCGGGCATTGCCGGGAGCACCGCAGCGGTGGCACTGGTCGAGGCGGTAAGAACATTGGCTCCGCCGGCCGCGGCTGCCATGGCTGCCGGCGAACCGGCACTCATGAAAGCGGAAGCCGGAGATGCGGGGCCTGTAGTGACGGCGGCAGTTTCCGGTGCCAAGCCGGCTTCGTCCAAAGAGCCGGACCCGGCGGAGAATGCCACGGCGGGAGCGGTCTCCTGCGGGAGTGCCTCCGGAGCGGCCTCGTCCGCGGATACCCCGCCGGCGGGTGGTGCCGGCGTACCGGCAGCAGGCAGGGCAAGACCGGCAAGACCCGCGAAAACTGCGGCCAGGGATGGCGCCGGTGAGGTGGGTGAAACCGAAGTACGTTCCGGAGAAGCACCAGGGGTGGCGGATTCCTTTTCGGCAGTACCCATCCCGGCGTTCGGGGTCGAAGCGGCCAAGGCGTCCTCGAGTGAGGACCCGAACCGGGCCGCGCCGAACCCGGCGTCGGCGGTGGTGGAAGCGGTCCGCGGGGCAGCAGCGGGGGCGGCCGGACGCGGCATTCCAGTGGGGACGCTCATGCTGCCGATCCCATCATTGCCGCCTGTGCGGCGCGGGCGGAAGCCACCAGGTCGGAGAGGCCTGCGGTGCCTGCAGCACCGCCGGTTCCGGTGGTTCCTGCGGTTTCGGTGGGCAGGATGCGCCGGATAGTGGTCAGGTTCGCGTCCGTTTCCCACGCATCGCGGATAGCAATGGTCTGGCCCGGCTGCGGAGCATCCACTGCCTTTCCGTTGCCCAGGTAGATGGCGACGTGTCCGCCGTCGTGGCTGAACAGCAGGTCGCCCGCCTGCGCCTGGGCCAGCGAAGCAACCTCGGTGCCGGAGTTCATCTGGTCCCAGGTGACCCTCGGCAGGGTATAGCCCAGGTCCTTGTAGACGTTCTGCACAAATGAAGAACAGTCCAGGCCCTTCGCCGGGTCGTTGCCGCCCCAGACGTAGGGCAGGCCCAGGTACTTCTGGACGGCGTCGAGTACCTTGCCGTCGGCAGCTCCGCCGGTGCCCCCGGATGCCGCTGAAGTCAGCGCGGAGAGGGTGGAGGCGAATTCCGCGTCGGAGCCGGTCACTGAAGAAGTGGAGGTAGCCGCGGCCGCGTTCGCGGCCGTGGCGCCGGAGAGCTGGCTCAGCGTGCTCCGGATTTCGTCGATCCGCCCAAGGGCGTCCGTCATGCTCATTAGTTGGCTTCCTTCTGCCGGCGGTGCCAGGCGGTGCCGGCGAGTTCATCCAGGATGGTTTGTTCGGTGCGCAGGTCCTCGGCGGCTTCAGCCTCAGCGAACTTGCCTTCAAGCTTTTCCAGGCCCACCGAACGGGCCCGGGCGGAGGAGAATTCAGCGCGGGCCGCTTCCACTTCCGCTGCGTGCCGGGTTCCCAGTGCGGCCAGGTCCGCGAGCATGCTGCGCGAAGACGAGCGGGCGGCGGCGATCGCATTCATGGTCGACACATCAACCGCCTCACTAAGGGAAGTTTCAAGGGTGTTGTAAGCCTCGGCGCGGGCCTCACGCGTTTCACGCATGCGGACATTGGCTGCCGCGAGTTCACCGGCGGCCCGGTCCTGCTGCAGCTGGCGCAGGCGGAGCAGCCCCGCGAGGGGGAAAGTACGGGACATCACGACACCCCCAGCATCCGGGTCAGGGTCTGCAGCTGCGCCCAGGCGGTCTCCGCCGGGGTTTGTTCATCCATGCGCTGCTGCAGGAAGGCGTTTATGGCGTCCTGGTTGTCTACGGCCGCATCCACGAGTGGATTGGAGCCGCGCTGGTAGGCCCCGACGTCGAGCAGGTCCTGGGCAGCGCGGCGGGCGGCCATCACCCGGCGCAGGGTCGAAGCGGCGTCGCTGCGTTCGCGCGGGTTCACCCGGGAAGCCACCCGGGAGATGGAGGCCAGGGCGTCAATCGACGGGAAATGGCCGGACACGGCCAGCTTGCGGTCCAGGACCACGTGCCCGTCGAGGATGGACCGGGCGCTGTCGGCAATGGGTTCATTGTGGTCGTCGCCGTCCACCAGCACGGTGTACATGCCGGTGACGGATCCGCGTTCTCCGGTGCCCGCGCGCTCCAGCAACTGGGCAAGCAGGGAGAAGGTGGAGGGCGGGTAGCCGCGGGTGGCGGGCGGTTCGCCCACGGACAACCCGATTTCCCGCTGGGCCATGGCCACACGGGTCAGGGAATCCATCATCAGCATGACGTCGGCGCCGCGGTCCCGGAAGGACTCGGCAATGCGGGTGGCCACAAACGCGGCACGCAGGCGCATCAGGGCCGGTTCGTCCGACGTCGAGACGACCACGATGGACCGGGCGAGGCCTTCGGCCCCCAGATCGTCTTCGAGGAACTCGCGGACTTCACGGCCGCGCTCCCCCACCAGGGCGATGACTGATACTTCCGCATCCGTACCGCGCGCAATCATCGAGAGCAGCGACGATTTACCGACGCCGGAGCCGGCGAACAGGCCCATGCGCTGGCCGCGTCCCACGGTAGTGAGGGTGTCCAGTGCGCGGACGCCGAGCTGCAGAGGGGTGTCGATCCGGGTGCGCAGCATGGCGGAGGGGGTTTCATGGTCCAGCGGGACGAAGGCTTCGACCTGCAGCGGTCCCTTGCCGTCGATGGGCCTGCCCAGGCCGTCCAGCACCCGGCCAAACAGTCCGGTGCCGGTGGGAACCAGCAGAGGTGTGCCCTTGGAGCGTGCCGGTGTTCCGGCGGTCAGTCCGGCAAGACGGCCGAAGGGCATGCAGCGGATTCCTTCACGGGTGGCAGCCACTACTTCGGCGTCCACCTCCGCTCCGGGGTGGCCAATGGAGACCAGGTCGCCCACGCCGCAGTCCAGCCCGGCGATTTCAATACTCAGGCCCAGGACGGAGGACACCCGTCCGATCCGCTGCGGGGCAGCGGACCGCAGGGCAGCGGCGAAGCGGGCCGGGCGGGGGCGCCAGGTGGTAGCAGTCATGCGTCCTCCCCCAGCAAAGCCGTGCGGGCACGTTCGACGGCGGAGCCCAGCGAGGCATCCAGGTAGCCGTCCGGGAATTCGGTGACGGCATCGCCCCGCTGCAGGCCGGCGTCGCCCACAAATTCCACCCGGGCGCGGCGCAGGGTGTCTTCGTCCAGGGACGCGAGGTCCACCGGATGCATGCGCACGCGCTGCACCAGGTCGATGTCAACGCCTTCCAAGGCGCGGGCCAGCGCCGAACGGGCGGAAGCGTCGCCATGTTCCAGTTCGCGGCGCAGCAGCGCTTCGGCCAAATCGATGGCGGAGGCCGCCAGCGCGTCCTGGAGGTCGGTAATCAGGGCCACGGTGCGGCCTTCAAGGCTGAAAACGGCGGAGTTGAGCGCGGTGAGGCTCCGGTTCATGCGTTCCTGTCCCCGGCGCATTTCGTCGTCGTACTGCTCGCGCAGACTGCGGCGCAGCAGATCGGTGTCTGCGGCGGCGGCGCGGAGGCCGGCGGCATAACCGGCGGCGTGGCCGCGGGCCTCCACCTGTGCACCGAGCTGTGCTTCGTCCTTGGCGCCCAGCGAGGTGTAGATCAGGCGCGAGAACGTCTGTTCGTCAGTAGACATACTCTTCCTCGTCCGCGTGGTGCACCTCGATGATGCCCTGGGCTTCCATCTCGCGGATGGCCCGGACAATGTTGGCCCGTGCTTCTTCCACCTGCGAGAGGCGGGCCGGCCCGGAACTCTTGATCTCGTCGTCGAGCAGCTCCCGGTTGCGTTCGGACACGTTCGTGCGGATGGCATCCAGCACAGCCTCGGTGGCACCCTTCATGGCCAGGGCCAGGGTGCCCACGTCGATGCCGCGCAGCACCAGCTGCACGTCGCGGCGTTCGAGCTTGACCAGGTCGCCGAAGGTGAGCATCCGTGAGCGGACCTCTTCGGCGAGGTCCGGATCGCGGTCCTCCAGGGCCTCAAGCAGGGCGCGCTCGGTCACCGCGTCGGAGCGGTTGATGATTTCCACCAGGGGCTGCACGCCGCCGATGGCATCGGACGCTTCGCGCGCAGCACCCAGGGCGGAAGCACGCGCCCGCAGGGTCTCGGCAACCACGCGCACGGCCTCCGGGGTGGCCCGGGCCATCGTGGCGATGGCCTGCGCGACGTCGGTGCGCAGATCCGCACTCAGCCCGGTCAGCACGGCGGAAGCCCGCTGCGGCCGCATGTGCGCAAGGACCAGCGCGATCGTCTGCGGCAGTTCGCCGTCCAGCAACGCGATCACCTGGGTGGGTTCAGCGGTTTCGAGGAATTCGAATGACTTGCCCGCCATGGAGGAGGCAAGCCGTTCCATCACGCCGGAGGCACGTTCAATACCGAAGGATGCTTCGAGCAGCCCCATCGCGACGTCACGTCCACCGTGGGCACGGCGGCGGCCCTCAATGGACATTTCATAGAACTCGTTGATGGCATCTTCAGCCACAGCGGCGTCAACCCGCCGGAGCCGGACAATCTCCGCAGCAATCGACTGCGCTTCCGCCTCGGTGAACTGCTGCATAACCACCGCTGCACGGGACGTCTCCAGCTGCATCAGCACGATGGCAGCCTTCTGGGTTCCGGTCAGTTCGCCCGGGTCGACATCCTGCACCGGGGCGCCGCCCATCGCAAAAGGCTGCGCGCCCTGGGCAAGGGACAGCCCGGCCGGGGCGGTGGCAAGCTCGGTCATGATCGGCTTTCCTCCATGAGGTTGCGAAGGTAATCCGCGGTACGGACCGGATCCTGTGCGGCCAATGCGTCGATTTCCGCACGCTTGCGGTCCTGGTCCACCGCTGCGGCCACAATCTGCATCGACGCGGTATCCGTGGAGACCGCCGGTGCGGGCTCATTGAGCATCGCCAGGGCAGCGGGCGGGGCCAGCGGATCCAGTTCCGGGAGTTCGCCGATATCAATGGCTTCCCGGTTCTGCCGGCGGGAGCGCATGGCGTAGGCGACCAGGGCAAGGATGACGATCAGGACAACGCCGGCCACGATGATTCCCATCTGGAGCATCTGGGCCCGGCGTTCAGCGTCTTCCTCTGCCTGTGCTTCAGCCAGGGCGTCCTGGGCACTGGTGGCGCCGTCCGCGTTGAAGGACACCATCTCCACGGTGATCTCGTCACCGCGTTCGGCATTGATGCCGGCGGCAGTGCCGACCAGTGCTTCCAGGTCCGCGACATTCAATCCGGCGGCTGCGTTGGTGTTCAAGGCCACGGAGACCGTCTGGCGGTTCAGGGAACCGGCCGGGATTTCCCGTGTTTCGGTCACCTTGTTCACAGCGTTGTTCTTAGTGCTCGTCTCGGAGCGGAAGGCACCGTCCTCGCCGGTTCCGCCAGGCACGGCAATGTTGTCCGGTCCGAGGATGCCGGCGGCACCGCCGGCGCCGCCGGTGTATTCCTCGGTGCTGGTGGCTTCGTTCAGCGCGGGGGTGTCCTGCGGCGCGGTGAAGGATTCCTCCACCCGGTTGGCGGACTCGTAGTTCATATCGGCTGCAACCGCTACGGTCGCGTTGCCCGGGCCGACCACTCGGTCCAGCATGGTCTGAACGGAGGCGGAGACCCGCTCCTCATAATCCGTGGCTTGTTTGTCCGCTGACCCGGTGGCACCGGTGCCGACTGCGGACAGCACAGTGCCACTGGCATCGATGACGGCGACGTCGGTGGACTGCATGCCGTCGACTGAGGCCGAGGTGAGATGCACGATGGCGGACACCTGGTCTGCGCTGAGGGTCTTCGAGCTCTGGGTTTCAACGAACACCGACGCCGTTGGATCCGACTTTTCCGAGACAAAAACGGTGTCTTCGGGGATGGCGAGCTGCACGGAGGCATTCTTAACGCCGTCGATGGCCCCCACGGTCTTGGCGATTTCGCCTTCCAGCGCCCGCTTGTACGTCACGGACTGCTGGAACTCGGAGGACGTTACGCCCATTTCATCCAGCAGCGAATAGCCGCCGGTGGATTCGGAAGGCAGGCCGGCACCGGCGGCCTTGAGCCGCTGGTCGTACACGTGCTCTTCGGGAACCATGATGGTTCCACCACCGTCGGCGACCTCGTAGGGAACGCCGTCGGTCTTGAGCTGTTCGACAATGCTGTTGGCATCCGTAGCCTCAAGCCCGGAGAACAGCGGTGTGTAGGAAGGCTTGGTCAGCCAGGAGGCGAGCAGCGCGATGCCCAGGGCCACCACGGCGATGCCGATAATGGCGATGGTTTTCTGCGCCAGGGTGAACTGACCGGCAGTCTTGCCCAGCCGTCCGGTCATCGCGCTCATGGGTCCGGGCATCAGGCCTGCATCCGCATGATCTCGTTGAACGCGTCAACACCCTTGTTCCGCACGGCGGCGACAAGTTCCAGGGTGACGGAGGCACGGGTGGAGGCAATAGTCGCGGCATGGATGTCATCCAGGTCCCCGGTTACTGCCTGCACGGCGAGGGTCTTGGAAGTCGACTGCAGTTCCGTGACGTTGTCCACGGCGCCGGTGAGCTGGGTGGCGAAGGACGAACCGTCAGTGGAGACGGCCGGCTTTGGAGCTTCCACGTAGCCCGTCGGCGTGGTGCTGCTGACAGCGGCAATGGCGGGAACGGGCATTAGGAGCGTCCAATCTGGAGTGCAGCTTCGTATGTGCTCTTGGCACGGTCAACCACGGCGGCGTTGGCTTCATAGCCGCGCTGGGCGAGGATCAGGTTGCCCATCTGCTCCGACAGGTCGATGTCGGGGTAACGGACGTAGCCTTCGGCGTCGGCAAGGGCATGGTCGGGCTGGTAGACAACCCGGCCTTCGGCGTCGCCGTATGCGACGCCGGCAACGCGGACACCGGTGCCCTCCTGGCCTTCCTGAGCTACGACATAGCGTGCCTGGAAGGCAGCACCGTCGGTGCTGGAAACATTGTTGGCGTTGGCCAGGTTATCGGAGACGGCGTCCAGCCACTTGCGGTGCGTGGTCAGCCCGGTTGCGGCAATGCCGATGGCATCGAAAGTCATTAGTTGGTCCTCATCGCGGTGCGGAGGGAATTCGCTTCCCCGCCGACGGCCTGGGTAGCGAACTGGTAACGCAGCACCGTGTCGATATTGGACAGGGTTTCCGTGTCCAGGTTGACGTTGCTGCCGTCCAGGCGGGTGGGTTCAAGGGAACGCTCGGTAGTGGCGGCGGCCGCTCCGTTACCGGCTTTCACTGACTTGGCGAGGGCATCTTCGAAACTGACGCGCTGGGCCTGGTAGCCAGGGGTATTCACATTCGCGATGTTGTTCGCGATGGTCCGCTGACGGAGAGCAAGACCGTCCAGTGCACTTTGAAGTGCAATGGAGGATACGGAATCGAACACGTGGAACCCAGTTCTCGCTAAAGGGACAGTGCGGCCGATCCGTGGCCTTTTATTTGAGCTATCCGTGCTCATTATTCTTTATCGGCTTAATTGACAGGCAGGTAAGCGGTAATCGCTTAATCTTTTCGGTTTTTTACCGGCCTGCGCTATATGGAAAAGTAAGGTGCCTTGGTATTAAGCGGCTTCTAGCCATCAACTTCGAGGTAAACAGCCGACGGCGGCGGGCCGGGAACACTTCGAATCAACTGGGATTGTTTACGGTTGATCCGCGACTCATTCCGCAGCTGCGCGTAGGCCCGGGACTGCGCTTTGGCGAGCATCCGGGCGCGCGGAATGAGGGCCTCCGGCAGCGGGCCGAGTTCGGCCGGGGGTTCCCAGTCGGCGGCGACCCCGCGTGCCTGTTCGGTCAATGACTGTCCTTCAAGGAAGGACTCCAGGTTGTCTTCAAGCTGGGTGAGAACTTCTTCCCAGAGCATGAAGCCTGCGAGCTCCGCAGGGCTGCGGTACGGCTCCACTGATTCAGCCGACACCGAGGACCCCTCCCGCAGATCCCGCTGCGGCGGGGGCGGCACCGGCGGCGGGGAGCTGGGCGGATGCTTCGTGCCAGGCCAGGCGGATGGGCTCAAGCAGGTCGATGCACTCGCGGGTCAGCTTCGCGTCACGGCCGATATTGGCGTTGAGCAGGGTGGAAAGTGAGTACGTGTAGATGGCGTGCAGGTTTTCCCCGCCCTCCCACACGTCCGTTTTCAGCGTGCCCAGCAGCTCGGTAATGATGGCCTGGGCATGGAGCAGGTTCTCCGAGGCAAGAGGCCACTCCTCGTTCTGCTGCGCGGTTTCGGCGCGGGCCAGGTCCAGCAGCAGCCGGTCATACAGCATGGTCAGCAGACGGGCCGGCGAGGCCGACAACACCGCATTGCGCGCATATTCGGCCCGTTTAGCCGCCATCGACGTGTTCACGGCTACTTCTTACTCGAGGAAGCGGAGAGGGAGTCCAGCTGGCCGGTCAGCCAGTCCATCTGGCTGTTCAGGGAGCCCAGCTTGACCTCCAGGTTTGACCAGACCATCTTCAGGGTGGATTCCCGTGAGGCCAGCCGGCGGTCCCATTCCTCGATCTGGTTGTTGAGGGACTTCACGGTGGATTCCTGGCCCGTGATCCGCTTGGTAATGGACCCGTCGTACTTATCAGAGGCTGCCTTGCCCGCAGCCTCCACCCGGCCGGCAATGGCCTGCAGTGCTGCCTGGGTTTTCTCGGGATCATCGGCGAGGGCAGCGGCGAACTTTTCGGCATCGAACTCGACGGTCCCGTATTTGGTCAGGGTAATACCGATGTCCGACGTCGAGCGTCCATCCAAGGCTCCGGTGGCGGCATCCATGATGGACTGCTTCAGGGACCGGGTACTCGAGTCCCCGGTGAAGACTCCCCCAACGGTCTTGGTGACGCCGTCGGAGGTATCGATACTGACGGCGGAGTTCCGGTCCATGTAGCCGAAGACGTCCGTCAGACCGGCAACCAAGGAGGCGGCTACGTCGGAAATCGCCTTGCTGTCGCGGCTGACAGCCACGGTGACGGGATCCGTGGACACCGCGGAGACGGTGATATCAACGCCCGGCATCAGGTTCGCGAAGGTGTTGGTGGCAGAAGTGATTTTCGTTTCCGCACCGGCGACGCCGGCCCACAGGGTAACTTCGGCATCCTGTCCGGCCCGAATGGCACCCAGGTCGCTACCGTTCTGGGACACGGTGAACGCTCCGGCCACACCTGTCTCCGCAGCGGTGAACTGCATCCGGTACTGGGCTACGCCGTCCACGTTCCCCGCGGCGATCTTGACCGCGGTGACGCCGAGGTTGGCCTTGTTGACCGTGCTGATGACTTCGTCCAGGCTTTTGCCTGCGGTATCCAGTTCGGTGATGGTCCCGTTTGCGGAAATGGCGAGGGCGTCTCCGTTGGGCCAGGCCGCCATGGCGGCTGAAAGGGATACCTGGGCTGTGGCCAGTTTGTTGACGGTGAGGTCCAGCGAGCCGGCGGCGGCTCCCGCCTTCACGGTTGCCTTGACGCTGTCCGCACCGGTGACGGCGGCGTACCGGTCGGTGCCGCCTGCTTTGGCGATCTTTCCAGCGGCCTCGGTCAGGGACGCGACCTTGGTGTTGAGGTTCTGCAGTGCCGTCACGAACAGCTGGTTGGATGCCACCTTGTCCTGCAGCATCTTCTGCGGGCGGGCTTCGATCTTCATCAGGTCAGCGATCATGGCGGTGGTGTCGATGCCACTGATCAGCCCGTCAATGCCTAGCGCCATGGAAATGCTCCTTGAGAAGTCCTGCCGAGTCTTGCTGATGTCTTACGGGGCCCTACCTGGTCCTGCCTGGTCCTGCCGTGACAAACAGAAGGCAGGGAATGGGCTGGCAGCGGGAAGCGTGAGGTCCAAGTCATGTTTCCCCGCCGCCAGCGGCCATTCACCTGCCGGTACTGCGGTTACTGCTGGTGGTTCTTACTGCTGATGAATCAGGTGTTGCCCGATCTGCTACTGCAGGAGCTGCATAACACCGGAGTTCATCTGGTTGGCCTGGGCCAGCATGGCGGTAGCGGCCTGGGACAGGATCTGGGACTTGGTGAAGTTACCCATTTCCTGTGCCATGTCCGTGTCGCGGATGCGGGAGTTGGCCGAGGAGAGGTTCTCCACGGAGACCGCGATGGAGCGTGCGGTGGACTCCAAGCGGTTCTGCGTGGCACCCAGGTCAGCGCGGGCGGTGGATACGTTCGTGATCTGCTCATCCAGTGTCTCGATGGCAGTAGAAGCGGCAGCCTGGCTTTCGACGCTCGAGAGCGGAGCTGCCTCCGTTCCGGTGATGTCAATTCCCTGCACAGCGGTAGCAACCGCTGAAACGTTCGCGAGGTTGATCGTGATCTCGTTGTTGGCGGTTTTGAGAGCACCGCCGTCAGCGCCGACCTGGATCTTCAGCGAAGCCGTTACACCCGTAGCAGGCGTACCGTGGGTGTTGTCCAGCAGCTGGATGCCGTTGAAGTTGGTGCTGTTGGCGATTCGGCCGAGTTCCTCACCGAGGCCGGTGATTTCCTTCTGGATGGCTGCACGCGACTCGGTGTTGTTGGTATCGTTCGCTGCCTGTACGGACAGGTCGCGAACGCGGTTGAGGATGTTGTGCACCTCGGTCAGGGCGCCTTCAGCGGTCTGGACGAGGCTGATGCCGTCCTGGGCGTTGCGGCCGGCAACCTGCAGGCCGGAGACCTGGTTCTTCAGGCCTTCGGAGATGGCCAGGCCGGCTGCGTCGTCGGCAGCACGGTTGATACGCAGGCCGCTGGAGAGACGCTCCACCGACTTTGCCTGTGCACTCTGGTTGAGCGTCAGGTTGCGCATGGCATTGAGCGATGAAACGTTTGTGGCGATTGTGAAACCCATGATGTATTCCTCCGTGAGTGGGCTGTACTAACAGGCCCATCCGTGGGCCTGCAACCATAGCTATCGGCCGGAGCACCGATGGGTGTTAGGAGTTTCGAAAAAGAATTTGAGAAATTCTTTTCCTACGGAGGACCTAGGAAGCAGCCGGGTTAATAGAGGACGGCCGACCGTCCGGCAGCCCTGGAATCAGACCCCGGGTTCCGGGCAGCGCCGGCGCCAGGTGGTGTCGGGTAATACCGCCCGCAGTGCGGTCCCCCACCGAGGTGAGGTACGCATTCCGGCGGGCCGGGGCAATCCGGGATTGGAGTTCCGGCGCCGCACTGGTGTCGGAGTAATGCGTCCCCAGGCCGTCGCGGAGGAGGCGGACCGCTTCGGCCCGCTGCTGGGACACAGCTGAATGTGTACTGCCAAGCTCTTCGGCAATTTCCTTGACCGTGCGGTCGTGGTAGTAAATCTCTTCCACTACATACCGCATCTTCTCCGGCAGCGCGGCGACGGCGGCCTGCAGGTACTTCAGGCGTTCCGACGCGAGTAGGGAGCCTTCCGGAGAGGGCATGTCCGCAACGAGGAAGTCCGTCACTGATTCATCCAGGCTGGACACAGTGCGGGAGGCATCGGAGAGCGCATCCTCGGCCACGGTGCGGTCCACACCCAAGGCGGAGGCAATCTCATCGACGTTCGGAGTGCGGCCCAGGGCGGCAGTAAGGGTTTCCTTTACTGCCAAGGTCTCTTTGATCCGGCGACGGGCCGAGCGGGTCGCCCAGTCATTGGAACGCATTTCATCCGCAAAGGCACCCACAATCCGGCGCCGGGCATAGGCGCCGAAAGGCACCCCCAGATCCGGGTCGAAGGAATCCGCCGACGTTATAAGGGCAATAGATCCGGCGGAGGCCAGGTCATCACGCGAAAGATGCGTGGCCTTGGCACAGACTTCGGATACGAGATAACCAACCAGTGGAAGATTTTCCACCACCATGGCATTACGTGCGGCGCGATTCAATATGGACCCCCAAGCCCTTGTTCCCCAACTGTCCCCCAACTGATAATCAGTTGTTTGCGCTGCCCTCGTGGTCAGTGGCTGAGTCCGCTGTGGTATCCACGCATGAGCGCTTTAGCTGAAACATACCACTAACATTGGAGAAGACCCGGCCGATAGTGTTTTTTGGCGGACATATTCCAATATGTCTGCCAATCCGAAGACTTTTGCCGCAGGTTGGGGCCTGGAATCAGACGTCTTATTCCGCTTTAGAGACATTCAGTGCACCAACCTAGGAGGTGAGCCACGCATGGGTACCCAGAGACTCTCGGCCCTTCTATGGGAAGAGCGCGAGTTGTTGGAACTTCTTGTGTTCAAGCTCGAAGAAGAACAACTGCTGCTTACCTCCGGAAAAACCAAATGGCTCACGCACGCTACACGCGAGGTTGAACAAGTCCTCGAACGCCTCCGCGCCGCCGATCTTGGCCGCGCCGTGGCTGTAGCTGGCCTCGCCGCGGAATGGGGTACGTCCGAAGACGCAACCCTCCGGGAGCTGGTGGCTGCTGCACCTGCCGGTCCGTGGACGGAAATCTTCAACGCGCACCTGCAGGCCATGACGGAGCTGACGGTGAAAATCCGCGAACTGCGGGACATTAACGAACAGTTCCTGCGCACCGCAGCCCGGTCGGCCCAGGAAACGCTGGCGGGATTGAATCCCGAGGCGAACACCTACACGGCCTCCGGCACCTCAGCCACTCCCATGTCAGCCGCCCGGCTGGTTGACCAGAGCATTTGACGATAGGGACTCCCAAGCAATGAGCACCTTCAGCGGCCTGAACACGGCATACACCGGCCTTACCGCCGCACGGAAAGGCCTGGACGTGGTGGGCCAGAACGTGGCGAACGCCAACGTGGCCGGCTATACCCGCCAGCGCCTCAACACGTCCGCCGCCCCCTCCCTTGCCCCCGCCGGCCGGTTCGCCGCCAACACGGGTGTTGGCCAGGGCGTGTCGGTGGATTCAATCGCCCGCCTGGGCAGCATGCAGCTGGATACCCGCGTGCGCAGCACTGCTGCCGTTGCCGGGTACTCCGCCGTCCGTGCTAACGCGCTGATCGAGCTGGAGGATGGATTCAACGAGCCGAGCAAGACGGGCCTGTCCGCTGCCCTGCAGAACTTCTCCGCTGCCTGGCAGGGGGTGTCGCACAAGCCGGGCGACAATTCCGCCGCCGCCGCACTCCTGAGCGAAGCATCCGGCGTCGCCACACAGATCGCCGCCGGTTACAACGCGGTCCGCGACCAGTGGAACAGCACCCGCAGCGGCCTCAATGACATGGTCGCCGAACTCAATGCCAGTGCCGTGCAGCTTGCCGACCTCAACGGCGCCATCCGCTCCACGCTTGCCTCCGGGGCGTCCGCAAACGAGCTGGTGGACCAGCGCAACGCCCTGGCCACCACCATCGCCGCCCTGAGCGGCGCCACGGTGCGGGAGTCCTCCGACGGCATGGTCGACGTCCTCATTGACGGCAACGCACTGGTCACCGGCGACAATGTCCGCTCGCTGCGGGTCACCGGCGGCACCTCAATGGATGACACATCGGAACCCACCGTCGGCTGGAGCGACCGGGCAGGCTCCGCCGGCATCAGCAAGGGTGAAATTGCCGGTGCTATCTCGCTGCTCGCTGCAGCGGACAAGGGCGGGGTCTTCGCCAAGGCCGCTGCCTCCTACAACGAGGTGGCCACCGCACTGGCATCCAGCGTCAACGACCTGCACAGCAAGGGCGCAACGACCGCCGGCACACCCGGCGGAGATTTCTTCGCCGTCGGTAACCCGGCCGCAACCACGCTGAGGGCCATCCCCACCGACGCCTCCGGTATTGCGGCCGGCCGCCCCGGCGCCGGCACCTTGGACGGCAGCCTGGCAGATGAGATTTCCCAGCTCGGATCCAAAGCCGGATCGGCGGACAAGGTGTGGAGCACCTTCGTGACAGCTACCGGTTCCCTGAGCCGTTCCGAACTGCAGCAGGCCACCCTGGCCGACGTCGCGTCCTCCTCCGCGGTGGACCTGCAGCTTTCCAATGCCTCAGTGGACCTGGATGAAGAGAATGTGAACCTGCTGATGTACCAGCACGCCTACCAGGGCGCCTCCCGGGTTATGAGCGCCATTGACGAAATGCTTGACACCCTTATTAACCGCACCGGAATTGTTGGAAGGTAACCCGTGATCACCCGCACCACGAACCAGACCATGGCCCGGACGGCCCAGCTGAATTTGCAGTCCAGCATGTCCCGGATGGCCAAGCTGCAGGAGCAGGTGGCATCCTCCGCTGCCATCACGCGTCCGTCCGACGATCCCATGGGCACCGCCAACGCGCTCAAGGTGAGGTCCGAGATCAGAGCGAATGAGCAGTACACATCCAATGTGAGCGACGCCGATGGCTGGCTTACCCTCGCCGATGACGCCCTGACCAACACCACGGACATCCTGCGTCGAGTCAAGGACCTCACACTGAGCGCGGCCACCGGCACCATGTCTCCCAATGACCGCAAGGCCGTGGCCACCGAGCTTGCCGGCCTCAAAACGGACCTGCTGCGCGAGGCCAACACCACGTACCTGGGCCGGACGGTCTTTGCTGGAACCTCGGACACCGGCAAGGCTTTCACCGAAGATGCGGCAGGCTCGTACAACTTCAGTGGAAGCAGCACCCCCACTACCCGCCGGGTGGACAGCAACACGCTGGTCCGCGTGGATACCGACGGCGAGGCAGTATTCGGCGCCGGAGACAATTCCGTCTTTCGACTGGTGGACAATCTGGTCGCAGACCTCAACGCCAACAATGACGTCAGCGGCTACCTGGGCAAGATCGATGCGGCCGCCAATACGGTCCTGATGGAGCACTCCAGCCTGGGCGTCCGGCATGCGGCCACGATCAATGCCAAGGAGACCCTCGCTGACAGGTCTGTCAGCCTGGAGACGCGCCGCTCCGGTATCGAGGACCTGGATACCGCCAAGGTCATTCTGGACATGAAGCTGCAGGAAGTCGCCTATCAGTCGGCCCTGGCCATCACCGCCAAGGCACTGCAGCCGACCCTGATGGACTTCCTCCGATGAGCACCGGCCTGACCTTCCTGACACCCCCGCCGGGATTGGCTCCCGAGGTGCGCTTCGACCTCGCCGAAGTTGAAGGCGCGGCCGGGCTGTTTGCCATGACCAGTGCCGCAGGCGCCGACGGCGGCACCCATCGCCTCTACGTCCTGGACGCCTCTGTCTACCTTCCGGACTACCATCCGGAAATCACCGATGAGCAGCGCCTCCAGCTGAACCTGGTGACGTCCGAGGACGCGGCCGTGCTGGTGGTCGCCAACCCGACACTGGAGGGGACCACGGTAAACCTGCTGGCACCGATCGTGGTGAACGTGACCACCGGCAGCTGCGCCCAGGTGATCCTCGAAGGCCAGGATTGGCCGGTCCGCGCCCCCTTGGAACCGGTCGCCGCGTAGGACTCCAACACAAAAGGCGCACGTTCCGCGGAACGTGCGCCTTTTGGTTTAACCCGAAGGTTTAGGCGAAGTCGGCCGTGGCCGGATCCGCGCCGTAACGGGTGCCGTTGTCGAGGGCATTGATGGCCTCGATATCTTCGTTGGTCAGCGTCAGGTTCAGTGCTTCCCAGTTTTCCCGGATGCGGGATTCCGTGACGGACTTGGGAATGACAATGCTGCCGAGTGCCAGATGCCAGGCGATGACCACCTGGGCCGGCGTGGCGCCGTCGTACTTCGCCGCAATCTCCACGAGCTTGGGATCCTCGAGCAGGCCCTTGCCGGAGCCCAGCGGGGACCAGGACTCGTGCAGGATGTTGTGCTCGGCCTCGAAGGCGCGCAGGTCGGCCTGGTTCAGGTACGGGTGGGTCTCCACCTGGTTCAGGACCGGGACGACGCCGGTGGCGTCGATGATTTCCTGCAGGGCTTCCTTGGTGAAGTTGCAGACGCCGATCGACTTAACGCGGCCCTGCTTCTGCAGCTCGATGAGCGCCTTCCAGGTGTCCACGTACTTGTTCTGCTTCGGCTGCAGCCAGTGGATCAGGTACAGGTCCAGGGTTTCCAGGCCAAGGCGCTCCATGGAGGCATCGAAGGCCTTCAGCGTCTCTTCGTAGCCCTGGTCTGCGTTCCACACCTTCGTGGTGATGAACATGTCTTCACGGGCCACGGAGGTGGCGGCGATGGCACGGCCCACGCCGGCCTCGTTGCCGTAGATCTTGGCCGTGTCGATGTGGCGGTAGCCAACCTCGAAGGCCTGCCCCACTACCTTTTCGGCAACCTCGTCCTCAACCTGCCACACGCCGTAGCCGAGCTGGGGAATGGTGTTGCCGTCATTGAAAGTCAGAACCGGTGATGTAGTCATCTCTTCATCCTTGCGCCGTTACCGCGGAGGACAAAACGGATATGCTCACCGCGAAAACGCGTTATTCGATATTCCCGAATTGGGAAAGTTTTTTAATTGCTACTTTCCGGGGAGGCGTGTTTCCCGGGCACTGAGCAGGGCCCGTTCGGCCTCGGCTACGTCCTCCCGCACCAGTTCCGCCCGGCGCCGCACATTGTCCAGTCCGGCGGAGGCGATCCCCCAGCGCTCACCTTCCAGCCGTGACATGGCGGCGGCCTCGGCCGCAGCGGCCAGCGAATTGCCGCTGCGGGACAGGGCGCGGTGCACGGCGGTCAGCGCGCCGGGAATGTTCTGTCCGGTGCTGGGCAGCTGGCGCTGTGCGTCCGAGCAGACCTGCCGGACGCGCGGCAGCAGCCCGGCAAGCTCATTGGCGACGGTCACGAGCTCGTTGTAGATGGCGTCATCCTCCACGCCTTCGAGCATCTGGTAATACCGGTCCAGGCCGCGGGTGAAACGGTCGTGGGCGCGGCGCCACACACCCTTGCCGAGCTCCACGTCGTCTTTCCGCCCCTGCCGGGCGGCTGCAAAAAGTGCCATCAATGTCCTACAGGTACTGGCCGGGGCCTGATTGGGGTTCCGGGCGCGGACTGCCGGCCCCCTGGGGGCCCTGCGCACGGTGCGGTTCCCCATCGTCTCCAATGACGACACCCGGGGCAAGGATGGTTCCCGGCGGCAGCTGGCGCAGCTGCAGGCGTCCTGCGGCATGGCTGGCGGTCTGCTGCGCTGCGATGGCCGTCTGGATACCGCGGAACAGCCCTTCGAGCCAGCCCACCAGCTGCGCCTGCGCTATGCGCAGCTCGGCGTCGGTCGGGGTGGAATCATCAAGGAACGGCAGGTTGATACGGTGCAGCTCGTCCACGAGTTCAGGGGCCAGCCCGTCCTCGAGTTCCTTCAGGGACCGGGAGTGGATCTCCGCCAGCCGGTTGCGCGCCGCATCGTCCAGCGGGGCGTTGCGCACTTCCTCGAGCAGCTGCTTGATCATGGTGCCGATCCGCATGACTTTCGCCGGTTCGTCCACCAGCTCGTTGAGCTTGGCCGGCCCGCTCTTGGCCTTGCCGTGGCTGGAGCCGGCGGCGGTGTCCGTGGTGTCCGTGGACCGGTCCACCTGTCCGGCGGTCTCAGCCGGACTGCCGGTGTCAGCCGTTCCATCGCCGGCCGGTGTCTGCTCTGACTTCTGCCCGACAGGAACGCCCGGTGCCGCCTCGGGGCGGTCGGAGGATCCGTTCTGATCAGTCATGGCATTAATGCTCTCACGGTTGCCCGGGGTTGCCCCGCGGAGAGTCCGGATTTCGGGTAGGCCCTATGTTTTTCACGGTTTGCTCCCCCGGTTCCGGGGTGCGGGGGACCCGCCGGGGAAGCAACAAAAGGAAACAACGACGGCGGCACCGCGGCTGAGGCAATCAGCTGCGGTGCCGCCGTCGTACTTATACCGTCAATCAATTCCGCGCTAGCAGCAGCGGCCCTGCGGGTTGCTGTCCTGCCGGTCCATCTTGTCCCGCCAGAATTCCCGCTCGCTCATCAGCGGCGAGCTGCACCCGGAGGACGCATGGAAAGCCAGATACTTCCGGTAGGCGTCCTCCCCCATTACGTCGCGGAAGAACCGGACGAATCCGGCGACACCGTGGCGGACGGCGACGGCGGCACTCATGAGTGCGCCGCCCTCTTTGCGGGCCGGTCAGCCTCCGGCAGCGACTCCCACTGCGCCAGAATCTCCTTTTCCGCCGGCGTAGCCAGGAAACCGGCCGGTGCGAAGGTACGCGACGGAACGGCCGGGTCCTCGGCGCTGGGGGCACCGCCCGACCGGAAGGACCGGATGCTGGCAATGATGGCGGTGATGATGACAATGATCGCCAGGGTCACGAACACCACCGAGAGCGTGGTCTGGATGAGTGTGTTGCGCACCACCGCTTCCATCGCCTCCACGGTCTTGGCCGTCCCGAAGCTCGTCTCACCCCGGGCCAGTGCAGCCTGGAACGCCTCATGGTTGGCCCAGTAACCCACTGCGGGAACCGGCGAGAAGATCTTGTAGAACGACGCCGTGATGGTGACCACCGCGGCGAATGCCAGCGGCAGGGCCACGATCCACAGCCACTTGAACGCGTTCTTCTTGGCAATGATCGCCATGCAGATGGCCAGCGCAATGGCGGCCAGGAGCTGGTTGGCGATGCCGAAGAGCGGGAACAACGTATTGATGCCGCCAAGTGGGTCGGTGACCCCCATGATCAGGATCGACCCCCAGCCGGCGACCATGATGGCCGTACAGACCCAGGCTCCGGGACGCCACGACATGTCCTTGAACTTCGGGGCAACGTTGCCGATCGTGTCCTGCAGCATGAACCGCGCCACCCGGGTGCCGGCGTCGACCGCGGTGAGGATGAACAGGGCCTCGAACATGATGGCGAAGTGGTACCAGAAGGCCATCATGCCGGGACCGCCGATCAGGCTCTGCATGATCGTGGCCAGGCCGACGGCGAGTGTGGGTGCGCCGCCGGTGCGCGAGACGATGGATTCCTCGCCGACGTTGGATGCCAGGGACGAGAGCATGTCCGGGGTGAGGTTCACACCGGCCAGCCCCAGGCCGTTGACGAAGGCGACGGCGCCTTCCACCGTGCCGCCGGTGGCTCCGGCGGAGGAGTTCATGGCGAAGTAGATGCCGCGGTCAATGGAGATGGCGGCCACCAGCGCCATGACGGCCACGAAGGATTCCATCAGCATGCCGCCGTAGCCGATGAAGCGGGTCTGGCGTTCCTTCTCCAGCATCTTCGGGGTGGTGCCGGAGGAGATCAGTGCATGGAAGCCGGACAAGGCACCGCAGGCAATGGTGACGAAGAGGAACGGGAAGAGCGGCCCGGCCACCACCGGCCCGTCATTCCGGCTGGCGAATTCGCTGACGGCGGGAACGCTGATCTCCGGGCGGACAATGATGATGGCCACGGCGAGCATCACGATGGTCCCCACCTTCATGAAGGTGGAGAGGTAGTCGCGCGGGGCCAGCAGCAGCCAGACCGGCAGGACGGCGGCGATGAAGCCGTAGATGATGATGCCCCACGCGATGGTGGTCGGCTCCAGGGTCAGGGCGTCGCCGAGCGGGGTGCCGGCAACCCAACCGCCGGCGATGATGGCGGCGAGCAGGAGGACGAAGCCGATGATGGAGACCTCGGTGACCTTGCCCGGACGCAGGTAGCGCAGGTACACGCCCATAAAAAGGGCGATGGGGATGGTCATGCTCACGGAGAAGACACCCCAGGGGCTTTCGGCCAGGGCGTTCACCACCACCAGGGCAAGGATGGCCACGATGATGATCATGATGACCAGGGTGGCGATCAGGGCGGCGGTGCCGCCGATCAGCCCGAGCTCATCCCGTGCCATCTGGCCCAGGGAGCGCCCGCCGCGGCGCATCGAGAAGAACATCACCAGATAGTCCTGGACGGCGCCGGCCAGCACCACGCCCACGATGATCCAGATGGTTCCGGGCAGGTAGCCCATCTGGGCAGCCAGGACCGGGCCGACGAGCGGACCCGCGCCGGCGATGGCGGCGAAGTGGTGCCCGTAGAGGACCCGGCGGTCCGTGGCGGCGAAGTCCTTGCCGTCCGCTTTGTACTCGGCCGGAGTGGCCCGGCGGTCATTGGGCTTCAGCAGCTTCGCCTCGATGAGTTTCGAGTAGAAGCGGTAGCCGATGAGGTACGTGCACACCGCCGCGAACACGAACCAGATGGCGTTGACGGTTTCACCGCGCACCACGGCGAGCATGGTCCAGCTGAAGCCGCCCAGCAAGGCAATGCCGGCCCAGATGGCGATCTTCGCCGGGGTCCAGCGGCGCTCCTCCGCCTCGAGGACTTCCGGATCCACGGCCACCGGCGGCAGTGCCGGGTCCTGTTCCAGGACGTCGCCGTCCAGTGGTTTTTCTCTATCGGCAGGCTGCCGACCGTTCTCGCTCATGATGATCCCTCTAGGTCTGCGGTGGCTTGTCTTCATTGACATACGTACCGAACGGTGCAGGAAGGTGCCCTGCCCCTCGAGGTTACCAGCGGGTGAGGTGTGCGTCACAGAAAAAACGACGGCGGCCGCAAAGGGTGCGGCCGCCGTCGCCGTGGGGCTGTGGCTGGGTCCTGGCTAGAGCGTCAGTAGGATCTTGCCCGCATGCTGGCCGGAATCGAAGTATTCGTGGGCCGCAGCGGCCTCGGCCAGCGGGAAGGTGCGGTCCACGAGCGGCCGGATCTCGCCGGAGACCAGCAGCGGCCAGACGTATTCACCGACCGCGGACATGATGGCGCTCTTTTCCTCCACGGGCCGGCCGCGCAGGGTGGTGCCGATGACGGCCGCCCGCTTGGTCATCAGCTGGTTCAGGTTCAGCTCCGCCTTGATGCCGCCCTGCAGGCCGATGACCACCAGCCGGCCGGCCACGGCGAGCGCGTCGAGGTTCCGCTGCAGGTATTTGGCGCCGACGACGTCGAGGATGATGTCCGCGCCGTGGCCGCCGGTGGCTTCCCGCACTGCCTCGACGAAGTCCTGCTCCTTGTAGTTAATGAGGACCTTTGCGCCGAGCGATTCGGCCAGCTCCAGCTTTTCCGCCGAACCGGCAGTCACCATGGGAACCGCGCCGAACGCGGCGACCATCTGGATGGCCATGGTGCCGATGCCCCCGCTGGCACCGTGGATGAGGACATAGTCGCCCTCCTGCACGCCGGCGGACATAAAGAGGTTGGAGAAGACGGTGGCCGCGGTCTCCGGCAGGGACGCGGCAGTGACGGCATCGAAGCCGTCCGGCAGGGGAAGGACCTGCCCGGCGGGCACTGCCACCTGTTCGGCATAGCCGCCGCCGCTCAGCAGGGCCACCACTTCGGTTCCGACGGCAAAGCCCTCGACGCCCTCGCCCAGCGCGGCAATCCGGCCGGAGACTTCCAGGCCGGGATACTCGGACGCTCCGGCGGGTACCGGGTAATGGCCCTGCCGCTGCATCACGTCTGCGCGGTTGATGCCGGCGGCAAGGATGTCGATCAGCACTTCCCCCGGTCCGGCCGTGGGTGCGGGAACGTCCTGCAGTTCCAGTGCTTCCGGGCCCCCGGGCGTTCCAATAACGATGGCTTTCATGCTGTCCTTCCTGGTTCAGGGAATTTTGGTGAATTCATCCCTTCTGCCAGACTACTAGTGAGGAAGGTTGTCCGAGCGGCCGATGGAGCTGGTCTTGAAAACCAGTGTGCGGTAACCCCGTACCAAGGGTTCGAATCCCTTACCTTCCGCGCAGACAACGAGAAGCGGTCCCCACAACGGGGGCCGCTTCTTTGTTTTCCGGTCCACTTTCCGCCCGGGCGCACTGTCCCCGTCGCCCCGCGCCACCACAGCTGATGCTGGCTAAGCGTCACCTTCTGTACAGCTGATGCTGGCTAAGTGGGTCCCAGACCGCATTTGCTGTACAGAAGGCGATGAGCAGGATCAGGGGCACTTTTTTACCGCCGTCGCCCGCGTTTGTTACTCATCAGTACCCGCCAGACGGGAAGTGGGGGTGGAAGGCCGTACACTGTGGTGGCGATCACTTTTCCGCCTCCTCGGGGGACGCGGCGGAAGCGTGCCGGCACGTGCACTGACGGACGACGCCGGACGTTCACCTGGTCGCAACCTGCCCCGACTAGCATCACCTAACGTCATCACTCGCTGGATCCCCGCCGCCCTCACCGGCGGCCATTACCTGTCGGCCCGAACGGCTGACCAAGGAGTATGAGGCATGAGACCTTTCCCCTGGAAAGCTGCGCTCGGAACCGCCCTGTCAGCCGGCCTGCTCGCCGCCCCGCTGACCGCGTTCCCGGCCTACGCCCAGGACGGCGCCGCTGCCGTTCCCGGCATCATCATCAACGAGGCGTATCTGTCCGGCGGCAGCGCCAACGCCCCGTTCAACACCAAATTCGTCGAGCTCTACAACCCCACCAGCGCACCGGTGAGCCTGGACGGCTGGTCCCTCCAGTACCGGGCCGCGGGCGCCACAGCAGCTCCCACCGGAATCGGCACGCTTTCGGGCAGCATCGCTCCCGGCGGGTATTACCTGGTCTCCGGCGCCAGCAACGGCACCACCGGCGCTGCCCTCCCGGCCGCTGACGCCACCATCGGTGCCAGCTTCAGCGGCACCGGCGGCACGCTGGTCCTCTCGAACCAGGGCACCCGGGTTGATCCCCTGCCCACCGGCTCGGTTATCGGCGCTCCCGGAGTGGTCGACCTGCTGGGCTACGGGTCGTCCAACACGTTCGAGACGGCAGGGGCGGCCGCACCTGCAGGCAACTCGGATCCAAAGTCGCTGAACCGGGCCGGTTTCGCGGATTCGAACAATAACGCTTCCGACTTCACTCTGAGCACCTCGGTGACACCCACCTCCACCGGCGGTGCGGCTCCCACCGTGCCCACCCCCACGCCCACGCCGACGACGCCGGCCCCCGTGCCGGTGCCGGGCAACGTCGTGCCGATCGCCCAGATCCAGGGCACCGGCGCCGCCAGTCCGATGATCGGCCAGACGGTCACCACGCGCGGCAAGGTCACTGGCGTCTACCCCACCGGCGGCTTCAACGGCTACTACATCCAGACTCCGGGCACCGGCGGGGACCTCAACCCCGCCACGCACACCGCGTCGGAGGGCATCTTCATCTTCTCCGCGGCCACCGCGGGCCAGGTGACCGCAGGCGACTACGTCGAGGTCACCGGCACTGTGGGCGAGTACTACAACCTCACGCAGCTCACCGTCGCCGACGGCGCCATGACCAAGGTCAGCGAAGCCGCGCCCGAGGTCAAGCCCGCCGCCGTCGCATGGCCGGCAACCGAGGAACAGCGCGAAACCCTCGAGGGCATGCTGCTGGCGCCGCAGGGCGAATTCACCGTCACCGACAACTTCTCCCTGAACCAGTACGCGGAAATTGGCCTCGCTGCCGGTAACTCCGTCCTCGTCCAGCCCACCGCGGTAGCCGCCGTCGGAACCCCCGAACACGCTGCCGTCGTGGCGGACAACGCCGCCCGCGCCGTAAAGCTCGACGACGGCTCCAGCACCAACTTCCTCAGTGCAGCCAACCAGGGCAAGCCCCTGCCGTACCTGACTCCGGAAAACCCGGTCCGGGTGGGCTCCGCTGCCACCTTCAGCACCGGCGTCATCCTGGATTTCCGCAACAGTGCCTGGAAATTCCAGCCGCTGACCGAGCTGACGCAGGCCAACGCCGCGACCGCCTCACCGGCGTCGTTCACCAACACCCGCACCGCAGCACCCGAGAGTGTCGGCGGCAACCTGAAGCTCGCGTCCTTCAACGTGCTGAATTACTTCACCACCACCGGAGACAGCCTCACCGGCTGCTCCTTCTATAAGGACCGCAGCGGCGCTCCCGTGACCGTCGACGGCGGCTGCGACGCCCGCGGCGCCGCCAACGCCGCGAACCTGGAACGCCAGCAGGCCAAAATCGTGGCAGCGATCAACGCCCTGGGCGCTGACGTGGTCTCGCTGATGGAGGTCGAAAACTCAGCCAAGTTCGGCAAGAACCGCGATGACGCGCTGTCCCGCCTGGTGGCCGCCCTCAACGCACAGGCACCGGGGACGTGGGACTACGTCCGCTCCCCCGCGGACCTGCCCGCTGATGAAGACGTCATCCGTTCGGCCTTCATCTACCGCACCGGAACCGCCGAACCCGTCGGCGAATCCAGCATCCTCGATAACGAAGAGGTCTTCTCCAACGCCCGCGAGCCGCTGGCCCAGGCCTTCCGGCCTGCCGGAGCCGAAGACGGCACGGAAATCCTCGCCGTAACGAACCACTTCAAGTCCAAGGGATCAGCGCCGGCCTCCGGTGAAAATGCCGACACGGGCCAGGGCGGCTGGAACGCCGACCGCGTCCGCCAGGCACAGGCCCTCGTGGACTTCGCCGGAACCGAGTCGGAAGCCGCCGGTACAGACAAGGTGTTCCTGCTGGGCGACTTCAATGCCTACCACGCGGAGGACCCCATCAAGGTGCTGGTTGATGCCGGCTACGTTGACCTCGGCGCGACCACCGGCAAGCACTCGTATGCCTTCGGCGGGACCGTTGGAAGCCTGGACCACATCCTGGCCTCCCCGGCGGCCAACGAAGCGGTGACCGGTACCGACATCTGGAACATCAACTCCGTGGAGTCGGTGGCCTTCGAATACAGCCGCTACAACTACAACGCCACCAACTTCTACGCACCGGATCCGTACCGGGCCTCGGACCATGACCCCATCCTTGTGGGCATGGACCTGACCGCGGAAGGTACGGACACTTCGACACTGAACCTGCTGAACATCAACGACTTCCATGGACGGATCGACGCCAACACGGTGCCGTTCGCCGGAACGGTCGAGGAACTCAAGGCCGGCGCTCCGGAGGGCAGCTCGCTGTTCCTCTCCGCGGGTGACAACATCGGCGCTTCCCTGTTCGCCTCCTCGGTGCAGCAGGACCAGCCGACCATTGATGTCCTGAATGCTTTGGGACTGCAGGCCTCGGCCGCCGGTAACCATGAGTTCGACGGCGGTTTCGCGGACCTGACCGGACGCGTCGCCGCGGCCGCGCAGTTCCCCTACCTGGGTGCCAACGTCTACACCAAGGGCACCACCACTCCTGCCCTGCAGGAATACGAGATCCTCGACGTCAACGGGGTCAAGGTGGCCGTCATCGGTGCCATCACCCAGGAGACGGCAAGCCTGGTCAGCCCCGGCGGGATCAGCAACCTTGACTTCGGCGACCCGGTGGACGCGGTCAACCGCGTCGCCGAGCAGCTTGTGGAGCAGGACCTCGCCGACGTCATCATCGCCGAGTACCACGAGGGTGCCGGCAGCGGCACTCCCGACGGCGCCACCCTGGACCAGGAGCTGGCGGCCGGCGGTGCCTTCGCGGAGATCGTCAACGAGACCACCGAACTGGTGGACGCCATCTACACCGGGCACACCCACAAGCAGTACGCCTGGGATGCACCCATCCCGGGTGGGGACGGGAAGACCCGCCCCGTGGTCCAGACCGGTTCCTACGGCGAATTCGTCGGGCAGATCCGGCTCGAGTACAACGAAGAAACCGACGAAGTGCTGTCCTACACCGCAGCCAACGTGGGCCGCACCAAGACCGCGGCGCCGGAACTGGTGGCCGCCTACCCGGCGGTCGCCGAGGTAAAGCGGATTGTCGACGCAGCCTTGGCCAATTCGGCCGAGGTGGGCAACCAGCCCGTCGGCTCCGTCACGGCGGACATCACCTCGGCCTTCGTGGGTACTGCCCGCGATGACCGCAGCTCCGAATCCACCCTCGGGGCATTGGTGGCCGACTCCCTGCTGTCCACCCTCGCTGCTCCCGAACGCGGAGGCGCCGAAATCGGTGTCACCAACCCGGGTGGCCTGCGCGCCGAGCTCTACTACGGCCCCGACGGCGTGATCACGTACGCCGAGGCCAACGCCGTCCTGCCCTTCGTCAATAACCTCTGGACCACCACACTCACCGGTGCCCAGCTGAAGACGATGCTGGAGCAGCAGTGGCAGCCGGACGGCAGTTCGCGCGCCTTCCTGGCCCTCGGCCTGTCCGACAACATCACCTACACCTTCGACCCGGACCAGCCGCGCGGCTCACGGATCCAGAGCGTCACCATCAACGGTGCAGCCATGGACCCGGCCCGGGACTACCGGGTAGGCACGTTCAGCTTCCTGGCGCAGGGCGGCGACAACTTCACCGTCTTCATGGAAGGCAAGAACACCCGCGACACGGGTCTGGTGGACCGCGACGCCTGGATCAGCTACATCTCGGCCAACAGTCCGCTGTCACCCGACTTCGCCCGTCAGGGCGTAGTGGTCAAGGGCGCTCCCACCACGGTCAAAGCAGGCACGGCAGCAAGCTTCACCGTCGCCCAGCTGAACCTGACCTCCCTGGGCAGCCCGGCCAACACGTCGCTGGCCGTCAGCTTCGTGAATGCCGCCGGCACCTCCACGGCACTGGGCACCACACCGGTCAGCGCCGGTTCCGCCACAGTTACCGTGACCCTTCCCGCGTCGGCTTCCGGCGCCGGATCCCTGGTGCTGACGGCCGCCGAATCCGGCACCACGGTGACCCTGCCGGTCACGGTCGAGAAGGCTGCGGCTCCGGCTCCGGTCTGCAAGGCGCCCGTCGCTCCCAAGCAGTGGTGGGACGTGCGCGGGTGGGCGCGGTACGTCTACGAGCTGGCGCAGTACCTCCTGTGCCTGACCGGACGGAAGTAACCGAAATAACGGTCTAAAACAGAAGCGCCGCCCCGGCTTACCGGGGCGGCGCTTCTGTTATCTGTGCGGTAATACTGTCAGCTCAGCAGTCGTGCCGCTCGGTAATCGGGGCTGCCGGGAGATTACTGATGCGGACGCCGTCGGCGACCACCTCGCGAAGGCTTCCTGTCCGCGCCAGCACTGCCCGTTGGCGCCGGGCTCCGGTTCCCCGGGCGAGGAGTTGGCGGAGCAGTGACTCGACCAGCGTGGCCTCTCCCTGTTCCTCCAGCACCGGACGTACGTATTCCAGGAGGGATTTGGCCACGGTAAATGTGTCCGCAACCGTAGACCCGAGCGGGTCCACCAGCTCTCCATCCATCCCGAACCGGCCCGCCCGCCAGGCGGCCAGCCGAAGCAGGGTCTCCGGCACACCGCTGGGCTGCACACCATTGCGCCATTCCCGGGCGGCGGTTTCCACCAGCGCACGCACCAAGGCTGCCAGCAGCACGGCGTCGTCCGCATACAGGCACACATCGGCTATCCGGACCTCGACGGTGGGATGCGTGCGGCTTAGCCGGGCATCGAAGTAAATCTGTCCGTGGTCCATAGGTACCTGCGTTTCCAGCAGGCCGTCCACCAGCCGGTGGTAGTTCTCCGCTGATCCAAACACCGGGTACGGTCCGGCCAGCGGCCAGCGGCTCCACACCTGGGAGCGGTAACTTGCGAAGCCCGTGTCCGCTCCGTTCCAGAAGGGGGAGTTGGCGCTCAGTGCCCCAAGCAGCGGCAGCCAGGACCGGATCCGGTCCAGTACGGCCACACCCTCTGTATCCGATTCGACACCCACATGCACGTGGCATCCACAGGTGAGCTGCTCACGGGCAATCTGCGCGAACCGCTGGTCCATTCTGCTGAAACGCTCGTCCTCGGTGAGGGTGGGCCGGCACGGCAGCGGCGAGGTTGCGAGCGCCACCGCGCGGGCCCCTGCGGCGGCGGCTGCCCGGTCGGCAGTGGCCCGGCAGGCCACTATGTCCGCCGCGAGCTCTTCGAGGACCGTGTGTACCTGTGTGCCGGATTCGATCTGTTCCTGCTTGAACTCGGTGCTCAAGGTCCCGCCGGGCTGAAGCACCCGGCCAATCTCCGGCCCCACCGGCAGCGGCACGCCGGTTTCACCGTCCACCAGCAGATATTCCTCTTCAATGCCGAAGGTCCGCATGGCCCCTGCCCTTCATCGCCGAAGTATCCTAGGGGCCGCTGCTCAACCCGGAGCATCACTATAAGGCTCCTTAGTATCTTCCGGCAAACAGTATTCTGGGGAGAAGCCCGCGCAGTCGAGAGGCGGACCCCGGCGACACCAGAGGAGGCACGGCATGGACAAGAACCACCCGCCGCAGCCGGGGCAACAGCCGGAGCGCATTAATAAGCCGGCAGCGGCCCTGGAGGAACGGAAGAGCACTGTCCGGAGCCAGGGCGCGGAACTGGCAGTGTACGAGTGCGGTCCGGCGGGGACAGCGGGTAACGCGGTGACGCCGCCGCCCAGTGTTTTATTGGTGCACGGCTACCCAGATGACCACCACGTCTTCGACGGGGTGGTGGCCAAGCTGGCTGCAGACCGGCACGTCATCACCTACGACACCCGCAACGCCGGTGCCTCACGGGTGGCGGGGATCCAGGGGAAGCAGCTCGCGCCTTACCGGCTGGAGCTGCTTGTGGAAGACCTGTACGCCGTCCTCGATGCCACCGGGACCGGACGAGTGCACTTGGTGGGCCATGACTGGGGATCCATCCAGGGCTGGGCTGCCATCCAGGATCCCCGTGCCGAGGGCAGGATCCTCAGCTACACCAGCATCTCGGGACCGGACCTGGGGCACTTCCACCGCTGGTTCAAGACCCGGCTGCGCTCACCCCGGCTTTGGCCGCAGGCCTTTATGCAGGCGCTGCGCAGCTGGTACGTAGCCGCATTCCAGCTCCCTGTCCTACCCGACGCCGCGTGGAAGCGCCTGCTGACGGCCCCCTATGAGAAGGCCGCCGGACGGAAAATCGGGGACAGCGGGGTGCGGGGACTCCAGCTCTACCGCGCCAACATGTTCGCCCCCGGCAAGGCACTTCCCGACGCCGGATACGACGGACCCGTACAGGTGATCGTTCCGACGAAGGATCCGTTCCTTTCCCCGAAGCTCACGTCCGGACTGGAGAACCGGTTTCCCGGCGTGGAAATCACCACGGTGGATGCCGGGCATTGGTGGCCCGAGCAACAGAGCGCGGAGTTCGCGGCAGGGCTGGCGCGCTGGATGGCGGCGCACGAGGCCCGCTGACCGGAGCCCCCGGTTTTCGGACACCGCCGCTTAACGGGCACCGCCGGCCGCCGGTGTTTCCGGCGGCCGGCGATGCAGGAGCCTGTTCAGCTCAGGGTCCAGCTCAGGGTCAGCTCAGGGTCAGCTGCGGCGCTTGCCGCCGCTGCCACTGCCGCCGCTGCCACTGCCGCCTTCGCCCTCCATGTCGATCTGCTCCTTGCTGACTTCCTCCGTCACCGTGGCTTCTTCAGTCACCGTTTCCGTGTCCAGCCGGACACGTTCCACGGGCACTGCCTCCTTTTCCACCACGGCCTCTTCGGCATGGAGGGTCACTTCGTGCTCCTCCTCGCTGATGGCCGGTCCATCCATTGCCGAGCCGCGGTTGGCGTCGGTGATGGGCTCACGCTCAATCCGCGCTTCCTCGTGGCTGACCGGAACGGACTTGGTGACGTTCTCCGTGGTTACGTACTTGCGCAGGCGGGCACGGCCGGATTCCCGGCTCTGCGTGCCTACGTGAAGCTGCTCTTCGGACCGGGTCATCGCGTCATCCGTCGTCGGACCGGACGTGTCATGCCCCACCTGGCCATGGTCTGAACCACGGCTGCTTTCCGTACGGCCGGAGGAGGTCCCGGAGCCGCCCGATGAGCCGGAGCTGCGCGAGGTCCCGGAGCCGCCCGACGAGCCGGAGCTGCGTGAAGTCCCGGAGCCGCTGGACGTGCCGCTTCCGCCCGACGAGGACCGCTGGCCGCTCGTGGTGCCGGAGGTTCCGGACGTCGTACCGGATGTTCCGGAACTCCGCGAGCTGCCGATGGAGTAGTAGCTGTAGAGCTCGTCCTGCTCCTGGTCGCTGAGGTGCCCGTCCTTGTCCACCCGCGGAGCGTCTTTCACCATCTCCTTGGAATACGGCACCCGCACAACAGATCCGTCTACCGTGGCTTCTGCCAGCGGAACAAACGTCTCCTTGGAACCGAAGAGACCGGTCTTCGTGGTCACCCAAGCGGGCTGGCCCGTCTCGTCGTCCAGGTAGATATCCCCCGCCGAGCCGATCTTCTCGCCGTTAGTGCCTTCCACGGTTCCGTGGTTCATGATGGTGTCGATTTGTTCGCTGGTGATCACGTTGTTCTCCTGTTTCCGCGCCCTGCAGGCGCCTGATGGTGCTTTGGATACTGCGTCCCCCGCTTACCCCCAGAACTTTCAGTCGCCCAGTCCGGCTTTGTCCACGCGGCGGTGGAAGCGCATGCCGCCCAGCCCGCCGAGGATCGCGCCGACCAGAGCCACAGCTGCCGCTATGAGCGCGGCGACGATGGTTCCCGCCGTGGCGTTGTCACCGAACATCGGGATCGCCGGGAATCCGTTCAGATCGACCAGAATGTTGAACTGGTCCCCTGCAATCGCCGCCAGGATGGCCGCCACGATGGCAATCACCACTGCCCAGACCCAGACCGCAATGCCCTGCTTCATGCCGTTGAAACGTGCCATCCGGCCCGCCACATATCCGCCGCAGTAATAGGCCACGAAAAGGACCACCAGCAGGACGATGGTGCCGGTGACGGTGACGGCCGTGGTGTCCGGGCTGTCGTCGTTCGACAGCACTGCCGCCCCAAGGGCGGTCGCCAGGGCACTCAACAGCACCGTGGTGCCAACTGCGGTCAACCAGCCGAAAAAGGCCGATCCGATCTTCACTCCGCCGAAGGTGGCCTTCTCGCGTTCCACCACCCGCCGCCGGCTGGTGTCATCCACGCCGTTCCCGCGCCGGCCGTCCGGCGTCAGGTCCGAGCCTGCCCGCCGATCGCCGGAATCCTGGCCCGGTGTTTTTCGTCCATGGTCTCCTGCTGCACTGGCGCTCGTACTCATAAAGATGTCCTTTTGCCCTAAGAGCAGCCGGGAAGAGTCCCGTTTGGCCACTGGTTCGTCCAACGCTAGGCTGAACCAGGGAAAATAAAAAGGGTACTTAGTATCGGTAGCTCTTGACAGTCGATTCTTCTCTGGTCCATCACCACGCGCCGGTCTAGCCTGCCCCTGCAACCAGACCCCTGGAACCCGGAGCGGCCCCGGTAGCGGGAATTGATCCGCCCCCACACAGGTTGTAGCCACTAATACACCGTCAAGATTCATCTAGGAGAAATCATGACCACCCAGCTCGAATCAACATCCCCGGCCCTCACCGACTGGATCCCCGCCCAGCAGTTCATTGGCGGCCAGTGGCGCGACGGCCGCTCGGATAAGACCCTCACGGACACCAACCCCTTTGATGGTTCGCAGCTGATGACCATGCAGCAGGCCTCCCGCGAAGACCTGGACGACGCATACGCCGCTGCAGAGGAAGCCCAGAAGGATTGGGCAGCCAGGACCCCGAATGAGCGCCGCAGGGTCATTGCCCGCGCCGCAGAAATCTTCGAAGAGCGCCGCGACGAGATCATCGCCTGGCTCAACGCGGAATCCGGCAGCACCATGCTGAAGGCCAACATTGAAGTTGCCTCCGCCACTTCCATTACCCGCGAGGCAGCCACCTTCCCGCACCGCGTTTCCGGCAAGATCATGGATTCAGACACCCCCCACAAGGAACTGCGTGTCTACCGCGCACCCCTGGGAGTTGTCGGCGTGATCAGCCCCTGGAACTTCCCGCTCCACCTTTCCCAGCGCTCCGTCGCGCCGGCACTGGCCCTCGGTAACGCCGTCGTCCTGAAGCCCGCCAGCGACACCCCGGTCACGGGCGCGCTCATCATCGCCAAGATCTTCGAAGAGGCAGGCCTGCCCGCCGGTGTGCTGAACGCCGTCGTCGGCGCCGGTTCGGAAATCGGCGACGCCTTCGTGGAGCACCCGACCCCGCGGATGATCTCCTTCACCGGTTCCACCCCGGTGGGCAAGAACATCGGCGCCCTGGCAGCCACCGGCGCCACACTGAAGTACACGGCGCTTGAGCTCGGCGGCAACAGCCCGTTCGTGGTTCTCGCGGATGCCGACGTCGACCAGGCGGTCCGCGCGGCCGCCATGGGCAAGTTCCTGCACCAGGGACAGATCTGCATGGCCGTGAACCGGATCATCGTCGAAGACGCCGTGTACGACGAGTTCGTGGAGAAGTTCACCGCGCACGTCAAGACGCTGAACGCCGGCGACCCGACCGACCCGAAGAACGTGGTTGGCCCGATCATCAACGCCAAGCAGCTCGAAGGCTTGAAGACGAAGATCGAAACCGCCAAGTCCGAAGGCGCCCGCCTGATGCTCGAAGGTAAAATCAACGGCCAGGTCCTCACCCCGACCGTCTTCGCCGACGTCACCAAGGACATGGAACTGGCCCGCGAGGAGATCTTCGGCCCGATCGCCGGAATCATGCGCGCCAAGGACGCCGAGGATGCACTGGCCCTGGCCAATGACACCGACCTCGGTCTCTCCAGCGCCGTCTTCACCGCCAACCTGGAGGAAGGCGTCAAGTTCGCCCGCCGCATCAAGGCAGGCATGACCCACGTCAACGACTTCCCGGTCCAGGACGAGGCGCACATTGCCTTCGGCGGCGAGAAGAACTCCGGCCTCGGCCGGTTCAACGGCGAGTGGGCCATCGACGAGTTCACCACGGACCACACCATCAGCGTCCAGCACGCCCCGCGCGAATACCCGTTCTAATCCGGTAACGCACTAACCGGTAAACGCCCGACGGCGGCCCGCACCTTTCCTGTGCGGGCCGCCGTCGTCGTTAACGCTGGAAAATCTATTCGCCTGCCCCTGCCTTGCCCCCGCGCTTGAGGGTCTAGGTCTGCGCCGGCGCGGCCTCCGGGGACACCGGATGGGAGGACGGGGACCGGGAACCCCCTGTGGCGGCGGCAAGCACCGCGGCCGCGATCCCGTCCGCGTCCTGCAGCGTCCGCGAGCCTTCCGCCGCGGGAGCTCCCGCCTCGGCGGCAATCGCCGTCCCCCACTGGACCGAGGAGAGCTGCAGGCCCAGCACAAACAGGTTTTCCACCGGTTCGCCGCTGACGCCGACCACCCGGTAGGGCGGCAGCGTGACGTCCAGGCCCGGGGTCAGCACGGGGGTGCCGTCGCCGGACATCATCACCTTCGGCCGGGCCAGGCCGTCACGGATAAGACCTGCCAGCAGCGGTGAAACACTGCGGTCCACCCGGTTGGGCGGCATCATGGCCTCCATCAGGGTGGACGCGGCGTACTCGGTGCCCACCCACGGGGAGGACGCAGTGAACATTCCGCGGGCCTCGTCCACGTCAAACCGGGGATCCGGGCCCACAAAGTGCACCAGGCCGGCACGGACCAGCGCCGCCAGCTGTTCGATCCGCTCCGGCGGCGGGCCGCTGGCCAGGCCTTCCACCAGCGGTTCAAACCAGCCCCGCAGTTCGCTGAGCCAGGACGCCTCCGCGAGGCCGCCGTCGGCCACCACGGCTTTGAGCAGGCTGCGTCCGGCGTTCAGGGCGCCGATCGCCATCTTCAGCGGGTCGTCCTCCCCGGCGGCGGACCCGGCGGCGTCCGCCTCCAGATACGCCAGGACGGCGTTGTCCGTCTCCGGGGCACCGCTGAAGGGCCGGCGTCCAAGGGGCTGGGCCAGGGCTTCAAGGTTGGTGCGGCGGGCCGACGGAACATAGGCATCCAGCACCAATTCCATCGCGGCGTTCCACTCCGGTCCGGGCAGGTTCAGGGCAGCTTCCAGACGGTCAGAGAATTCGTCGGCCGGGCCGTTCAATTCCGCCGGGGCCACCCGGGCCAGCGTGCTGTAGTACGCCCAGACCGCGTCGCGGTGAAGCAGCGGCCACAGGTCATGGTCAAAGCCCGGCAGCAGGCCGTCCGTCCGGAGGGCGAGCGCCGTTTCGCGGGTCAGCCAGCGCAGGTGGACACCGCGCGGCACATAGGAGTCCAGCTTCGCCTTGGCCCGGTACGGGGTACCTCGGCGTGAGGCCGCAACCAGCTGCGGCTCCCGGCCGGAGGGTTCGTAGCGCAGGGCACGGCCGGCAGGCAGTCCGGTGGAGACGTACCGTCCGCCGCGGCCCACGGTGGCGGCAGCCATCACGTCAAAGAAGTTCAGGCCCAGCCCCCGGACCAGCACGGGCTCACCGGCCGGCAAGCGGGAGAAGTCGACGTCGGCGGGTACGGCGGGCGGGAAATACGTCAGGCCATGGCGGGCAGCGGCGTCCTGCAGGCGTGCCTGCTCCGGGGAAAGCAGAGCCGGCAGATGCCCCAGGGCCAGCACGGCGGCGTCCGCGGCCAGGACCTGCTGTCCCTCAAGTTCAATAACCAGCCGTCCATCCGCTTCACGGATGATGCCCAGTGCTTCGGTCCGGCGGTGCACCAGTTCCACGCCGTCCTCGGCGGCGGCAGCCCGCAGCTGGCCGTACGTCCATTCCAGGTACCGGCCGTAGAGCGGACGGCTGGGGAAATCCGCGGCCCCGAGGGCGGCCAGCTCCTCGCGGTCGCCAGCGGACAGACCGTCTGCGGTCCGGGTGCCGGCGTTCATCAGCTCGCGCCACTGGTTGAAGGAAAGCCCCGCCACCGAGGGAAGGAGGTCCCGGACGGTGTTGCCGGCCGGAACGACGGTGGGAAACAGCGCCGGAGTGTTCATCAGGAACAACCGTGACTGGTTGGTGCGCCAGACGTGGCCGGGGCCGGGATTAAACGGGTCAATGAGTTCAATGCGCAGCGGCAGGCGCTGCGCGGAGGCACGCCGGTGGGTGAGCAGCCGGTCCACAACGGAGAGGCCGCGGGGTCCTGCGCCAATGACAGCTACCCGGAAACTCTGCGTGTGGTCCATGCATCTAGGGTATCCGGCGGCGGAGCAGCGCGGGTTCCAGGCGGTTGGTACGGTCCCCCGCAGGGGATAGGAACGGGGCCGGAAGGACCCGGAAGTTAGGATGGGCGCATGACATCCCCGAACCATGACGCCGTCGATCCAGCCCCAGCAGATGAGTTCCTCTGGTTGGAGGACATCTACGGAGACCGGCAGCTGGACTGGGTCCGTTCCGAGAACGCCGTTACGGAAAACCTGCTCTCGCGGAGCGGTTTTGAACAGACCGGGGAGCGGCTGCTCGAGGTCCTGGATTCCTCTGACCGGATTCCCATGGTGGCCAAGCGCGGGGAGCATTACTACAACTTCTGGCGCGACGCCGTCCACCCCAAGGGCCTGTGGCGCCGCACCACCTGGCAGAGCTACACGGCCGCCGACACCGAGTGGGAGGTGCTGCTGGACCTGGACGGGCTCAGTGCCGCCGAGGGCACCGAGTGGGTGTGGGGCGGATCCATGTTCCTGCGTCCGGCCGACGGCGTCTCCTACCGCCGCGCCTTGGTCGCGCTCTCCCCCGACGGCGGCGACGCGGCACGCTACCGCGAGTTCGACGTCGTCGAGCGGGCCTTTGTGACCGGCGGGTTCGACGTTCCCGCCGCCAAGAGCCGGATCAGCTGGGCCGGTGAAGACAGCCTTTACGTGGGAACGGACTTCGGTCCGGGTTCCATGACCACGTCCTCCTACCCCCGCACCAGCCGCATCCTGCGCCGCGGGCAGGAGCTGAAGGACGCCGAACCGTTTTTCGAGGTTCCCGAAGAGCACATGATGGCCGTGGTGCAGCGGGACCAGACCCCGGGTTTCGAACGGGATCTCGCCGTGGACATCATCGACTTCTACAACACCCGGACTTTCCTGCGCGAAGGCAGCGAGTGGGTGCAGCTTGATGTCCCGTTGGACGTCAACGTGGACGTGCACCGCGAATGGCTGCTGCTGCGACCGCGGACGGACTGGGAATTCGACGGCGCCACCCACCCCGCCGGTTCGCTCTTGGCCGCACCGGTGGCGGAGTTCACCGCGGGCAACCGGACCGTCCACCGCCTTTTCACTCCGGACGCGTCCACCTCGCTGCAGTCCTGGAGCTGGACCCGGGATTACCTGCTGCTGAACCTGCTGCGCGATGTCAGTTCCGAGATCCTGGTGCTGGCTCCCGGGGACGGATGGCGGGCGGAACCCCTGGACGCCTGCCCGCCGCTGCATTCGGTGGACGCGTATGCAGTGGATGACGAAGATGAGGAAGCCGGCAACGATTACTGGCTGGTCAGCACCGGGTTCCTCACGCCCTCCACCCTTTCCCGCGGCACGCTGGGCAGCACCGGCCGGGCCGAGGCCGTGAAGACCACACCGTCACTCTTTGACACCAGCGGCCTCACGGTCGAACAGCACTTTGCCGTCTCCGCCGACGGCACGAAGGTCCCGTATTTCCAGGTGGCTCCGCAGGACCTGGTGCTCGACGGCGGCAACCCCACACTGCTCAACGGGTACGGCGGGTTCGAAGCCTCCCTGACCCCCGCCTACAGCGGGGTGGTGGGCCGCGGCTGGCTGGAACGGCGCACCACGGACGCCGGCGGCGTGGAACGGCACGGCGTGTACGTGCTGGCCAACATCCGCGGCGGCGGCGAATACGGACCCGAATGGCACCGGGCCGCGCTGCAGGAGAACCGCCACCGGGCGTATGAGGACTTCGCCGCCGTGGCCGAAGACCTGGTGGCCCGCGGCGTCACGTCCCGTGAACACCTCGGCTGCACCGGCCGCAGCAACGGCGGACTGCTGGTGGGCAACATGCTCACCACCTATCCGCATTTGTTCGGTGCCGTGTCCTGCGGGGTGCCGCTGCTGGACATGCGCCGCTACACCAAGCTTTCCGCCGGCTACTCCTGGATTGCCGAATACGGCGATCCGGACGATCCGGCGCAGTGGGAGTTCGTGAAGACGTTCTCCCCGTACCACCTGATTAAGGAAGGTGTTTCGTATCCGCCCACGCTGATCTGGACCGCCACCAGCGACGACCGCGTGGGCCCGGTCCAGGCACGCAAAATGGCCGCCCGGATGAAGGCGCTGGGCGCGGAAAAGGTGTGGTTCCACGAGGCGCTGGAAGGTGGGCACGCCGGCGCTGCGGACAACCGCCAGTCGGCCCGGATGCACGCCATGTCCTACGAATTCCTGTGGGAGGCACTCACCGGAAGGCTGGCCTAAACCGGTTTTGCCCTAACCGGCCGGTTGCCGGTAGTCTTGTCAGGCTGGCAGCGGAAGTTGCCGGTTGTGTTGGATATGCAAGCTGGAGACGTGCCAGAGCGGCCGAATGGGCTTCACTGCTAATGAAGTGTGGGCCTAAAGCCCACCGGGGGTTCAAATCCCCCCGTCTCCGCGCTGAAACCCCCGGGAAACCGGGGGTTTTTTTGCGTCTACCCTAGAGTCACCACCGAACCGCTTTCGAAGGGACCGCCGCCATGGAACAGGACAGCATCGTTCTGCAGGGTCCGCGCGTTACGCTGCGGGATGTCAGGCCCGACGACGTCGACGCGGTCCACGGCTTCGCGTCCGACCCGGTGGTCACGCAGTGGTCGACCTGGGGGCCCAATACCCGCGCCGAAACGCAGTCTTTTGTTGACGACGCTGCCATCGAACCCGTTGCGGACTCCAGGAACCGGTTCACCCTGGCCGTGGTATTCGAAGGCCGGGTGGTCGGAACCGCCGGGGTCTGGACCACGAGCGGCTCCGAAAGCAGCGGAGAACTGGGCTACACACTGCATCAAAGCGTCTGGGGCCGGGGCCTCGCCACCGAAACCGCAGCCCTCCTGCTGGACCACGCCTTCGGGCCGATGGGGCTGGTGCGGGTACAGGCCACCTGCCATCCGGAAAACACCGGGTCGGTCCGGGTGCTGGAAAAGAACGGGTTTGCCTTCGAGGACAGGCTCCGGGACCACCGGCTGGTGGCCGGGCAGCGGCTGGATTCCCTGCTGTTCGCCGCCCTGCACCCGGACTCGTCCCGCCCGGAGCGGGTGCCTGCGGACCGGACCCTGTAAGCGCCGGGCGCTTTCGGGGCGAGCGCCGGATAAGCTGGCAGCCCGTTCACCAGCTCCCCTACCGTGAAGGAAACGCCCATGGAAATGCGACTGCTCGGCAACAGCGGAACATCGGTCAGCAACTATGCCCTGGGCACCATGACCTTCGGCAACGAATCCGACGAGCGTGCCTCCCACTCCATCCTCAATGATTACGTCCGGGCCGGCGGAAACTTCGTAGACACTGCGGATGTCTACACCAGCGGTGCGTCCGAGGAGATCATCGGCCGCTGGCTCCATGCCCATCCCACGGAAGCGGCCGACGTCGTCCTCGCCACCAAGGGCCGCTTCCCGATGGGCGGCGGACCCAACGATCTAGGCACCTCCCGCCGTCATCTGCGCCGTGCCCTGGACGAGTCCCTGACCCGGCTGGGCGTGGACCACATCGACCTGTACCAGCTGCATGCCTGGGATCCCTACACCCCGCTGGAGGAAACCCTGGGCTTCCTCCACGACGCCATCACGGCGGGGAAAATCAGCTATTACGGACTGTCGAACTTCACCGGCTGGCAGTTGACCAAGGCCGTGTACGTGGCGCGGGAACACGGCTGGGCGCTTCCGGTGACGCTGCAGCCGCAGTACAACCTGCTCGAGCGGGAGATCGAATCCGAGATTGTGCCGGCAGCCCTCGACGCCGGCCTGGGCCTGCTGCCCTGGTCACCGCTCGCCGGCGGCTGGCTCACGGGCAAATATCACCGCGAAACGGTGCCCGCCGGGAACACACGCGTGGGTGACAATCCCACGCGTCAGTTCCAGGGCTGGGACCTGCGCAGCCATAACGAGCGCACCTGGCGGATCCTCGATGAGCTGCGTGCGGTCGCGGCCGCCCACTCGGCCACCCCGGCCCAGGTAGCCCTGGCCTGGCTGGCGGAGCGTCCCGGGGTGACGTCAGTCATCCTGGGGGCACGGACTACGGAGCAGCTGGCGGACAATCTGGGGGCGGCGTTCCTGGTGCTGGCCGATGAGGAAAAGCAGCGCCTGACCGAACTGAGTGTCCCGCAGGTCGGCAACTATCCGTACGGCCCGGACGGCCGGAACCAGCGTTCGCGCCTGCTTGAGGGCGGCCGGGGCTGACGGCAGCGCCTGGACAGGCACAGGGCCGGACCGGCTACCGGTCCGGCCCTTCTGGTCAGTGCTGCCCGTTAAGGCTTGAGGAAGTCTTCGGGCCGCAGCTGCTGGGCCCACTTGCTGATCTCTTCCTCCCGGACCGCCTCTGATTCTGCTCCAGCGCCGGGGTTGGCCGCGTCGGCCTTGGCTGCGTCCGGCTGGGCCAACCCGGGCTTCGCGGCGTCCGGTGCGGCCGGTGTTCCTGGATCCGCGGCCGGCCGCACGTAGGGCTGGGGGTGGGCAGCCATGTTGGTGATGGCCGCCCCCGAAGCCCGGATGCCGGAGCCGGTAAACATGGCGTAGAGCTTCAGCGCTTTCACCGGCTGGCCCTGGCCCAGTGCTGCGTAGATCTGCCGGTGCTGTTCGGCAGTGAGCAGGGACGCAGCCTCCTTGGCGGCCTGGGGTGAGGTGCCGGCTCCCGCCTGGGCCTGACGTGCAGGGCGCGCCGGACGCGCCGTGGCGGGACGGGCGCCGGCAGAACCATCGGCGCCGCTGGACGTGCCTGCCTCCGACGTGGGATTGGCGGCACGGCGCTTCTCAATCCTGCCCCAGAGCGTGCTGACAACAGCGATGGATAAGACGAAGAGAAGAATAACCGCAAGCTCCATACCTTGATCCTAGCTTTGCTTTCGCCGGGCCTTAAAACGCCCGGTATATTGACGCCCAGCCCCACCACGCCCCACATCAACGGAGATGCCATGACATCCAGCGCCACTGCCCTGCCTTCCCTGCGCTCCCTGCGTGTCGAAATTCATGACGGCGTGGCCGAAGTGCAGCTGATTGGACCGGCCAAGGGCAATGCCATGGGACCGGATTTCTGGACCGAGCTGCCGGTGGTGTTCGATGCGCTCAGCACGGACGACGCCGTCCGGTCCGTCCTGCTCTATGGATCCGGTGGGAACTTCAGCTACGGTCTGGACCTGCCCGCCATGGCACCGGTGTTCGCTCCGCTGCTCGCGGCCGGCGGCATGGACGCCAAGCTGCGCGAGGGCTTCCGCCGGAAGATCCAGGACCTCCAGGACGCCGTCACGTCGCTGGCCCGCTGCGCAAAGCCGGTCATTGCGGCAGTGGACGGCTGGTGCATCGGCGGAGCCATTGACGTTATTGCCGCCGCAGACATCCGCATTTCCTCCCGCACCGCGCGCTTCAGCGTCCGTGAGGTTCGGGTCGCCATTGTGGCCGACCTCGGGTCGCTGCAGCGGCTGCCCGCCATCATCGGCGAAGGCGCCACCCGGCAGCTGGCCCTCACGGGCGAGGATTTCGACGCCGACCGTGCCGCTTCCCTCGGCCTGGTCACGGAACTGGCCGACGACGTCGTCGTCCGCGGCCGCGAACTCGCGGCGCAGGTCGCTGCCAATCCCCCGCTGGTGGTGCAGGGCGTCAAACACGTCCTGAACCGGCGGACCCAGGCACAGGTCCAGGATGGTCTGGACTACGTGCAGGTCTGGAACAGCGCGTTCCTGGCCAGCCATGACTTCGGCGAGGCTACTGCCGCCTTCGCCCAGCGGCGCCCCCCGGTCTACCGCGGGGAGTAGGAGTTCCGGATCGAGTCTGCACGATTTACCGTTTTTCCGCCGAAAAACGGTAAATCGTGTGGAATGGATTCCTTCGGGGCCTTCGCCCGCGGCCGGAAGAAGTCAGGCGGCGGTGCGGAGGGCTGCGTCGATAAGCACTTCGGCGGCTGCACGGGCCTGCACCGCTGCATCGGAATCACCTGAAATGGCCGCCGTACTCTGCGCACCCTCAGCGAGAATCGACAGCTGTACCCCCAGCAATTCCGAAGCGCCCAACTCACGTGCGAGCCCGGCCATGGACCGCTGGAACGACTCTTTGTGCTCCTTCACGAGCCGTGCCACCTCCGGGTTGGTGCCACCCAGCTCGCCAAAGGCATTGATAAAGGCACAACCGCGGAAACTGCCGGTGCAGAACCAGTTCTCCAGGAAGTCATAGACAGCCAGGAGCCTTGCCCTGGGTTCGGGGCCGGCGGCAGCTACCTGCTTTGTGACGGCCGCTTCCCATTCTTCGTGTTTACGCCCGAGCACTGCGGAAATAATGTCGTCCTTCGACGGGAACTGCGCATAGAGACGCCGCAGCGACACACCAGCGGCAGAGCGTAGCTCGTCCATCCCGACGGCGGCATATCCCTTTCGGTAATAGAGCTCCTCAGCCGCGGAAAGGATGCGTTCGTTTGTTTCCTCAGGACTCATAGCTCCATTGTACTTGACGTGAGAACGGTCGTTCTCTAGAGTCGCTTCCACGAGCTGAGAACGATCGTTCTCACTTAGTAGAAAAGGACAGCATCATGGGCTTCATCCCCGTAGGCACCGAAAACAGCACCACTACCCACCTCTACTACGAAGACCAGGGAGCCGGCCAGCCTGTAGTCCTGATCCACGGCTACCCGCTGGACGGACATTCCTGGGAGCGCCAGACCCGCGAACTGCTCGCCTCCGGCTACCGCGTCATCACCTACGACCGCCGCGGCTTCGGGCAGTCCAGCAAGTCCGGCTCCGGGTATGACTACGACACGTTCGCTGCGGACCTGAACACCCTGCTGGAAACCCTCGACCTGCGCGACGTGATCCTGGTCGGCTTCTCCATGGGCACCGGCGAACTGGCCCGATACGTCAGCCGGCACGGCCACGAGCGGATCGCCAAGCTCGCCTTCCTCGCGTCGCTCGAACCGTTCCTCGTGGCCCGGGACGACAATCCTGAAGGCGTTCCCCAAGAGGTCTTCGACGGCATTGCGGCAGCCGCAGGCGCAGACCGCTACGCCTGGTTCACGAATTTCTACACCGATTTCTACAACCTGGAGGAGAACCTGGGCAGCCGGATCAGCCAGGAGGCCGTCACTGCCAGCTGGAACGTGGCCATCACCAGTGCGCCGGTCGCCGCTTACGCCGTCGTCCCCACCTGGATCGAAGACTTCAGGGCCGACGTCGATGCGGTCCGCGAAAGCGGCAAGCCCGTGCTGATCCTGCACGGCACGGCGGACAACATCCTGCCGATCGACGCCACCGCCCGCCGCTTCCGGAAGCTGGTCCCCGCAGCGGACTACGTGGAGATCGACGGCGCGCCGCACGGCCTGCTGTGGACGCACGCCGGCGAGGTCAACAAGGCACTGCTGGAATTCGTTGGCAAATAACCGGCGGGAAAACAGCGGAGCGAAAACAGCTGCGGGACGGGCCGAAACCCGTCCCGCTGCTGGCGCATCCCAGGCCGGCGCTAGGCCTTCGACCGGGCTGTCCGATACCCGCCCCCCTATACCTTGCGTCCCTACCGGAAGGCGGCGTGGCCCGTCAGGTGCTGGCCCAGGATGAGGGTGTGTACCTCGTCAGTCCCTTCATAGGTCCGCACCGATTCGAGGTTGTTGGCATGGCGCAGCGGCGAATACTCGAGAGTGACTCCGTTTCCGCCGAGCATGGTGCGGGCCTGCCGGCAGATCTCGATGGCCACCCGGCAGTTGTTCAGCTTGCCGGCGGAGATCATGTGGTTCTCCAGCCGGCCTGCATCTTTGAGCCTGCCGATCCGCAGGGCCAGGAGTTGCCCTTTCTGGATTTCCAATGCCATGTTGACAAGTTTCTCCTGCGAGAGCTGGTACGCGGCCAGGGGCTTATCGAACTGAACGCGCTGTTGCGAGTAAGCCAGCGCTGCTTCGAAACTGTCCCGCGCGGCTCCCAAGGCCCCCCAGACGATGCCGTAGCGGGCCTCGTTCAGACATGAGAACGGGCCGCGCAGGCCTGGATTGTGAGGAAGGATCGCGTCCTGCTCCAAGCGGACATCGGAGAGTTCGATATCGCACTGGATGGAGGCCCGCATGGAGAGCTTCGGCTCGATCGGGGTCGCCTTGAATCCCGGGGTGTCCGTGGGCACAAGGAACCCCCGGACCCGCTCCGTGCCGTCCGCCTCCGTAGCGCGGGCCCAAACGACGGCCACATGGGCAACCGAGGCCAATCCGATCCACCGCTTTGCTCCGTTGAGCACCCAAGTGTCCCCGTCCAGCACCGCAGTGGTGGCCATCGTGGAGGGGTCCGATCCGGCCGTGGGTTCTGTCAGGGCGAAGCAGCCGATCAGCTCCCCTCGCGCCATGCCCGGCAGCCAGCGTTGTTTTTGTTCTTCCGATCCGTGCTTGGCGATCGCGGACATCGCCAGTGATCCCTGCACGGAGACAAAGGTGCGCAGGCCCGAGTCCCCTGCCTCCAGTTCCTGCATGGCAATGCCGTACTGCACCGCTGTCTTCCCAGCGCAGCCGTATCCCTGGATGTGCATGCCCAACAGGCCAAGCTCCGCCATTTCGGGCACGATCTCAAGCGGAAAAACAGCCTTTTCATACCACTCGGAGATGTTGGGACGTATTCGCCGATCCACAAATTCGCGGACCGCTGCCCTCGTCTCCAGTTCCTCCGGCTGGAGATCTGCGTCCAAATTGAGCAAGTCGGTAGGGGTGACGGTCATAAATCCTCCTCTGGGCAAACAAGTCTCCTGACGAGAATCCCCCACTTGCGGCTGTTTTAGTGCACACCGGATTGATATTTACCTTCTAGGTATCAATGGAAGGCAAATTATGTATTTGAAGTCTTCAAGGAGCCGTGTAAATGTGACTTAGACGACAAAAAATGACCCTCTGGAGGTTTCCGTGAGCCGCTCGATCCTCGATACATCAGGCTCCCCCCGCGTGGATATCAGCGTGAGGGGGCCGGTAACCGTCCTGACCCTCACCGACGAGCGTCACCGAAATGCCCTTGGATCTGAGATCAGGGACCAGCTGCAGAAGGCCTTGGAAAGTGCCGCTGCCGATCCGCGGATCCGTGCAGTTGTCCTGACCGGCTCGGGTGAGGCCTTCAGTGCAGGCGGCGATCTGGGAGCCATGCCCCCGCCCTCACAGGCGGAAGGGCGGGCACGGATGGTGGATGTCGGCTCGCTCATCACCCTCCTCGCCTCTCTGGAGAAACCCGTTGTCGCGGCTGTGAGAGGCCCTGCTGCCGGTGTAGCCGTCGGCTTGGCCTGCGTCTGCGACCTCGTCATCACCGGCGATGACGCGCGGTTCCTGTTCCCGTTCACGCGGCTTGGCTTGGTTCCCGACGGCGGTCTGCTCCATTCACTGGCCCAGCGCGTTGGTACGGCTCGAGCCAGGAGCATCCTTTTGCAGGCGGACCCCCTCGACGCACAAGGTGCCCTCGCGGCCGGTCTCGCAGATGAGGTGGTTCCGGCACAATCCGTTCTGGAACACGCAATCCTGCGGGCCGCAGATCTGGGTGATCGGGCCCCGCTCGCCGTCGCGGCCGTAAAACGGGGGCTCCTACAGTTTTCCGGATCGCTGGACGCCGCCCTCCGGTTCGAGCAGGAACGCCAGCCGGCCCTGTTCGAGACATCCGACTTCCGTGAGGGCAAGGCCGCCTTCCAGGAGCGCCGCGATCCTGCCTTTTCCGGGCAATGACTCATCCGTATCACCACGATTTCAACTCAACCCTTCAATGTCGAAAGGTCATTATGAGGACAAGGAAAGCGCGCTGCGGCGCCTGGACCGCCGTAGCGCTGCTTGCGCTGACCGGCTGCGCTGCCGGCGGTGACGAGGTCGGTCCGAACGGCCTCCCCAAACAGCTGGTGTGGTCCACGTACAACGTCGGAACCGGCACCTACAACGATCTCGCTGCCATCGCCAACACCCTGACTGCTGAAGAGGACGTCCAGGTGAGGCTGATGACCGCCGATACGGGCATCGGCCGCCTGGCTCCGCTGGTCAACGGCACCATCGACTATTCCCGCGCCGGGGATGAGTACTACTACGCGTTCGAGGGCGATTACGAGTATGCGACCGCTGAATGGGGTCCGCAGGACCTGCGCCTGGTCTGGGCTCCGCTCGGCAACTACGGCCTGCTGGTCCGCGAAGACAGCGGAATCGACACCTTTGCCGATTTGAAGGGCAAGCGGTTTCCGAATCTGACGGCAAACACCTCAATCAATAACAAGATGGAGGGCTTCCTGAACTATGGCGGCCTCACCGGAGAGGACGTGCAGAAGGTGCCCATCGCCTACGGCGAGCAGCTTGCCGGCCTGGAATCGGGACAGATCGATGCCCTGTACCAGAACGTCGTCGGTTCCAACATCAACGAGCTCGCATCCAAGGTGGACGTCAAATGGCTGACCTTCGACGACCCGGATACCGCCCGCTACGAAACCTGGGAGGAACTGATGCCTATGGCCACGGTTGGTGAGGTGAGCGATGCCCCCGGTGTGCCGGAAGGCGAGACGGCCCGTGTGCTCGAATACACCATTCCACTCACCACCATGGGCTCCCGCGACGCCGACGAGGTGTACAACCTCGTAAAGGCCATGGTGGACAACTTTGAGCACTATGAGACGACCACTCCGGACGCCAGCCAGTTCTCCTTTGAGGCCGTCCTGAAAGAACCCCTGGTGGTTCCCTTCCATGAGGGAACCGTTCGCTACTTCGAGGAGCAGGGCGCCTGGACCGAGGAGCTGGAACGGAAGAACAACGAGCTGATCGAACGCGGAGAAAGGATGCGCGAGGCATGGCCCGGCATCCTCGAATCCTCCGAGCCGGAGGAGCTGGAACGTAACTGGACCGAATGGAAAAAGACTGAGCTCGACGCCGAGGGGGAGAACGATGAAAGCTGAGACCCGCCTCACCCCGCCGTGGCGAGGCACGGTCATCGCCCTCACCCTGCTGGGCGTGCTGCTCACCATGAACCAGGTTTTCTTCTGGAACGTGGGCGGCCTCTCGCTGCTGACTAACGCCTACCTCTACCTGATCCTGGCCGTATTCCTGCCTGTGGTGTTCATAGTCAACCCCGTCAGGAAGGTTCCCCTCTTAGAGAAAGTCGCTAAGAAAGCGGAAGGCCCCCAGGCCGAAGACCCGGACACGTCCGCCGAGGCCCCGGTGCGGTGGTTCGATGTCGCCCTGATGCTGGTCACCGCCGCAGTGTGCATTTACCTGGCAGTGAACGGAACGCGCATCAAGACCTTCGGCTGGGAGTACATGGCCCCTGATGCCGCCACGGTCGCCAGCTTCCTCCTTTGGCTGGTGGCCCTTGAGGCGCTTCGCCGCACCGGAGGGCTGGTGGTCACCCTGATCGCCCTGATCTTTTCGCTCTACCCACTGGTGGCCAAATACCTGCCGATCCCGGTCCTGCAGGGCGTCACCTACGACCTGCCCACTCTCGCACAGGTTCACGTCATGGGAGCCGAAGGCATCCTCGGGCTTCCACTGCAGACCGCGGGGACCATCCTCATCGGCTTCCTCATTTTCGGTGTTGCGCTCCAGCACACCGGCGGCGCCGATTTTTTCCACAACCTCTCGATGTCCATTTTCGGCCGCTACCGCGGTGGCGCGGCCAAGGTCTCGGTGGCCAGCAGCGCCGCCATGGGCATGATGAGCGGGAGCGCCGTCTCCAACGTCCTGACCACCGGCCCCATGACCATCCCGGCTATGAAGCGCAGCGGTTTCAGTGCCACCTACGCCGGCGGCGTTGAAGCCACCGCTTCTTCCGGCGGATCCATCACACCCCCGATCATGGGCACTGCCGCCTTCCTGATGGTCTCCTTCGTCGGGGTCCCGTACACCGAGATCCTCGTCGCCGCGACAATCCCCGCCTTCCTCTATTTCCTGGGTATCTACCTGCAGGTGGACGGCTATTCCGCCCGCAACGGCCTTAAAGGCGCCCCGGTGGACACGCTTCCCCGGACCCTGCCCACGCTCCTTCGCGGCTGGCCCTATGTGCTCGCACTCGTCCTGCTCACGGGGATGCTGTTCATCACCAACTCGGAAACCAAGGTTCCCTACTGGGTGATTCTTTTCCTCCTCCTCGTGGCCGTCCTGCGGCCTGGGCAGAAGTTCGGTTTCCGTGAATTCACCGAATTTCTCGTCGACTCCGGCAAGACCCTGAGCAACATCATCGGCATCATCGCCGGCGTTGGGCTGATCGTCGGTGGGCTCACCGCGACCGGTGTGAGCCTCTCCCTGGCCCGCGAACTGGTGGCGCTGGTCGGTGACAACGTAGTGCTCATCCTGATCGCCGGGGCCATCACCTGCTTCATCCTAGGCATGGGCATGACCATCTCCGCCGCGTACGTCTTCCTGGCCATCGTTATGGTTCCGGCCGTGGTGGACCTCGGCGTGAACCCGCTCGCCGCCCACCTGTTCGTTATCTACTGGGCCTCCGTTTCCTATATCACCCCGCCGGTGGGGTTGGCAGCCTTCGCGGCAGCGGGCCTGGCGAAGGCGCCGGCCATGGCAACCAGCATCGCGGCCATGAAGCTGGGCGCGGTGAAATACGTCGTCCCGTTCGGCTTCGCGCTCAACCCGGCGCTGGTGGCCCAGGATTCGCCTGGCCGGATCCTGCTGGCCTTCGTCCTGAGCATTGCTGGCGTGTACGGCCTCGCGTCGGCGATAGAAGGCTGGGTGGTCGGGTTTGACCGGCGGATGCCGATTCCGCTGCGCCTGGTTGGCGCGGTCGGCGGGTTCCTGCTGTTCCTGCCCACGGTCTTGACCGCCGTCGGCGGCATTGTCCTGGTGGCCGCGAGCGTGGTGCTGAGCCTCCTCCCAGTCAAGGCACCGGAGACCGAAACGCGGGACGATGCCGACCCCGAAGCGGCCGTCACTGCGCCGATACCGACACCGCCCGCCAGCACCGTCACCTGACACGCGAAAGGATCCACCATGACCGACACCAACCCAGGCGCCAGCTCGCCGGTACTCACCGAGATCAGCGAGCGCACAGCCGTCGTCACCATCAACCGTCCCGATGTGCGCAACGCACTCAACCGATCAGTGCTGGACGGCCTCGACGCCGCACTGGACACCCTTGAGGCCGACTCCGATGTCGGCGCGGTCATCTTCACCGGCGCCGGCACGAAGGCCTTCGTTGCAGGCGCGGACATCACCCAGCTTGCCGGGTACACCCTGCAGGACGGGCTCCGGGCCCGGATGCAACGGCTCTATGACCGCGTCCAGGATTTCGATAAGCCCACCATCGCTGCCGTCAACGGGTACGCGCTCGGCGGCGGCAACGAACTGGCCATGTCCTGCGACATCCGCATCGCCTCCACCACCGCCCGGTTCGGGCTCCCCGAAGCGAACCTGGGCATCCTCCCCGGTGCCGGTGGAACCCAGCGGCTGTCCCGGCTGGTCGGGCAGGGACGGGCGAAGGAGCTGATCCTCACGGGTCGGATTATCGACGCCGAGGAAGCACTGCGCATCGGGTTGGTCACCAGCGTCGTACCGGGCGAGCAGCTGCTGGACAGTGCCAGGGACACGGCCCGCACCATCCTCGCCAAGGGCCCCCTGGCAGTCCGCCTGGCCAAGCTGGTCATCAGCGGCGGCGCGGAAACCGACCAGCGCACCGGCCTTTTGCTGGAGCGCCTCGCCCAATCGCTCCTGTACGCCGCCGATGAGAAGTCCGAGGGCGCCGCGGCCTTCCTGGAAAAACGTCCGGCCAGGTTCAACGGCACCGCCTGAGTCCGCAGCGCCACCCAGTCCCACTTCCGGCCTGCCCCTGGTGCAGGCTTCACCACCCAACCACGCGCACACGCATTGCAAGGAGAAACATGAATCCCCAGCCGAACATCGACGCCATCCGCCGCATCCTCGTGGTGGGGTCCGGTGCCATGGGAACCCAGATCGGTGCACTTTTTGCGTTGGCCGGCTACGACGCCACCACGAGCGACCTGGATGCCAGCGCCCTGGACCGGTCGCGGGAGGAAGTGCGCCGCCGCCTGGGCAGGCTCGCCGAGAAGGGCCGGCGCAGCAGCGAAGAGGTCGAGTCAGCGCTGGCCCGGATGAGCTACACCACGGATTCGTTCGCAGCCGCACGCGAAGCGGACTTCATCCTTGAAGCCGCCGTGGAGCGGATCGACATCAAGAGGAAGCTCTTCGCGGATCTGGATGCGGCCGCGCCGGACCACGCCATCCTGGCCACCAATTCCTCGACCATCCCCTCGTCAGTGCTCATGGACGCAACTACCCGGCCCGACCGGGTGTGCAACATGCACTTCTTCAACCCGGCCCTGGTCATGGCCTGCGTCGAAGTCGTGCGCAATCCCGAGACGTCGGACGCCACGGTGGACACCACGGTCGCCCTCGCCGAGAAGCTGGGCAAGCAGCCGGTCCGCATCAACCGGGAGATTCCCGGTTTTGTCGCTAACCGGCTGCTGCGCGCCCTGCGCGCCGAGGCACTGGAACTTGAGGCAGCCGGAATCGCCAGCTTCGAGGACATCGACGTTGCTGCCCGTACGGCCCTCGGCCACCCGATGGGCCCCTTCGAGCTGATGGACCTCGTGGGGATCGACGTCGCCTATCTTGTCCGGGCTGCCGAACACGAGCAGACCGGGAACCCGGCGGACCTGCCGCACCCGTCGCTGAAGAAGATGTACGAACAGGGGCATTACGGCCGCAAGACAGGGCGGGGCTGGTATGACTACGAAGCCCAGCCCTGAACCCCTCTCACCGTCCGCTCGAAGGAAGGAACCTGACATGCCCAGCTCCGCGGCAGAAGACCTGCATGCCATCTTTGGCCGGCGCGGCACGGGGCCGCTCTCCGGCGTGGTGGTGGCGGATTTCACCCGGGTCCTGGCCGGTCCCTACTGCACCATGCTGCTGGCAGATATGGGCGCTACCGTAATCAAGGTCGAGAGCTCGGAGGGAGACGACGCACGTGCCTGGACCCCGCCCCAGCGGGACGGCGAAAGCACGTTCTTCCTCTCGGTCAACCGCAACAAACACTCCATTGCGCTGGACTTCACCGATCCTGGCCAACGGGACATTGCCGAGGCAATCATTGCCCGGGCCGACATCCTGGTAGAGAACTTCAAGCCCGGTGGGCTGGCCCGCTACCGGCTCGACTATGAATCGGTCAGCGCGTGGCGCCCGGACCTTGTATATGCATCCATCACCGGGTTCGGCACCGCCGGCGGCGCCGAGCTGCCCGGCTATGATCTGCTGGCGCAGGCCCTGTCCGGGATGATGAGCCTGACAGGGAGCCAGGATGGCGAACCGTATCGCGCCGGCGTCGCGTTGTTTGACGTGATCACGGGGTTGCATGCGGCCATCGGGGTGCTGGGAGCGTTCCATGAGCGCCAGGAGTCCGGCCTCGGACAGCACGTCGAGCTGAACCTGCTGTCCTCCGCACTGTCGGGGCTAGTCAACCAGACGGCGGCATTCGTTGCCGGCGGCACGGTGCCCACCCGCATGGGCAACGAGCACCCCAGCCTCTATCCGTATGAACCGTTTCCCGCGCGCAACAAGGACATCGTCATCGCGGTGGGCAACAACGGCCAGTTCGGCCGGCTCTGCGCCTGCCTCGGCGTGCCGGAACTCGCTGCGGACGGCCGTTTCAGCACCCCCGCAGCCCGAAACGCCAACCGCATCGACCTGCGGAAACTTCTGATCGAGCAGCTGCGCACCCGCGACGCGGAGGACTGGTTTGAGCGGCTCAAGGCCGTAAAGGTTCCGTGCGCCCCGATCCTGAACGTGGACGAGGGAGTCCGGCTGGCCGAGGATCTTGGCCTGCGCCCGGTTGCTGTCGCGGGGTCCGGGGATCGCAGGATTCCCACTGTCCGGCATCCGGTGGACTTCAGCAGGACGCCGGTGGACTACGGACAGGCCCCGCCCGTTCTCGACGGCGATCGGGACCGGGTCCTGGCCTGGCTCGCCGACGGCCGGACCGCCGTCCCCAAGGCATCATGAACCCCTTCACCACCGACATAGCCGTGCGCTGGTCGGACCAGGACATCAACCGCCATGTGAACAACGCCCGGATAGTCACCCTCATTGAGGAGGCGCGCCTCGCGGCACTCGGACACTGGCTTGGAACAGAGGGCATTCCCGACCCGGCCCAGCCCCGCGTGGTGGTCTCACTGCACCTGGACTATTTGCGGCCCATAAACCACGGCCCCCAGCTGACCGCACAGGTGACAGTGGGTGCCGTCGGCCGCTCTTCCTACACCCTGGACTGCGACCTGCTCCAACACGGCCAGGCAGCTGCCCGGGCCCGCACCGTACTCGTCCAGATGGATGCGCAGACCGGACGCCCGCGGCCGCTGCCCGAACACCTCCGCGTGGCCTTGGACGGGCTCCGCGCACGGACGTCCGCATCCGGCGGAGGAGACGGGAACGTTCCCGACGAAGTAGACGGCGCGGAGGGAACCGACGGCGGTGCTTCCGCAGTAGCCGCCGACGCCGGGGCCAGCCGTGCATGAGCAGGCCACACTGGGTGCCGGAGGAGGGGCGACGACGCATCGCTTATCCGGCACTCCTGGCCACTACGGCTCTGGGCACGCTCTCGGCAAACATGATCAACGCCCCGCTGTACCGCATCCAGAACGAGCTGGGCATGACTGCACCGGAAGCAGTCCTGACAGTCAGTGCCTTCACGGTCGCCATGGCCACGATGGTGCCCCTCGCGGGCTGGCTGTGCGACCGCTTCGGCCCCCGCAGGCTGCTGGTCACGGCGTTGGGGGTGCTGGTCAGTGCAGACGTGCTGGCGTCCCTGGCAACCGGAACCGAGCTGCTGATCGGCGCCCGGATCCTGCAGGGAGGAGCCTGCAGCGCCATTCCTCCCGCGGTCCAGGCAGTCCTTGTACATCTGTGGCCGGACCGGCGCGGGGCGATCATGGGCGCTTGGGCATCTGCGATCGGACTGGGCCAGGCCATCGGACCGCCCTTCGGTGGGTTCGTCACCCAGGCGTCCGGCTGGCGCTACGTCTTCATCCTGCACGCTGCCGCGGTGCTGGTCATGATGGTACTGCTCACCCTCTCGGTGCCCGCGGTCCGGCGGCAGCGTCCTCCGGTGCACGCCTCGGCGTTGTTCTGGCTGGTGACGGGCGGCGGCGCTGCAGCCACCGCAACAGTCATGGCAGGACAGGGCGCGGTTTGGCTGGGAGCCGTGCTGCTCGGACTGGGCGCCGTTGCCTGCTGGACGCTGTTTACCCGCCTGACCCGCCGCCGCCTGCGTCTGGTGGACCTGCCGGGGGCGTTGCGGCCGCTGCTGGATCCCGCCATCCTGCGTGGGCGCAGCTACGCCCTGGCTGCGGCCGGAGCCGGCCTGTCCATGGCGTCGCTGGCCGTCTTCATCGTCGCGGTTCCCCTGTTCCTCGCCTCGGACCTAGGCCTGGAACCGGGGGAAATCGGGGTGCTGGTCCTGCCTCTGGCGCTGACGATGATCGTGGCCGGACCCCTCGCAGCGCGGCTTGGCGCACGGGTTGGCACCAGCGGCCAGCTGGTCCGCGGAACGGGGTTGCTGACCGCGGCGGCCGTCATCCTCACTGCGGCGATGCTGCTGGAGAAGCAGGTTCCCGGCGGGCAGTGGACCGTCCCACTGGTTCTGACCGGCCTGATCCTCGCCGGCGCCGGCATCGCGTTTACTCAGAGCGCGGCAGCGACGGAACTGGTTTCCTCCCCCGCCGGAGGATCCGGAACAGCTGTGGGAATCCATAATATGATCCGCTTCCTGGCCATGGCCGCAGGCTACTCGCTGGTTTCGCTCGCCTACGCCGCTGACCTGCCCCTGCTCATCTTTCCGGCCCTGTGCGTGGCGGCCGTGGGATTCCTGTCCGCGCTGCGGATCACCGCCCCGCCCGCGCCCGGCCGCCCCTGACCTTCCCTGTTTCTGTTGAACCTAACGAAAGGACCCCTTTCATGACTTCCCTCTCCGCTGCCGCGCCTGCCGTATCCCGCGGTGCAGCAACATCCGACTACTTCCTGCTGGACCAGGACCTAACACCTGATGAACTGGCCATCCGGGACAAGGTGCGGGCCTTCGCCCAGGAGCAGGTCAAACCGCTGATCAACGACTACTGGGAGCGTGCCGAGTTCCCTTGGGAACTGCTGCCGGGGCTCGCGGAGCTGGGCATCATCGGTACCACGATCGAGGGGTACGGCTGCCCTGGCATGAGCCGGAAGGCCGCCGGCATGGTTGCACGGGAAATGTCCCGTGTGGACGGCAGCATCAATACCTTCCTCGGGGTCCATGGGAACCTGTGCATGGGGGCGATCAATGTGCTCGGCAGCGACGAGCAGAAGGCCCGCTGGCTACCCGCCATGGCCCGGCTCGAGAAAACCGGCGCCTTCGCCCTGACCGAACCTGACCATGGTTCGGATTCGGTGGCCCTGGAAACCTCGGCCCGCCGTGACGGCGACACCTGGGTCCTGAACGGACACAAGCGGTGGATCGGCAACGGCCACGCCGCCGACGTCGTTGTGCTCTTCGCCCGCAACACCGAAGACGGGCAGGTCAACGCCTTCGTGGTGGAGAAGGACGAGGACGGCGGCCACCCCGCGGGCTACCGGCCCGAGGTGATCACCGGCAAGGTTGGAAAGCGGGCTATCCAGCAGGCCGACATCGTGATCGAGGACCTTCGGATCCCTGCGGAGAACCGGCTCGAGCGGTGCGAATCCTTCAAGGGAGTCTCCCGCGTACTCAAGGCCACCCGCGGCGGCGCGTCGTGGGAAGCCGTTGGGCACGCCATGGCCGCCTTCGAGATCGCCCGGGACTACGCCGCGAGCCGGGTGCAGTTCGGCAACCCGATTGGCAGCTACCAGCTAATCCAGAACCGGCTCGCCAACATGCTCAGCGAACTCACCACCATGCAGCTGCTCTGCAACCGCATGGCGGAGCTGGCGGACCGCGGGCAGCTCACGAGTGCGCAGGCCTCGATGGTGAAGATGGCCACCGCCCAGAAGGGCAAGTGGATCTGCAATGAGGCCCGGGACCTGCTCGCCGGCAACGGCCTGCTCCTGGAGCATCATGTGGCCCGCCACATGACGGACATGGAAGTCGTCTCCACCTACGAGGGCACCGACTTCGTCCAGTCGCTCCTGGTTGGCCGGGACATCACCGGCATTTCCGCCTTCAACTGATTCCGACGCCAACGCATCACGCAAACCTAAGGATTGGAAACGAAAATGCAGGAAGCATATCTGGCCGGCGGCGTCCGCACCCCGGTGGGCCGCTACGGGGGTTCCCTGGCCGGCGTCCGCCCCGATGATCTGGCCGCCCTGGTCATCCAGCGGGCGGTCGAGGACGCGGGAATCGACCCGAATGACGTGGACGAGGTCATCATGGGCAACGTCAACGGCGCCGGTGAGGACAACCGCAACGTTGCACGCATGTCCTGGCTGCTGGCAGGGTTCCCGGATACCGTCCCCGGAATCACGGTGAACCGGCTCTGTGCCTCCGGGCTGTCCGCAATCATCCTTGCCTCGCAGATGGTTCGCTGCGGTGACGCGGACGTTGTGGTGGCCGGCGGTGTCGAGTCCATGTCCCGCGCACCCTGGGTGATGGAGAAGCCGACGACGGCGTTCGCCAAGCCCGGAGCGATGTTCGACACCTCCATCGGCTGGCGTTTCACCAATCCCCGGTTCCTGGAACGGGACAAGCTGACGTATTCGATGCCGGAGACCGCTGAGGAGGTCGCCGAGGTCGAAGGGGTGACCCGGGATGAGGCTGATGCGTTTGCCGTCAGCTCCCATGAACGGGCGCTGGCCGCCATCGAGGCGGGCCGGTTCCGGGACGAGATCGTTCCTGTGACGGTGCCGGGTCCGAAGGGCAGCACCCGCCTCGTAGACACGGATGAGGGTCCGCGCGCCGGCACCACCCCGGAGGTGCTTGCCAGGCTGCGTCCGGTGGTGGACGGCGGTTCGGTGGTGACGGCAGGCAACTCGTCCAGCCTCAACGACGGCGCGTCCGCGATCCTTGTGGTGTCCGAACGGGCGGCCCGCAAATACGGGCTGCGGACCCGGGCCCGTATCGTCCAGGGCGCCTCAGTCGGTGTGCGGCCCGAGGTTATGGGAATCGGCCCGGTCCCGGCCACCCGGAAGGTGCTCGAACGTGCCGGCTGGAAGGTGGAGGATCTGGGCGCGGTGGAACTCAATGAGGCGTTCGCCAGCCAGTCCGTCGCCTGCGTTCGCCAGCTGGGGCTTGACCCTGCGGTGGTCAACAGCGACGGCGGAGCCATCGCCCTGGGTCACGCGCTAGGTTCCTCCGGGTCCCGTCTGGTGGTGACACTGCTCGGACGGATGGAGCGCGAAGGAGCCGAGAAGGGGCTGGCAACCATGTGTGTGGGGGTGGGTCAGGGGACGGCGCTGCTACTTGAGCGTCCCTGACCTGGTACCGGCCCCGGCGGATCAGCCGGGGCCGGTACTGCCTGCTCCTCGGGTTCCTCGGGGTTCGGGAACACGCTCCTCGACATCTCGATCACGGCTCGAAGGGCCGGGTTGGGGTCTCCACGCCGCCAGATCAACCTGACTTCCACGTGCTTCTGCTCCTGCCGCAGCGGCTTGTAGACCACGCCCCGCGAGGGAACGTATTCGCGGACGCTCGACAGTGTGAGGGCCACCCCCATTTCGGCACCGACGAGGACCACCTGGGTCCATGAATCTGGGGCAACCTGCACGATCCGGGGTACAAACCCCGCGGTCATGGCCAGCGTGTTGAGGCGGTTCGGCAGGGTAGCCCCGGCGCCGCCGGGAAGGACCAGCCAGGGTTCATCTGCCAGCTCCGCGGCCGCGACGTCCTCCTGGCCTGCCAGCCGATGGCTTTCCGGAAGGGCAATCAGCAGCTCCTCGTAGGCCAGCAGCCGCGAGTTGATTTCGGCAGGGAGGAAATCCCAACGGCCAATGACCAGGTCGAGGGAGGTATCGAGCACTTTCTGCAGGCCCAGATGGGAAAACTGCGAGCTGAAGAGCTCGAGGGAAATCCCGGGCCGCTGACGGCGTATCCTGCGGGCCAATTCACCCACCGCGTGGTTCACGGATGCGCCGGCAAAACCGAGCCGGACACGTCCAATTTCCCCGTTTTTAGATTTCAGGACAACGTCCTTCATCTGGTCTGCGAGGCGGACAAGTTCCCGAGCAGGTTCAAGCAGCGCCTGCCCCTGCGGGGTCAGGGTGACGTGCCTGGTAGTGCGGATAAATAAATCCGCTCCCAGTTCCGCCTCCAATTGACGGATCAGACGACTAAGTGGCGGCTGCGCCATATGCAGGCGCTGGGCGGCCTGCCCAAAGTGCAGTTCCTCGGCCACTGCCAGGAAAGCCGCCGCCTTATGTACCTCCATCCCCACATCCTATTACCCGCGTATTGGCGTTGGAGGTTTTGTGACCGCGTGAATTCCCCGATGAGTTCCTCAGGGTAAATGGGTCCGGCCAGAGGATTAGCCGGACCCATCTCCGGAAAGCAGGTCAGCCGGCAATGACGACGGCCTGACGTCGGGGCGTTTGGTGGTGAGGGACGGGCCGAGACCCGTCCCGCTGCTGGCGCACCCCAGGGCGGCGCTAGGCCTTCAGTGCGAGCACGAACGGCAGCACCGCGTCGGCCCCGGCTTCCCGCAGCACCCGCCCGGCTTCGGTGAGGGTCCAGCGGCTGTCGGCAAAGTCGTCCACCAGCAGCACCGGGCCCGGGTTCGCGGCGAACCAGGCCGCACCTTCGGGGGGAACGGCAAATTGGTCCCACACGGCGGCCAGCCGGAAGGCGCTGTTGCCGCCGGGGCCACCGGTGGGTCCGCCGTGCGGCAGCTGCAGCGCCCCCAGATAGGGAATCCGGCCCAGTTCCGAGAGGCCGCGGGCCAGCGAATCCACCAGCTGGGGCCGGGACCGTGAGGGAATGGAGACAATGGCGACCGGGCGTTCGGCCCAGCCCCACTGGGCCAGGACCTGCACGCAGCCCTGAAGCAGTGCGGGATCCACCGGAACATCTTCGGCACCCGGCGCGAAGATCTCACGTAGGCGGCCGCCCCAGCCCAGGTCCGTCAGGCGGGCCAGCGCACGCCCGCCGGACACCACCCGGTCCGGCTTGATCTTGCCCTTGGCCTGAACACCCAGCCGGTCCATGCCCGAGGGGTACATCCCGCGTGGATCCACCTCCACACCCACTTTGTCCAGCGCCCGGGCCGCGTTGTCGGAGGCTTCGGCCGCAACGTCGTCGCCGAACCAGCGCCCGGCGCAGTTGTCGCAGCGGCCGCAGGGTGCGGCTGCCGGATCGTCGAGCTGCTGGGACAGGAACTGCATGCGGCAGCCGGAGGTGCTCTCGTAGTCGAGCATGGCCTGCTGTTCCTTCACCCGCGCAGCGGCAATGCGTTCGTACCGTTCCCGGTCGTAATGCCAAGGCTGTCCCGTGCCCCGCCAGCCGCCGGACACCTTTTCCACGGCGCCGTCCACGGACAGGACCTTCAGCAGCAGTTCCAGCGGCGAGCGCTTCAGGTTGACCCGGGTTTCCAGCACACCGACGGAGAGCACTTCCCCGGAAGCCAACTCGGAGAGCACGGCTGTGGCCGGACCTTCGGACGGCATGGAGGAGGTGGCGAAGTACTGCCAGATGTCGCGGTCCTCGGCCCCGGGCAGCAGCAGCACGTCGGCGTTCGGAGTGCCGCGGCCGGCACGTCCCACCTGCTGGTAGTACGCCACCGGGGAGGAGGGTGCACCCAGGTGGATCACGAAGCCCAGGTCCGGCTTGTCGAAGCCCATCCCCAGTGCGCTGGTGGCCACCAGGGCCTTGACCCGGTTCTCCTTCAGGGCGGCTTCGGCCTCTTCCCGGTCGGCGGGATCGGTGCGGCCGGTGTACGCCAGGACGGGGTGCCCGGCCTGCTGCAGCAGCCGGGCGGTGTCTTCGGCGCCGGACACCGTCAGGGCGTAGATGATGCCGCTGCCCGGCAGCTCGTCCAGGTGTGTCAGCAGCCAGGCCAGGCGCGCCTTGGGACTGGGCAGCCGCAGCACCCCCAGCCGCAGGGACTTGCGGGCCAGCGGACCGCGGATGGTGAAGACATCTTCCCCGCCGGCGGCGAGCTGTTCCTCAATGTCCTTCACCACACGGCTGTTCGCCGTTGCCGTGGTCGCCAGCACCGGCACGGAGGAGGGCAGCTGCTCGATGAGGCTGCGGATGCGGCGGTAGTCCGGCCGGAAATCGTGGCCCCAGTCGGAGATGCAGTGCGCTTCATCGATCACCAGCAGCCCGGAGCGGCGGATCAGCTCCGGCAGGTGCTGTTCACGGAAACCGGGGTTGTTCAACCGTTCGGGAGACACCAGCAGGACGTCCACCTGGTCGGCCTCGAGTTTGGCGGAGATGTCCTGCCACTCCAGCTGGTTCGCGGAGTTGATGGCTTCGGCGCGGACCCCGGCCCGTGCCGCGGCGGCCACCTGGTCCCGCATCAGGGCCAGCAGTGGGGAGACAATCAGTGTGGGACCGGCACCGCGGGCACGCAGCAGCAGGCTGGCCACGAAGTACACGGCGGACTTCCCCCACCCGGTGCGCTGGACCACCAGCGCCCGGCGTCCACCGGAAACCAGTGCTTCGATCGCTTCGAACTGGTCCTGGTGGAACTCGGCGCTGTCGTTGCCGACCAGCGCCCGCAGCAGCTGGACCGCCTCGCCGTGCAGCGGGGACGCCTGCCCGGAAGGAGCGTCGCCGGAAGGAGTGCCTTGCATATCGGTGCTTTCCATACCATCCACTATCCCAGCCCGCCGGGACGTCCCCCGCACCGGATTCGCCCTGTGGACAAGGCCGCGCCGGCGGATGCCCCTATAGACTAGCCAACGTGAACAATGCATTCGACCTCTCCGCGTCCTTCAAGGCCTACGACGTCCGCGGCGTCGTAGGCGAGACCATCACCCCGCAGATCGTCGAGGCCGTAGGGGCCGCGTTTGTAGACGTTCAGGGACTGTCCGGCCAGACTGTCCTGGTGGGCGGTGACATGCGGCCGTCCTCCCCCGAGTTCATCCGCGACTTCGCCCGCGGTGCCACTGCCCGGGGCGCTGACGTCCTGCTGCTGGACCTAATCTCCACCGACGAGCTCTACTACGCGTGTGGTGTGCTCAATGCCGCCGGCGTGACGTTCACCGCAAGCCACAACCCGGCCCAGTACAACGGGATCAAGATGGCCAAGGCCGGCGCGGTCCCCATTTCCTCCGAGACCGGGCTGAAGGAAATCCAGGCGCTCGCCGAGCAGTACCTCAACGACGGTGCCATCCCCGCCGCGGAGGCTCAGGGGTCGATCTCCGTCCGGGACGTCCTGGCCGACTACTCCGGCTACCTGCGCAGCCTGGTGGACCTGTCCGGAATCCGCCCGTTGAAGGTAGTGGTGGATGCAGGCAACGGCATGGCCGGCATGACCACCCCCGCGGTGCTGGGCAACACCATCCTGCCCGAGCTGCCGCTGGACATTGTTCCGCTCTACTTCGAACTGGACGGGTCCTTCCCGAACCACCCGGCCAACCCCCTGGAGCCGGAAAACCTGCGCGACCTGCAGGCCGCCGTCGTCGAGCACGGCGCGGACATCGGCCTGGCCTTCGACGGCGACGCCGACCGCTGCTTCGTCATCGACGAAAAGGGCGAACCGGTCAGCCCCTCCGCCGTCACCGCACTGGTGGCCCGCCGCGAGATCGCCCGCGCCAAGGCGGCCGGCGAAGAGACACCCGTGATCATCCACAACCTGATCACCTCCCGCGCCGTACCCGAACTGGTGGCGCACGACGGCGGCCGCGCGGTCCGTACCCGCGTGGGCCATTCCTTCATCAAGGCCGTAATGGCCAGCGAAGGAGCCGTCTTCGGCGGCGAGCACTCCGCGCACTACTACTTCCGCGACTTCTACAACGCCGACACCGGCATGCTTGCCGCCATGCACGTGCTCGCCGCACTGGGTGAGCAGACCCGCGCCCTCTCGGACCTGGCCCGAGAGTATGAGCCGTATTTCTCCTCCGGCGAGGTGAACTCCCGAGTGGAGGACGTCCCGGCCGCCGTCGCACGCGTCCGCGCCGAGTTCGAGCGCGAAGGCGTCACCGTCGACGCACTCGACGGTGTGACGTTCACGTCCAACGACGGCACGTGGTGGTTCAACCTCCGTGCCTCCAACACCGAACCCTTCCTGCGGCTGAACGCCGAGGCAGAGGACCTGCCCACCATGGAGCGCATCCGCGACCACGTACTGACACTAGTAAGGAAATAACAATGGCTGATGTAGAACTGAACGGATCCGAGCCGTCCGCCCAGGTCCAGGAGGACCTGAATTCCCTGCTTGGGACCGCCCTTGGCGTCACCCAGGAGCAGCTTGAAGCGCAGGGCGCCTTCCTGCCTGCCGCCCTGGTGGTGCAGAACGACGGCGAGCTGCGGATGATCGCAGTCTCTCCCGAGGACAGCGACGAGGACCTCGACGCAGATGCGATGATCGAGGACCTGTACACGGTGCTGACCGAGCAGAAGGGCGAGAACCGAGCGGTCGCCGTGTTCTCCGACATCCACCTGCCGGAGGAAGACACCGACGCCATCCACGTTGTCACCGAACACTCCGACGGGGTCTGCATTTCCGCAATCCAGACCTACTCGGAACAGGACGGCGAATGGACGTTCAACGAGCCCATCTGGGAGGGCGGAGAGCCCATCGTCTGGGCCGACGACGCCGAGGCGTAACGGCGCCTTAGCCCGCCAGTTAGTCCACAAATAAGGGGAGCCCCACCGGTGTACCGGTGGGGCTCCCCTTTTGTGCTGTCAGCGGCTAGACGGTCGCGAAGCGTTCCTTCAGTTCCGCCAGCCGGTCCTTGAGTTCCCGCGGCAGGGTGGAGCCGAAGCGGGCGTACCACTCGTCGATACCGTCCAGCTCCGTGGCCCATTCCTGCGGATCCACCCGGACCGCCTGCTCCACGTCCTCGGGAGTCATGTCCAGGCCGGTCAGGTCGATGGACTCACCCGTGGGGACGAAGCCGATGGGGGTTTCCACCGCGCCGGCCGTGCCTTCCAGCCGTTCGATGACCCATTTGAGCACCCGGGCGTTGTCGCCGAAGCCCGGCCAGGCGAATCCGCCGTCGGCGGTGCGGCGGAACCAGTTCACCAGGAAGATCTTCGGCAGCAGGTCCTGGTTGGCCTTGCCGCTGAGTTCGATCCAGTGCCGCAGGTAGTCGCCGGCGTCATACCCGATGAACGGCAGCATGGCCATCGGATCGCGCCGGACCACACCCACCTGGCCCGCGGCGGCGGCGGTGGTCTCGGAGGACAGGGTGGAGCCCATGAAGATGCCGCTGGCCCAGTCACGGGCCTCGGTCACCAGGGGAACGGTGGTCTTGCGCCGGCCGCCGAACAGGATGGCGGAGACGGGGACGCCGTTCGGGGAGTGGTACTCGTCGGCCAGCATGTCGATCTGGTCGATCGGGGTGCAGAAGCGCGAATTCGGATGCGCGGCCGGGCGGCCGGCGTCGGGGGTCCATTCCTGGCCGAGCCAGTCCGTGAGCTGCGCCGGGGCGTCGTCCGTCATGCCTTCCCACCAGACGCCGCCGTCTTCGGTGAGCGCCACATTGGTGAAGATGGAGTTGCCCTTGGCGATGGCGCGCATGGCGTTGGGGTTGGTGCTCCAGCCGGTGCCGGGGGCGACACCGAAGAGTCCCGCCTCCGGGTTTACCGCGCGCAGTTCGCCTTCCTTGCCGAACCGCATCCATGTGATGTCGTCGCCCAGGGTTTCGACCTTCCAGCCGTCGATGGTCGGATCGAGGAGGGCGAGGTTGGTCTTGCCGCAGGCGGACGGGAACGCAGCGGCGACGTAGTAGTCCTTCCGCTCCGGGCTGGTGAGCTTAAGGATGAGCATGTGCTCGGCCAGCCAGCCCTCGTCCCGGGCCATGATGGACGCGATGCGCAAGGCATAGCATTTCTTGCCCAGCAGGGCGTTGCCGCCGTAGCCGGAGCCGTAGGACCAGATGGACCGGTCCTCGGGGAAGTGCACGATCCACTTGTCATCACTGCAGGGCCAGGGCACATCGTCTGCGCCGTCGGCCAACGGGTAGCCCACGGAGTGAAGGGCGGGAACGAAGAATGCGTCCAGTTCCTCCATCTTGCGCAGTACATCGGTACCGATGTTGGCCATGATCCGCATGGAGGCAACCACATACGCGCTGTCGGTGATTTCGACGCCGAACTTCGGGTCCTCCGCGTCGAGGTGGCCCATAACGAAGGGGACGACGTACATGGTGCGGCCACGCATGGACCCGGCGAACAGTCCGTTGAGCTTGGACCGCATCTCACCCGGGTCCATCCAGTTGTTGGTGAAGCCGGCGTCCTCGCGTTTCTCGGAGCAGATGAACGTCTGCTCTTCGACCCGGGCAACGTCCTTGGGGTCTGAGAAGGCAGCGAAGGAATTCGGGAAGGTTTCGGGGTTGAGCCGCACCAGGGTGCCGGCATCCACGAGTTCATCGGTGAGGATCCGGTTTTCCTCTACGGACCCGTCAACCCAATACACGCGCTCAGGCTGCGTCAGCTCGGCAACGTCTTTCACCCATGCAAGGAGGGCCTGGTGGGTGGTGGGGGCAGCTGTCCCCCCGGTGGTGCTGTGCTGCGGCTGGCTTGCAGCTTTGTCGCCGTTCTCGTCGAGAACTAGCTGACGCGCGTCATCGCCCATGACTCTTCCCTTCGTTGGGTCAGTGGTGTGTTTTGATGCTAGTTGCGGCCTCCGGATCGCTTTCGCTCGAAAGATCACACCTTTAGGGTCGGAATCGTGATCGCGCCCACAAATCCACGGGAAACCGGGCCCGCCCGTTGGACCAATGTGACTAAGGTCACGTAGACCGGTCTAGTTTACCTTGCGACACAACCCCGATTGGCGCTGCCCCCAAAAGCCCGCTATAGTTATCTACGGCCAAACAGCCACGAAACAACTTGAAGAACATCTTGAAAAACACCGGTGAGAATCGGTTTTGATAGAGTAGTTGTTATGCGTGCGTAGCTCAACGGATAGAGCATCTGACTACGGATCAGAAGGTTGGGGGTTCGAATCCCTTCGCGCGCACCACTGAAAACCCGGTTGGGTCAGGAGAAATCCTGATCCGGCCGGGTTTTTCGTTTAACCCGGTTTTCCGCTGCCGGCCGCTGCCGGCGGAAGCGATCTCCACGGGCGCTGCGGTTGCCCCGCCCCGGGGTAAGTGCAAGGCTCGGGTCCATGACTGAGACCCTGCAGACCGACGTCGTTGTCATTGGTGCGGGCGCCGTGGGCGAGAACGCCGCGGACCGTGTGGTCCGGGGCGGGCTCTCCGCCGTCCTCGTGGAAGCGGCCCTGGTGGGCGGTGAATGCTCCTACTGGGCCTGCATGCCGTCCAAGGCCCTGCTGCGGCCCGGCACCGTCCTGAAGGAGGCACAGTCGCTGGCGGGTTCACGCGAAGCCGTCACCGGCAGGTTGGACACTTCCGCCGTCCTGGAACGGCGGACGTCGTTTACCTCAAACTGGGACGACGCCGGCCAGGCCGAGTGGGTCGCAGGGGCCGGCATTGAACTGGTCCGCGGACGGGCCCGGCTCACCGGTGAACGCGAGGTGGAAGTGGCCACCACTGACGGCCGGAGCGTGCACATTTCCGCGCGGCACACCGTCGTCCTCGCCACCGGCTCCACGCCATCCACTCCCCCGATCGACGGCCTGGACACCGTGGATTACTGGGGCACCCGCGACGCCACGTCCGCCACCGAAATTCCCGGCCGGCTGGTGGTGATCGGCGGCGGAGTCTCCGGCGTCGAACTGTCCCAGGCCTATGCCCGGCTTGGCGCGAAAGTCACCCTGCTCGCCCGCGGTTCCATCCTGAAGTCCTTCCCGGAACCCGCCCGCGCCCTGGTGGAGGAAGGATTGAAGGAGAGCGGCGTGGACGTGCGCACGTCCGCCTCCCCCTCGTCGGTGCGGAAGTCCGACGACGGCGGTGTGGAGGTGGGCCTCGACGGCGGCGGCACGGTGGCCGGGGACCGGCTGCTGGTCTCCACCGGACGCCGGCCCGCCCTGGACGGACTGGGGCTGGAGGGCCTGGGACTGGATCCGCATCGACTGGACATCGACGATACGGGGCGCGTGGCCGGCGCGGGCGGCTGGCTCTATGCCGTCGGGGACGCCGCCGGGAAGGTCCTGCTCACCCATCAGGGCAAGTACGAGGCCCGGGCCACGGGGGACGCGATTGCCGCACGGGCACGGCAGGAACCCGGCAGTGCGGATCCGGCCGCCTGGAGCCGCTACACGGCCACGGCAGACCATTCCGCGGTGCCGCAGGTGGTGTTTACCGATCCGGAACTGGCCATGGTCGGAAGGACCCTCGAGCAGGCCCGGGCGGATGGCATCAACGCATCCGAGACGTCCCTGGAGATCGCCGTCGCCGGGTCCTCGCTGTATGCGGACAACTACCGCGGCTGGGCGCAGATGGTGGTGGACGAGGACCGCCGCACATTGGTGGGGATGACCTTTGCCGGTCCCGGGGTCTCCGAACTGCTGCATGCGGCAACCATTGCGGTTACCGGGGAGATCCCGCTGGACCGGCTCTGGCATGCGGTGCCCGCCTACCCCACGATCAGCGAAGTATGGCTGCGACTGCTGGAGAAATACGGGCTGTAGCTAGGCCCGGCGCACCACGAAGTCGGTGATCCTCGCGTCGCGGCCGTCCAGTTCGGCCCACGGCAGTGCGTGCTCCATGACGGTGAGGCCCGACGTCGGATACCGGGTGGCCATCTCCATCACGGCGCCTTCATCCGAGTCGGCCGAGGCCAGGCGCATGGCCAGGTCCTGGACCCCCGGAAGATGGGCAATAACGAGCAGGCTGGTGACAGTGTCCGGCACGTGGTTGATGAGGCTGAGGATCTGTTCCGGCGAGGCGGCGTACAGCCGGTCTTCGAGCTTGGCGGTGGGCGCTTTGTCCCCCAGTTCCTTGCAGACCCAGGTGCAGGTCTGCCGGGCGCGAAGGGCCGAGGAGCACAGGATGAAGTCGGGAATCGTCCCGTGCTCGCGCATCCATTCCCCGGCCAGCGGTGCATCCCGGTGCCCGCGGCCGGAGAGCGGCCGCTCGTGGTCTGCCACGTCGCGCGGCCAGTCCGCCTTGGCATGGCGCAGGAGCTGGAGTGTTTTGAGGTGGTGGCCGGTCATTGGCTCAGTTTAGCCGCGGACGCAGCCCCCGCTCCGCCGCAGGAGTGGCAGGAGCAGTCGGTGCCGGTCCGGAGGAGGTCCTCCGGACCGGCACCTGGGTCGAACTTTGCTGCTCCGCCTACTGCCGGATGTTGCGTTCCGGCTAGATGCTGTATTCCGGCGCGGCCCAGACAACTACCTCGGGGTGCTCATAGAAGCGGTACCCCTGGCCGCGGACCGTGCGGACGGTGTTGGCAAGCCGGCCCAGCTTGGAGCGCAGGCGCCGGATGTGGACATCGATGGTGCGCTCGTTGGGCACCTCTTCGGCGTTGCGCCACAGTCCCGCCAGCAGCTCTTCACGCCCGACGGTCCTGCTGGCGTTCTCGACCAGGTAGTTCAGGAGCTCAAATTCCTTGAACGTCAGGTTCAGCGTGTCCCCGTCAAGGTGCACCTCGCGGCGGGACAGGTCGATCAGGACGCCGGAGGGGCGGATGGCAGCGGCGGGTGCCGGCACCGGCTGGGGCGCGGGCTGCCGCCGGGCGACGGTGGGGTCCCCCAGCGCCTGCCGGACCACGTCAATGTCCGAGCCGCTGGCGCCGGCGGGGGCAAGGGCCACCGCTGCGTGGCTCTGGGCGCACGGTACGAGGGTCTGGACATGTGCCCGGATCTCCTGTGCCAGCTTGCTCAGGGACGTGCCGTTGGCCGCTGCGGTGTCCTCATCGAGGCCCACATAAATAACGAACCCTCGGGCAGCGGTGTCACTGCTGACCGCCTGCGGTCCGGGGATGCCATTGGGTGTGACCACCGACATGGGGGCGGTCATGGGGTTGGCCTCCTGGCCGGTAACGGCGCGGAGCGGACGCTCTCCGCTTCCGTTGGCGGCCTGAAGTGCATAGGACTGGTTCCCGAACGGCTGGACACCGTAGGAGCGGCCGGCTGCGGGCTGGCGCTGGGAACCTGATCCGGCGCGGTTCTGCGCGTTGCGCAGTGAGATGTGGACGTAACCGGATGCTACTGACATGTGGGACCTCATCGTGACTTGACGTCATCACGGCTCGATTGCTGGGGGTGTGCCCGGTCGAGACGGCGCCTATTATGCCCATGCTTGGGCCTGAGTCTTACCTCTGGATGGGGGTGGTTCCAGAGGCATGCGTTCGACAGCAGCCAGTCTCCTGCGCGGCGCGGAGGCCACCCGGAAAGACTGCGACTGATGCTGTCGTGTTGGTGTTCACACTTCGGATTATTGCATGTAACAAAGGGATAAGCGCAAGTAACAATGGGCCCGTCGTCTCACATTGTGGACGAAAAGTGTCGTTTTGTGACGCAGTTCACATAAAACGACGATGAATAGCTATGCGTGAATATGTATAAGCCCTAAATAAATTTCGCGTAGATTCGGAGTCCAGGCGGTCCACATGGATACAGTCCAGGAAAAAGAACACCCGCTCTGTAAGGGTGCCTACAGAGCGGGTGCGTTTACCGTAGCGGCGGTCTGTCCACATGCTGGACAGACCGCGGGGTCCGTGCGGGGGCGGAATGGTGACGGCGGAGCCGCCGTCGTTCGATGCGTTTAGACGATGCCGTAGAGCCGGTCGCCGGCGTCACCCAGGCCCGGAACAATGTAGGCGTTCTCGTCGAGGCGCTCGTCAATGGAGGCCAGCACGATGGTGACGTTGGCGTCCTGCAGCTCTTCCTTCAGCACCGAGAGTCCTTCCGGAGCGGCGAGCAGGCAGATGCAGATGACCTCCGCCGCGCCTCGCTGGAACATGAACTTGATGGCTTCGCGCAGGGTGCCGCCGGTGGCCAGCATCGGATCCAGGACGAAGACCTGACGGCCGGTGAGGTCATCCGGAAGACGCTCGGCGTAGGTGATTGCTTCGAGTGTTTCTTCATTCCGGGCCATGCCCAGGAATCCGACCTCGGCGGTGGGGACCAGGCGGGTCATGCCTTCGAGCATGCCGAGACCGGCACGCAGGATGGGGACGACCAGCGGGGTCGGCTTGACCAGACCCGTGCCGACGGCGGAGGTGACGGGAGTCTCGATCGGAACCGGCTCCACGTGGACGGTCCGGGTGGCTTCGTAGGCCAGCAGGGTAACCAGTTCTTCCGTCAACTGCCGGAAGATCGGTGACGGGGTGTCCTTGTCGCGGAGAACGGTGAGTTTGTGGGCAACGAGGGGGTGATCCACTACAAGTACGCGCATGCTTCAAAACTACCATTGCCCCCTGCCCTCTCTCTGCGTTCGGCTGCGTTCGCCTGCGTTCGCCCGCGTGTGCGCGGATGGGGGACGATGGCAGGCATGGAGTCCCTTTCCCGAACACATGAGGCCTGGATGGACCTTGCCCTGTCCGAGGCACGTAAGGCACTGCAGACCGGCGACGTGCCGATTGGCGCCGTCGTCCTGGGGCCCGACGGCGAGGTGCTGGGAACCGGGCGCAACGAGCGTGAGGCCACGGGGGATCCCACGGGCCATGCCGAGGTCCTGGCCATCCGGGCGGCCGCGGCTGCAGTCGGGGAATGGCGGCTGGAAGGCTGCACCCTCGTGGTGACACTGGAACCCTGTGCAATGTGCGCAGGTGCGATAGTCCTTGCGCGGGTGCCCCGGGTGGTCTTCGGAGCCTGGGACGAGAAGGCCGGCGCGTCCGGCTCTGTGTTCGACATCCTGCGCGAGCGTCGCCTGAATCACTGGGTGGAGGTTTTTCCCGGGGTCCGCGAGGAGGAATCGGCCCGCCTGCTGCGGGACTTCTTCGGCTCAAAGCGCAACTCCTAACCGTTCCGCCCGCGATCATCTGTACGTAGGCTTACTAACTCCGGAACGCTACGACTGAAGGAGTCCGTAATGGCATCAGAGCAGGATGGACGCGACACCGTCGTCAAGATTCTCGAAAAGGCCAAGATCGCCACGCTGACCACTGTGGACCTGCAGGGCAACCTGGTCAGCCGGCCCCTGCAGCTGCAGGAGGCCGATGCGGACGGCAACCTGTGGTTCTTCACTCCGGACCCCTCCCCCAAGGCCGACGAGGTCCGTGCGAATCCGCACGTGAATGTGGCCATCAACGACTCCGAGGGCTTCCTGTCCATCAGCGGCACCGCCACGCTGACAAAGGATCAGGGCAAGATCTCCTCCCTGTGGAAGACCTCCGTGGAGGGCTGGTTCGAGAAGGGCCGCGAAGACCCCTCCGTGGCGCTGCTGAAGGTGGACTCCCACACTGCCGAGTACTGGGCGTCGGATGAACCCAAGGTCGCCAGCCTGTTCAAGATCGGCAAGGCCGCGGTGACCGGCGGCACCCCCGACATCGGCAAGAACGACGTCGTCGACCTTTAGTTCCGGTGTGCACCCCGGGGTGCCGGCGGGACTGCTTTTGGGGGTTCGGCCTTCAACCCGGTAAGGTTGACGCGTTGGTGACGTGTCCGAGCGGCCGAAGGTGCAACACTCGAAATGTTGTTTGGTGTAAAAGCCAACGTGGGTTCAAATCCCACCGTCACCGCCAACTAGAAGGCCCCGTTTCCCTTGGAATCCAAGGAAATCGGGGCCTTTTGCTTTGCGGGGAACGGGGCAGAAATAGCAAGCCAACTTACCACTGCCGGATGGTGTACAAAGTAGGGATGACCGGAACCGGAGCAAGTGCACAAGACGCCAAAGCTCGACCGGAAACCCCCACGGGCCGTTCCGCAGTGGACCGGAAGAGCACTGCGGACGAGGTGGACCTCTTCCTCGTCGAGCGCCTGCAGGATCTGACTCTCGCCAGCGTCACCGTCCAGGAGTTCCTCCACGATTTGTCCTGCCTGACGGCCGAGGCGTTTTCCCTCCCGGACAGCCCTGTGCAGTGCGCGATGACCCTTCTTCGGGAGCGTAAACCTGTACTTGCGGCCTCCAGCATCGCCGCCGCCCATTCCTTGGGAGACATCAAGTACGACTTCATCGAGGGACCCTGCCCCACCGCGGTCCTGGAGCAGGCCGCGGTGCACATTCCGGACCTGCAGCGGGAAAAGCGGTGGCCGCAGTACGTAGAGATGTTGAACCAGGCCGGCCTGCATTCCGTGCTCGTGTTTCCGATGGATCTGGAGTCGGACGGCGCGGCCACCCTCAGCCTTTACAGCACCCGACCGGGTTATTTCGACGCAGCGACAATAAAACAGGTTCGGGACTATTCCCGGCGCATCACCAAGCCTCTTCGCCTCGCTGCCCGTCTGGTGTCCGGCGGCGAGCACTCCGCGAACCTTCGTGCCGCGATGGATTCCCGAACGGTCATTGACCTGGCTGTCGGGATAGTCATGGCGCAGAACCGGTGCAACCAGGATGAGGCGTTCAATATTCTGGTTTCCGCTTCCGGCAGCCGGAACATAAAACTTCGGCAGATAGCCGAGCAGGTCGTGGCTTCGGTCTCGGAGGCCGAAGCACAGACGCATTTCCGGCAGTAGGCCGCCTGCAAACCTTTTCCACGACATTCGCAGCAGGTCACTTATAAGCAAACTTAGTAATAGGATGACGCTAAGCAGGAAACACTTGGGCGGATACACGTGCGTACATGATGAGGGATGGATCATGGGTTTCGAGGCAGTTGAGCCGCAGCAACGGCAGTTGCTCAAAAAGGCGTTGGATGACGCGCAGCTGAGTGTGCCCGAGGTCTGGCTGCAATACTTCCGTTTCGGCGGTGCAGCCGGTGAATACGAGGTGGACGCCTATATCAATGGCTCCCTCTCCCTCCCTCTCCTGCAGCGGGACATCCTGGCCCATGCCGCGAACGAACTCATCGACTTACTGCCTCCGCGCCGGCGGGCACCGTATGGCGCTGACGTGAGGCGGACCCCCGGCGAAGATGACACCTCGAAGCGGCACCCGGGAGACGCTGGCGGGGACTAGTGCCGCTACGGTTCCCGTCCCGGCCGTGCGACTAAGGGCGGGCAGGCCTTTGTAGGATGAAGCATGGACACCAACGAATCACAGCCCACTATCGCCCAGCTGCGTGCACGGCAGACCGACCTCGTGATGGCTTTGGCTACCGAGTCCCGCACCGACCGCCTGCAGCAGTACAGCGACGAACTCGAGTACCTCGTCAAATACATCAAGGAACGCGAAGAGGCCGAGGCCGCCGCTGCGGCTGCAGCCCCCGCCTCAGCTGCCGCCCCCTCTCCCTCCCCCTCCGGAGACACGGCACCGCAGGCCGACGGCGTCGAGCAGCGTGAGGACGGCGTGGTGATTGAGCCGGGTTCCGATCTCGAGGCCGACGTCGACCGCGACAACCGCTAGCCGCTCACCCCTCCCAGAACCTCCGCAGGGCTTCGGCAATCCCCTTGGCCTGCCGCCGGCCGGCTTCCAGCGAGGGCCGGCGGGTGGAATCCAGCAGCATGTTGGTGCCGAAGGCCTGCAGTGCGTACGCATCCGCTTCGATGAGGAACACCTGGCCGTTCTTTTCCAGTGTTTTTATGGCCTGCGGCAGCGTTGGCCCAAACGGGCTCTGCGGTGCCTCGATGCCGCAGGAAATAACCAAAATCCTGTCGTTCCCCTCGGCTACGTCGGCGTTGGTCCCCGACCGCATCCCGCCGTCCATGTAAGCCCGGCCGTCGATATGCACCGGCGGCCACACCGTGGGCACCGTGCAGCTGGCCGTCACCGCGAGCGCCAGATCCACCCCGGAGCCGGCGTCGAACACCCGGAAGCTGCCGTCTTCGGCATCCACGGCAGTGACTCCGAAGGCCCGGTCCGGCCAGACCGGATAAGGCACCAGCGACCGGATGCTGCCCACCCAGGCGTCTTCGCTGAGCGCAGTGTCAGCTTTGAGCGCCACCTGCCCCAGCCGTGCCCGGGCAGCTTTCTCTCCGCCCCCGCCGGAACCTGCGGCGCCGATCAGGTTCATAAACCGTTCGCCGTCGAACGTGTCGGGCTCCTGGTAATCCGGTGACGCAGTGCGGTCCGCTGCACCCTGCTGGGCGGCCACCGCCGCGGCGACCTGGCCGAAACGCAGCGCCGCGCCGACCACCGACCCCGCAGAGGTCCCCACCACCAGATCCGCCTCGTTCAGGTCGATGCCCTGGTCCAGCAGTTCTCCCAGGAGACCGATTTCCCACGCAATTCCGGCAACTCCGCCGCCACCCAATACCACTGCCCGCGATTCGAACACGTTGTTACCCCCTGGCTGACGCCATCGAAGTGCTGTTCCCTGTCCCCGCAGTGTAGGCCCGCACTGCGTCCGGTTACCGGACCGGACCCGTTCCGGGCTTGAATGGTCCTATGGCATTGAAAGTTCTAATGGTCGGACGCAAGCACGAGGACTGGGTCGTGGACGGCATCCGCCGGTACGAAAAGCGGCTGAAGAAGCCCTTCGACCTGACCTGGGTGCCGATTCCGCATTCGGCACGCGAGGGGGACGCCGCCCGCCGCGAGGAATCCGAACGCCTGCTGGCGAAGGTCGGATCCGATTACGTCATCCTGCTGGACGAGCGCGGCAAGGCCATCACCTCGCCGGCACTGGCACAGACCCTGCAGCGGCCGTTGGATTCCTCGCGCAACGTCACCCTGATCATCGGCGGGGCCTACGGCGTGGACTCGAGCGTCCACGACCGCGCCGACTTCATCTGGTCCCTCTCCCCCCTGGTCTTTCCGCACCAGCTGGTCCGCCTGATCCTTGCCGAACAGGTATACCGGGCCCAGGAGATCGCCGGCGGACGCCCGTACCACCACGAATAGGACAGGGCCCGCGTACGGGTAAAGTAGGAGCAGTTTTTCAGCAGTCCGGCGGGTCCAGGCCACGGCCGGCGGGACCGGGAAGGGAAGCATGCCCCAGCGCACCGACCCCTTCCGCCTGCTGCGCTCCGCCGTCGTTGCCGCGGTGATTTTCGCGCTGGCGGCCGGTGCCCATGTGGCCGGCGGCGGAGTCCTGCCCGAACCGGTCCTGCTGCTGGCCCTGGCCGCCTTTACCCTGGCCGGCACCAGTGCCTCCGCCGGACGCCGGTTGCCTGCCGGCAGCCTTTTCCTGGTGCTTGCGGCCGCCCAGCTCGGCCTGCACGGCGCGTTCCGCGTCCTGACCTCCGGTGTCCGCTGCCTGCCGGGCGCCTCCACCCACCACGGCGTTGCCATGGTCTGCCCGGCCCCGGCTGCGGGGGTGCAGGAGCTTGGAGCGCACCAGCTGTCCGGCCTCCACACTCTCCAGCACGACGCCGGCACGGCACTTTTCCTCGCCCATCTGGCCGCCGTGGTGCTCTCGGCGCTGGCTCTGGCGCGCGGCGAGGACGCCCTGCACGCCACGGCGGCCTGGCTGCGGCCGCTGTTCACGGTGCCCGCGCCGGTGCGGTTCCGGACCGTCCGCCCCACCGCGGCTCCCCGTCCAGCCGTCGGAACCACCCGCACGCGCTACTGCCCCGCAACTCCGCTGCGTGGGCCGCCGTCGCTCGCACTGGCCTGATCACTTTCCCTGCACTTCACTCCTGACCGCCTCCAGCGCGGTTACGTGGCACCATGCCATCGAAAGGCTCTTCCATGCGCAATTCCTCCTCCATCCTCCTTGCCGCCGGCGGCACCGCCGCCCTGATGGCACTCGGCCTGGCACCTGCCGCCGCCCACGTCCACGTCACGCCCGACACCACCGGCGCCGGCGAGACCGCACTGCTGACCTTCGATCTCTCGCACGGCTGCGAGGGCTCACCCACCACCGCCCTGACCTTCACCCTCCCGGACGCACTCGTGGACGCCACCCCCACGGCGCATGCGGGCTGGGAGATCAAGAAGGTCACCGAGGAACTGGCAGAACCGCAGACCCTGCCCAACGGCTCGCAGGTCAGCTCGCGGACCAGTGAAATTGTTTACACCGCCAAGGAACCCCTGGCTGACGGCGTCCGGGACACCATCGCACTGAGTGTGGTCCTGCCCGACGCCGAAGACACCACCCTCGCCTTCCCCGTCCGGCAGACCTGCGCGGAAGGCGAAACGGACTGGTCCCAGATCCCCGCCGAAGGCCAGTCCGGCCATGACCTTGATTCCCCCGCACCGGCCGTGACCATCACTGAAGCGGACGACGACGGGCACGGGGACGGCGCGGGTCACGGCAGCGCCGCCGGCGCGTCGCAGGAACGCGCTTCCGACCGGCAGGACGACAACGACAGCGAGGCCGCCGAAATCGCGGGCTACGTGGGTCTGGGTGCGGGCCTGCTGGGCCTGGCCGCAGGCGTAACCGCCCTGATCCGTACGCGGGGCCGCAGCAAGGCCTAGTCACTGACCGGCTGTCCCTGCCGGGCTCGTTTCCGCCGGGCCGGCGCCCCGTAACGGTTCTGCGTCGATCCGTTCCGCCGGGCGGGGCGGATTGACGCGCCCCCGCCCGGCGGGGAGGGTGAGAGCATGATCACTGTCTCAGCCTCCCGAACACCCTCCCCGGCCCGCCGGGCCCTCGCCCTTGTGGCTTTGCTGACCCTCTCCGGATCGGCGCTTGCCGGATGCGGTTCCCGGGACGATGATGACGCTTCGGTGTCCCCCTCGGCGAGTGAGACTGCACCATCCGCATCACCGTCAACATCGGCGTCGTCATCGGCGTCGTCCACCCCGCCCGCAGCAACGGGCGGCGCGGCCACCGGCCCCCTTCCCTGCACGGCCGGCATGCTGGCCGGCTCCGTCGAAGACGTTCCCGGCGGTGCTGCTCCGGGCGGCGTCTACCGTGCCCTGGTACTGACCAACACGTCCGCCGACGGCACCTGCACCGTCACCGGCTACCCCGGAGTCTCCTACCTCGATGCCTCCGGTGCACAGGTGGGAGCGCCGGCTGCGCGGGCCGAAGGCGGCGAAGCAATTCCCGTCACGCTGGCACCGGGCCAGGCCGCGGCCGCCGAGCTGCAGGAAACCGTGGCCCAGAAGTACGGAGACTGCCAGGTCCAGGGCACAGCGTCCCTGCTGGTGTACCCGCCTGAGGACACCGCTTCCCTGACCATTGCCTACCCCTCCACGGGATGCACGAACGCGGACATCGAACTGCTGCACGTGGGGATCCTGCAGGCCCGCTGATTTTCGGCCTGCAGCCGAACCTCCCACGGCCGCGGAGAAAGTGTCACCGGGGTGGGGAAGAATAGTGCCATGACATCGGCGTCCTCGGTGCAGGAACAATTGGTGCTCGGCAAGTTCACCCCCGCCACTCGGGAATGGTTCGAGGGGGCTTTTGCCGCGCCCACACCCGCGCAGGTCGGGGCGTGGGACGCCGTGTCCGAGGGGGCCAATGCCCTGGTGGTCGCTCCCACCGGTTCTGGTAAAACCCTGGCAGCGTTCCTCTGGGCGCTGGACAGCTTTATCGCTTCCGCCGCCTCAGGCCCTGCGGTTCCTGCGGTTCCGGCGGAGCTGCCCCTGCCGGAGCTGACGGAACCCGGGTCGAAACCTCCGCGCCGGAAGCGGAATACGGAACCGAAACGCAAGACCAAGGTTCTGTACATTTCCCCGTTGAAGGCGCTGGGCGTTGACGTGGAACGCAACCTCCGTTCCCCGCTGATCGGTATTACCCAGACCGCAAAACGGCTGGGCCTTCCGGCGCCGTCCATCACCGTGGGTGTCCGTTCCGGTGACACTCCGCAGAACGAGCGCCGTGCCCTGCTGACCCGGCCGCCGGACATCCTCATCACCACACCGGAATCGCTGTTCCTGATGCTCACATCTCAGGCACGGGAAACCCTGTCAGAGGTGGAAACCGTCATTGTGGACGAGGTCCACGCCGTGGCCGGCACCAAACGCGGCGCACACCTGGCCGTGACCCTGGCCCGGCTGGACGCCATGCTGGAGAAGCCCGTCCAGCGGATCGGACTCTCTGCCACGGTGGAGCCGCATGAAACCGTGGCCCGGTTCCTGGGCGGCAACGCACCGGTACGGATTGTGGCACCCCAGTCCCGGAAGAACTGGAACCTGACCGTCACCGTCCCGGTGGAGGACATGACGGATCTGGGCAACGCGCCCACCACCGAGGACACCGTGGAGGGCGGCTACGCTCCGCAGGCCAGCATCTGGCCGCATGTGGAGGAGAAGATCGTCGACCTCATCGAGGCCAACCGCTCCACCATTGTGTTCGCCAATTCCCGGCGCCTGGCCGAACGCATTACCGCCCGCCTGAACGAGATCCACGCCTTCCGGCTGGAATCTGCACAGGCCGCGACGGGCACCGACGGAACCTCCGTGCCGGTAGCTCCGGCAGCGCCAGCAGCACCGGCGCATCCGCCGGCCCAGGTCATGGCCCAGGCCGGGGTGTCCGTGCTGCGGCGTGCGGACCTCGCGGTCGAGGACGACAATCCCGTGCTGGCGCGGGCGCACCACGGCTCGGTGTCCCGGGACCAGCGCGCACTGATCGAAGACGACCTGAAATCCGGGCGGCTGCGCTGCGTGGTGGCCACCAGTTCCCTCGAACTGGGCATCGACATGGGTGCGGTGGACCTGGTGGTGCAGGTCGAATCGCCGCCGTCGGTGGCCAGCGGCCTGCAGCGCGTGGGCCGGGCCGGGCACCAGGTCGGGGAAATCTCCCAGGGTGTCATGTTCCCCAAGCACCGCGGGGACCTGCTGAACTCCGCCGTCACCGCCGAACGGATGCTCGCCGGGCAGATCGAGCCGCTGGCCATCCCGGCCAACCCGCTGGACATCCTCGCCCAGCAGACCGTGGCCGCCGCCGCACTGGGCTCCATTGATGTGGAGGAATGGTTCGACGTCGTCCGCCGGTCCGCGCCGTTTGCCGGCCTGCCGCGTTCTGCATTCGACGCCACCCTTGACCTGCTGTCCGGACGCTACCCGTCGGATGAATTCGCGGAACTGCGGCCGCGCATTGTCTGGGACCGAACCGAAGGCACCATTACCGGCCGGCCGGGGGCGCAGCGCCTGGCCGTGACTTCGGGCGGCACCATTCCGGACCGCGGCCTGTTCGGCGTCTATCTGGTGGGCGATTCCGAAGGTAAAAACAGCCGCCGGGTCGGTGAACTCGATGAGGAAATGGTCTACGAGTCCCGGGTCGGGGACATCTTCGCCCTGGGCGCCACGAGCTGGCGGATCGAAGACATCACCCACGACCGGGTGCTCGTCTCCCCCGCCTTCGGGCAGCCGGGCAAACTGCCGTTCTGGCGCGGGGATACCCTGGGCCGTCCGGTGGAGCTGGGCCGCGCCCTGGGCGCGTTCGTCCGCGAGATGGCCGCAGCGGATGACGCCGCGGCGCGGGAACGGCTCACCGCCGTCGGGCTGGACGACTGGGCCGCCGGCAATCTGATCACTTATCTGCGCGACCAGCAGCAGGCCACCGACGTGGTGCCCAACGACCGCGCGCTGGTGGTGGAACGCTTCCACGACGAACTCGGTGACTGGCGGGTGGTCCTGCACAGCCCCTACGGCATGCCGGTCCACGCGCCCTGGGCCCTCGCCGTCGGGGCGCGGCTGCACGCACGGTACGGCCTGGACGGTTCGGCGATGGCCTCCGACGACGGCATAGTGCTGCGCGTGCCGCTGATGGAGGACGAACCCCCCGGCGCCGAGCTGTTCCTCTTCGACCCCGAGGAGCTCGACTCGATCGTCACCGCCGAGGTGGGCGGCTCCGCGCTGTTCGCGTCCCGGTTCCGGGAATGCGCGGCACGCGCGCTGCTGCTTCCGCGGCAGAACCCGTCCAAGCGCTCCCCGCTCTGGCAGCAGCGGCAGCGGTCGGCGCAGCTGCTGGACGTCGCCAAGAAGTACCCCACGTTCCCGATCCTGCTGGAAACAGTGCGGGAATGCCTGCAGGACGTCTACGATCTGCCGGCCTTGAAAGACATTGCGGCCGGAATCGAGCGGCGTGAAATCCGGCTGGTGGAAACCACCACTCCCTCGCCGTCACCGTTCGCCCGCTCCATGCTGTTCGGCTACGTGGGTGCCTTCCTGTACGAGGGCGATTCGCCGCTGGCCGAACGCAAGGCCGCCGCACTGTCCCTGGACCCGACGCTGCTCAATGAGCTGCTGGGCCGGGCCGAACTGCGCGAGCTGCTGGATGCGCGGATCATCGCCCGGATCGAGAGTGAACTCCAGCGCCTGGCGCCGGACCGCCATGCCCGCGGACTGGAAGGCGTGGCGGACCTGCTGCGGCTGCTCGGGCCGTTGTCCGTTACGGAGGTCGCCGCCCGCCTGCAGCCGGTGGAGCTCCTTACGGACGGGGCCGGGAGCGCGGTGGAACCGGTACCGTCCACCGCCACCCCTGCCGACGCCGAAGAGCTGCTGGAACAACTGGTGCGGTCCAACCGTGCCCTGAAGACCGGCATCGCCGGCAGCAGCCGGTATGCCGCCATCGAAGACGCCGCCCGGCTGCGCGATGCCCTCGGCGTACCGCTGCCCATGGGCGTGCCGCTGGCCTTCATCGAACCTGTTGCGGATCCCCTCGGGGACCTGGTGGGCCGGTATGCCCGCACCCACGGGCCCTTCACCGCAGCCGAAGCTGCCGCCCGGCTGGGACTCGGCGTCGCCGTCGTCACCGGCACCCTGCAGCGGCTGGCCGGTGAAGGGCGGGTGGTTGAAGGCGAATTCCGTCCCTCGGAAACGCTGCCGCTGGACGCGGCCGACGGCGTCGACGCCACTCCCCCGGCCACCGTCACCGTCCCCAGCACTCCCGGCGGGACCGAATGGTGCGACGTCGAGGTACTGCGCCGGCTGCGCCGCAGCTCGCTCGCCGCCCTGCGTTCCGAGGTGGAACCGGTGGACCCCGCCACCTACGGACGGTTCCTGCCGGCCTGGCAGAATGTGGGTTCCTCGCTGCGCGGGCTCGACGGCGTGGCCACCGTGATCGACCAGCTTTCCGGCGTGCCCATCCCGGCCTCGGCCTGGGAACCGCTCATTTTGGGCTCCCGGGTGCGGGACTATGCCCCGGCCATGCTGGACGAGCTGACGGCCACCGGGGAAGTGGTGTGGTCCGGCAGCGGCTCCCTGCCGGGAAACGACGGCTGGATTGCCCTGCACCTGGCCGAAAACGCCCCACTGACGCTTAATCCCTCCCCGGATTTCGAGCCCACCGGCCTGCACCAGCGGGTCCTGGAACTGCTGGGCAACGGCGGTGCGTATTTCTTCCGCCAGCTCGGCGACGGCCTGGCCGCAGACGGCGTGGCCGAAACGGATGCGAACATCATTTCCGCCCTTTGGGAACTCGTCTGGGCCGGGCGGATCAGCAATGACACCTTCACTCCGGTCCGGTCCCTGCTCTCGGGTGGGAAAACCGCGCATAAGCAGCGGGCGGCAACTCCCCGTGCCCGCACCGCACGGATGGGACGGCTCGGACGGGCACCCGGAGCATCACTGACGGGCAGTTCCATGCGTCTGGCCGCCGGCGGCGCGTCGGCGCCCGCACTGCGCAACGCTCCGCCCCTGGTCGCCGGGCGGTGGAGCATGCTCCCCGAGGTGGAAACCGACACCACTCTTCATGCCCATGCCACGGCTGAGCTGATGCTGGACCGCTACGGAGTAGTGACCCGTGGGTCCGTGGCCAGCGAAGGAACGCCGGGAGGTTTCGCCCTGCTGTACCGGGTATTGGCCCGGCTGGAGGAGATGGGCCGGTGCCGCCGCGGCTACTTTATTGAACAGCTCGGTGCCGCCCAGTTTGCCGTGCCGGCCACGGTGGACCGGCTGCGTTCCTTCTCCGAAGACGCCCAGTTGAAGCAGCCTGAACCGACCGCCGTCGCGCTGGCTGCCACGGATCCGGCGAACCCCTACGGCGCTGCCCTGCCCTGGCCCACTCTGGAAGGCGGGCACCGGCCCGGTCGGAAGGCCGGTGCGCTGGTGGTGCTGGTCGACGGCGACCTGGCGCTGTACGCCGAACGTGGCGGCAAAACCCTCCTGACCTTCACGGAGGAACCCGCTGCGTTGGAGCTGTCCGCGGCCGCCCTGGTCCGGATCATCCAACGCGGTGCGGCGGAGAAGATGGCCATCGAGAAGGTCAACGGAACCGATATCCTCGACACGGAGGCGGCGCGGGCGCTGACCGCCGCCGGTTTCTACACCACGCCAAAGGGGCTGCGTTACCGTGTGTGAGCTGCGGACCCCGCACCTCGGTGCCGACGGAGTGAGGAGGAGCCGTGCCTGAGGGCGATACCATCTGGCGGGCGGCACGGGACCTCAACGCTGTCCTGGCCGGCCAGGAGCTGACCCGGTGCGATATCCGGGTCCCGAAGTTCGCCACCACCGATTTCACCGGGTCCACGGTGCAGGACGTCGTGTCCCGCGGCAAGCATCTGCTGATCCGCGGCGGTGACCCCGTGGACGGATGGATCCTGCATTCCCACCTGAAAATGGAGGGACTCTGGCACGTGTACGCGCGTGGAGAGAAGTGGCGCCGCCCGGCCTTCAAGGCCCGCTGCATCCTCGAGACCGCTACCCACCAGGTGGTGGGATTCGACCTCGGGTTCCTCCGGGTGCTGTCCCGCCCGGAGGAGAACGACGCTGTCGGCTATCTCGGCCCGGACCTGCTGGGACCAGACTGGGACGCGGACGAGGCGCTGCGCCGGATTTCGGCCCAGCCGGAGCGGCCCATCGGTCTGGCACTTCTGGACCAGCGGAACCTCGCTGGGATCGGCAACATTTACCGGTGCGAGCTGTGCTTCCTGGCCGGCATCCACCCGCTGACCCCGGTCTCCGATGTGCCGGACCTGCCGCGGCTGGTGGACTTGTCCAAGCGCCTGCTGGAGGTCAACAAGGCCCGGTCCCGCCGGATCACCACCGGCGCCATGGGACGGGACCAGCTCTGGGTCTATAACCGGGAACGGCGGGGCTGCCTGCGCTGCGGCACCAAAGTGGCCCACGAGCTGCTCGGCGACAACGAAATGGAAATGCGGGACCTGTACTACTGCCCGCACTGCCAGCCGTTCCCCTAAAACCCTCGACCACTCCTGGCTCAGGCCTCCCTGCTCCGGGCTCAGACCTCCTTACCTGAGCTGCCCGCCGGCCCGCCGGACGGAAGCACGGATGCGGTCCAGCCGTTCCGAGTCCAGTTTCCAGGCCTGCCAGTACAGCAGCACGTCCTCATACGCATGCTCGTCGAGCAGTACCAACGTCCCGTCCTTGAGGTCATTGCCCAGCTGCAGTTCCGGCAGCATGCCCCAGCCAAGTCCGGCACGGACCGCCGCCAGGAATGCCTCCGAGGATGGAATGGTGTGCCGGGGCGGATGCCCGCCGACGCCCCGCGCCTGCAGGAAGCGGCGCTGCAGATCGTCCTTGGCGTTGAACTGAACCACCGGCATGGCTGCCCAGTCGACGCCGTCGTCCCGCGTGAAGCGCTGTTGCAGGCCCGGCGTCGAGACCGGGAGATAGCGCATGGCACCCAACGCCTCAACCCTGCAGCCGTTGACCGGTGCCGGATCGGCAGTGACGGCGCCGATGACGTCCCCCTGGCGCAGCAGCTGGGCACTGTGGTCCTGGTCTTCCACGTGCAGGTTTAGGGTGCTGTCCGTCCACCCGGCTGCGTCGGCAAGGACCGGCACGAACCACGTGGCGAGGGAGTCCGCGTTGACGGCCACCGGCGTCGGCGTCCGCGGTGACATGCCGCCGGAGAGCGCCGACCGGGTTTCCCCCTCCAGCAGCTCTACCTGCCGGGCCATGCGCAGCAGAACCGCGCCAGCCTCCGTCGGCGTGCAGGGCATCCCGCGGCGGACGACGACCTGGCCCACGGAACTTTCCAGTGCCTTGATGCGCTGGCTGACGGCCGACGGGCTGATGTGCAGCCGATCCGCCGCTGCTTCAAACGTTCCCTCGTCGACGACGGCGGACAGCGCGCGGAGATGCTCGAAGTTCATGAAGCAAACCTAATGCATCCTTCGAATCATTCGTTTGTCTGAACCCTTTGAGCTGGTTACCGTCGAGGAATGGGAAGTATTTGGGCGACCGGCATGGTCACCGGACTGGGATTGATTGTCGCCATCGGGGCGCAGAATGCGTTTGTGCTGAGGCAGGGCCTGCGGCGGGAACACATCGGCGTCGTAGTTGCCCTCTGCATCATCAGCGATGCCCTGTTGATCTTCGGCGGCACCGCCGGGATCGGGGCACTGGTGTCCCGCTTCCCGGCAGTACTGGAAATCCTCCGCTGGGGCGGGGCAGCGTATCTCACCTGGTGGGGCATCCGCTCCCTGATCTCCGCGACTAAGCCTTCCGTCTTGGAAGCACAGGCACCGCGCGCCAAGGGCACCGTCATCCTGACCACCCTTGCCCTGACCTTCCTCAACCCGCACGTCTACCTGGACACGGTGGTGCTGCTGGGCAGCCTGGCGAACCAGTACGGTCCGGACACCCGCTGGATCTTCGCCGCCGGCGCCGCCGTCGGAAGCTTCCTCTGGTTCATGGCCCTGGGCTACGGTGCCCGCTCGCTGTCTGGAGTGTTGAACCGGCCACGGACCTGGCAGGTGGTTGATCTGCTCATCGGCGTCGTCATGTTGGTTCTGGCCGTCCGCCTGGTGCTCGGCTGACCGGCCTCAGTCCCTTTTGATCTTCTGCTGCCGTCCGGCCCCGCTAGCGCCCGCCGGTTGCGTGTGTAGCCGTGGCCCAGCGCAGCAGGGAGTACAGCAGCTGCGAAGCACCGGGCATAAAGCCGGATCCGTGGTGGTAGACCGGGTCCATCGTGGTCACCAGCAGGCGGGCCGGCTGGTTCACCTCGTCCAGATACAGCAGCGAGCCGGACTCGGCGCCGTCTTCTTCCATCACCACCAGCGAACGGGCACCGGGGCGCGGATGCAGCAGCCCGTGGTGATGCCAGGACACGGACCACGGCGTGAGGAATTCCCACATTGGGTCCTCCGGCAGCCGCAGCCGGGTGCCGTTGTCCTCGCCGGTGCGCCACATCCAGAACACCGTGGGGCGGAAGCTGTAGCCGACGCCGGGCAGCCACTGTTCCACCTTGTTCTCCCCCAGCACGATCACGGTTTTCCCCGGGTCCGACAAAGCCTCCAGAAGCGCGGGAACAAAGCGGGCCAGCTGGCCCTGATGCAGCCGGTCGCTGACAATCACCACGTCCAGGTCCGCGAGCACAGCGGGATCAGCGTCCGGAAGATAAACGGATTCCAGCCGGTACGGGGCCAGAGCCGGGTCGGCCAGGGTCCGCAGGGGCTGGAACGTGCCGCAGTGCAGCAACCCGATCCGGGGGGCAGCGGCACGCGGGGCTGAACCAGCAGGGCCGGCAGCCCCAGCGCCGGCGGCCACAGGGCGGGCAGCGGCACGGGTGGCAGCGGCCGCAGGGGGCACGGTGACGCCCGCAGCCCATGACACCGGTTCAGCAGCCGGCCGCGTTCCGCCTTCGAGCCACTGCACCAGGTTCGGGCCCAGCACCCGGGTGGAATACTGATCGTCACTGAAGCTCTCCAGGTCATTGCCGCCGTGCACCAGCACCTCCCCGTCCCCCAGCCGGTAGCTGTAGTCCAGCGGGAGCCGGTACTGGCCGATGCCCGTCACCACGGTCGCGCCCTCGGGCAGGTCCAGGTGGTAGCCGCGGCCGTAGAAACCGGCGACGCCGATCTCCTCCAACCGCTCGTAGCTGTGCATTCCGGGCACCCCGGTGCGGTAGTGCAGGTCCCGGTAGTCGATGCCGTCCCACACCGGGTGCGGTGAGACCGGATGCGGGCGGACGTCCTGCGCGCCGCGGAATTCCAGCTTCCGCCAGACCGCCAGTCCGTCGATGAACGGCCGGACTACCTGGCCGTTGACCAGCACCCGTCCGCCGGCGCGGACAAATCCGGTGAGCGCTTCGCGGTGCCGGCCCAGCAGGAGATGGTCCACCCCGCCGCCGATCACCAGGCCGTCGGCCGAAAAGATCCGGGCGCGGGCGGCGTCGTCGTCGAGGTCATAGGCGTCGACGTCCTCGAAGGCGCCGCGCCAGGTGGTGTCGGTCTGGCCAAGCATCGGCGTCCCGCCGATCAAGCGGACAATCACGGATGGTCCTTTCGGGATTCGTGGAGGGATACAGCCGGTGCCCCAACGGCTTCCGGGACCGGGCAGGCACGGCAGGACGGACCGAAGTCGGGCACCGCGATGACGCGGTCACCGGACACCGTGCCCACGGTCGGGGTGCAGATCGGCAGTCCATAGACCTCGGAGAGGGCCGGACCGGTCAGCAGCTCCTCGGTGGGGCCCCAGCGGACGTCGTGGCTGCCGACAAACAGCAGTGCGTTGCGGGATACATGGAGGGCATGGTCGGGATGATGGGTGGTCATGATGACGCCCATGCCCTCCGCGGCCAGTCCGGTGAGCACGCTCAGTACGCGGGACTGGTTGTTCAGGTCCAGTGCCGACGCCGGTTCGTCCAGGATCAGCAGTTCGCAGCCGGACGCCACGGCCCGGGCAATCAGCACCAGCTGCCGCTGCCCGCCGGAGAGGGTGGAATAGTCGCGTGCGGCCCAGTCCGCCACGCCCACCCGTTCCATCGCCGCATCGGCGGCGGCGTGGTCCTCGGGGCGCGGGGTTTGATAGGTGCGCAGGTGCCGGGTGCAGCCCATCAGCACCATGTCGGCGACGGTGAAGGACGGGCCTGCGCCGTGGTCCTGCGGCACATAGCCGATGCCCGGCGCGCCGTGAACCGTTCCCTCGCGTGGGGCAAGCAGCCCGGAGAGGCACTTGAGCAGCGTGGTTTTACCGCGGGCGTTGGGGCCCAGGATGGACAGGATTTCCCCGCGCTCCAGCGAAAAGCCGAGGTCCCGGAAAAGCCACGGACGCAGCCGGGAATAGCGGAAACCGAGGCCGGTGGCCTGCATCAGGGGTCCGGAGCCCGCGGCCGGGCTGTCCGGCACCGGAGCAGACGGAACCGGAGCATTCGAAACAGGGCGTGCCCGGGAAAGGACGGTCATGAGAGCTCGGCTTTCTTCTGCGAACGGGCCAGCAGCACCACGAAAACGGGGGCGCCGATGATGGCGGTGAGGATGCCCAGCGGCAGTTCGCTGCTGCTGATGGAGCGGCTGATCGTGTCAATGAGCATCAGGTAGGTGCCGCCCAGCAGCAACGACGCCGGCAGCAGGGTCCGGTGGTCCGGCCCCACCCAGAGCCGGGCAAGGTGCGGAACCACCAGTCCCACCCATCCGACGGCCCCGGCCACGGCGACCGTGCCGGCAGTCATCAGGGCGACGGCGCACAAGAGCACCACCCGGGAGCGGTGCGGGTTCACGCCCAGGGCGGCGGCGTCGTCGTCCCCCAGCGACAGGACGTTCAGCCGCCAGCGCAGGGCCAGGACGACCGCCGCGCCGATGGCCACCGGGACCAGGGCGGTGAGCACCTTGTCGTAACTGGCCGCGGCAATGGAACCGAGCAGCCAGTGCACAATCGAGGGCAGTTCGGAGTACGGGTCGGCCAGGTAGGTCATGAAGGAGACCAGGGCGTTGAAGAACGCCGCCACCACGATCCCGCCCAGGACGATCATCAGCATGGCGTTGTCCCGTCCGCCCAGCCGGCCAAGCAGCAGCACGCCGGCGAGGGCCGCCAGCCCGAACCCGAAGGCACCCCCGACCATCCAGCCGCCGGACAGCCCGAGGGTCAGTACCAGTACGCCGCCGAAGGACGCACCGGCAGTGACGCCGATGATGTCCGGGCTGACCAGCGGATTGCGGAACAACGCCTGAAGGCACGCACCGCCGAGCGACAGCGCACCGCCCACCAGGAAGGCCAGGAGCACGCGTGGCAGCCGTACATCCAGGACCACGGTGGCTTCCTGCTCGGTCCAGGTCCGGCGGACGATGCCTTCGCCGCCGAAGAGAGCGGTGACTTCGTTGAAGAGGATGCGCAGGATTTCGTTCGGCGGCACCCAGTACCGGCCGGCCGCCATGGAGACCAGGGCCACCGCGCACAGGATCAGGACGCAAAGCGGCAGGATCAGTCGGCGCCGCGCCGGTGACGGCGGAGCGCTGGCAGACGACGGCCTGGCCGACGACGACGGTCCGGCGGGCCGGGTGCGTGCACCGGCGCCGGACCGGCGAAGAGCCGCCATCTCAGCCCCGGAAGACGTCGTAGCCAAGGCTGGCCCCGTTCAGGTCCAGGCGCAGGGCGGCGTCAATCTGGGCTTCGCTCACGTCGTACCCGTAGAGGTACGCAATCTTTTCCTTCATATCGGTGCGCAGGGTGTTCCTGGCGCGGCCCGGATGGAATAGCTCGGCGGCCCACTGCCACATCAGCGGGGATTCGGCGCAGGGCACCTCCCAGCGGTACCCGCCCAGCGGCGCCTTGTAGACCCGGCGGTTTTGAACGGCGGACACGGACGCCAGGGACGGATCCGCATAGACGTCGGCCGGCGTGCGGGTATCGAAACCGCCCAGGGTGATGACTTCGGGATCCCATTCGATCAGCTGCTCGGCGCTGACCACGTTCTCGGCTGAAAGGTTTTCCGCCGCCATGTTCTGCCCACCGGCCAACTCCATCCAGTAGTGCATGTAGGAGGACTTGTTGGACGCCGAATAGCCGTCGCCGGACTGGCCGAGGTGGACGACCCGGACGCGGGTGGGAACAGCGGCCAGCTCATCCTCCAGTCGGGCGATTTCGCTGTGCATCCAGTCCACGATTTCAGTGCCGCGCTCGGGTTTGCCGAGGATGGTGGAGAACAGGGATACCCAGGTTTCCAGATATTCCTGCGTTCCGTAGAGCAGGCAAACGGTTTTGAACCCGGCGTTTTCCAGCGGCTCCACGAGGCCCTCACCCTGGTCCGCCCACTGGAATACGACGTCGGGTTCCAGCTTCGTAATGGTTTCGATGTTGGGGGTGAAACTCGACGGCGAGATGGTGGTGGTGGTTTTGGACTCGGGGAACATTTCCCCGAACAGACCCTGCCGGTTGGCCTGCGCCGTGGATTCGTTAATGCCCACGATCTTTCCGTACCCGCCGTCCACAGCAGCCAGCATGGAAGGAGACGGAATGACCGTGGTGGCGATTTTCCGCACCGGAGCGTCGAAGGAAACCTCGACGCCGCGCATATCGGTCACGGTGAAACCGCCGGATCCTGCCGCCTTCCCCGCCGCAGCCACCGTGTCACGGCCGGAGCAGGCCCCCAGCGCCAGTGCCAGGAAGCCGAGGCCGGCGCCGCCCAGGATGTTGCGTCGTGAGAGTCCCGATGTTGGACCGGACAGGGAAATTTCGGGTGCAGTCAAGGACATTCCTCACGGGACGGAAGGTGGAATACATAAGCGGACACCTAACATCTGACCACAGCCGAAGAGATTAGATCACGTTTTTATGCCCTAATTACGGTGTGAAATGCCTCGCATCTTTTGCTAGCTGTCCTACCTTTTCGGAAGGCTACGATTAGTTGGGTGAACACCCCCAACCAGCCGGCAGACGGCTACTGGTACGCGTCCAGCCCCGAGCATCCAAAAGCCCGGGAGGTACTGGAAGCAGTACGGAGTTACCGTGCGGCGGAAACCCGGATCCGCCGCCGCACGCAGGACGCCATGGGTATGAATGAGAACGACCTCCTGGCCATGCGGTACCTGATGCAGGCCCGCCAGACCGGCGGGAGCCTGGGCCCGAAGGACCTGAGCAGGCTCCTGGGGATCTCCACCGCGTCCACCACGGCACTCATCGACCGGCTGGAGCGCGGCGGATATGTCCAGCGGCGTGCCAGGCCCCACGACCGCCGGGCCTGGGAAATTGTCCCCACCGATACCTCGGACACGGAAGTGCGGGCAACTGTGGGCACTATGCACCAGCGGATGATGCAGGCAGCGGCGGAGCTGTCCCCACAGGATGCCGAGACCGTGATCCGTTTTATGGACCGGCTGCGTGAGGCGCTGGATGCGCCCGCAACAGCACCCACCCCGCCACACCAGTAATCCGCGCTCCGCATCCGCATCCCCATGCTGGACACTGCCACCATGCCCCCATATTGTTAGCTGAACTACTAATTAGACGAGCTAGCTAATAGCGGGCACTAGTGGGCGGGGAACGGTGATGGATACAAAGCCAGGCCCAGCAGCCCCGCCCGCCTCCGACGCCTCCGGTTTCAGTGCCCACGTCCTGGTGGACGGGCGGTTCTGCCTGGATGAACCGATTGGCCACGGCACCGCCGCTTACGTTTGGCGGGCAACCGATCTCGCGTCCCTGGAGAAGGTGGCGGTCAAGATTTTCTCCGCGCCGCTCGGCCATGTTCCTGAGGGTCATGAAGCCCTGCGGGAGGCTGCTGCTCTGCGGGCCGTCGCGAATCCGCGCGTTGTCCGGATGATTTCCACGGGCACCATCAGCCATCCCCTGACCGACATGCAGACGCCGTACCTGGTCCTGGAACTGGTGCCGGGGACCAACCTCCAGCGGACCCTTGCCACCACTGGCGTCCTCACCCCTGCCGCCACGGCACGCCTCGGCCTGGACCTGGCCTCGGGGCTGGCCGGAGTGCATGCTGCCGGCTACATCCACCGGGACGTGAAGCCATCGAACATCCTGCTGGACCCCCAGACCGGCGCCGCCAAGATCACGGACTTCGGCATCGCCGTCAGCACCCTGGTGCCTAACGGTGGGGCGCAGTCGTACGGAAGCCTGCCCTATCTGAGCCCCGAGCAGGTACGCCGTGCCCCGTTGACTTCCGCCACGGACATCTACTCCCTTGGACTCGTCCTGCTGGAATGCCTGATCGGAGCCCGCGCCTTCGATCTGCCGCAGACCGAATCCCTGATGGTCCGCACGGTCCACGGTCCGGACATCCCGTCCGCACTGCCGGCCGGCTGGCGGTCACTGCTTTCGGCCATGACCTCCCTGTCCCCGCAGGACCGGCCCACCGCGGAGCAGTGCCTGCGGGAGGTGGCGTCCCTGCGCCATCGGCTCCCGGATTCAGCAGCTGCCTGACGCGCGACGGCGGCGGCTACGGAAGCTTTCCGGCCATCCGCTCGCGCATCTGCACGCTGGCGTCGTTCAATCCGGTGATCCGCACCTCGGTTCCGCGGCGGCGGTACTTCTCGGTCACGGCGTCGAGCGCAGCCACGGTGGAGGCGTCCCAGACGTGCGAACCGCTCAGGTCAATGACCACAGAGGCAGGATCCAGGACGTACTCGAACTGGAAGTACAGATCATTCGAGGAGGCAAAGAACAGCTCACCGTTGACCCTGTAGGTGGCGGTGGCGTCGGCCCCGTCCCCGTCCCCGGTAACCGTGCGGTCCACCGTGACAAAGTGCGCCACCCGGCGTGCGAACAGCACCATGGCGACCAGCACGCCGACGCCGACGCCGCTGGCCAGGTTGTTGGTCCAGACCGTCACGGCCACGGTGACCAGCATGACGGCGGTTTCGCTCTTGGGCATCATCTTCAGCGTGGACGGGCGGATGCTGTGCCAGTCGAAGCTGGTCACGGCCACGAAGATCATGACCGCTACCAGGGCGGCCATCGGAATGAGCGCCACCACGTCGCCCAGGACCACCACGAGCAGGAGCAGGAACACACCGGCGAGGAAGGTGGAAATCCGGGTCCGGGCACCGGAACCCTTCACATTGATCATGGTCTGGCCGATCATCGCGCAGCCACCCATGCCGCCGAAGAACCCGGTGACCAGATTCGCCGCACCCTGGCCCCAGGCCTCACGGGTTTTATTCGAACGGGTGTCGGTGACGTCGTCGACCAGCTTTGCCGTCATAAGCGACTCCAGCAGCCCCACGAAAGCCACGGCCAGCGCGTACGGGAAGACCACCTTCAGGGTGTCCAGGGTGAACGACACATCCGGCAGCAGCAGGGACGGCAGGCTGTGCGGCAGCTCTCCCTTGTCCCCCACGGTGGGGACGTCGAGGGAGGCGGCCACCGTGATGGCCGTGAGGACGACGATGGCCACCAGCGACGCCGGCACCGCCGTCGTCAGCCGCGGGAGTCCGAAGACCACCAGCAGCCCGAGGACCGTAAGCGGATAGACCAGCCAGGGCACCCCCAGCAGTTCGGGCACCTGCGCAATGAAGATCAGGATGGACAGTGCATTCACGAACCCGACCATGACCTGGCGCGGAATGAAGCGCAGGAGCTTGGCTACCCCGAGCAGCGCCAGCAGCACCTGGAAAACACCTGCCAGCAGTACTGCGGCAATCATGTACTGCACACCGTGGGAGGCCACCAGCGGGGCGATCACCAGGGCCACCGCACCGGTGGCCGCGGAGATCATCGCCGGGCGCCCGCCGAGGAAAGCAATGGTGACGGCCATGGTGAACGCGGAGAACAACCCGATCCGCGGGTCCACTCCGGCGATGACGGAGAAGGCCAGGGCCTCGGGGATAAGGGCCAGCGCCACCACCAGCCCGGCCAGGACCTCGGTCTTGAGCAGCTTCGGCGAACGCAGGGTACGCAGGACGGACTGGCGTTCCTCCGGCGTCGGGGCCGCTGCCGCCGTCGGTGTTGCCTTCGTCGGCGTCGCCGGCTCAGAAGGGGAAAGAACTGGTTTGGTGGCCACCGGGCTCCGTTTCGGCTTGCAGATTCTGCGGCAACAAGTGCCGGCGGGTGTGTCAGGACGGACAGGTGTCCGGCCAGAACAACCCAGCCCAATTTAAGCCCGGACGCGCGATATCCTGAAACCGTGATGCAGTCCCCTCTTCCCGTGCGCAACGGAGTCAATGCCACCCGCCTGCGCCTTCCCGGCGAAGGCCCCTGGGACACCGCCATGGACTACGTGCTCGAACGCTTCGGCCACGTGGATCCGGACGGCATCGTGAACCGCTTCGAACGCGGTGAAGTCGTCGGCCTGGGCGGCGTGCCGTTGACCGCTACGACACCCCTGGCCGAGCACACGTTCATTTGGTATTACCGGGAGCTCCCGCCCGAAGAGCGGATTCCGGTGGAGATCGGCATCCTGCACCAGGACGAGAACCTGCTGGTGGTGGACAAGCCGCATTTCCTGCCGACGACGCCGGGCGGCATGTATGTGGCCGAGTCGGCTTTGGTGCGGCTGCGGGTCCAGCTGGGGATTCCGGACCTGATCCCCATGCACCGCCTGGACCGCATGACCGCGGGCCTGCTGCTGTTCTCGACGAACCCGGAGACCCGGGGCAAGTACCAGACGCTCTTCGAGAAGCGCCGGATCAGCAAGGAATACGAGGCCGTCGCACCCGTCCGGGAGGACCTCGAGCTGCCGAGGATTGTGCGCAGCCGGATGATCAAGTCCCGCACCTACCTGCTGGCCCAGGAAGTGGAGGGTGAACCGAATGCGGAGACCCGGATCGAGCTGATGGAAAGCAGTGGCGGTCTGGGGAGGTACCGGCTGCTCCCGCACACGGGCAAAACCCACCAGCTGCGGGTGCATATGGCCTCGCAGGGCATCGGGATCCTGAACGATTCGTTCTATCCGGAACTGCTGCCCCAGGCGCCCGACGACTATTCGAAGCCCCTTCAGCTCCTGGCCCGGTCGGTCCAGTTCACCGATCCGCTGACCCACGAACCGGTGGAGTACCGCAGCCGGCTGTCGCTCGAGGCGTTTCCCGGCTGAGGCTGCCCGACTACTGCACACCGGGTGAATCTACCCTTCTACTGCATCCCGGCTACAGGACGGTCCAGCGGCCGCGCATCCGTCGGAGCACGCGGAGGTCCTGGCCGTTCGCTACTTCTTCGACGGCTGCCCGCATATTGATCGCCGCGCGGCGGGCCCGGGAGTTTTCCACGGACCATTCATCATCCGGGACGGTGAAGCGCAGGGTGATCCGCGGAACCCCGGAGACGATATCCAGTTGGTTAGCCTCCACGTGGTGAGCGGCCCCGAGTGCGGCTACCGCCGTTTCCATGACGGTTTCGGGTGGGTTGCCCGGCTTCAGTCCGAGGATATTCAGCTGGACACGGAAGGAAGGCATGGGACCAGCCTAGTGCGATCCGCGCGCGGCCTGCGCCGCCATCGAGTGCGCGTAAGCCGACAGGCTTACGGGCACTCGAGGTCGCCTTGTGAGTGTGGGTGGTTTCTCAAAAAATCCCAGCGGCCGAACCTAGCCGTCGCTGAGGAGAATCCCAAGATAGTCTGCGGAGCGTACGTGTCCTCTCACGTCGAGGTTCCAGGCGGGCCGTATAAACCTTTCCGAGCTAAGGCGCAGGTATTGAACCTCTGTTACTTCCGTAGGTTTCCATGATTCCCTGAAAATCCCATTGGGCTCGTAACCCAAAGATTTTGACACACCTAGAGAAGCCGAGTTCCAGACTGCTGCCTCGGAGACAGCGGTGTTCGCCTTTAACCAATCAAATGCGTAGAGGATGACTGCTGTTCGCATCTCCTTGCCGAGGCCTTGGCCCTGAGCATCTTGGCGGATCCAGGAGCCCGTTGACACCGTCTTGAGAGTGCCAAATCCTTCGGCACTCAAGTCCTGACATCCGACAAAGTCGTTGCCTCTCCAGACTCCGAAGTGGAGTGCCCACTTCTCCGGTGTCGATTCTGCACGTGCCCGCCAAATCCGTCGTGCAGTGTTTGCGGGAAGATCTTCAGGGCGTGCCTCCGTCCACGGATGGGAAAAAGGCATCTGCCCTGGGGGATGTATGCCAGCCTCCGCGGCTTCCACGGCAGCGGGCAAGTCCGCATCTTGGATCGGTCGCAGAACCAAACGTGGAGTGGAGAGAACTAATCCGAAGGGTGGCCACAAGGTGGCTGGGCTGGTCACCCCCAAATCCTAACCAGACGTTGTGACGTTGATCCGGCTCGAAATCCGTAATCTCCTAAGTGCACGGCCCGTTGAGGGATCCGCTTACGAGATCAGCCGGCCATGAAATGCCGTGAAACCATCCCGTCTACTGTTGCGACCAAGACCGCTGACGCTATGGCTTCAGCGGTCTTTTCTGTTTTAGGGGGTGGGGGCTGGGGCTGCGGTACCCTTGGTGATCTTGGCGAGGGGTTCAAGGGCACCGGGTGAGCCGTCTGCGAAGTTCATGTGTCCGGCTATGACGGTGGAGCGGGTCCAGATCCCGCCGGGCACAAGCCGAAGGGCCCGGCGGCCGTCCGTAGACGGCACTGCCGGGCCCCGTGGCTCGGCCGGGGCGAGCTGCCACGGCCTCTGGTGTTCGTCTTAGACGTCGTCCGGGTTGAAGCCGGCAAGCGGATCGCCGCCGCGGTGTGCGGGGTCGTCGCTGGCGTCTTCGTCGCCGGCCGCAGGATCGCCGAAGTCGACGTCGTTGGCTGCCTCGCCGATGGTCGGTGCTTCCGGCGGGACCTGGGTGTCGCCGTTGAGGAAGCGCTCTTCGGCGGTGTCATCGCGGAGGGTCTGGTCGGAGAGTTCGCCGGGCTCGTTCAGCGGTGCTTCTTCGCGGATCAGCGGATCGTCCTGCCAGTTGTCCGGGTTGTCTTCCGCCGCGCCGGGGTACGTGAGGTCCTCAGCGTCCACCAGCTCGTCCTGTTCCAGCAGTTCGTCTTCGGAAACCACTGTCAGTTCATCCGGCGTGGCAACTGCGGCTACGTCGTCGGCGAGAACCGGATCGTCGCCCAGCTCGGGATCAGGAATGCTCTGCTCGGTCATAAACCATGCCTTTCACGTCCGGTAAACCGGGCCGCCGTTTCTACGACCCGTTTAGTAAGCCTACTGATCCTGGGGATGGCATGCCACCCGGCAGCTCTGCCGGGAGCTCCTGCTGGAAGCCGTCGCCGGCACATCCAGGGTCCCGGACATGCCATTTCGCTCCGGTTTGTGAATTTGCTGCCAGTTTGGGAAATCCCTCCGCTTTGCCACGGCAGCGATTTCCCAAACCGGTCGATTTCTCCCATAACGGAGCAAAAACGGGAACGGCCGGAGGGGCCCCAGCCGGGCAACCCTGCCGGAGGGCCACACACCTATCGCAGAGCCGACACCCCGGTGATGTCCCGCCCGACAATCAGGGTATTGATCTCGTAGGTGCCTTCGTATGTGTAGATGGCCTCGGCATCGGCGAAAATCTTGGCCATCCGGTAATCCGTGACAATCCCGTTGCCGCCGAGGATGCTGCGGCCCAGGGCAACGGACTCGCGCATCTTCGCGCTGGCGTAGGACTTGGCCAGTGCAGCCCGTGCCATGTCGCCGCGGGCTTCAGGCACTCCGCTTTCTCCGGACGGCAGCTGGTAGCCGCCGTGTTCCAGTTCGGTGACGCGGGCCAGCATCCCGGTACTGGCCACCACGTTGCCGAGGATGGAGACCAGCTGCTGCTGGACCAGCTGGAACGCGGCCAGAGGACGGCCGAACTGCGTGCGTTCGACGGCGTAGGCGCGGGCGACGTCGAACGTGGCCAGCTGCGCCCCCACCGCCTGCCACCCGACCATGATGCGGGAACCACGCAGCAGCTGCTTGGTGTCATCGAAGCTTTCCACCCCCGCGAGCAGGTCCGCCGCGGGCACCCGGACATCGGTCAGCACGATGTCCGCGTTCTGCACCGTGCGCAGCGCGGTCTTGTTTTCGATCCGGGTCCGGACCACTCCGGGCAGGGTCGCATCGAGCAGGAAACCACGGGTGTATCCGGTTTCCGGTTCCCGCGCCCACAGGACCATGTAGTCGCAGAAGGTTCCGTTGCCGATCCAGCGTTTGGCGCCGTTCAGCACCCAGTGGTCACCGTCCCGCACTGCGGTGGTGGACATTCCGCCGGCCACGTCGGAGCCGTGTTCCGGCTCGGTCAGTGCGAAGGCACCGGTGATCCGCAGCGCGCGGGCGTCGTCGAGCAGCCGGGCCTGTTGTTCCGCGGAGCCGAAGGCCAGCAACGCCTCGACGAACAGGTCGTGGTGGACCATAAAGAACGTGGCGAGGGAGGTATCCGCACGGGTCATTTCCGCAATGACGAGTCCGGCAAACAGCGGCGAGTACCCCTGGTGGACCGGTGCGGACAACTCCAGCTGCGCCAGCTTGGGCAGGAGGTCGGAGGGGAACCGTGCCTCGTTCCACCAGTCCACGGCGTGCGGCAGCACTTCCTCGGCGAGGAACTGCCGGAGTTCGGCGAGTTTGTCTTTTTCGGTGTCGCTGAGAAGGTCTTCGAAGCCGTAGAAGTCGGCGTCAGGCAGCTGGTCCAGTGGTACGGGGCGGTTCGTCAAGGTCAGCGCGGTCCCATCCGGATGGCGCCGTCCAGGCGGATCGTCTCGCCGTTGAGCATCTGGTTCTCGATGATGTGGGCGGCCAGGGAGGCGTATTCCGTGGCCCGGCCCAGGCGCGAGGGGTGCGGCACCTGCGCGGCCAGGGAATCCTGGGCGGCCTGCGGCAGGCTGGCCATCATCGGGGTCTCGAAAATGCCCGGCGCGATGGTGACTACCCGGATCAGGTGGCGGGCCAGTTCGCGGGCCAGCGGCAGGGTCATCGCGGCCACGCCGCCCTTGGAGGCGGAGTAGGCGGGCTGGCCGATCTGGCCGTCAAAAGCAGCCACGGAGGCGGTGTTGATGATGACGCCGCGTTCCTCGGTACCGTTGGCCGTCACGGGGTCGGTTTCGGCCATGGCGGCAGCAGCCAGGCGGGTGACGTTGAAGGTACCGATGAGGTTCACGCTGATGACGCGGGCGAAGTCCTCCAGCGGAAGGACGCCGTCGCGGCCCAGTACCTTTCCCGGTGTGGCGATGCCCGCACAGTTCACGGCGAGCCGGAGCGGTCCTGCGGCCATTGCCGCCTCGACGGCGGCCTGCATCTGGTCCGGGTCGGTCACGTCGCCAGGTACGAAACGGGCGTTGTCCCCCAGTTCCGCCGCGTAGGCCAGTCCCTCCGACTGCGGGAGGTCAACCAACACCACGGACGCGCCGGCGTCGTACAGTCTCCGTGCCGTGGCCCGCCCCAGGCCCGAGGCTCCCCCTGTGACTATGGCCGATGCGCCTGCGATGTCCATGCAATCCTCCTGGTGGGTACTCACCGGCAGTGTCGTCTATGTCACACCGGCAGGATCCGAGCCTACTGTGCCCCGGCTGGTGCCGCATCTTCGGCGTCTGGCATAGGGTTGGCGCATGCTCTTCGAGGATGCCGACCTGGATGCCGACGACCGCGCCGAGGCAGCTGCCCGCACCGTGAGCAGTGCTTTTGGACGCCAGCTGGCCGGCCTGCCCGGAACCCATCTGGCCGCCACCAGCCGCCCTGCGTCCCGGCTTCAACAGCTGCGCCAGCCGTGGCATTACTGGTGGCAGGCGCACTATCTCGATGCCCTGATCGACGCCGGCCTGCGGGAGCGCCGGACCGGCACACCCTTCCGCGGCCCCGAGCATCCTTCGGCTGCGGACCTGGCACCGGCACTGGTCCGGACCATCGGGCTGCGGAACCGCATGCACTACACCAACAGGTTCTATGACGACATGGCCTGGCTCGCCCTCGCCGTCGGCCGCCTGAACGCCCTGTCCGGATCACGTGACCGTCAGCGGCCGTACCGGAAAATCCTCGCGTCCCTAAACACGGCACTGGAATCCGCGCACACTCCCGAGCTGGGCGGCGGCATTTACTGGAACCGGGACCGCAACTTCAAGAACACTCCGGCCACCGCTCCCGCGGCCCTGCACTTTGTCCGGACCGGCTCCCGGGACCGCGCGCAGGAACTGGTGGATTGGCTGAACGCCACCGTGCTGGACCCGGAAACCGGCCTCTACCTGGACGGGATCAAGATGGTCGGGCGCCGTTCGGGGCCGGTGGAAACGAAGCTGGAGCGGACGGTGTTCACCTACAACCAGGGCCCCGTTATGGGTGCCCTGCTGGAGCTTGGCGGGAGCACCAACCTGGCCCGCGCCGCGGAGCTGGTGGAGGCAGTCTCCACCCACCTGACCGACGACGGCGGGTCCGCGCGTGTCCTGCGCACCCACGGCACGGGCGACGCCGGGCTTTTCACCGGCATCCTGGCCCGCTACCTCGCCCAGGCGGCCGTGTCCCCCGCCCTGCCGGAGCCGGCCCGCCGGACCGCTGCCGGCCTGGTGGAAGCCACCGCACAGGCGCTGTGGGAGGGACGGGGCAAACGTGCGGACTGGATCCTCTTTTCCTCCCGACCGCTGGAACCGGCGGCGGCAACCTATCCCGGCGGCACCGCCGTCGAACTTTCCACCCAGCTGCAGGCATGGATGGTCCTGGAAGCGTCGGCGCGGGTGCGGCGGGCCGGCACGGACACGGCCTAAGCGGACCGTGAGCCGGCCGTCAGCCGGCCTTGAGCGGGTGCTGCGATGCTGCTGCCACCGGGTCCAGGTCCGCCAGGGTGATCAGGTGCTGCGGGTGATGCGGGAGCGGGAAACTGCGCTGGACGTGGAGCGCACTGTCCACATGCAGCATTTCGCCGGAATCCAACAGCCTCCAGTTGGGATTTGAGTCCATTTTTTCCGTCGCCACCATCACGGCTGAGCGCTTGTCCTCGCGCAACTGGTCGCTGCGAAGGCTGATCCGGTTGCTGTGCTGGTCCTCGAGCATGTCCTGCGGCCCCTGCTGCAGGACATACAGCGGATGTGTGTCGGGGTAGCGTACGGCCCACAGGTCGGTGGCGGTGGTGAGGATGATGTTCAGTGCGTAGAGCCGCAGGTTCTGCGCGATCCAGGCCAGCGTCGACACAATCGCAGCCTCAACGTCTCCGCCGTTCACCCGCGCTGCCCCGGTGATCAGGGCAAAGAGCCGTTCGCTGTCCGTTTCACCCCGGACCAGGTGGTACACCTCCAGCTGGCGCAGCCGGTCGTTGAGCTTGTCCAGGTCCTCCACCACCCCGTTGTGGGCCAGAAGGCGGTTGTCCTGCACGAAAGGGTGCGTATTGACGTCCGTATCCCCGCCCGTGCTGGCATAACGCACGTGGGCAAGGAAGGTGGTGCTCTCCAGCTCACGGGCGGCCTGGGCGTACTGGATGTCCTCGTACGCCGCGATGGGTGCCTTGTCGACCGACGGGCTGCCGTCCGGGGTGAAGGTGCCGATCCCGAACCCGTCCGCTTCCCTGCGGCTCTGCTGGGCCAGGCTGTCGGGCGCCGTGAGGAGCCAGAACGTTGCCCGGACCGGAGTTTTCCCGGCGTGCATACCGAAGAGTCGGCACATGTGGACCTCCTGATGGACAGGGGACGGGCCGGGCAGCCTTGCGGGCTGCGCCTAGCTGCCCCGCTGTTGATCGCCCGCAGGCGCGGGTGATGGCTTCCGTTTCTGCGGATAGGGCGCGCGGTGTTCGCTGAGCATCTGTACGTAGTCGGCGATCAGGCGTTCGCGGGCTGCCTGCGTCTTGAGTCCTTGGAGCCGGAAGTACATGGCAAAGCGGTTTTGGGAGGTCAGCACGTCAAACATTTCCTGGGCAGCCGGAACAGCTGCGATGGCCGCCTGAAGGTCCGCGGGGATTTCCGCCGTCGCCGAACCGGCGTAGGCAGCGTCCCACCGCCCGTCCACCTTGGCACTGAGCACGGCATCCCGGCCTGCCTGGTGCATCCTGCCTTCCGCTTCCAGCCGGCTGATGTGGCCCACGTTCCGCAGCGACCAGATGCTGCGGCGCCCCCTGGGTTGGAACCGCTGCAGGTAACTTTCCTCATCGCGTTTGTCAGCCTGCGCATCGATCCAGCCGAAGCAGAGCGCTTCATCCAGTGCCAGGCGATACGTCAGCCGGGTGACGTTGCCACCCTTCTTGCCAAGGACCAGCCGTACGCCGGAGGACAACCCGTAGTTATGCTCCAACCACTCCCGCCACGCCCCGGCGTCGGGCAGGAGAAGCTCGGGGAGCTCCCGTGTCATGGTCCAAGTCTAGGGAAGCACCTGCCGGCCTGAAAGGGTCCGGCCCGCCGGAAGGGCCCTGCCGGTTCAGCCAATGGCCGAAGCGCAGCGTTCCATGTGACGGACACGGCACCTTTGAGGTAGAACACTGCTATGAACGTTCGTACTCCTGACCCGTATCCAGGCTGGCTTTCCGAGGAAGATCTCTACGAAGCCCGGCAACGCCTGCCCATGGTTTACGTCGAGGCGGTGCCCGTGCGGTGTGACCCGCTGGGCTACGTCACCGAAGTCGGTCTGCTGCTGCAGGCAACTCCGGAGGGGCAGATGGTGCGTTCCTTCGTTTCGGGCCGGGTGCTGTACCGCGAGACCATCCGCGGCGCGCTGCTGCGCAACCTGGAGAAGGACCTCGGCCCCATGGCGCTGCCGCAGCTTCCGCCCACCCTGGTCCCGTTCGCCGTCGCCGAGTACTTCCCCTCCCCCTCCCAGAGCGGGCTGACCGATGAACGCCAGCACGCCGTCGCGCTGGCCTACCTGATCCCCGTAACGGGTGAATGTGACCCGCGCCAGGATGCCCTGGAATTGTCCTGGCTCACGCCCGAGGAAGCACTTAGCCCGGCCATCTACGCCGAGTTCTCCGGCGGCCGCGGGGACCTGCTGCGCCAGGCGCTTGCGTCTGCCGGCTGGGGGCGCTGACAAAGGGGCGTAGCCCAAGCTTTATATAATGGGGGTTCTGGGGGGAGCCGGGTCCAACCACGAAGGAATCGCCATGTCTGAGAGCCAACCGGAAACGTACGCATTCCGGGTCAATGCGGAACTGCTTGCCCCAGGACAAATGCTGGTCCCGGGCGACGGTGCCGCAGCACCACTGGCTCCCGTAGCCGGAACCACTGTGGAGGCCGATGACTTCGGGATTCCGGCCCTGGTGCTGGCCAAACTGGAAGACGGATCCTCGCTCCGGCTGGCTTATGGGTCCCCCGTCCGGGTAGCCGCACCGGCTCCGGAGAGTGCACCTTCGGACGCCGTCCAGCAGGTGCCTTCCGAAGAGGACAACGCTGCCGAAATCATTGCCGAAGCTTCGGCGGCGCATCCGGACAACGCTGCGGTGCAGGAAATCGCGGCACGTCTGGAGCGCGGATTGAACGTGAAATCCGGCAGTCATCTGCAGGATGTCCGAGACCTTGCCCACATTCTTTTTATCGATCTTGGCGACGCAGAGCACGCACTCAAGGTCTGCAACGTCATCACCGGGCTGCCCTTTGACGGGAACTTCGGACGGTGGAACTGGATCCAGGGTGCCCTTGCCCTGGCCGCGCACATTACGCAGGAGGCCGGCGACGCGGAGAGCGCAGCTGCCTACAGCCATGCCGTGCGATCTGCGGACACCTCCGAAACGGACCCGCTGAAGGCGAAACTGGCGGCTGAGCTGCTGCAGCGCCAGCTGAACGAGCCGAACCTGTATGACCGTGAAATCCACCGCGCCGCCGAGGCCGGAAACGATGCCAGCGAACGGGAATGGCGGCTCCTGCGCCTGAACGCCCTCCTGTACCTGCGTGCCCACGGCGGATCGCAGACACTGGCCGACGCCGAGCTGGACCGGCGGATCCGCACCGAGCTTATTGCGGTGCGCGGCTAGCGGAGTTGCCCTACCTGGTCCTGCTTCCGGCGCGCGTGCTTTTCGCGCAGATGCTGCTGCCGCAGATGCACGGCCACCACCACGGCCATGCCCACCGCAGCGCCGATCAGGGTTTCCAGACCCCGGTCCCGGAGCAGCTCCAGCGGATCGCTCGGGTGGGCCAGTTCCGTGCTGACCAGTGCCAGGGGGGTGACCACCACCTGCGCCAGTGCGTATTGCCTGGCAATAAACATCTCGGCACCGAACTGGCAGGCGGCAATGACCAGGACCATCTGCCAGGGCTCCAGCCCGGGAAAGAGAATCAGGGCTGTCAGCAGCAGGCCGCCGAACGTGCCGAGGATGCGCTGCAGTCCCCGGTGGACCCGGTGGCGGACTGTCGCCCCGACCAGCGGGACGGTCGCGGCAACCATGGCCCAGTAGTTGTGCCCGATGCCGAGCAGGGTGGCAATGGAACCGGCCAGCACCGCTGCCGTGGCGTACTGCAGCCCGTCAATGTAGATGAGGCGGCGTTGGACCCGGGAGAACCGCGGGCGCTCGTGCCTGGCCCATTCGGTGCGGTACTTCCGCACCAGCATCCCGGAGAGACCCAGCAGGAGGGAGAACCCCACGGTGAGGACCGCGGTGAGCATGCCCTCCCAGAGCGGTGGCTGGTTCGGTACGGAAGAGATAGCCGCGAAGGCAAAGATGTGGAACAGGGAACCCACTGGACGCAGCCGCCAGAATCCGGTGGCGATGGTGCCCAGCCCGGCTACCGCGGTGGTGCCCACCACGGTTCCCCAATCGTCCAGGTCCAGGCGGGCGCACAGCGCGGCGGCCAGGATCACGGCCAGCATCAGTGCGCCTGCACGGCCCTGATGGCCCAGACGCTGGCGGTGCGGTTCGTTCCGGCCGTAAATTCCCGTGAAGGCACCGAACGTTGCGAATATGGCCAGATCTATCCGCCCAGTGAACAACAGCAGGAGAAGCGGTGCTCCCAGGCCAACGGCGCAGCGGATGGCCGCCTGATGGTCGTTGTTCGCCGGAGCAATCCTGAATATCTCTTGCAGGTGCGTCAAGGGGACGGCCTCTGACTTTCGTACCACTGGCACTTTCGTTCCATTGGAATAGATGGGTGCGGGCATAATTTCCGCCGGTTCCCCAGCGGGTTCAAATTCCGCCCATCCAACCTATCCCCGGAAAAGCGCAGGGCTGAATAAATGTGGTGCATCTCCCAGCAGCCGCGCCCGGCGGGAGGTTCGCTCCGGGTAGGGCAAAATGGAGGGGTGTCTTCCTCAGCCTTTTCCTTCACCCTCGGTAAGCGCCTGCGCGAAACCGCCCCTGCAGCGGCCGAACAGCGGGTCGAGGCGAACGGCGGCGGTTTCCAGGGCCGCACCGGAACCATCTCCACGCCACACGGTGAAATTCAGACCCCGGCGTTTATTGCGGTGGGCACCAAGGCCACCGTCAAGGCTGTGCTGCCCGAATCCGTAGCGGATCTGGGCGCCCAGGCGGTGCTGGCGAACGCCTACCACCTGTACCTGCAGCCCGGTCCGGACATCCTGGACGAGGCCGGCGGCCTGGGGAAGTTCATGAACTGGTCCGGCCCCACCTTCACCGACTCGGGCGGATTCCAGGTCATGAGCCTGGGCGCCGGGTTCAAGAAGGTCATCAACATGAATGCCGACGGCACCACGCATGCCACCGGCGCGGATGACGACGTCGCGCCCGGCAAGGAGCGCCTGGCGCACATCGACGACGACGGCGTCTGGTTCAAGTCCCACCTCAACGGGGACAAGCACCGCTTCAGTCCGGAAATTTCGATGCAGGTGCAGCACAAGATTGGTGCGGACATCATGTTCGCCTTTGATGAGCTGACTACACTCATGAATTCCCGCGGCTACCAGGAAATGTCCCTGGAACGGACCCGGCTCTGGGCGCTGCGGTGCCTCGCGGAGCACCAGCGGCTGACCGAGGAACGCGCCGGCAAGCCGTACCAGGCCCTGTTTGGGGTGCTGCAGGGCGCACAGTACGAGGACCTGCGCCGGAAAGCGGCCCGGGACCTGGGTGCCATGGACTTTGACGGATTCGGTTTGGGCGGTGCCTTCGAAAAGGAAAACCTGGGCACTATCGTCCGCTGGTGCACGGAGGAGCTTCCGGAGAATAAGCCGCGCCACCTGCTGGGAATTTCCGAGCCGGATGACATCTTTACGGCCATCGAAAACGGAGCCGACACCTTTGACTGTGTTTCTCCTACGCGGGTGGCCCGCAATTCCGCGTTCTACACACCGTACGGCCGCAAGAACCTGTCCAACGCCAAGTTCAAGCGGGACTTCGGGCCGTTGGTTGACGGCTGCGATTGCTACACCTGCACCCATTACACGCGCGCCTATATCCAGCACCTGTTCAAGGCCAACGAGATGGTCAGCCACACGCTGATTTCCATCCACAACGAACGCTTCACCGTGAAACTCGTGGATGATGCCCGGCTGTCCATCGACGACGGGACGTTCTTCGACTTCAAGGCAGAGGTGCTGGGCAAGTACTACAGCGGTAAGTAACTGGACCTACCGCTGCAGTACTGCCCGGACCTGCTGCAGAAGGGTTAGGAATTGTCCGGCTTGGCCTGAGTCTCTTCGTCGACTTCCAGCGCTTCCTGCGAGTCCCGCTCTTCGTCACCTGGTTTCGAGTCAGCCTGCTGTGCATCCTCAACCATTGCCCGTGTGACAGCGTCGTTGAATTCGTCCGCGGTTCCGGCAAGGTTTTCATCCACTGCCTTGGCACCGGGGTTCGAAACTGGTTCCTGATTGCTCATCTTGTCTCCTGCCGTACGGGAAAGTGAAACGCGTGCGTTCCCCAACCCTTGCACACCTGGCCGGGGATTTCGCCCGGCCTGGGCGGCGGATCCCGCACCGCAGGGCCCCCTCGGGCAGTCCCGACACTCCAAAAACCGACCGGTTTGAGAAACTACTGCCAGTTTGGGTTTTTGCTGCTGTCCTGCACGGCAGCAAAATCCCGAAATGGCAGCGGATGTACAAACCGGCAGCGGAAACCCCCGGCGAATGGCCGGCCTACCGGCGTCGGCAACGGCAGCTGCCGGCCCAAGCCCGCCGGAGAACCTAGTGCCCGGCAGCCACAGGCTCCAGACCGGCCGGCACGTACGTGGGTTCGCGCTTCTTGATGGCCCGGATCACCATCGCGGTGACCGGCACAAAGAGGTACTCGATCAGCGTCTTGTAGAGGAAGCCGAAAAGTACATAGTTGAAGAACCCGCCGGCGTCGGTAATGCCGATCACCGGAGCGGCTATGGCGCAAAAGATGAGGGTGTCGGCAAACTCGCCCACTCCGGTGGAGACCATCAGGCGTCCGGCCAGGGCCTTCTCCCGGAACCGCTCCTTCATCCGCACCAGCACCAGGGAGTTCAGCATCTGCCCCGCGAGGAACCCCAGCAGGCTGGCCAGGACAATCTGCCAAACCGGTCCCAACGCCGCTTCCAGGGCGGCCTGCTTTTCCATGCCGTAGGCGTCATTGAACCCCGGCAGCGCAATGATCACCGCAAAACTCACGACGGCGAGCAGCGCCATGGTGAACCCGGCAAAGATCGCGCGCCGGGCGGCTTTGAAGCCGTACACCTCGCTGACCACGTCGCCCAGAATGTAGGCGAGTGGAAAGAGGAAAAAGCCTCCGTCGGTGACAATCTCCCAGCCGCCTGGAAGGGCGAACTGCACACCCTTGGTGGCACCGATATTTGAAATGACAATGACCACGCACATCAAAGTGAGGATCAGGTCATAGTGGGAGCTCCCGCGGGAGGCGTAAATTGCAGCGGTTTTTCCTGCTGCCCGTGGCTGTACGTCCATGGCATTTTCCGTTCCGGTAGTGGTTCGCCTGGCTGTCGCCGGCTGTATTAGCACTTGCCCGCTGCCCCGGGCGGCCCACGTGGGCCGCATCCATTGTGCCACGACCGGCCGGAACCAGTGATGCCCATGTTTTTGAACATGTTCAAAAACATGGTCTACTGGACCCTGAAAACACTGCAAAAGGGAGCAACATTGGCCGTCACCGTCAAGAGCGAACAGACGCGCCGGCTCCTCATCGATACGGCACTTCGCCTCTTCGCCGCCCAGGGCTTCGAAAAGACCACCATGCGGGCCATCGCACTGGAAGCGAATGTCTCCGTGGGCAACGCCTATTACTACTTCCGTTCCAAGGATGACCTCATCCATGAGCTGTACCGGTTCCTGCAGGACGAGCATCGTTCCCGGGCCCTGCCGCTGATCCGTGAGGGCCACAACTTGGGCGAGAACCTCTCGGCCATCCTGTCCACGGGCCTGACGACGATGGAGCCGTACCACGCCTTTGGTGTGCATTTCCTGCGGGACGCCATGGCACCGGACCGCAGGGAAGATGCCGCCGTCGGGCGTGGCAAGTCCATCGCGATGTTCCGCCAGGCCGTCGCCACTGCCCGGCCGCAGCCGCCCGTGGCAATCCGCACAGACCTGCCCGAACTGCTGTGGCTGATGTACATGGGCATCACGTTCTTCTGGGTGTATGACCGTTCGCCGGGGCAGCGCCGGTCCCACCGCCTGGCTGCCGGGGTGGCGCCGCTGGTGGCCAAGCTCGTGATCCTGTCCCGTCTTCCCGTGGTCCGGAACATCGTGGAGGACGTAGTCCACGTGCTCCGCGGCGTCCGCCGGGACGGGGAGCCCGCAGCGAAGTGAGCCGGTACGACGACGGCGCGCCGTAACAGCGCGTCTTGCAAGGGTGGCCCGTTCCGGGGCTTTGGGTGGAAGATGGACCCATGTCTGCAAACACATCCTCCTCTGCGGCCTCAGCACCGGCCGTCACGCTCACCATCGCCGGCTCTGAAGCCACCGGCGGCGCCGGCGCCCAGGCCGACCTGAAGACCTTCCAGGAACTGGGTGTCTACGGCATCACCGCCCTGACCTGCATTGTGTCCTTCGATCCGAAGGACTCGTGGAACCACCGCTTCGTTCCCGTTGACCCGCAGGTCATCACCGACCAGCTCGAAGCCATCATGACCGCCTATGACCTGGACACGGTCAAGATCGGCATGCTCGGCACCCCCGCAACCATCGACGTCGTGGCCAAGGCCCTGCAGGACCATGACTGGAAGAACCTGGTCCTGGACCCCGTGCTGATTTGCAAGGGCCAGGAACCCGGTGCCGCGCTGGACACCGACAAGGCACTCAAGGCCCAGATCCTTCCCCTGGCCACCTTCGTCACCCCCAACCACTTCGAATCCATGTCCCTGTCCGGCATGGACTCCATCGAGACCGTTGAGGAGCTCAAGGAAGCGGCCCGCCGCATCCATGAAGCCAGCGGCGCAGTGGTTCTGGCCAAGGGCGGCGTCCGGCTGGAAGGTGCCGACGCTGTCGATGTCTTCTACGACGGCGAAACCATGGAGGTCCTGCGCGCACCCAAGGTGGGCGAGGTAGCCGTCAGCGGTGCGGGCTGCACGCTGGCCGCAGCCATCACCGCCGAACTGGGCAAGGGCGCAACCCCGCTCGAAGCAGCCAGGACCGCCAAGGCGTTCGTCACCGAGGGAATCCGGAACCGCGTTTCCTCCAATGCTCCGTTCGATGCCCTGTGGCAGGGCAACGCGGGACAGGGTCCGGCACTGTAACTTCCTCGAGCGCGAGCCGGGCACGAGCCCGAGATCCGCAGAACCTTCAGAAGGAGCCTCCCGGCAACGGGACGGCTCCTTCTGTGTTGGTCCGTCTGTACTGATCCTTCGGTGGTTGAACACACCTCAGCAATTAGCGTGAATCTACCCCGGCAGGCGAGGAAAACTACAGGCAGTCTTCCTGAAAAACAATGGTCCAGCGCGTAATTGGCACCAAAAAACCCCAACCTATGCACCACACGATTGGTCCTCTATTGTGACCCTACGGCTGCTTGGTTTGGGGGCCGTTACGTGCACGCTGACGCTCCCCGCGGGGGTTGGAGGCACAACGGAAAACCTGCCGCGTGTGTCAGCAGCCGTGCAACTGTCTCCTGGACGTGCCGGTAGCGCTCGGTGGAACGTTCAAGGAGCCCAATGTCCAGTCATTACAAACCCGGCGCGGTCCTCACTGCCGCATTCGCCGGAATCGCACTTACAGCGAGCCTGGGCCTACCGGCCCAGGCTACCGAGGCACCAGTCAGCGGCACCTCACTGGCCGAGGGCATCTCGGTCCAGCGGTTCGCCGAACAAAAAGTCTCCACCAGCCTGCGGGATGCCTCCGGCCAGGTGTCCGTCTACGTGCAGTTCACCGGCGAGGGCGCCTTTGAACAAACGCAGCCGGACGCAGTCAAGGACGGTAAAGCGGAGCCCGTGGTGAACAAGCCGCTGGTCGAGGAGATCCGCGGCAACATCACGTCCCAGGCCGAGTCCGTAGCGGCGGAAGCGGATGCGAGCACGCTTTACACCACCACCAATACACTTCCCGGCACCGCCATCGTGGGCGACGCTGCGGCCATCCGCGAGCTGGCCGGACGCGCTGACGTCGTCCGGATCACCAAGATCGTTCCAAAACACATCGACAACAGGGGTGCGGATATTGACACCCGTGCACTGAACACCTGGGTGGAGCGAAACCAGGCCGGCGAAGGCATCACCATCGCTGTCCTGGACACCGGCATCGACTATACCCACAGCGATTTCGGCGGCCCCGGAACCGTTGAGGCTTACCAGGCCGCCCAGGCGTCCCCAGCCATCCCCTCTGCAGCAAGCGGCCTGCTTGACCCGGAGAAGTTCATCGGCGGCTACGACCTCGTCGGCGATGACTACAATGCCACCTCCACTGACCCCACGTACCAGCCTGTTCCGCGGCCGGACCTGAATCCGCTCGACTGCGAGGGGCACGGCACCCACGTCGCCGGAACCGCTGCCGGCTACGGCACCAACGATGACGGTTCCACCTTCCGTGGCGACTACTCCACGCTCACGGCGGAACAGGTCAATTCGATGCGGATCGGTCCCGGGTCAGCGCCCGAGGCCCAGCTCGTAAGCCTCCGGGTCTTCGGCTGCAGCGGCTCCTCCGAGGTCGTCGGACAAGCCCTGGACTATGTGCTGGACCCCAACGGCGACGGTGATTTCTCCGACCGTGCCCAGGTAGTGAACATGTCCTTGGGCACCGACTACTCACCGGTCGACGATCCCGATAACGACATTGTTAACAAACTCACCGAGCAGGGCATCCTTTCCGTCGTCGCCGCGGGCAACGCCGGGGATGTGTACGACGTCGGTGGGTCCCCGGGCAACGCGAAGTCGGCTTTGAGCGTAGCCAGCACCATCGGTACCCAGGTCGCCCTGGACCGAGCGGATGTCCTCGCGCCTGCCGAGCTGGCCGGACGCGCTGCAGGGCAGTACTCGGCCAACTTCAACTACTCGGACCCGGCGGTCACCGAAGCGCAGCTCACCGGCAACGTTGTTATGGCCCCGGCGGACAACCGCTTTGGCTGCAACGCTTTCCCCGCCGGCTCTCTGACCGGTAAGTGGGTCTGGCTCCAGTGGGAGGATAACGGGGCGTTCCCCTGCGGGTCGGGTGTCCGTTTCAACAACGCCCAGACCGCCGGTGCAACCGGTGTGGTGCTGGATTCCCCGCGTTCGGTCTTTGACGCAGGCATCGCCGGCAACACCACCATCCCCGGAATCCAGTTGAATGCGGCGTCCTCGGATCTGCTGCGTCCGGCTGCGTCGGCGGGAACCCTCACCCTTCGTCTATCCTCGGCCTACCGGGCCACCATCAGCGCCCCGTCGGGTGCCGGCGATACCGCCAGCCCGTTCACCTCACGTGGGGTGCACGGTTCAAATGGCATCGTCAAGCCCGACGTCGCGGCACCGGGTTCCTCCATCGGTTCGGCCGCCGTCGGGTCCGGTACCGGTGCAGCAGTCAGCAGCGGAACCTCCATGGCTACCCCGCATGTGGCTGGTATTGCCGCCTTGGTTTACGCGGCTACGGACTTGAACCCGTACGAGGTCAAGACGGCCATCATGAATACCGCCACGCACGACGTGCTTGCTGCGGGTGGTGCCGTGCAGGGTCCCAACCGGGTCGGTGCGGGACGTGTTGATGCCCTCGATGCGCTGGACAATAAGGTCCTTGCCTATGCAACAGAGGATCAGGCACTGACCAGCGTCAACTTTGGGGTGCTGGAACTTGGCAAGGAAGCCCTGGTGCTGACCCGTCAGGTCACCGTGGAAAACAAGTCAGACCGGCCGGTGGCGTACAACGTCAGTTACCTGCAGGCGTCCGCAATGCCCGGCGTCGTCGTGAGCACCACCCCCTCGGTGAGTGTTCCCGCCAATGGCAAGGCCACAGTGGACGTGACGTTGAGCATTTCCGATCCGGCGGCGCTGACCAAGACCATGGATCCGGCTGCTGCTACTGAGCAGCTGGGCCTGTATCGGCAGTTCCTGGCCGATGTTTCCGGCCGGGTGCAGTTTGCCGGCACCGGTACGCCCACGCTGCGGGTTCCGGTTTACTCAGCCCCGAAGCCGACCTCGGATATGAGTGCCGGCAAGGAAATCGCCTTCGCCGACTCCGAGGCATTGGCGAGCACGGTCACCCTGGAGGGCCGCGAGCTGAACCAAGGTGCGGGCGCTTCGCGCTACCTCTCGCTGGTTTCTCCCCTGGTCCTGGGCGCGCAGAGCCCGCGGTTGGATTCCGTGAAGATGGATTCCATGTACGCCATGGACCTGCAGGCAGTGGGCGCCTCGTCTACTGTTCCAACGGTGAAGGCTGCCGGCGGGAACCTGCAGAACTCCTTGGTGAACTTCGGTGTGAGCACCTGGGCCAACTGGCCGATTCTTAGCGGTGCGGCCGAGATCGACGTGGAAATCGATACCAACGGTGACTCGGTTCCGGACTTTGTCACTTTCACCACCCGGGCTGCCGACCTGGACCTGGTGCTGGTTTCGACCTACCGGTTGAACCCGGACGGCACGGCCACGCTGGTGGACCAGACCGGCGCCAACGGCGTCCTGGGCAATACCGATAGCAACACGTTCGACACCAACGCGGTCACGCTGCCGGTTTCGGCCGCGGCGCTGGGCCTGGACGTCAACGCCGTCTCGGCGCCGCTCCGCTACCGGGTGAGCACGTGGCACCCCTACAACGCGGACGAGCAGGGCAACAGTGTTCCCGTCGACACCACCGAGTACATCGCCTTCGATGCCGCCAACCCGGCACTGACCTTCACCGGCGCCACCCCGGACAGCCTGTTCGCGGATGTCGACGGCGGCCAGATCGATGTCACCCGCAGCGCGGGAACCACCGATGCCAAGGCACTGTTCCTGCACCTGCACAACGCCACCGGGGATCTGAGCGGTACAAACGGCGACGGCGGCAAGGCCGAAGTGGTGCCGATCAAGGTACCGGCTAAGGCAGTTCCGACGCCTACGCCGACGCCCAGCCCCACGGCAACGCCCAAGCCCACGCCGAGCCCCACGGCAACGCCCAAGCCCACGCCGAGCCCCACGGCAACGCCCAAGCCCACGCCGAGCCCCACGGCAACGCCCAAGCCCACGCCGAGCCCGACGGCAACGCCGAAGCCCACGGCAACACCTAAGCCGACAGCGACGCCCAAACCGACACCGGCCAACCCGGTCAGTGCCGTCAGTAAGTGTTCAGGTTCGGGTGCCGAGATTGCCGTGACGGTCAAGAACACCGGAACCCGGGAAGCCGACGTCGTGGTGAAGTCGAGCTACGGCACCGCGTCGGTTCGGAACCTGGCTCCGGGCAAGAGCAAGTCTGTAGTTATCAAGACCCGCCAGTCCTCCATCAAGGCCGGCGACGTCACTGCGAGCTACACCTTCACCGGCAAGGGCAAGGTCGAAAAGGCCAGCTACAAGGCCTCCTTCAAGGCCCAGAAGTGCAAGGGCGGCCATGACCACGGTGACAACCGGGGCGATGGACGCGGCGATGGTCGCGGAGACGGCCACGGTGACAACCGGGGTGACGGTCGAGGTGACGGCCACGGCGGTGGCCGCGGCTAGAACCTAGTGCCGCACTAGGAAACCGCACTCGATAAAGCTGTAGGCCCCGGAGGAATCCGGGGCCTACAGCCGTTCCGGACCTACTTCAGCAGCCGGGACATCCTCCGGTCGGCCAGGAGCTTGCCGCCGGTCTGGCACGTGGGGCAGTACTGCAGCGAGGAATCGGCAAAGGCCACCTCACGGACGGTATCCCCGCAGACCGGGCAGGGCTCCCCGGTCCGTGCATGCACCCGCATGGCCTGCCGCTTGGAATCCTTCAGCTCCGCCGCCGGACGCCCGGACGCGTTGCTGATTGCAGAGTCCAGGACAGCGCCCATCGCTTCGAACAGCCGGTCCACCTCGCCGGCGTCGAGCTTGGCCCCGATGGCGAACGGGGACAGATGCGCCGCATGCAGGATCTCGTCACTGTAGGCATTGCCGATCCCCGCGATGACCGACTGGTCCCGCAGCAGTCCCTTGACCTGGCCACGGTGTGCGCCGACCAGCGCAGCGAAGGTGTCGGCGCCGACGTCGAGCGCTTCCGGACCGAGCCGGGCAACCCCCGGAACGTCCGCAGGGTCCCGGACCACGTACACCGCCAGTGATTTCCGCGTTCCCGCTTCGGTCAGGTCAAAGCCGGGCTCGGCACCGCCGTCGCCGGAGGCCGCAAACCGCACCCGCAGGGCCATCGGTCCCTTGCCCGGGCGCAGCCGGCCCGGTTTCAGCGCATCCGACCAACGGAGCCAGCCGGCCTTGGCCAAATGCATCACCAGGTGCACCCCGCCGACCGTGAGGACCAGGAACTTGCCCCGCCGCTCGACGTCGGACACCGGCCCCGCGTACAGCTCCTCCACGGGCACCGCCGCGGTTTTCAGCACGGGAAAAGACAGCACTTCAACCTCCGAAATCACCGCAGCGGGTGCATCGGGCGGCAGCAGCTTGGACCGCAGGAAGTCGACGAGTCCCTGCACCTCGGGCATCTCAGGCATGCCCTCACCCTAGGCGAAACCAAAACCCTGAACCAGCACCCATCCGGGACCGCAATCCAGCCGGCAGTCCACCCCGCTGGTGGCTCAGTTCCCCATCGCTCGTACTTCACGATTGAGTTCCCAGGCGTCCGCTACTGCTCCCAGATGCCGTAGCTTGTCGGGATTGATGACCGAGCGGATCGCCTGGATCCGCCCATCGAGCACGTCAAGCACCACCGTGGTGAGCACCCGCCCATCCCGGTCACGGACTATCGCACCGGGCTGCCGATTGATCTCGTGCTGCTCGATGGTGATGTCCAGCCGAACCATGCGGGGGAAAACCGAGGCCAGCAGGCGGGCCACATTTGCTGCACCGATGATCGCGCGGGCCAGCTGCGGGGCGTTGCCGCCGCCGTCGCCGACCATCGACACGTCCGCGGCGAGCACTTTCTGCAGGCCGGCGAGGTCACCGTCACGGAGGGCATCAAAGAACCGCGACGCCAGTTCGGAATGCTCGGTTCGGTCCGCCGCGAAACGCGTCCTGCCTGCTGCCATGTGGTCCCGCGCCCGCACCGCCAGTTGGCGGCAGGCTGCCTCCGACCGCCCAACCGCAGAGGCGACCTCCGGGTACCCGAAGTCGAAGACCTCCCGCAGGACGAAGACCGCACGTTCCAGCGGACTGAGGCGTTCCAGCAGCAGCAGCGACGCCAGTGACACCGAATCGGCAAGCTCAGCAGCCCGCGCCGGATCCTCATACGGATCGTCGACCAGCGGTTCGGGAAACCAGGTGCCGACGTATTCCTCCCGCTGGACCCGTGCCGAACGCAGCACATCGATCGAGCTCCGGGTCACCGCGGTTGAAAGGAAAGACTTCGGAGAGCGGGGCTCCCCCGGGTAAGCCTCGAACCGCAGCCACGTATTCTGCAGCACGTCCTCTGCCTCGCTCACGCTGCCCAGAATGCGGTAGGCAATCGAAAACAGCAGCGGCCGTAACGCCAGGAACTCTTCGGTCCGGCCCACCGGGATACCTCTTTCCGTGGGCGGTGCCGCCCACAGCCGGGCGGCACCGCTGGTGTGACCACCACCCTCGGCGATGGGTCAACGACTTTCAAGCCCCGCAGCAGTCCCGGGCTCCGCTCACGCGGCAAAAGACCCGGGCCCCAGCCGGCCCCACGCGATGAAGGCGGCAAGTGCCAAATACACCAGATTGACCAGCATCAACGGGGTTTCGCTGCGCCGGCCGTGCGTAATCATCGCGCCGATCATAAGCAGGACCCAGCAGATAGCCGTCACCGGCACCAGAAAGGGTGCAACCCCGGAGACAGCAGGCAGGATCAGGCCCGCCGCAGCCATGACTTCGAGGACACCAAGGGTCTTGACGAAGCCGCCACTGACATCGGCAGCCCATCCCCCACCCTTGCTTGCAGCGAGTTTCTCCCTGGGAACGAGTAGTTTGAGCAGTCCGCTGGCAAGGGCTACAGCCGCCAGCAGCGCAGTGGCAATCCACAGTATGAGGTTCATCGTCCACTCCTTGATGAGGAAATACCTACATCAGAGTGACGAAACAGGCGCTGCGCCTGTGACATGCCTGCGGTGTAGCGCTACCCCGCCGAATGCGCCTGCAGGAACGAGTACACCTCGGTCTCGTCCACCCCGGGGAACGCCCCGGGCGGCAGCGCCGCCAACAGGTGCGAGTGCGCGCGGGCGCTCGGCCAGGCGTACCCGGACCACTCGGAGGCCAGCTCACCGGGAGGCGTGCGGCAGCAGTCCGGATCCGGGCAGCGGGATTTGGACCGCTCGGTGGTGTCCCGGCCCCGGAACCACTTCACGTGCTGGTACGGCACGCCGATGCTGAGCGAAAACTTGCCCGCCGAACCGCGTTCAATCCGGGCCGTGCACCAGTACGTACCTGCCGGAGTATCGGTGTACTGGTTGAACGCGCTGAACTGGTCGGGCACGGAAAAGACTTCCCGCGATGTCCAGTACCGGCAGATCGGCTGGCCCTCGATGGCGCCGGTATGGTCGGCCGGGAACGTCACGCCGTCATTCTCATAGGCCTTGTAGACAATCCCGCTCTCGTGCACCTTCTGGAAATGGGTGGGAATGCCCAGATGCTGGGTGGCAAGGTTGGTGAACCGGTGCGCGGCCGTTTCATAGGAGACCGCAAAGGCATCCCGGATGTCCTCCACCGCAATTTCCTTGGCAGCCTTGGCCCGCTGCAGGAACTCCACCGTCGCCTTCTCCGGCAGCAGCAGCGCAGCGGCAAAGTAGTTCGTGGCTACCCGCTGGCCCAGGAACTCGCCGTAGCTGCGCGGCGTCTGGTGCTGGAGCACGTAATGCCCCAGCGCCTGCAGCAGCACCGAACGCGGGTCATGGTCCGAACGCTGCGACTGGGTGAGGTAGATCCGCCGGTTCTTCAGGTCGGTGACGGATCGGGTGGAATGCGGCAGGTCATTCACATGGTGCAGGGTGAAGCCCAGGTGCGCCGCAATATCCGCGATCACATGCTGGGACAGCGGACCGGAGGTGTGCCCCACCGAATCGAGCACCTTCTGCGCCTCGGCCTCGTATTCGGGGAAGTAATTGTTGCGCTCCCGCATCATGGCCCGCAGTTCACCGTTGGCCCGGCGGGCCTCCTCGGGGGTGGCCACCTGCTCGTTGAGCCGGTGTTCCAACTCGGCCTGCAGCCCCACCAGGGATTCGAGGACGTCGATCGGCAGCCGTGAACCGATCCGCACCTTCGGCAGGCCAAGGGAAGCATAGAGCGGTCCCCGCTGCGCCCGCTCCAGTTCGATTTCCAGTGCAGCGCGCCGACTGGGCGGCTCCGACCCCAGCAGTGAATCGATGCTGACGTCCAGGGCAGCAGCCAATGCCTGCATCATGCCGAGCTTGGGTTCACGTTTTCCATTCTCGATCAGGGACAGCTGGGAGGCGACCGTTCCGACGGCGGCCCCCAGGTCATCGAGCGTCATGCCCTTGGCTTTGCGCAGGTGCCGGACCCGGCGGCCGAGACTGATCACATCCAGGGTGCTGTCGGCGTCGGGCGCCGATCCGTCCTTTCGGGGGGTCGGAGCGGGCCGGTTCCATGTAGTAGGCGTCACATTTTCACGATACGCGAAGAACTGCGTTTCTTTCCATAGAAAAACCCTAGAAGAGGGGTTGTTGTTGGCACAGGCTTAGTGCACAGCAGGAAATTCCGGTTGAAGCGGCCGGGACGAATGAATGAATTCAAGGAGATTTGCAATGAGCCAGGACCAGAACACCGCCCCCACCGCAGAGCAGCTCACCTCGGACTGGGAGAACAACCCCCGCTGGGACGGCATTGAGCGCGACTACACCGCTGACGACGTCGTCAAGCTGCGCGGCCGTGTCCAGGAAGAGCACACGCTGGCCCGCCGCGGCGCCGAAAAGCTCTGGGACCAGCTGAGCAATGCCGGCGATGAGGGCTACACCAACGCCTTGGGCGCCCTCACCGGCAACCAGGCCGTGCAGCAGGTCAAGGCCGGACTGAAGGCCATTTATCTCTCCGGCTGGCAGGTCGCCGCCGATGCCAACAACTCCGGCCACACCTACCCGGACCAGTCCCTGTACCCGGCCAACTCGGTTCCCACCGTGGTCCGCCGCATCAACAACGCGCTGCTGCGCGCCGACCAGATCGAGTTCGCCGAAGGCATCCAGAGCGTGGACGACTACATGGTCCCGATCGTGGCCGACGCCGAAGCCGGCTTTGGTGGCCCGCTCAACGCCTACGAGCTCATGAAGTCCATGATCCAGTCCGGCGCCTCGGGCGTTCACTGGGAAGACCAGCTCGCCTCGGAGAAGAAGTGCGGCCACCTCGGCGGCAAGGTCCTGATCCCCACCAGCCAGCACATCCGCACCCTCAACGCCGCCCGCCTCGCGGCCGACGTCGCCGGCACCCCCACCGTGGTGATTGCCCGCACCGACGCCGAGGCCGCCACGCTGATCACGTCCGACGTCGACGAACGTGACCAGGAATTCATCACCGGCGAGCGCACCGCGGAAGGCTTCTACAAGGTCCGCAACGGCATCGAACCCTGCATCGCCCGGGCCAAGGCCTACGCACCGTACTCAGACCTCATCTGGATGGAAACCGGCACCCCGGACCTGGAACTGGCCCGCAAGTTCTCCGAAGCTGTCCGCTCCGAGTTCCCCGACCAGATGCTGGCCTACAACTGCTCGCCGTCGTTCAACTGGAAGAAGCACCTGGACGACGACACCATCGCCAAGTTCCAGCGCGAACTCGGTGCCATGGGCTTCAAGTTCCAGTTCATCACCCTGGCCGGCTTCCACGCCCTGAACTACTCCATGTTCGATCTGGCCCACGGCTACGCCCGCAACGGCATGAGCGCCTACGTGGAACTGCAGGAGAAGGAATTCGCTTCCGAATCCCGCGGCTACACCGCCACGAAGCACCAGCGCGAGGTGGGCACCGGCTACTTCGATGCCATCGCCACCGCGCTGAACCCGAACGGCAGCACCCTGGCCCTGGCCGGCTCCACCGAGTCCGCCCAGTTCCACTAAACCCGGGCTCCACTAAACCCGCGGCTCCCGCTTGCTGCACCGCATCGCTCACTGCACCCCGGTGCTGCGGGGCCGGCTCGACCGGCCCCGCAGCACCACCCCCAGTTTTGAAAGACCCCAAGGAGAAACGCCATGAATGACCCGATCACCCTGAACGGTATTTCCCTGACCGCCCCGGTAGTACGGCGCCAGGAGGAAATCCTCACCCCGCAGGCATTGGACTTCGTCAAGGCACTGCACCGGGCCACCACCACCCGTCGGCAGGAACTCCTTCAGCAGCGCCAGGCGCGCCGCCAGCAGATCTCCAACGGCGCCGATCCGACCTTCCTCCCGGAGACCCGCGGCATCCGCGAGGACAGCTCCTGGCGGGTGGCTCCGACCGCCCCCGGGCTGGAGGACCGTCGGGTGGAAATCACCGGACCGGTCGACCGGAAGATGACCATCAATGCCCTGAACTCCGGTGCCAAGGTGTGGCTGGCCGACATGGAGGACTCCTCCACGCCGTCGTGGTCCAACGTCATCAACGGCCAGTTGAACCTGCGCGACGCCCTGGACCGCCGCATCGACTTCACCTCTCCGGAAGGCAAGGAGTACCGGGTACAGGGAGCTTCCCTGACGGACCTGCCCACCATCGTGGTGCGCCCCCGCGGCTGGCACCTGCCGGAAAAGCACATGCTGGTGGACAACACCCCGATCGCCGGCGGCCTCGTCGACTTCGGACTGTACTTCTTCCACAACGCCCAGCGCCTGATCTCGCAGGGACGCGGCCCGTACTTCTACCTGCCCAAGATTGAAAACCACCTCGAGGCCCGGCTGTGGAACGACATCTTCGTCCTGGCGCAGGACCTGCTGGGTATTCCGCAGGGAACCATCCGCGCCACGGTGCTCATCGAGACCATCACCGCCGCTTTTGAGATGGAGGAGATCCTCTACGAACTGCGGGACCATGCCGCCGGGCTGAATGCCGGCCGCTGGGACTACATCTTCTCGGTGATCAAGAACTTCCGTACCCGCGGACCCCGGTTCGTGTTGCCGGACCGGAACATGGTGACCATGACCGCGCCGTTTATGCGTTCCTACACCGAGCAGCTGGTGCGTGCCTGCCACCGCCGGGGTGCCCACGCCATCGGCGGTATGGCAGCCTTCATTCCCAACCGCAAGGACGCCGCAGCCAACGACATCGCGATGGAGAAGGTGCGCGCCGACAAGACCCGCGAAGCCGGCGACGGCTTCGACGGTTCCTGGGTGGCCCACCCGGACCTGGTGCCGGTGGCGATGGAGGTGTTCGACGGCGTACTCGGCGAGCGCCCGAACCAGCTGGAGAAGACCCGCGAGGATGTGGTGCCCAGCGACAAGGCACTGCTGGACATCGCCTCCACCCCGGGGGTCATTACCGAGGCCGGTATCCGCAGCAACATCGAGGTGGGCATCCGCTACATCGAGTCCTGGCTGCGCGGCAACGGTGCGGCTGCCATCAACAACCTGATGGAAGACGCCGCCACCGCGGAAATCTCCCGCTCGCAGATCTGGCAGTGGATCCACTGCTCGGCTGTGACCGACGAGGGTGACCTGGTGACGCACCAGTGGGTCGAGGAGCTGCTCGAAGAAGAGTTCGCCCGGCTGCAGCGTTTCGACGGGGACCGTTTCGACGATGCCCGTGAACTTTTTGAGGAAGTAGCCTGCGGGGAACACTTCCCGACCTTCCTCACCGTGCCTGCCTATGCCCGCTTCCTGCATGAATCACAGGAGCTGGCACCGGCATAACCCCTGGGGGGAGGGGAACTGCGGATACCGCTTCAGTATCCGCAGCGGCAAGGACCGGAAACCATGACCGTTCGCTTTTTCAAGCAGCGCGGGAATGGCTTTCGGTCCTTTTCGCGTTGCACCGGATATGAAGATTGATATCTGGTCCGACATTGCCTGCCCGTGGTGCTTCATCGGCAAGCGCCGCTTCGAGACCGCGCTCGCCCGCTTTCCGCACCGGGACGAGGTGGAGGTCCGCTGGCACAGCTTCCAGCTGGACCCGTCCCTGCCACAACACTTTGACGGCACCGAGGTCCAGTACCTCAGCGAGCGCAAGGGCATCGATCCTCAGCAGCTCGCCGGGATGCTGGATGAGGTGACGGTCCAGGCTGCCGGCGAAGGCCTGTCCTATGACTACGACTCCCTCGTCGTGGCCAACAGCTTCTCCGCGCACCGGCTGATCCATCTGGCCAAGGCCGAGGGCGGGCTCAAGGCCGCCGACGCCGCCAAGGAAGCCCTGCTTTCGGCCCACTTCGAGAAGGGTATGGACATCGGGGCGGCGGCGGACCTGGTGCAGATCGGCACCTCGGTCGGCCTGGACGCAGACCGCGTGACGGGCATGTTGGCTTCCGATGAATACGCCGATGACGTCAACGCCGACATTGCGCAGGCGCGTTCCCTGGGCATCAGCGGTGTGCCGTTCTTCGTGCTCGATGACAAGTACGGCATTTCCGGTGCCCAGCCCGCCGATCTGTTCACCTCCGCGCTGGAACAGGCCTGGCAGGAATCCCACCCGCTGATCAGCCTCACGCCGGAGTCAGTGGATGGACCTGCCTGCGGACCCGACGGCTGCTAAGCACTGAAAGGACACCGTGCTACTGGCCAGCCGGCGCCGGCGTTTCGGACTGCGGGCAGCTGAGTGCACCCGGGCCGGCTGCGGCTGCCTGCTCCGCCGGCGCCAGCTCCGAGAACCCGGAACCGATCACCACGTCCACGGACCCGTCCGTGCGCTCGTCGCGAACGTATTGAGTGTCCGGAATGTGCTGCTGCAGCGTGTAGGCGGCCGCGAAGCCGGAAGGTCCGGACAGGACCAGCGCGGTCATCTCGGAGCGGTTCACACTGCTGTTCCCCACCCTGTCCACGCGGAAGCCGCGCTGGTTTAGGGCATCCCCGACGATTCCCGCCAGACCCGGGTTCGCCGTCGCGTTGTACACGTTCACCTCCACTGCGGCGGTGTCCAGATACGGAAAAGGCCCGGCTGGACATTCGTCCACCGGACCTGCTGAGGTACTGGGCGCCGCCGCTGGCAGCCGCACCCACCCCGAAATCAAACCCTGCGCCAGGGTCCCTGCCACCAGCAGGAGGAGAACCAGAAATGCAACCACCGAGTTATGCAGCCGACGGCGCCGTTTCGCACGCCGAACCAGCTCCGGCTCCTCGGTCGGTGCGAACACCGCCCCAAGGTCCCCGCCGGTGACAATCCGGTGCCCGTGCCATTCCCTCGGATCGTTCCTGGCAGAGTACCCGCCGGGATCCCCGTCCGGGGGCTGGTTAGTCATCGAGGACCAGCACGCGGGCGTGCAGAATGGTCCGCTGGTGCAATGCCGTCCTTACGGCCCGGTGAAGTCCGTCTTCGAGGTACATGGTGCCCTTCCATTGGACGACGTGCGGGAACAGGTCTCCGAAAAAGGTGGAATCCTCGGCCAGCAGAGCGCCGAGGTCCAGCGTGCCCTTCGTGGTCACCAGTTCATCCAGGCGAACCTGCCGGGGAGGTACAGCCGCCCAGTCCTTCGGTGTTACATATCCATGGTCAGGGTAGGGGCGTACGTCGCCAACAGCTTTGAAGATCACTAGTACAGAGTAGAGAACATCCGCATCCAAAGAAACAGCGACGCTCGGGCGCGGCGCAGGCAAAACCCCGGATTAAGCCGCATCCGGTGCTGCGGTCCCCCAAAATGCGGTCCTGGCGGCAGAGACGGGATACTGGGGAGGTGAACACCTCTGCTCCCCGAATCGGTCTCCTGCTCGACGTCGACGGTCCCGTGGCCAGCCCCGTCTCCCGCAGCGTCCGCCCCTCCATCATCCGGAACCTCGTCACCCTGGCAACTGCGGGCTGGCCGGTCATTTTCAACACCGGACGCTCCGATGCCTTCATCCGGGAGCAGGTGATGCAGCCGATGATGGCTGCCGGCCTGCCGGAGGGGGTGCGGCTGCACGCGGTCTGTGAGAAGGGCGCGGTCTGGTTCTCCTTCGACCGCACCGGAGCGGGCCAGCCGCAGGTGGACCCGGATCTAAAGGTCCCCGGCGACTATGCCGAAACCATCCGCGGCCTGGTCGCGGCCAAGTACTCCGGGACCATGTTCTTTGACGAGACCAAGCTGGCCATGGTGTCAGTGGAGCAGCACGTGCGGGTGGACAACGCCGACTACCTCACGGACCAGCGCCGCTTCGACGCCGACGCGCTGGAGCAGATGTCCCTGGCGGGGATGGGCGCCCAGCGGCTGGAGCACGCGATCCCGGATGCCCGCGGAACCGTGGCTTTCCGGATTGACCCCACCATCATCTCCACGGACATTGAAGCCCTGGGAGTCGGCAAGGACCTGGGCGCCCGCCGCGCGCTGTCACTGCTCGAAGCGGAAGGCACGCCGATTCCGCGGATCTGGCGCACGGTCGGCGACTCCCGCACCGACTACGCAATGGCGGACGAACTGCACACCCAGGGTTACGACGTCGCGCACGTGGACGTACGGCCGGCGGACGGCGTGCCAACCGTGCCGTATCCGGTGCTCACGGCCGGGTCGCTGATCCACGACGACGCCGGCGCTGCCTACTTTGAGCGCTGGGTGGCCATGGCTTCCGGGGAAGCGACGGACGACGCCGTCGTCGTCTAGCGCTCCCCCGGAACTCCAGCCCTACTCCAGACGCAGGACGGCCTCCACGGATTCCTGCATTTCTGGTGCCCCGGGGGCGACGGCGGACGCGAACCGGCCCACGATCTCGCCGCTGTCGGTGATCAGGAACTTCTCAAAGTTCCATCCGATGTCATCGCCCAGCTCACCGTCGTGGAACTTAGTCAGCGCGGCGTAGAGCGGGTGCCGGTTCGGGCCGTTGACCTCGGCCTTGGCCGTCAGCGGGAAGGTCACACCGAAGTTCCGCGAGCAGAACTCGGCAATCTCTTTGTTGCTGCCCGGTTCCTGCCCGGCGAAGGAGTTGCTGGGCACGCCGAGGATGGAGAAGTTCCGGCGTTCATAGGTTTCGTAGAGGGCCTGCAGGCCCTCGTACTGCTGCGTGAAACCGCAGCGCGAGGCCACATTGACCACCAGTACGGCCTTGCCGCGGAACAGCTCGCCGAAGGTGGTTTCGGTGCCGTCCAGCATGGTGAGGGGAATGTCGTACAAGTTCTCGTTCACGGCGTTGCTCTCCACGGGAATCCCTTTCGATTGGTCTGCTTCCATTGCATCCCATTCCCGGCGGAACACCCAATTCCGGCTTCTGCGCTTACCCGGATGAAACACCGGGACGTGATTCATAGCACTTCGTAATATTCGGATTCAGCTGGCCAAACCCGGTGGTAGCTTGCCGCTATGAGTGCAATTCCCGAGTCAATACCCGTCCTGGACCTGAGCACGGCACGCAGTGCCGACGGCTCCTTCGACCCCGGATTCATCGATCAGCTGCGTGATGCCACGCACCGGATCGGCTTCTTCCAGCTGGTCGGCTACGGTGCCGCCCAGACGAAGGTGGAGGAGCTGTTCGACGTCACCAAACGGTTCTTCGGCCTGCCACTCGAGGACCGGCTGGCCCTGGACAACCGGAACTCCCCGCACTTCCGCGGCTACACCCGGCTCGGCACCGAAATCACCAAGGGCCGCCCCGACGCCCGCGAGCAGGTCGACTTCGGTCCCGAACGCGCGCCGGTGGCGGAGTACCCGGCAGACCAGCCGTATTGGCTGGTGCAGGGACCCAACCAGTTCCCGGACCAGGTGCTCCCCGAGCTGCGGGCCACCGCCATGGACTGGGCCGAGGCCATGAGCTGGGTGGGTGCCGAGCTGCTCAGTGCCATCGCCGTGTCCCTGGAACTGCCCGAGGACCATTTCACCGAACCCTTCGAGGACACCCCGGCGTGGATGGCCAAGCTCATCCACTATGTGGGCGGTGTCGTTAAGGAAGCCGGCACCCAGGGCGTCGGAGCGCACGCCGACTACGGCTTTATCACCCTGCTGCTGCAGGATTCGGTGGGTGGGCTGGAAGTGAAGCCGCACGAGTCCGATACCTGGCTTCCGGTAGAGCCCATTCGCGGCGCACTGGTAGTGAATCTGGGTGAAATGCTCGAGGTGGCTACCCAGGGCTACCTCTCGGCCACCATCCACCGCGTCCTGGCTCCGGCGCCCGGCGTGGACCGGTACGCCATTCCGTTTTTCTGGTCGCCGCGGCTGGACTCGGTGATTGATCCCGTGACGCTGCCCGCCGAACTGGCCGGACAGTCCCGCGGCATCTCCGACGATCCCGACAACCCCATGCTCGCCTCCTACGGCGCCAATGTCCTGAAGGGCTGGCTGCGGGCCCACCCGCAGGTGGCCAAGCTGCACCATCCGGAGCTTGTGGGGAAATAGGGGCTTCGGCCCGCGGGCGAGGTCGGTGAGCGGAGCTCAGTGCGCGGAGCTCAGTGGGCGGTCAGCGCAGTGCGGTACCGCGTGGGACTGGTCCCGACGATGTCGGCGAACCTGGCGCGGAGGTTGGCGGCGGTTCCGAGACCAGAATCCGCTGCCACGCGGTCCACTGAATAATCTGTCGTCTCCAGCAGGCGCTGGGCACGGCGGACACGGGCCCGGGTCAGCCATTGGCTCGGTGTCAGCCCGAGTTCCGCCGCAAAGCGGCGGTTCAGGGTGCGGGTGCTGACCGCCGCCGACCGGGCAATGTCGACGACGGTGATGGCCTCGGAGGCGTGCTCATCGATCCACCGCAGGGTGTCCCCCAGCCCATTGGCGCCGAGCGTGTCATCGCGCACGTACTGGGCCTGGCCGGCGTCGCGGGTGAGGGGCATCACCGCAGCGCGTGCGGCGTCGGCGGCGACGGCGCCGCCGTGGTCGCGGGCGATCATATGGAGGCAGAGGTCAATGCCGGCCGACGCACCCGCAGACGTCAGGATCTGTCCGTTGTCGACGAACAACGCGGCGGGGGTTACGTTGACGCCGGGGTACTGGGCGGCGAGCAGGTCCGCCGCACGCCAATGGGTGGTGGCGGTCAACCCGTCCAGCAGCCCTGTACTTGCCAGGTCCAGCGCTCCGACGCAGATCGACGCGATGCGCGCGCCGTTTCCGGCGGCGCTGCGGATGGCTGCGATGGTGCGGGGATCCAGGGGACTGCTGCCCTCGGAGCGGCCCGGGATGATCACGGTGTCAGCCTCGGCAATCCGGGCCAGGGAATGCGGGACAGTGATGGAGATCGGGCCGGCGCCTGCCTGCCGCCGGGGGCCGGCCACCACCACGTCGTACAGCGGCTCTCCCCCGCCGCTCCGGCCGAAAACTTCCAGGGGCGTGGCCAGGTCGAAGGCGATGACGCCGTCTACGGCAAGAACAGCAATGGTGTGCATGCTGACATCCTAAGCGTAGCGGTGGCGGAATCGTTGCGCATGACGGCGTATCAGCCACTCGTCCGGGCTGCGGCCCGCTTCTAACGTTGAAGAGTCCCCTTCAACCGAAAGGCAGCACCGTGCTCGCTCAGATTGTCCTTTTCGACGGCTTCGACCCGCTCGACGTCATCGGCCCGTTCGAGGTGCTTTGCGCCGGATCAGACGCGGTCGGGGGTGATCTGGACGTGCGGCTCGTGGCGCTCGGCAAGCCGGGCGCAGTGACGAGCGGCACCCGCGGGCTGCGGCTCAAGGCCACCCATACCCTGGACCCGGAAGCACCCGGAGTCGTTATTGTCCCGGGGGCATCGGGACCCATCGCCGGGGATCCGGACGAAATCGACACCATCCCGGTCATGATTGCCCGGCTCGGCGGTACAGCGCTGCCCGCCCTGATAAGCCGCGCCTTCGCCGCCCCGGAGACTCTGGTAGCCACCGTCTGCGGCGGATCGCTGGTGCTCGCCATGGCCGGCCTGCTTGAGGGCCGGACCGCTGTGACCCACCCTCTCGGCAACCCCGTACTCGAAGCCACCGGCGTGCGCGTCATCGAGGCCAGGGTGGTCGACGACGGCAACCTCGTCAGCGGCGGCGGCGTCACCTCCGGCCTGGATCTGGCCCTCTATCTGCTCGAACGGCTTTACGGTCCGCGGATTTCCCACGCTGTTGAGCAGCTCTTCTCCTATGACCGCCGCGGAACCGTCTGGCATGAACGGGGCCCCGAGCCTCTCGTCGCCTGACGTCCGCATAAGCCCCGCTACCCACCACCATCACCTGCAGAGAGACGTATCCTCCATGACTTCCCTTCCCGGAACCTGGGCGCTGACCATGCGCACACCCATCGGCAGCATCAACGCCACCATGACTTTCACCGATACGGACGGCGTCCTCACCGGGACCGCGGCGGGAGCGGCGGAGACAGTGCCGCTGCAAAACCTTCGTACGGCGATCTCTCCTGCCGGGGAAACAGTCACCTGGAGCCAGTCGATCACGAAGCCAATCCGGTTGAACCTCGACTTCGAGGTTCTCGTCACGGGCGACACCATGCAGGGTCATTCCCGCGCGGGACGCCTGCCCAAGTCCTCGGTGGAGGGAACCCGGCAGGCTGCCTGAGCCAGCAGCGGCATGCTGCAGCCGCCAACGGAAGTTAGGGGTAGTCTCGGCACTCCCAGCAACCCCAGGAGAACGAATGAAAGTCCTCATCACCGGTGCCCACGGAAAAGTAGGCCGCGCCGTCACCCAGGCCATGATGGACGCCGGACACGAGGTCATGACCACCGACCTCTCACAGCCGGGTTTCGAACGCAAACTGCCTGGAACCCCGAAGTACATGCGGGCCGATCTCACCGACGCGGGCGACGCCTTCGCCGTCGTCCGCGGTGCGGAGGCCGTGGTGCACGTGGCTGCCATCCCGGAACCCACCGGCCATCCTCCGCATGTCGTCTTCCAGAACAACCTCATGGCCACGTTCAACATCCTGGAAGCCGCGGTCCGCTTCGGGGTGAAGCGCTTCGTCTACATTTCCAGCGAAACCGTGCCCGGGTTCTTCTTCCCGGAACGCGATTTCCTGCCGGACTACGCGCCGGTGGACGAAGAGCATCCGGTGCATCCCCAGGACCCGTACGCGCTCTCCAAGCACTTCGGCGAACAGCTCATGGACGCCGCCGTGGCCCGCTCCGACATCCAGTGCATCACCATCCGGCCCAGCTGGGTGCAGTTCGAGGGCAATTACGAGCTGAACCTAGGGCCGCAGATCCGCGACAGCTCGGTGCTGAGCCCCGGTTTGTGGAGCTATGTGGATGTGTACGATCTGGCCGACGCCATCGTCCTCGCCACCGAATCGGACCTGCCCGGGCACGAGGTTTTCTACATCGCCTCACCCGACAACGTCGGCGGCCACAACTTTGCAGAGATCCTGTCGGAGCACTACGGCGACCAGATCCAGCTGCGCGGCCTGGACCGGCCGGACGCCTCGGGGATTTCCAGCGCCAAGGCACACAAGCTGCTCGGCTGGCGGCCGAAGCGGTCCTGGCGGGATTATCTGGACGCCGAGGGCAACGCACTGCGGAACTAGTTTGTCTCTGTGGCGTCGGCTCTTGCCGTGCGGAAGCGGGAACCATGTGTTCCCGCTTCCGCTTTCAATCCGGCAGGAGCGCTAGTCGGCGGCGCCGGCTTTCACCTTGTCCGAATGCTCCTCCTCCGGGCCCTCTACAACGTCCGCGTCCTGCACGTTGTCCGTGTACCAATCGGTGAGCGCGGGGTCGTCGCTCTCGAAGTCGGCACCGGCGCCTTCCGCCTCCGGCACATGTGCGGTGCCGAAGACGAAGTCGTCTCCGTGCTCGTCGATGCCGCGGCGCACGCCGCCGCTGATGGCCTCCATTGCATACCGGCGCCGGATCATCAGCGGGTCGTTGCGCAGGTCCTTGGCCCAGGAGATCATCACGCCGACGAGGATGATGGTGAACGGCAGGGCGCTGGTCACCATCATGGCCTGGAGTCCCGAGAGGGCGTTGTGGCCCCCGGCCAGCAGCAGGAACATGGCCATCAGCCCGAGTGCCGCCGACCAGATGATGGTCACCGATTTCGAGGGCACGGGCCGGCCCGACTGGGACATCGAACCCATGACGTTGGCCGCCGAGTCCGCGGCGGTGACGAAGAAGACCATAATCGCGAGCATGCACACGATGGGCGTCACGGAGCTGAACGGCAGGTTGGCAAGCAGATCGAACATGACGTTCTCTCCGGAGCCCTTCATGGTCAGGTCCAGCCCGTTCTGGTTCATCCAGATGGCGGTGCCGCCGAAGACCGTGTACCAGCAGACGGAGATGGACAAGGGAACGAAGACGACGACGGTGACGAACTGGCGCAGGGTGCGGCCCTTGGAGATCTTGGCGATGAACATTCCCACGAACGGCGACCAGGAGATCCACCAGGCCCAGTACAGGGTGGTCCAGCCGGTCAGGAAGGCCTCCTGCTCGGCGCCCTGGCCGGCGAAGACGGTCAGCATGTCCGGCATGTTGCCGACAAACGCGATGAGCGAGGCCGGCAGCAGATCGAGCAGGAAGAACGTCGGCCCGGTCAGCAGGACAAAGAGCGTCAGCAGAATGACCAGGGTCATGTTGAGGTTGGAGAGCAGCCGGATGCCCTTCTTGATGCCGGCGACCGCGGAGATGGTGAAGACAACCGTCAGGAGGCTGATGGCGACGACGACGAAGCCGTTGCCCAGCTCCTTGCCCGTGATGATCGAGACTCCGGTGCGGATCTGGATCGCGCCGATACCCAGCGAGGTCGCGGTGCCGAACAGTGTCACCAGCACGGCGGAAACGTCGATGATCTTTCCCAGCACCCGGTTGTTGCCGTCGGGGAAGACCGGTTCAAACAGCGACGAAATCAGCGGCAGCCGGCCGCGCCGGAACGAGGCGTAGGCCAGGGCGCCGCCCACCAGGGCGTAGATGACCCAGGCGAGACTGGCCTGGTGCAGGAAGGTGGTCGACATGGCCGGCAGGATGGCGGCGGAGCTGCCGGCCTCGGCATCAGTCGAGGGCGGCGGGGAGAGGAAATGGCTGAGCGGTTCCATCGGCCCGTAGAAGATCAGCGCAATGCCCAGACCAGCTGCGAACAGCATGGAGATCCAGGACGTCGTGGAGTACTCCGGCGTGCTGTCGTCGGCCCCCAGCCGGATCTTGCCGGTCGGACCGAAGCCGACCACCAGCATGAAGACCGCGGCGGCAACCATGGTGGCGTTAAACAGCCAGCCGAAATGCACAACCACCCAGGCCTGTATGCCGGTGCCCACGGAACTGAGGTTGCTGGGCGCAAAAATCGCCCACGCCAGAACGGCGAGAGAGATGGCCATGGCAAAAATGAACACCCCGCGCCGGGTCGGGTAGCTGACCCCGGTGTCCTCAACGCTGATGCCCGGGACCAGCCCGGGATGGAGGCTAAGCACTGGGGCGGAAGCGGCAGTACGCAGCGCTTTTTTGACACGCTCGACGGGGCGGCCGGCAGCCTTGCGTACCGGAGACCCGGACACGCTTGAACCGTCGGTACTGCCTGAGACGTGCTCTGGAGGTGAAGACTCGGAATTCATAACGCTAAACTTTAGTGCATAAAGCGTCAATTACCGTAAATCATGGATTGCAACGGCGCCCCCTCGATCAGCCGCAGAAGCGTCTGCATAGCACTGATACCACGGCAGGACCAATCGTTCGAAAGCGCTCGAACCATACTCCACCGCCAGCCCTGCGCCGCGAAAGTATTGCACCTTTACTCACCGATGCAATCGACAGGAATAGCGGAAGTCCTGATATTAATATCCCTTTATAATTGTTTCTGGATTCCCGGAAACAATTCCAGCCGGCCGATTATCGCCATCGCGCAGCTACCGTTGACTCGCTCCGGCCCCATCCCTAGGCTGTCGGGCAAGCCGGAGCGGCACCGCTGTTTCCAGACCATGACGCTCCCGCGGTGATCGAAAGGCTTTCGACATGCCGCTCTACGCCTACCGCTGCGCTGCCGGCCCGGAGGGCCCCGCAGGGCCGGACTGCGCCGGTTTCGAGGTCCAGCTCGCCATGGGGTCCGCCCCCGGATCCCTCCCCTGCCCCGCGTGCGGGGCTCCGGCCCGGCGCCGTTTCACCTCACCCAACCTCTCGCGCTCTTCCTCCAGTGCGTACCGGCTGATCGAGTCCACCCAGCGCAGCGCGGCGGAGCCCGCCGTCGTCCGCTCCCCCGGCCCGGTGTCCGGCGCCCGTCCGGCCGGCAACATCACCACCAATCCGCTCCACCGAAAGCTGCCCCGTCCCGACTAAACCTCCGCACAAACGCCCGCCCCAGTTAGAGGAGAAGCCATGCCCAAGGTCGTCTTTCCCCTTGATTCGTCCAGGAAATTCGAGGACCAGGAGAAGCTGGGGCACAACCGGTGGCATCCGGAAATACCTCCGGTTGCGGTGCTGCGCCCCGGGGAGGCCTTCCGGGTGGACTGCCGCGAGTGGTTTGACGGTGCCATCGTCAATGACGATTCCGCCGAAGACATCCTCAACGCCCCGCTGCTGACCGTGCACAAACTCAGCGGCCCGTTCGCCGTGGAAGGCGCCCGTCCCGGCGACCTGCTGGTGGTGGACATTCTCGACGTCGGCCCCATTCCGCAGGAGGACTCCGGTCCGCTGGCGGGACAGGGCTGGGGGTACACCGGGATCTTCGCCCGCGAGAACGGCGGCGGTTTCCTCACCGATCAGTTCCCCGACGCGTACAAGGCCGTCTGGGATTTCAGCGGCCAGACCGCCACCTCCCGGCACGTCCCCGGGGTTTCCTTTACCGGCATGATCCATCCCGGATTGATGGGGACCGCGCCGTCGGCGGCCCTGCTGGCCAAGTGGAACCAGCGGGAAGGTGACCTGATCGCCACCGACCCGCACCGTGTTCCGCCGCTGGCCCTGCCGCCGGAGGCCGGGCACGCCGTCCTCGGCGGATTGCCCCGGGACCAATGGGATCGGGTGGGCGGGGAAGCCGCCCGCACTGCGCCGCCGCGGGAGAACGGCGGAAACCAGGACATCAAGAACCTGTCCAAGGGCAGCCGGATCTTCTACCCGGTGTTCGTCGACGGCGCGAACCTTTCCGTGGGCGACCTGCACTTCTCACAGGGCGACGGCGAAATCACCTTCTGCGGCGCCATTGAAATGGGCGGGTTCATCGATCTCCGGGTGGACCTGATCAGGGGCGGTATGGAGACCTACGGTGTCTCCGAAAACGCCATCTTTATGCCGGGGAACGTGGATCCGCAGTTCAGCGAGTGGATCGCCTTCTCGGGCACCTCGGTGACGCTCGACGGCGAGCAGCGCTACCTCGACTCGCACCTGTCCTATCAGCGGGCCTGCCTGCACGCGATCGACTACCTGACGAAGTTCGGGTACAGCCCCGAACAGGCCTACCTGCTCCTTGGCGCCGCACCGATTGAAGGCCGGCTGTCCGGAGTCGTCGACATCCCGAACTCGTGTTCCACCGTGTACATCCCGACGTCCATTTTCGACTTCGATGTACGCCCCTCCGCGGCCGGACCGTTCCAGATCGATCCGGGCATTGGAGCGCCGCGGGCCAGCAGTACCTGACCAGCGGTGCGCTTTGACGGCGCCCCGGCACGCCGCGCCGCGTGTTTACGGTGTACACATCGGGGCTAAAATACCCCTGTGAATACCAAAAACTTCCCCCTCCTCATGGCCCCGGGGCGCATGGGCCCCATGGAAACACATAACCGAATCGTCCTGCCTGCCATGGACATGAATGTCTCCGAGCACGGCGAGATTGAACAGCCCGAAATCGACCACTACGTGGCCCGCGCCGCGGGAGGCGCCGGGCTGATCATCACCGGTGCCTGCGCCATTGCCTTCCCGCACGGCGCGGCCTCCATGAAGGAGCCGGGGCTCTCGGATGACAAGTACATTCCCGGGCTCAAGGCACTGGCCGACGCCGTCCATGCCGCCGGCAGCAAGCTGTGTATCCAGTCCACGCACCACGGCAAGGTAGCCCGCGTCGACGTCGCCAATGACCGGCCGGTGCTGGCACCCAACCAGCCGGACTACACCTATGACATGTCCGCCCTGGCCGACAGCACCCGCGAAGAGCTCGGCAAGATGGGTGCGGCCACCGCCGGCAAGCAGACCGCGTACCACGAGATGACGGCCGAGGACATTTCCTGGCTGGTCTCCACCTGGGCCGATGCGGCAGAGCGCGTCGCCAAGGCCGACGCCGACGCGATCGAGATCCACGTGGCGCACGGCTACATTCTGGGCGTCTTCCTCAACCAGCGGGACAACCTGCGCACGGATGAATACGGCGGCACCCTGGAAAACCGGGCCCGGCTCGCCTGCGAAGTCATCAGTGCCGTCCGGGAGCGGGTAGGCGACCGCCTGGCCATCCTGGTCCGCGTGGCCGGCGAGGAATACGGACAGGAAGGGGGCCTCACCCTCGACGAGGCCATCGAAGCCTCCAAGCTGTTCGAGCAGGCCGGCGCCGACGCCATCCACGTCACCGGCTGGGGACGTAATCCGTTCGACAACTTCACCGACGGTCCGCTGCCCAACAAGGTGGGCGCGTACCTGAAGAACGCCGCGGAGATTAAGAAGCACGTGAACGTGCCGGTGATCGCCGTCGGCCGGATGCTGCCGGAAGTCTCCGAGAAGGCGCTGGCCGCCGGGCAGATCGACTTCGCCGCGATGGGACGCCAGCTGCTGGCCGATCCGGAGCTGCCGAACAAGCTGCGTGACGGCAAGTTCGACCAGGTCCGCCCCTGCATCAACTGCTACCTCTGCGTCGCCGAGAACTTCTTCGATGACACCCCGTTCTGCGCGGTCAATCCGGCGCTGGGCAACGAGGCCCTGCTGCCGCTGAAGCCCGCCTCCGCGACCAAGCACGTAGTGGTTGTCGGCGCCGGCCCCGCCGGACTGGAAAGCGCCCGGGTCCTCACCGAACGCGGCCACCGGGTCACCGTGGTGGACAAGTCCGACCGTCTGGGCGGGACCATGTGGTTCTCCACCATGACCACCCCGGACAACGAACGGCTGCTGAAGTGGTTCAAGTCTGAAATCCGGCGCCTAAACATCGCGGTCAAGCTGAACACCCCGGCCACGGTGGAATCCATCCGCGCCCTGCACCCGGACCACGTGATCGTAGCCACCGGCGCCGTGCGCCCCAAGCCGGACTTCCCGGGCGGTGACCTGCCCATTGTGCAGACCGGCGACACGCTGCGGGCCATGATGCTCGGTACGGCAACTGCTGAGGAAGCCGGCGCGGTGCTGAGCACCCTGGGCAAGCTCGGCCGCCTCTCCGGCGTGACGAAGAGCCCGGAGTTTGTCCGCCAGTTCACCAAGGTCTGGCTGCCGATGGGCAAGGACGTTGTGGTGATCGGCGGCTCCCTGGTGGGCCTGGAACTGGCCGAGTTCCTCGCCGAGCGCGGCCGCCGGGTGACGCTGCTGCATGAGACGCAGCAGCTCGGCCTCCCGCTGGCCATGCCGCGCCGCTGGACCGCGGTGAAGGAATCCGAAAAGCACGGTGTGAAGATCCACCGCAACGCCTCGATCACCCGCATCACCGAGAAGAGCGTCGAGTGGACCGTGGGCGGCGAAAGCTTCTCCGCCCCCGCGGACATGGTGGTCTACGCGGACGGCACGACGTCGGCCTCTCCCCTGGCGGACGAGCTGCGGGCCGCGGACATCACCTGCGACGTGGTGGGCGACGCCGGTGCGGTCAACTACATCCACGGCGCCATCCACTCCTCCTGGGAGGTAGCCACCGCCCTCTAGGCCGGCAGCAGCACGTGGCCTTTCGGAGGCGCAAGAAAGCCGGCAGGCCGCAGCAATAGCGGCCTGCCGGCGTCGTTTGCGGACAGTGCAGCGGCACGCGGTCGAGCCGGATGCCTGTAGGCTCTCTAAGCCACCCCACCAGTTTCGTTTGATGAGGATCCCCCTTTATATGGACCGCACCACCCCTTCCGGCCTGCCGCAGGCCGCCGCCGTCGACCACTCGGCACATCCACACCGCTGGCTGCTGCTGGCCGTTCTGGCACTCGCCCAGCTGATGGTGGTCCTGGACGGAACCATCGTGAATATCGCCCTGCCGGATGCGCAGCGCGAACTGGGGATGTCCGACGGCGACCGCACCTGGGTGGTCACGATCTACGCGCTCGCCTTCGGCTCGCTGCTGCTGCTCGGCGGACGCATCGCCGATTATTGGGGCCGCAAGCGCACCTTCATGGTAGGTATGGCCGGTTTTGCCGTGGCCTCCGCCATCGGCGGTTTTGCGGAAAGCACCGAAATGCTCCTGGCCGCCCGCGGCCTGCAGGGCGCCTTCGCCGCACTGCTCGCACCGGCGTCGCTCGCCATCCTGACCATCACCTTCCCCTCGGGCAAGGACCGCATCAAAGCCTTCGCCGTGTACGGCGCAATTGGCGGCGGCGGCGCGGCCATCGGCCTGCTGCTTGGCGGGATTCTCACCCAGTACGCCAGCTGGAACTGGTGCCTGCTGGTCAACGTGCCGATCGCCGTCGCCGCCATGGCTGCCGGCCTGCCCCTAATCCGCGAAAGTAAGGCGCACGGCAACACCCGCTATGACCTGCCCGGTGCCATTCTTGTGGTGGCCGGACTGGCCTCGCTCGTGTACGGCTTCTCCCAGGCCGAAAACGGCTGGGCACGTGTTGAAACCATTGCCTTCCTGGTTGCCGGCGTGCTGATCCTGGCGCTCTTCGTGTTCGTGGAAAGCCGGGTCTCGAACCCGCTGCTGCCCCTGCGCGTGCTGACCAACAAGGTCCGCGGCGGCGCCTTCCTGACCTCCACACTGACCGGCGCAGCCCTGCTGGGCGGCATCCTGTTCCTGATCTTCTACTTCCAGATTGTCCTGGGCTACTCGCCGCTGAAGTCCGGCCTGGCGTCGCTGCCCATGACCATCGCCATCACCGTCGGCGCAGGCGTCCTGTCCAAGTTCCTTCCCGGCACCGGTGTACGCCTGCCCATGACCGTGGGACCGATCGTCGGCGCTGCCGGCCTGATCTGGCTCTCGTTCATCTCGGTGGAGGGCAACTACGCCCTGGAAGTCCTGCCCGGACTGGCACTGCTGGGCTTCGGCCTCGCAATGATCTTCGTGCCGCTGCAGAACGTGGCGCTGGCCGGCATTGATGAGCACGACGCCGGTGTGGCCAGTGCCGCTGTCTCGGCCACGCAGCAGATTGGCGGGTCCATCGGCACCGCGCTGTTCACGGCCGTCTACACGGCGGGCATCACGTCCTACCTGAGCAGCAGCAACGGCGGCCAGCCCACCGCGCAGCTCGAGGCACTCGTGAACGGCTACTCCACCGCGTTCATCTGGGCCGGCGTCGCACTGTTCCTCGCTGCCCCGATCGGGTACTTCATGATTCGCCCCTCCAAGGAGGACCTGCTGAAGGTTCCGGACGTGGCGCCCGTCGGCTAGATCGGCCCCTCAGTGATGGAAAGGAACCGGTTCCCGTGAAAGCGGGACCGGTTCCTTTTTTGTACGCCTTTTTGTACGCCTTTCGTACACCTGGTTTTCGTACGCCCGGAGCTGCTCCGTGAAGGAAACTCCGGAATTATTCGGCACCCCAGCCGGTTAGCTCCCCCATGACTACTATCGCGATCATTGGTGCAGGACGCGGCCTAGGTGCCGCCGTCGCTCGGCGATTCGGTGCGGAGGGATTCTCCGTTGCGCTGATCTCCCGAAGTCAGGCCAAGGTGGATGCCCTCGCCGAAGACCTCGGCAAGGCCGGCATTCCGGCCCGGGGCTTCGCCGCCGACGTCCGCAACCCGGAATCGATCGCCGCGGCCCTCGAGGCTGCGGCCGAAACCCTCGGCCCCGTCGAGGTGCTGCAGTACAGCCCCCTTCCGCAGAAGGACTTTATGCGGCCCGTCCTTGAGACGACGGTGGCTGACCTCAGGGGCCCGGTCGAGTTCTCCATCTACGGGCCGGTCGCCGCAGTCCACCAGGTGCTGCCCGGAATGCGGTTCCTTGGCGAAAACCGGGGCACCATCCTCTTCGTCAACGGTGGTTCTGCCGTGAAGCCCGGGCGCGGTGTCACCGGAACCTCGGTGGCGTTTGCCGGCCAGGCCGCCTACGCGCAGCTGCTCAACGAGGTCCTCGGCGAGGAGGGCATCCACGTGTCCCAGCTGATTATCGGCGGCCGCATCATCGAGGGTGACCCGGAAAAGGATCCCGACGTTCTCGCCGGCGTCCTCTGGGACCTCCACACCCGCCGGGACACGTTCCGCCACCAGATCAGCACGGACTGATCCGCGCCGGACCGGTCTGGCTGCTTAGCCCGGTCACATCCTAGAGAGCTGAGGGCTGCGCATGGCCGAGGCTCCAATCCAGCGCATAATCGGCCACCTCTTCCCACCCCGGTTCAGCGCAGGTCCAATGCGCCCTGCCATCGAACTCGTGGTATTCCGTCAGGGCGGGTGATTTGGCCCAGTGCCTGGCGTTGGATTTATTCACCGACGGGGGCATGATGTGGTCTTCACTGCCTCCGATAAACAGCAGCGGTGCCCTGTCGGTGGAGTAATCCACCCACGTCTCCTGATGTCCCGGCTGGAAATTCGCGAGCAATCCGTACGCCCACACCCAATTCCCGGGAGCGGCAATGGCATACCGTTCGTAGGCAGCATCGGAGTCTTCCCGGCTCAGCGTATTGGTGAAGGCGTAGTGCCATTCGTCCGGGGTGAACCCCACCGCTTTATGGAAGTTGGCAGGATTTTTCAGTGCGGGGAAGAGTGAGCGGGCCTGGGACAGCGGGGTAACCCTCACCCCTTCGGTTGGTGCCGAATTAATGGCAGCACCAGCAACACCCAAACCGCGCGCGAGAAGCATCTGCGTCAGAAGACCGCCGAAGGAGTGTCCCATGATGATGGGCGGACGGGGCAGAGACTCAATGACGCCCGCGAGGTGATCCAGGGTTTCCGGCACGGTCAGCGTGGCAATCACGTCCGGGTTTTCACGCAGTGCCTCTACCTCTATGTCGAATCCCGGATACGCGGGCGTCAGGACAGTGAAGCCTTTCGCCTCATAGTGGGCTTTCCACCCTTCCCAGCTGCGGGGCGTCACCCAGAGACCGTGGACGAGCACGATGGTGTCAGGGGTGCTGGAACCGTTCATGGTGTTCCCTTCGGTGCTCCAAGGGATCAGGAGGAAATGAAAAGGTATGCCGGAGAGTACGCAGTCCTGGGAGCGGGAACAATCCTTTGGATTGTTTTTCGTTCCGGGCAACCAGATATTGCTGGGAAGGGCGCTTTTCTACGCCTGTGCAATCCAGCCGGGAGCGACTGGCCGTACGGCTGCATCCCCCACCAGCCTTGCCAGGGTCGACTCCAGCTTCTCCAGTTCTCCGTGGCCGAGACGCTCGGACCATTCCTCCCGGAGCCTCTCGAAGACGGCTTCGCCCTGCCGCATCACCTCGAATCCCCGCGGTGTCACCGCGAGATGTTTCCGGCGGGCATCCTTCGGGTCGGCGTCGCGCATCACATAGCCCCGGTCCAGGAGGGTTGCGATCGTTTTAGCCGCTGCCTGTTTTGAAACGGCAAGCCCCCGTCCCAACTCGGAAGCATTGTCTGCGCCGGACGCGATCGTTCGCAGGGCAAACTCGTGGGCCGGCCGGAAGTCCTCGAATCCCTGCTCGTCGAGCTGAGCCATCGCCTCGTCGACTAGCCGACGGTAACCGCCGAGCAGCAGGAGGGCCAGGTCGGCGCCGGATCGGGACATGCCCTCAGAGTAGGCGCAGGGTCTAGACATGGACAACCGAGGTGTCTAACGTTTTCGACAACCTGGTTGTCTATCTGAGGAGCGGCATGGCCATCACCCCAACAAGCGGCACGGCGCACGGACTCACGCATCATCTGGCGGCCGTCAACGGAACCGAGCTCCACTACGTCTCTGCTGGTACTGCCGGGCCCCCTCTCCTGCTGGTCCACGGTTTCCCTGAGACCTGGTGGGCCTTCCACGAACTCATTCCGCTGCTTGCCGAAGACCACCGTGTGTTCGCCGTTGACCTTCGAGGTTTCGGCGACTCAAGCATCGCCGACAGCGGCTACAGCAGTGCGGTGGCTGCTGAGGATCTGCGTCAGCTGATTGCCCATCTCGACGTCGGACCGGTGCACCTCAGCGGCCAGGACATCAGCGGCGGGGCGGTATTTCGGCTGGCCGCCTTGCATCCGGAGCTTGTCCGAAGTTTCACAGCCATAGAAATGGGATTGGCTGGCTTCGGGCTGGAGGGCCTGGCCGACGTTACGCATGGTGGTTCCTGGCATATCGGCGTGCTGGCTGCCCCCGGCATCCCGGAACTGCTCCTGGCCGGCCGCGAACGGCAGTTCCTGCAATGGGCATTTAATGGGATGACCGCCGCTGCCGGGGCAATCACCGAGAACGATTATGACGAGTTCGGGCGGAGTTACTCCCGTGCCGGCGGATGGAACGGTGCGGCTGGCCTGTATCGGTCCATGCTCAGCGAGGGCGACGAGCTGAAGGCCTTGGCGGCATCGAACCCGGTGTCGATGCCTGTGCTCACGGTTGGGGCCAGCGGTGGTCCGTTTACGGAAACTACTATGCAGCAGGTCACCGACGGGCCGCTTTTCCCGGTCCAACTCGACGGCGTGGGGCACTATGCAGCGCTGGAAGCACCGGGCAGGCTCGCGGGCGTGATGCTCGATTTTCTAACTGGTCACGGCGCCTGGTCGGCTTCGGCGCACCTCCCTGCCGGTAGCAGCGAGGCTTAGAACGGCGGCTTCGGCTGATCGGCATCCACTTGCGGGGGTCCGAGTTCCAGGAAGGGCTCGGTCCGGTACACGCGTCCGGTCGGCGAGATCCACTCGATAACTCCAGGCACCGGCTGGCAGGCCTTCCAGAAACCCAGGGTCTTGAAGCGGTGGTGCCGCCGGCATAGATGTTCCAGATTCCCGTGGACCGTTGGACCGCCTTTCGCCCAGTCGATCGTGTGGTCGATGTCCGCATTTGCGGTGCTGACCCGGCACCCGGGGAACCTGCAGGTTCCATCCCGGGCCCGCAGCCAGCGGCGAAGCCCGGCAGGAACTTTCCTCCGTTTCCCCACACCCAGAATCTCCCCTGTCTCAGGGTCCCGCGCCAATCCGGTCCAACCTGCGGCGTTGCGGGCCAACCGTCGGGCTGCTTCGGCGCTGATAGGACCGTAGCCGTGCAGTTCCGCCGGCCGATCATCGGCCCCGAAGAGCGTTTCGGCATTGATCAAGACCATAACTTCGGCCCGCGGGACGACACCGGCGTCTTCGCAGCCACTACCGCCCACTGGACCGTGGCCGCCAACACTGGTTGATCCGAGCCCGCCGACACCCTCCCCAACAACCCAGGCTCCCCCAGCCGTCCTGCGGGCGACACTGTCTGCCCTGCCAGCCCTTCGACCCGCTTCACCAGGCCCGCCGGCGCGGGGTGAACTCAGCCCGCCCATCAGCAACTGCGCCAGGATGTCGGCACGCAGCTGGTCCGCAGTCCTTGGGTCCCCGTCGGATTGTTCACCTCGGGCCGCAGTGCTGAGGGTCGCGTAAATCTGCTGGGCTTCCTCTGCCCGCAGATGAGCCGACAGGCAGGACATGCCATCCTCTTCACGATCCAGAGTGACCTTGCGCTGCTCGAACGCGGTGAGGTGCCTTTTCGCGATGGTTTCCGGGTACTGTTTCTCGCGCAGTCTCCGGGCCTTCGCGGAGAACTGCGCCCGGGTCTGCCCCTCAGCGGCCTTGAGCAGGCTGGCTTCGAATTCCGGCAGCGCAGCGGAGGGGACGTTCTGGCACTGGTCCAGCACCACCTGCGCGTGGGCGTAACTAATCTGTCCCTCTTCCAGACCGGCCAGGGTCGCGGTATGGGTGCTGCATAAGGTGCCCGCTTCGAACATCAACCGCTGCGCAGTCATCTGGGGAACGTTCAGGATAGTGGCACATTCGGCGGCCGCGAGGCTGAACCCCATCCCTGGTTCGAGCCGGCCAGAGGCAGCGTGGAAGCGGTCCCGGAAGGTCGCCTCCATCCGGTCCATCAGCCGGGCCTGCTGTGCCTGCGCCCAGGAAATCAGATGTGCAACGCGGCTGAGAGCATCTCCGACTGTTTGCTCATCGAAGGCTTCCAGGTTCTGCAGCGCCAACGTGCCGGTGAAGCCGTCCGGATACACACGGTCAGGACTTCCAGCAGCAGTGGAACAGGCGGCGGCCGGCTCGGCTGCGGCTGGCGAGGGCGAGGGGCCGGGGCCAGAATCGGTATCCGTTTCCGCACGGTAAACCGCCAGGGTGCATGACGCATCCGCCTGACCATCCAACCCTTCCGGCTGCTGGTCTTCGCCATCCTGCTCTTCGGTTATCCGTTCGGTGTTCCCGAGCTGGTCCATGCTTCAGGATTTCATCCCGCACTGACATTCCCGACCCAAAAACAGGCCATAACCGGCCAGTTCTCGAACCCAAAAATACCCGTCTTTTGGCCCCCACTACCTGCCCACGGTGCAGGGGGCTTTTCCGGACGAAAGGCAGTCTCGCCGGGCGAAAAGCGACGTCACCGAGGACACAAAGCGACCCCGCCCCGCTCCCCACGGCGAAGGCGAGCCCTTGCCCTTCCCTCCGGACTTCCCACGACCCCTTGACACACCCCACCCGTCAATCTAAGTTGACAGCCATGGAAGACCAATCCCGAATGGCCGCCGCAGCAGCCAGCCCCGACCCCGCCACCGGGCTGCGCGCCGTCGTCGCCCTCGGCCGGCTGCGCGACCAGCTCGAAGCCGTCCAGGTGGCCAATGCCCGGGCACAGGGCTGGTCCTGGCAGTCGATCGCAGACCAGCTCGGCATCAGCAAGCAGGCAGTGCACCAGAAGTACAACCGGAAAGCGAAGTGACGCCATGTTTGAACGGTTTACGAAGCAAGCCCGCGAAAGCGTGATTGCCGCCCAGGAAGAGGCACGCACCCTGAAGGCAACCCAGATCCTCCCGGTCCACGTGCTGCTCAGCGCAGTGGCGACGGCGGAAGCATCCCCCTCCCCGCTGGCATCAGTGCTCACCGGATACGGCCTGACCCCGGCGCAGCTCCGCGCCGACCTTCAGGCGATGGGACAGGACGCGGGGTTCGACGACGCCGCCGCACTGGAATCCGTGGGCATCGACCTGGATGAAGTGCGCCGCGCCGTTGAGGCCCAGTTCGGCGAGGGCGCGCTCGATGCAGCAGAACCCTCCGAACGCCGACGCGGCCTATTCGGCTCTCGCAAAGGACACATACCGTTCAACCGCGGCGCGAAAGCCGTCCTGGAGAACAGCCTGCGCGAATCAATCGCCCGGAAGGACGGCTACATTGGGACGGAACATCTCCTGCTGGGGGTGCTGCGTGGTGCCGACCCGGCAGCCTTATCCCTGATCAGCCGGCATGTGCAGCCGGAGGAACTGAGGGCACGGATTACCGGCACGATGGACGCCGCCGCCTAAGCGGAAGTCCGCCGCCTAAGCGGGAGTCCGCGAACCCTCGACTTACCAGTCCGCCAGCTTCGTGTCCGGAGCCAGCGGCCCCCTGCCCGCCAGCCACGCCATGAATTCCCTCCGCTGGCCGAGTGAGCCCAGCCGTTCCGGAACAGTGGCGAGCAGGAGCGGAAGGTCCCACGCAACGTACTCCTCCGGCCAGTCGGAGGGCGTATAGCCGAGCCCCAGGTCCACGTGGTGCATCTCGACTTCGCGGAGCCGATGCGCCGGACAACCTGCCACCGGATAGTCGTCGTTACCCATGAGGTGGCCGTTGGGCCATCCCGCCGCGGCAGACAAAGCCAGGACCTGTTCGAGGTGCAGCATGCTGGAGCGGAGATCGGCAATGATCGCTGCTGCCGGCAGTCCGGCCCCCTCCTCAATATCGCGGGCCCGCTGTTCGGAACCACCGGGATACCTCGGGACATCATGCCCGTCGAGGGCGCCGGCCAGCCGGCGGGCGTGGGCATCGGCATTCCGGGCGAGATGGGACAGGACATGGCCCACTGTCCAGCCGGGCAAGCGGCTCGGCGACCGGACATCCGTAACGGTCGCCACCCTGTCCAACAATCGCGCCTGGGCCTCAACGCACATCTGCGAGGCCCGCTCCGGATCCGCTTCCAGGTTCACAGTGCCCCGCCTTCCCTCGACTTGCTGATGGACGTTATTGTCCGCCGCCGGGGCGTCAATGCCGATCAGGCGCGGCCCAGCACCGCCACCAGGAAGTCCGAGTCCCCGTTGAACGGCCGCAGGTCCCAGGTGGAGAACCGTTGCTGCACCTCAAGGCCTGCCGTGGCGGCGTCGTCGAAGAACGCCTCGAAGGCGTAACCGCGGTTTCCGCCGAACCCAATGACCACGCGGCCGTCGGCAGTGAGGTGCCCGCGCATCCGGGTCAGGACGTCGACGGCGGTGCCCGGCGCCAGGAAGGTCATCACGTTGCCGGCACAGACAATCAGGTCGAACGGTTCGGTGATGCCTTCTGCGGGCAGGTCCAGTTCGGCAAGGTCGCCCACGAACCACTGCAGGTCCGGGAAGTCCTGCCGGGCTGCCTCGATCAGTTCGGGGTCGACGTCGACGCCGACGACCCTGTGGCCGCGTCGCGCCAGTTCCCCGCCCACGCGGCCGGGACCGCAGCCGGCGTCGAGAATCCGGGCTCCCCGCGGCAGCATCGCGTCGATCAGCCGCGCTTCGCCGTCCAGATCCTTGCCCTGCTCCCGCATCTCTTCAAACCGCGAAATGTACCAGGCGGAATGCCCGGGATTCTGCCGCTTTTTTGCTTCCCAGAGAGTTTCGCTTCGCATGTTCCCAGCCTACGTCGCAACGAAAAAACACGGACACCCGGGTTCCAAACCGCTCTGGGGGTACAGGATGGGTGTACCCAGCCGGGGAGGCACGAGTCCCGGACCGCACAGAGGAAAGGCATTATCCAATGGCAGATCTAGGCGGAATGGCAGACAAGGCGAAGGACGCAGCCAAGGACCATCCGGAGAAGGTCGACCAGGCCAAAGACAAGGCGAAGGACGCCGTCGACGGCAACAAGGACGACAAGAAGTAAGTAATCAGTACAAGAAGAGCCGGACCACCCCCGTGGCGGTCCGGCTCTTCTGCGTTAAGGAACCCCCCGGAAACCCTCAGCGATCCAGGACCTGCTCCGAACCGGTCCTCGACGTGCGCAGGCTGGTAAGGATCACCGCACCGAGAAGCGCCGCAGTGCCGCCCACAATCAGGGTGGTGCTGGCGCCGGCGCCGTCAACGAGGACTCCGCCGACGACGGCACCGAGAGCGATCGCGATATTGCAGACGGTCACAACGAGGGCACCGATCTGCTCAAGCCGCTCCGGCTGCGCCCTGGCGCCCCAGCTCAACACCGACGTCGGCAGGCCGCCGAAGCCAAAGCCCCAGAGTCCTGCGGCGATGAAGCAGCCCAGGACCGATCCGCCGGTGAGAAGCATCGTCAGCATTCCAATCCCCACCACTGACGGGAAAACGAGGACGGCGGCACGAAGGGCGCTGTCTGCCAGTGGTCCGCTGATCACGGTGCCGAGGACGCTGGCGGCTCCGAAGACCAGCAGCAGCAACGCGAGCCCACCGGCGTCGATACCGGACAGGCTCTCCGCGGTCGGCCGGATGTACGTGTACCCGCTGAAGTGTCCGCCGAACACCAGCAGGATGGCGATCAGGCCCACGACGACGACGCCGGAGCGCAGGGTTGATCCCAGAGCGCGGAGCCCGCTCACCACGGTGGGCATGATGTGCGGCAGGGTGGCTGCCTGAACGCCCAGGGCCAGTGCTCCGACTACGGCGGCGACAACAAAGACTGCCCGCCAGCCCCAGATTTCCCCCAGCCATGCCCCGAGTGGAACGGCGGCGACGGTTGCGAGCGCTACACCGGCGTTGACGACGGTCAGTGCCCGGCCCAGATGGTCGGCGGGCACCAGGTGCGCGGCCATGGCTGTGGCCATGGCCCAGAATCCGCCGAGGGCGATACCCAGCAGCAACCGCGCGGACAGAAGGAGGAACAGGTTCGGTGCCAGCGCCACCATGATGTTGGAGGCAATGGCGAATGCCGTGAGGCCGATCATCACGCGGCGGCGGTCAGCGCGGGGTAGGACCACGGCGATCAGCAGGGCCGAAAAGACAGCAGCGGCAGCGGTAACTGTCACGCTTTGTCCCGCCGCGCCGACGGTGACGCCCAGGTCGCCGGCAATATGTGGAAGCAGGCTCGCAGGCAGGAACTCCGACATCACGATGGCGAAGATTCCCAGCCCCAGGGAGACGACGCCGGCCCAGGACGTCTTCGGCTTCGCTGGTGCGGAGGTGGTCAGGGAGCTCAAAATTCCAGCTCCTCGTCCTCGTTCACCAGGGCGTCCAGCCTGGCGGTCTCGAAGCCGATGCCCTTGTTGGCACCGGTGATCAGTGTGACGGTCATGTATTGTCCTCTCGAATCCGGCTCGGATGAGCCGTTGAGAACGCTACGGATGCCTGTTTTCTCCAGCCAGAGCCCTGCCCAGCCTAGGGTGCGGCAGGACCCCCTCCGCACCTATCCCGCCTGCCCCGTGACCCCCTACGCTGGCCCTATGAGTTCAACACCGAACACCCTTGGGGAATACCTTCGTGCCCGGCGCGAGCTGGTAACTCCTCAGCAGGCGGGCATCCCGGACCATGGCGTGCGGCGGGTGCCGGGGCTGCGCCGCGAGGAAGTAGCCATGCTCGCGGGCATCAGTACCGACTACTACCTGCGGTTGGAGCGTGGGCGGGACCGGCGTCCCTCCGTGCAGGTCCTCGAGTCCATCGCCCGCGTGCTGAAGCTCAACGACGAGCACCTGGCCTACCTCCTGACACTCGTCGCGGACATCCCGAAGCAGCGGGTCCGCCGCCCGCCGAAGGAAACACCGCCCGAGGGTGCGCTCAAGCTGATGGACTCCCTCGCGCAGCCGGCCTTCATCGAGGGACGGTACTTCGACATCCTGGCCTCGAACCGGCTCGCCAAAGCGCTCTCCCCCCGCCTCGACGTCGGGGGTAACCAGCTCCGGGACATGTTCCTTGACCCGTCCCAGCAGGCCCTGCACCCGGAGTGGGAAGGGGTGACCGAGTGCTTCATTGCCAACCTGCGGCAGTCCGTCGGCAACGACATCGAGAATCCGCGTTTTATCGAACTGGTCGGCGAGCTATCCCTGGCCAGTCCACTGTTCCGGCAGCTGTGGGCGCGGCACGAAGTACGCGGGCAGCGGGGGACGCCGCTGCGGCTGGACCACCCGGTGGTCGGCGAAATGACCCTCAACCGGGAGCGGTTGAGCATCAGTGGATCGGATGGCCTGATGCTGGTGGTCTATCACCCCGACGCCGGCTCCGGGCATGCCGAGAAGCTCGCATTGCTTGCCTCCTCGGTCCTCCCGGCCGCGGGCACGAAACAGCAGCTTCCGCTGGCCTGAGTTTCCGCGACGGCACAAGGCTCAGGCGGTAGGGCCCGCACCGGTCCCGGGGAGCACGCTGAAGATGACCGGTGACCGGAAGCCTGCGTTGGAGAATGCCTGCTCCACAGCGGAGCGGATGGCAGGCACGTCCCCCGCGCGGGCCAGCGCGATGGCGGAACCACCGAAACCGCCGCCGGTCATGCGGGCACCGAGCGCCCCGGCAGCGAGGGCTGCGTCCACCGCCGCATCGAGTTCAGGGCAGGAGATTTCGAAGTCGTTGCGCATCGACGTGTGGCTGGCCACGAGCAGCGGTCCGAGTCCGGCGGGACCGCTTCCGGTGAGCACCTCGACGGCGGCTTCAACCCGCGCATTCTCGGTCACCACGTGCCGCACGCGCCGGAACGTCTCCTCGTCCATTACCCCGGCTGCCCGCTCGAGGTCCCCGACCGAAACATCCCGGAGTGCGGCAACACCCATCAATTCGGCGCCACGTTCGCAGGAGCGGCGGCGGGCAGCGTACCCGCCGGTGGAGTGCGCGTGGCTGACCCGTGTGTCAATGACCATGAGTTCCAGCCCGGCGCCCTCGAGGTCCAGGGGAACCAGCCGGGATTCCCCGGACCGGCAGTCGAGGAAAAGGGCGTGGCCCGCTTCGCCCAGGAGTGAGGCGGACTGGTCCATGATGCCGGTAGGCGCACCCACCATCCGGTTCTCCGCGAGCTGCCCGATGGCAGCCAACTCCCGGCGGGACACCTGCGCCTGTGAAAGATCGTTGGCGGCGACGGCGACGGCGCACTCGAGCGCCGCGGAGGAGGAGAGTCCGGCGCCCACGGGAACGGAGGAATCGATCAGCAGGTCCATGCCGGGGCAGCGGTACCCGGACTGTTCCATGGCCCACAGGACCCCGAGCGGATACGCCGCCCATCCCTCAACGCTGCCTTCGGTGAGGAGGTCGAGATCGGCGGTCACGGGTTCGTCGTCGGGCGTGAGGGTGGATGCGACCCGCACCATCCGGTCCCTGCGGACGGCGGCGGCGGCCGTCGTCGAGTGCTCAAGGGCGAACGGCAGGACGAAGCCGTCGTTGTAGTCCGTGTGTTCACCGATGACGTTGACGCGGCCCGGGGCGGACCACAGGCCGTCCGGCTCGGCACCGAAGCGTTCGGTAAAGGCAGCCGCGAGCGTCGTGGGATTCATGCCTGGTCCTTTCGGGCGTGGGTGTCTGCATGGACGGCGGGAAGGGCGGCGGCGGGGACGGCAGTGCGCAGCGACTCGGCGACGGCCTCGGGGGTGGTGTCGTTGATGAAGGCTCCCATTGCCGCTTCCGAGCCGGCAAGGAATTTCAGTTTGTCGGCGGCCCGGCGCGGTGAGGTGAGCTGGAGGTGCAGGTAGCCCGCCGGCCGGAGGACCGGATCGACCGGCGCCTGCTGCCAGGCGGCGATGTACGGCGTCGGCGTGGGATAGAGGGCATCGATCCGGCCCAGGAGGTCGAGGTAGACGGTGGTGAGTTCGTCGCGTTCCTCCCCCGTCAGGGCGGCGAGATCGGCGACCTGGCGGTGCGGGACCAGGTGGACCTCCAGCGGCCACCGGGCGGCGAAGGGCACGAAGGCGCTGAAGTGCTTCCCCTCAAGAACCATCCGGTCCCCTGTGCTGCGCTCCGCCGCGAGGGCATGTCCCATGAGCGTCTGTTTTCCGCCGGAGGCGTCAAAAAACTCCGCTGCCCTGGCTGCCAGAATGGCGGCACGGGGCGGAATGAATGGATAGGCGTAGATCTGGCCGTGCGGGTGCAGGAGGGTGACGCCTATTTCGGCACCCCGGTTTTCGAAGCAGAAGACCTGTTTGATCCCGGGCATCGCGGAGAGCGCTTCGGTGCGCTGGGCCCAGGCGTCGATGACGGTCCGGGCTCGCCCGGGGGTGAGGGATCCGAAGGAACCCTCGTGCGCGGGGTCGAAGGCCACGACCTCGCAGCGTCCGTACGCCGCCGCCGTCGTACCCCATCCGGGGGTGGCCGGCAGCTCGCCGAGGTCCGGCCCGAACGAGGGGAACCGGTTCTCGAACACCACCACCTCGTAGTCGGCGGCCGGGATTTCCGAGAGGTTTCCGGGCGTTGCGGGGCACAGCGGGCACTGGTCCGCAGGCGGCAGGTGGGTTCGCGACTGGCGGTGCGCGGCGACGGCGATCCATTCGCCGGAAAGCGCGTCATATCGGACGGTCCCCGCCGGCCCCCGTGCGGGAAGTCCCCGTACGTCCCGGGTTGCTGCGTCACGGTGCCGTGCGGCGCTGTCCTCCCCCGCGTCGAAGTAGATCAGTTCCCGCCCATCGGACAGCCGGGTGGGAGTCACGAAGGTCATGGGCGCTCTTCCAGTTCGAAGTCGGATACGGGGTCACAGAGGATGCGGGTGAGGGCGGCGTATTCGCCCTCAGGGTACCGGTCGGTGACCAGGGCGGCCGCGGCATCGAGCGGAGCCACCTGGGCCAGGCTGACGACGCCGATCTTCGTCGCGTCGGCGAGGATCACAAGGCTGTCGCAGGCCTGCGCGAAGGCGGTGTTTGTGTCCGCCTCCGCGAGGTTCGGCGTCGTAATGCCACCTACCGCGTCCACTCCGTGCGCCCCCATGAAGCACAGGTCCGCGCGGAGAGTGGAAATGGCGCGGGTGGCGAGCGGACCGACAAGGGCCTTCGACGGCGTGAGCTGACCGCCGGAGAGGAGAACCTCGGGCGCTCCGTTGGCCGGGGCAGCGGCACGCAGCCGGTGGAGTTCGTCCGCCAGGGGAAGGGAATTGGTGACCACGGTCAGGCCCGGCACCTTGGCCAGGAGCGGCGCCAATGCGTAGGTAGTGGTCCCGCCCGTGATGGACACGGTCATGCCGGGTGCCAGCAGGGACACCGCTGCGGCCGCGATCCGCTGCTTGGCCTCGCCTCCGCGCGTGCGGTTGGCATCGAAGCCGGGCTCCACCGCGCTGAGGCTGCCGGGCCGGACGGCGCCGCCGTGCACCCGCACCAGGGCTCCCCGCGCTGCCAGGGTGTCGATGTCCCGGCGGACCGTCATCTCCGACACGGCGAGGTCGCGGGCGAGCGAGCTGACCCGGACGGCCGGCTGGCGTTCCAGCCGGTTCAGGATGGCCGCATGGCGCTCCGCTGCAAGCATGATCCTCCTGAAGATGAGTAAAACAAGCGAACGGCTCCGCACGGAAACGAACAAAACCTATCACGGTGGAGGTGGAATACACCGCTGTGGAAGCACCTTTCTCCCGGCAAAACCAGTAGTGAGCGGGTAAAGTGGCGGTACTAGTCTTCTAAACGCCCGAGATCGGGTGGGATGTCAAGGGTGTTCGGCGTAAACGCGGCATCTGGAACGAGGTGTTGCAATGTCCGGCCGGATTCTTCACGTGACCCGACGGGTCGGCCTCGTTGCTGGCCGCGTCCTGGTTTACGTCCTGATCTGGGCGGGGCTCGCCCTGCTCATCGCCGCCGCCGGCATCCGCTTCTTCTGGGGCAGGATCTCCGTGGGGCAGATGCTCCTGAACCTCGTCTCGGTGGAAACCGACGGTGGCGGAGGAGCCATTGTCTGGCTCGGCATCCTGGGCGTCGGCGTTCTACCCCTGCTTCTCACCCTCGGAATTGCCCTATGGCAGTACACCCGGCGCCGCAAGCGCCGCGCAGCCGGCGGCGGCGGCGAGGATCACTCCAGTCGCCCGCAGTGGATTCGCCGGGCGGTCGCCGCCGCCCTGGTGGCCGCGGTGTTCGTGGGCGGCGCCACCGCCTTCGCGACAACTGTGGGTGTGGCCGACTACATCAAGGCAGCGAACTCCAAGTACGACATCGGCGACTACTACGTGGAGCCAACGGTCACGAGTGACGAGAACAAGCGCAACCTGGTGCTGATCTACCTCGAGTCCGGCGAAGCCACCCTTGCGGATGACCAGCTCTTCGAAAAAGACTCGTTCGCACCCCTGAAGGAAGCCACGCCCGCCGAAGCGGGCTGGCAGAGCGTGGCGGATTTCCAGCAGTACGAGGGCGGAGGCTGGACCATGGCCGGCCTCGTCTCGACGCAGTGCGGCGTACCGCTGAAGGGCGTGGGCTCCTCTGATGACAGCAGCGCCACCGGCGACCTCGACGACGACGGCGAAACGTACCTGGGCGGGTCGACCTGCCTGGGCGATGTGCTGGCAAAGCATGGCTACACCAATGTCTTCCTCGGTGGCGCCAACTCCTCCTTCGCCGCGAAGGACACCTACCTGAGCACCCACGGCTACTCCGAGGAAAAGGGCCTCTCCGACTGGCGTGCCCTCGACGAGCCGGAAGAGAACTTCCGCAAGGACTGGGGCCTGAGCGACGAGCGGCTTATGGCCCACGCCAAGGAGGAAATCGACCGGCTCCATGCCGAGTCGGAAAAGACCGGGCAGCCGTTCAACCTTTCCATGCTGACCCTGGACACCCATGAACCGGTGCACGTCTACGACTACTGCAACGTGGATACGGAGAACAAGGTCACCTCCGTGTTCTCCTGCTCCATGACGCAGGTGGCCGGCTTCGTGGACTACATGAAGGAAAAGGGCTACCTCGAGGACACGGCCGTGGTGATCATGGGCGACCACCTCAAGCACATGAGTGCCGGCGACGCCTTCCACGAGCAGCTGGATCACCACGAGAACCGCACCATCTTCAACCGGATCTGGGTCCCGGGCCAGGACCCCACGGTGACGCTGCGTCCCGGCGTGGACCAGCTGAACATGTACCCGACCATCCTGGAAGCCGCCGGCCTGACCCTGAAGGACCGGGAGGCCGGGCTGGGTGTGTCCGCGTTCGCCTCGGAAATCCCTGCCCGTTCGGCGCAGGCCATGGAGCCGGAACCCTACACCGAGCTGCTGGATTCCCTGTCCCCACGGTTCTACGCGGAGGCCTGGACCGGCCGGTAGTCCGACCCTGGGACCCGTCGCGCGTCCAGCGGGGGCCCAGGACACAGCCTGCTGTCACGTGGGCGGCGACATATCGGCTGGTAGGGTCATCCTCGACTCACACACCACCATCGAAATGGACCCTCCTTGAGCACTGACGCAGACCCGTTGCTCCCCGACGCTGTTACCGAGATGAGCGCGTACGACCAACAGGTTTGGGACAGCCTCAATAACCACTGGGAGCGCCGCAGCAACCGCCGGGGTCTGCCGAACTGGGCGAACACCGCGATCAGCCGCACGGGCGAGGTGGCTGGAAACACCGGCCGACGGCTGGCAGAAGCCGTGCCGGAGAAGGTCATGGATCCCCTCCAGCGCGCGGGGGGAGCGGTGGCGGACAAAGCCATGCGCCCAGCTATTGAAAGTGCAATAGCAATGCTTGAGCTGTTCAACGACTGGGCGCTTGAGCTCAACGACCCAAAGAGCGTCGAAAAGCTTGCCCGCAAACGTGGCCTTGATATAGACAACTTCAGCGAATTGCAGAAGCAGGACCTGAAGTCATGCGACCGCTTACTAACGCTAAACACCCTTCGATGGCGGACCGCCGGTGCACTCGAAGGTGGCGCCATGGGCATGCTGGCCTTGGTTCCGGTCGCGGGGATGCCCGTGGCGATAACTGCAGACATCGTTGTCATCCAGGTTCTGAGTACCTCGATTGCAACGCGGATAGCGTACTCGTACGGCTATGACGCCAAGGACCCCGAGGAACAACTATTCATCCAGCGTCTCGTGAACAGATCCTTCATGAAGCAGGCAGCCAAGGCTAAGCCGATAAGGGACGTTGCGCACGCCGCTGACGCGCTCAAGGGACGCGTCAAGTGGTCCGAGAAGCTTCGCGCGGATCACCGTCTTGTGGCCGTGCTTGAAAAACTGATGAAGCAGCTCGGGCCGGCTGGCTCCAGGGTGCCGGTTCAAAACGTTGCCAAGGTTTTGCCATTCGTGGGTGTCCTCATCGGTGCCGGTGCCAATGCTGGGATCCTCGGCGCAGTCGCAGCGGATGCCCAGAGGTACTGCCAGACGCGGTTCCTCTGCGAGAAGTATGACCTGCCCCTGCCGGCTGCACTGACGAGTGATCCGGTTGACAATTCTGCAGCTGATGTGTGACGAACTGGTGATTGTCCGCAACGCTTAGGGCACACAGGTCGCCTGAACGCTCCCCCCCCCTGGGTGCTGCAGCACGCGCGTTCGGTGTCGGGGCCGGGATGCCGCTGCGCATTGCCACCCGGAAGGTACCCGACGCCCCGGTGCAGCGCCCGTCAGCCGTACCTGTAGGGTTCAGGGTCAGGAACCGCCTCGGTTCCGCTACAGGAGCGAACATGTCTGACAAGTCCCCGCGCCAAGCAGCATCCAAGAAGTCCGGCAAATCCATAAAGGAAAAGCGCGCAGATAAGAAGGCCGCCGCAGCCGGTTCCGGGCCCCTCGACACGGCCGCCGCCAAACCTACACCGCCGAAAAAGAAGTGAACTCCCCCGTGGAGCGCCTCACCCTCGGTGTCCTTTCCAGCAGGCGCAAGCCCGACGAGCAGCGGCTGGCCATCCACCCGCTTCATCTGGAACGCATCGCCCCGGAGATTCGGGAACAGCTGGTTCTCGAAGAAGGCTATGGGGAGAAGTTCGGCGTTTCGGACGCCGAGCTGAAGACATTCGTGCGCGCCGTACTCCCGCGGGCGCAGATCGTGGCGGAGGCCGACGTCGTCCTCCTGCCCAAGCCGCAGCCCGAGGACCTGGCCGAGCTGCGGGACGGGCAGACCCTCTGGGGTTGGCCGCACTGCGTGCAGGACCGCGCCATCACCCAGCTCGCCATCGACAAGAAGCTCACCCTGATCGCCTTCGAAGCGATGAACCACTGGGCCAGCGACGGCGGTTTCGGCCTGCACGTGTTCCACAAGAACAACGAACTGGCCGGGTACTGCTCCGTACTGCACGCCCTCAGCCTGACCGGATCCACCGGCGACTACGGCCGGCGGCTCAGCGCCGTCGTCATCGGCTTCGGCGCCACGGCGCGCGGGGCGGTTACTGCCCTGAACGCCCACGGCATCCATGACGTCCAGGTCCTGACCAACCGCGGTGTTGCAGCGGTCGGAGCACCGATCCACTCGGCCCGGATGGTGCAGTTCGACCATGACGCGGCGGAATCACCGTTCCTCAGCGAGGTCATCACCGAAGACGGCCGGGTGCCGCTGGCCCCGTTCCTTGCCGAGAGCGACATCGTGGTCAACTGCACCCTGCAGGACCCCAATGCCCCGCTGACCTACCTGCGCACTGAGGATCTTGCGGCTTTCCGGCCCGGCAGCCTGATCGTGGACGTTTCCTGCGACGAGGGCATGGGCTTTGAGTGGGCGAAATCCACCACCTTCACCGATCCCATGTTCGAGGTGGGCGAGCACATCAATTACTACGCTGTCGACCACAGCCCGTCCTACCTCTGGAACTCCGCCAGTTGGGAAATCAGCGAGGCGCTGCTGCCTTTCCTGGAAACGGTCATCAGCGGTCCCGCCGCGTGGGCGGAGAACGAGACCATTGCCCGGGCGATCGAAATCCGCGACGGCGTCATCCGGAACAAGGACGTGCTGCAGTTCCAGCAGCGGGAGCCGGCCTACCCGCACGTGGCACTGACCTCCTAACCGCCGGGGCCAGGCGGGGGGTAGGCGGAGCCGCTCGGCTGGTGGGCCGCGACGTCGTCGGCGTCCGTCGAGTGGGCCAGATCCTTCCCCTCTTCCAGCCTGGCGAGGCGCTCCCGTAGTGCCGAGGTGGCCAGGGTGTAGGCGTCCGAACCGAGCGTGAGGCGCAACGGGGCACTTGGACCGTCGGCTGAAGCGATGATTGCCGCCGCAATCTTGGCTGGGTCTCCCGGTGCGGGCAGCGGCGGAAGTTCGCCGGCAATCATGCGGCGGAGCTGCCCCGGAGCGCCGCCGTCGTATTCGGGCAGGGCCGCACCCATGTCCGCACTTGTGCTGCCGAACCCGGTGCGGGCCACCCCCGGCTCGACAAGCGTGACACCAATACCGAACGGCGCAATGTCGGCTGCCGTGGATTCCCAGAACCCCTCGATGCCCCATTTGGTGGCGTGGTAGAGGCTCATGGCAGGGAAAGCGACCTGGCCGCCGATGCTGGAGACCTGCATGATGCGGCCGCCGCCCTGCCGCCGCAGATGCGGGATGACGGCGCGTGCGAGCTGGATGGAGGCGGTGAGGTTGGTGGCCAGCTGGCGGTCGATCTGCTCGTCGCTTAGCTCCTCGGCCGCCCCGAACAGGCCGTACCCGGCATTCGAGACGACGACGTCGATCCGCCCGAGTTCGTCGAACGCCCGCGTCACCACTGTCCGCAGGGTGGCCGTGTCGGTGACATCGAGGGCTGCGCGCCACAGCCGCGTGCCGTACCGGGAGGCCAGGTCGTCGAGGGATTCCACGCGGCGGGCAGTAGCTGCCACCCGGTCGCCGCGCTCGAGGAGCTGTTCGGCCAGATGGCGGCCGAATCCGGATGAAGTGCCTGTGATGAACCAGGTGCGGGGCATGTCTTCCTCCTGTAGGTAACTGGTTAGTTACGTACAGGGTGGCAGACTCCGGCTTGGTAAGCAACCATCTGGTTACATACGATGGCGGTATGCCTCCTGACGCCACCCCCACCAAGCGCCGCATCCTGGCTGCGGCCCGCGCGGAATTTGCCCTGAACGGACTCGCCGGTGCCCGGGTGGACCGCATTGCGGAGGAGGCGCAGGCCAACAAGCGCTCCATCTACGTCCACTTCGGCGCCAAGGAAGAGCTGTTCGATCTGGTCGTGGGCCAGGCCCTGCTGGAACTGGCTGATGCGGTTCCCTTTGAGGCCGCCTCGCTCCCCCAATACGCCGCAAGCCTGTTCGACATGCTCCAGCTGAACCCCGACGTCGGCCGGCTGACGTCCTGGGCAGTCCTGGAACGTCCGGCTCCGCTGGACGTTGAGGTGCAGGCGTACCGGAGCAAGATCGCGGCCATCCGAGAGGCACAGGACCGAGGGCAGATCGCGGGCAGCCACGACCCCGTGGTGCTGATGGCCATGACCATTTCCCTGGTCACCAGCTGGTCCAATGCCTCCTGGTCCCTGCGCGCTCTCAGCGGCCGCGACGCCGCCACCCCGCCGGAAGGATTCCGCAACCAGCTTCTGCTCGCCGTCGGTTCGCTGACCGAGGGCAGCTAGCCACGGCGGGCCGGGTGCGGAAGGTCAGGCACTGCGGGAGTCGTAGGCGGCACGCCCAGCGAAGACGTCATCCATGTGCTGCTCGGCCCAGGCTTTGATACTGCGGGTCAGCCCGTACAGGGACAGTCCAAGGTCGGTGAGTTCGTAAGTCACGGTCACCGGCACCGTGGGGGTAACCGTGCGGGTGACCAGCCCGTCCCGCTCCAGCGAGCGCAGCGTCTGGGTCAGCATTTTCTGGCTCACGCCGGCCAGCACGCGGGAAAGTTCGGAGAACCGCAACGGCCGGGGACCGCCGTCGCAGTCCGGTCCGCTTCCGAGAGCCGCCAGGACCAGCGTCACCCATTTGTCCGAGATCCGGTCGAGCAGTTTCCGGCTGGGGCATACATCCAGAAAGGCGTTGTAGTTCGCCTTTTCCTGGGCCCGTTTCGCTGCCGCCGTGATCGTGGCCATTACCGCCCTTGCCTTTCGGGTTACTTAGGCACTTCCAGGTGCCTACTTCCTGCTGGGAAGTTACGTCACCATAGTGGACTGCGTTAGTAAGGAACTCCACCCCTGAAAGGCAGAACATGAGCACCTTTACCGCTTCCCTCCCCGGCGGGACCTGGACCTAGCCGGCCTCGAGGTTACCCGCTTCGGCTACGGAGCCATGCAGCTCGCCGGACCCTGGGCCCTGGGACAGCCCGCAGACCGCGACGGCGCCCTCGCCGTCCTGCGGGAGGCGGTGGAACTGGGCATCACGCACATCGACACCGCCGAGGCGTACGGCCCGCACATCACCAATTCGCTCATCCGTGAGGCACTGCATCCCTATCCGGACGCCCTGCACGTGGTGACCAAGGTGGGCGCCACGCGCGATGACCAGGGCGGATGGCCTACGGCGCGGGAGCCCCACCAGCTGCGCCGGGCGGTGGAGGAGAACCTGGAAACACTCGGCCTTGATGTGCTGGACCTGGTTTATCTGCGGATGGGCGACGGCGAGGGGACAGTGCCCGGCTCCCTCGCCGAAGCGTTGGAGACGCTGGCCGATCTCCGGCAGCAGGGGGTGATCCGGCACCTCGGAGTGAGCAATGTGCTGCCGGAGCAGGTCGCCGAAGCACGCAGCATTGTCCCCATCGTTTCGGTGCAGAACAGATACAACCTTGCTTTCCGCCGGGACGACGACCTGATCGATTCCCTCGCGCAGGACGGCATCGCCTACGTGCCGTTTTTCCCGTTGGGCGGGTTCAGCCCGCTGCAGTCCGAAGCGCTCTCCGCCGTGGCGGCGCGGCTGGAATCCACGCCCATGTCCGTGGCGTTGGCGTGGCTGCTGCAGCGCTCCCCGAACATCCTGCTCATTCCGGGCACCTCATCGGTGGCGCACCTGCGGGAGAACGTGGCCGGTGCCGGACTCGCGCTTTCCGCGGAGGATGCGGCCGAGCTGGACAGCATCGGCCGGTAGGCGGGTGCCTGTCCGGAACGTTTAGGGCACACTGGTCGCGTGAACGCTATCCCCTGGGTGCTGCACGTGGACCTCGACCAGTTCATCGCAGCGGTCGAAGTGCTCCGGCGCCCGGAGCTGGCCGGTAAACCGATCATCGTTGGCGGCCGCGGCGATCCGACCGAACGTGCCGTGGTCTCCACCGCCTCCTACGAAGCCCGCGCGTTCGGCGTCGGGTCCGGGATGCCGCTGCGCATCGCCGCCCGCAAGGTGCCCGACGCCGTGATCCTGCCCGTCGATGCCGAGGCCTACCTCGAGGCCTCGGATGCAGTGATGGCCACGCTGCGCGCCCAGCCCGGCGCCGTCGTGCAGGTCCTGGGCTGGGACGAAGCTTTCGTCGGCACGGTGACGGAGGATCCGGAGGCCTACGCCCGGGAGCTGCAGGCCGCGGTGCTGGAGCAGACGCAGCTGCACTGCAGTGTGGGTATCGGCGACACCCTGGTCCGCGCCAAGAACGCCACCGACCTGGGCAAACCGGCCGGCGTCTTCCAGCTGACCGCCGCGAACTGGCTCGAGGTGATGGGCGGTCGGCCCACCAAGGAACTGTGGGGCGTCGGAAGCAAGATTTCGGGCCGGCTGGCGAAGCTGGGCATCAATACTGTGGCCGAGCTCGCCACAGTAGATCCTCCGACCCTGGTGCCGGAGTTCGGGCCCAAGATGGGTCCCTGGTACGCGGAGCTCGGACGCGGCGACGGTGCCAGCACGGTGGATGACACCCCGTGGGTGGCCCGCGGGCACAGCCGCGAGACCACCTTCCAGACCGACCTCACCGAGCCGGGACAGGTGGACGACGCCGTGCGGCAGCTGGCGGCGCAGGTCCTGGCGGATGTAGCCGCCGAAGGGCGGCCGGTGATCGGGCTGACCCTCAAGGTCCGGTACGCGCCGTTCACCACCAAAACGCACGCGAAGAAGATCCCGGAGACCTTCGACCGGGACGATGTCCTGGCCCGGACACTGGACCTGGCCGGTGCCATCGAGCCCGGTCGGCCGATCCGGCTATTGGGCCTGCGCGCCGAAATGGCCATGCCCGACGACGCGCGGAAGGGTCATACGCCTACGCGCGGCGGGTGGTGAAGGGCTCATCCCCGCTTTGACGCTGTGCTGTGACTCCTGCCATAGTTTTCGGGTGAAGTTGCCAGGGAGCCGAACAATCGGACAGCATAAGTCAGTTCCTGCGAGCGCTCGTCAATGCGCTCCGGGGCGGTATTTCCGCGGCGATATAGAGGCCCAGTAGGCACCTGACAGAAGAACTTCCGAAGACCCTGCCCTACACGGCCATGCCCTGATCCGGCGCCGCCGCGCCCGACCCCCGAGCCGTCCCCCCTCCTCAAAAAGGGCTGCCCACCGGCGAGCAGCCTCCCCCCCCCCCGAACTCTTCAGCCCGCGGCACCCCGCCAGGCTGAGCAAAGGAACCCATGATCACGCCACCCCCGGCTCCGCCGGCCCTCCCGGACTCCACCGTCCAGGCAGGCACCCCCGAACCCACCTTCCACCACGAGGAGGAGGGTTACCACAAGGGACTCAAGCCCCGCCAGGTCCAGATGATCGCCATCGGCGGCGCCATCGGCACCGGGCTCTTTATGGGAGCGGGCGGCCGCCTCGCAGCGGCAGGCCCCTCACTGGTCATCAGCTACGCCGTCTGCGGCTTCTTTGCCTTCATGATCCTGCGGGCCCTGGGTGAACTGGTGATGCACCGGCCCTCCTCCGGCTCCTTCGTCTCCTACGCTCGTGAGTTCTTCGGCGAGAAGGCGGCCTTCGTCACCGGCTGGCTGTACTGGCTGAACTGGGCCATGACCGCCATCGTGGACATCACCGCCGTCGCGCTGTACATGAACTTCTTCCGGAAATACTGGCCGCCGATCGCGGACATCCCGCAGTGGACCTGGGCCCTGGCCGCCCTGGTCCTGGTGCTGGGGCTGAACCTCATCAGCGTCAAGGTCTTCGGGGAACTGGAGTTCTGGTTCGCGCTGATCAAGGTCGTGGCCTTGGTCGCCTTCCTGATCGTGGGCATCTGCTTCGTGCTCTTCGGCACCCCCGTGGACGGTCAGGTGGTCGGCTTCAGCCTCATCTCGGGCAACGGCGGCCTCTTCCCCAACGGCCTGCTGCCCGCCGTCGTCGTCATGCAGGGCGTGGTGTTCGCCTACGCCTCGATCGAGCTCATCGGCACCGCTGCGGGCGAGACCGAACACCCGGAAAAGATTATGCCCAAGGCCATCAACACCGTGATCGTGCGCATTGCCGTGTTCTACGTCGGCACGCTCGTCCTGCTCTCGCTGCTGCTGCCGTACAGCTCCTACAAGGCCGGCGAAAGCCCGTTCGTCACGTTCTTCGGGTCCATCGGGGTGGGCGGTGTGGACGCCATCATGAACCTGGTGGTCCTGACCGCCGCCCTGTCCTCACTCAATGCCGGCCTGTACTCCACCGGCCGCATCATGCGCTCCATGTCCATGGCCGGCTCCGCGCCGAAGTTCGCCGGGCGGATGAACAAGGCGGGCGTCCCGTACGGCGGTATCGCCCTGACCGCGTTCGTTGCCCTGCTCGGCGTCGTCCTCAACGCCGTCGTTCCCGCCCAGGCGTTCGAGATCGTCCTGAACGTGGCATCCCTGGGAATCATCAGTACCTGGGCCATGATCGTCCTGTGCCAGATGGCGCTGACCCGGCGGGCCCAGCGCGGGGAACTGTCCCGCCCGTCCTTCCGGATGCCCGGCGCTCCCGTCACCGGCTGGATTACGCTCGCGTTCCTTCTCGCCGTGCTGATCCTGATGGCCTTCGATTCCCCCGTGGGCACCTGGACGATCGCCTCCCTGGTGGTCATCATCCCGGCCCTGATGCTCGGCTGGCGGCTCTGTCGCGACCGCGTTCTCGAAATCGCGGCCGCCCGCGACAGCTAAACGTTCCGGCAGGCCATCCATTCGCAGGTTCAATCAGGTAATCTCACTGCATTCTGAATCCACCGTCTAGCTCGAAGGACCGACATGACGGATGTCAGTGAGCAGTCTGCCAAGCGAACCAGTGACGTGCCTCGTCTTTCCGACTCGCAGTGGGAAAGACTCCTCGGCATGGCCGCACCAACCGACGTCGGCGCGGGCGACTACGTTTTCCGCGCCGGGGACTTGAACTATCCAATGATCCTCGTGGAATCGGGGGCCATTGAAATGGTGCGGGACCCGTTGTGGTGGGACGAAGAAACCGTTCTCAGCACGCTCGGGCCACGCTCGTTCGGCGGTGAACTCGGGCTGCTCAACGGACAGGCCGCGCTCCTGTCGGCGCGGGTGAAGGAGCCCGGGCGCATCCGGCGCCTGGCCCGCGAAGATCTGCGGCTGGTCATGAACCAGGACGACGATCTCGGGGGGATTGTTCTCCATACTCTGTGGGAACGCCGCGAAGCCCTTCGGCGGGGACCGGCCGCCATGACGCTCAAGTTCATCGGGACGGAAGCGTCCAGCGAATTGCTGGCTCTTCGCCGCTTCGCGGAACGGCTGGACTTGATTCATACCGTCTTCGTCGTCCCGCCCGACGGCATGGGCGCCCTCGATGGCCACGGTATAGCGGCCGGTGATCTGCCGGCAGCACTCATCCAGGGCAAGCTCATGACACGTGCGACGCCGGGAGCCGTCGCCGAGCGCCTCGGATTGAGTTACCAGCCCCACCAGGAGGGCGCCACGGACCTGCTCGTCGTTGGCGGCGGACCCGCCGGGCTCGCCGCCGCCATCTACGCAGCCTCCGAAGGGCTGAACACGGTGGTGCTCGACGCCGTCGCGCCGGGTGGGCAGGCAGCGGCGACCTCCCGAATCGAGAACTTCCTTGGTTTTCCCTTTGGCGTTGCCGGTGGAGACCTCATCCGCCAAGCGACACTGCAGGCGATCAAGTTCGGGGTAAGGATCTGGGCACCCTGCGATGCGGTGTCTCTCGAGACCATGGATGATGGCCTCAAGCTCACACTGGGGGACGGTGCTGTCCTCCATACCCGCACCGCGTTGATCACGTCCGGGGCCGCCTACCGGAGTCTCGGAGTTCAGGGGTGGGAGGACTTCGAGGGACACGGAATCTATTACGCCGCGACCAGCCTCGAGGCGCGCCAAGTCGCCGGGCACCCGGTGGTCGTCGTCGGCGGGGCAAACTCGGCCGGCCAGGCCGCACTCTATCTCGCGTCCCACGGATGCCCGGTCCATCTGGTGGTCCGTGGAACGGACGTTGGGGCGCGGATGTCCTCCTACCTCGTGGACCGGCTGCGGGAGGATCCCCGCATCGCTATCCATACGGAGTCGAACATCGTTGGGCTGGACGGCGGCTCCGCCTTGGATTCGGTCCGCATCGACACCGCCGGGCCCGTCGATGCGCGCGGCCTGTTCTGCTTCATCGGCGCCGACCCTGCCAGCACGTGGCTGCCCACGCTCGACAGGGACCATGCGGGATTCATCCGCACAGGGACCGACATTGCGGTTCAGGCGCTGGATCGATGGCAGCCGCTGGGCCGCGAACCGATGCCCTTCGAGACCTCGACCCCACGGGTGTTTGCCGCCGGCGATGTCCGCCACGGCTCCATGAAGCGCGTCGCGGCGGCGGTCGGCGAAGGATCCAGCGCCGTCGCGTCCGTGCACCGGGCCCTGAGCGACCCTGTCAGTCCCCTCGCCCGTTAGCTGCGCGCTACAGCCGGACGGTTCCCTCGATGCAGCTCGTGACCTGGCCGCCGACCCAGATGTTCCCGTCGCGGAGGCTGATGTGCACGCGGCCCCGGCGGCCGAGGACTGTTCCCTGTGACGCCGTGTACGGCGGCGCGGCCAGACCCGCGTCGGTCAGCCAGCGTGCAAGGCCCGCGTTCAGGCTGCCGGTCACGGGGTCTTCCCAGACGGGGTCGCCGCCGATGAACGCACGCACCTCGAGCTGGGTTTCCGCCGTGGACCCGCACGGGCCCACCACACCGATTTCCAGGCTGCCGGCCTTTGCCGGGTCGGGCTGCAGGCTCAACACTTCCTGCGCCGAGGCAAGCCGGACGCCGATCCACTGCGGACCATTGACCAGCCAGGACGCATCAAGAATGTTCTCCCGTGGGATCCCCAGGATTGCCGCTATCCGGCCGATGAGCACCTCATCCACGGGTTCATAACGGGTGAGCGGCGGCGCCTCAAAGGCCAGCTGGTCCTCCTGGATACGGATCGGGATCAGCCCCACGCCGCACTCCTGGATGAGCGTTCCGCCTGCCCGCGGCGACCCGCCGGCATCCAGCCAGGCCCTGGCCGAGCCGAGCGTGGGATGGCCGGCAAACGGCAGTTCTTCCGTCGCGGTGAAGATCCTCACCCGGTAATCGGCCGCCGGACTGCTTGGAGCCAGCAGGAACGTCGTTTCCGACAGGTTCGTCCAGGTGGCGAAGCGCTGCATCTTCCTCGGCGCTTAGGCCGTCGGCGTCGTGAACAACCGCCAAGGCGTTGCCCCGATACGGCTCAGAGGAAAAGACATCAACTTCGCTGTAGGGACGCGGCCTCATGGCGCCACTGGAGGCAGCACGCGTCATGACCGCGCCCAGCCGTCCAGCGCGGTGGTGATGCTCCCGACCAGGCGGTTGAAGCTCCGATCCAGGTCACGGGGCATTTCGTAGCCGCCGCTGGTTTCCAGCGAGACGAAGCCGTGAAGCGCCGCGCGGAGGAACCGGATCGCGTCGATGGCGTCGTCGCCCGAGAGTTGGTAGCCCGTCAGGACGCCGGTCATAACGTCCAGGAACGACGCCGCGACCTCCACCTCCTCGGGGTCCCCGCTGTCGACGGGCAGCATGGCCAACGGGTACAGGCCGCGGTGCTCCAGCGCCCACCCGCGGTAGGCGTGCGCGATGTTGATGATCGCATCATCCCGTGAACGTCCGATTGCGGCCTGCGCGATGACGCGGGTGAGTGAGCGCTTCGCATGCAGGGTCACGCCCCGCTGGAGGCCGGCGACGCCGTCGACATGCTTGTAGAGCGAGGGGACGCGGACGCCGAAGCTGTCCGCGATGGCCGCGAGGTTCAGCCCCTCACTATGGGGTTCGTCGAGCATCTGTGCCGCGCGCTCGACGACGGCGGCCGCGCTGAGTCCCGCCCTAGGCATGGTCGGTTCCGCGGTTGGTGTGTGCCCCGAGGACCCGGGCGAGGAACGGCAGCGCCAGGTCAAGGAGTTCGTTGGGTGTCTGGGCGTGCGGGTAGTGGCCGGCGCCGTCAATGACGGCGAGGGTGCCCAGACCGGCGGGGAGGTCGGCAATGACACGTTCGCCCTCCGCGCGCGGGTCGGCCCAGTCCGGGTCGGCACTGCCCTGGATGACGAGGACGGGGCTGCGGACGTCGGCCAGCCGCGCCCCGGCGTCGGTGGGGGCGGTCTTCATCATGGCCTGCAGGACTTTCATGCGAGCCGGGTCCTGCATCACCGCGGCAATCTGCGACCGTTCAGCTGCCCAGTCGGTGGGCTTCACGGGTATGGCGATGTCGAGGTACTTCAGCCAGTTGGACACACTCCCGCGGAGCATGGTCTGCAGCAGCTGGAGGGAGGCGGCCCGATAGCGCGGAACGCGGAACATGCCGCCGAGGTCCATGGACTGCTTCCGGGTGAACGGTGCAATCTCGACGACGCCGGCAATGAGGTCCGGCGCGTCGGCAGCGGCGATCGTGGCGGCGCCGCCGCTGATGGACTGGCCTACGAGGACTGCGGGACCACCGAGGTGTTCCACCAGCGCCACGAGGTCTCCGGCGATGTCGGTGCGGCTGTAGCCGTCCCAGCCGGTACTGGACTGACCGCAGCCGCGGATGTCCAGGTTTGCCACCCGGTAGCCGGCGGCGACCAATGCCGGCACGACGAAGCGGTACGAACGGCGGCTGTCGCCCATGCCGTGCGCGAGGACCACCAGCGGGCCCTCCCCCTGCAGGTCGTAGGCCAGCCGGTTCGTTCCAATGCTCAGGTACTCAGTCATGATGCCCTCCAGGCACTCGGTGTATGCCATAAAGCTAACCAACTTAGCTTAAAAGCACAATAGGTTAGCTTTCGCAGGCGCTGTCAGGTACATCACAGCGGGGGACGCGGTGGAGTTGTAATCTGGAATTGTGGGTCTGCCACCACGCCATAACGAGAGGATCATGATGTCTCGACTTACCGTGGGGAACATCTTCAAAGTCGCCGTCGCCCTCCTGTTTTTTCCTTTTATGCCTCTCCTGGTGTTGATGATCGGGGTGCGCAGGAGTAACTGGAAGGTGATCCTTGAGGGTGGCCTGTACGTAGCACTTGTCTTGGCTGCCGCCGCCGTCGCCGGGTACAGCGCGCTGGCCGTTCTCTCGTTCTTTGTGATTCTCGGGGTCGTGGCCGTGTCGGCCATGCGGTCCTACATGCTCCGGGACCTGTGGCTGCACCCGCGCGGTCGAGTACCGCAGGTTATGACCCAGCCCGCGACCTCGGGGCCGCAGGTCCAGCACCCGTCTACGCCGGGGGCATCGAACCCTTCGCCCCCGGAGGACCTGCCACAGGCTTTGGCCTGGTCAGCCGCCCTCGCCCGGCAGAACAAGAACCGGATTCCCACCGAGGCGTATGTCAGCATCCTGGAAACCTGCCAGACGCTGGACGCGGTGATCGACGCCGAAACGCGCCAGCCGCTCGGCGATCCCCAGTTCGAGTACGAACTCACAGCTATGGTGCGTGACTTCCTGCCCAGCGTTCTTCGGAATTACGTGGCCATTCCGCCGAAGATGCTGGAGACCAAACAGGCGAGCGGAAGGACCCCCAACGAGGAACTGGTCGAGCAGCTGCAGCTCCTCGCCGGACAAGCAGACACACTGTACTCGGGCCGCCACCGCCGCACCTCTGCGGAACTGACCACCACGGGCAACTTCCTTCGGGAACGGTTTGGGCACCGCCAGGCCGGCTTCGACTTCGGTATCAAGTAGCCGCCCCGCCGTCGTCGGCTCACCCTTGCCCGACCCGCCCCGCAACCTCCCACACAGCCTGTTCACCCGCCCGAAACAGCCTCGAAACTCCAGCTGGCTAGCGTGATGAAACCAGGTAGAGGAGGACACGATGGACAGAATGCTGATCGGGCGGGACGCCGCCGAGGTGCTGACCAAAGGACTGGGCCGCCGGGGATTCCTCGGAGCCGCGGCGGGCATCGGCGCCCTGGCCTTCACCACCGGGTGCACAACCCAACCGGCCCCCACGCGCCGTCCCCGGCGGCGGCCGCCCGAGCGGGAAAAACCGGATCGCCTGGCGCCCAGCCGGAGGACATCCTGCAGCCGCACTCCGGCGATATCCCCGGGGACCACTACCTCGTCTCCACCCCCGACGAAGTGCTGTGGGGGTACGTGCCCACCGTGCATGCGGCGCCGGTGGCACGGATGAAATCCGGCGAGACCATCACCATCGACGCCCTTTCCCATGAAGGGATCCTGGAAGACCAGGGCCGGGACCCGGTGTCCTTCTTCGGCAGCCACGGCGTTGAAGAAAGCGGGGTGCTTCAGGACGCCGTCGACATTGCCGCCGGCTACAACCGCACGCCGCGGAACTTCGATACCGACGGACCGCACGTCGTCACCGGTCCCGTCGCGGTCGAGGGCGCGGAGCCCGGCGATGTCCTGAAAATCGAAACGCTCGACGCCGTTCCCCGGGTTCCGTACGGCGTCGTCTCCAGCCGCCACGGTAAAGGTTCGCTTGCTGTGCAGCCCGGACCGGAAGCACCGGCGGGCATCACTTTGGAGGAAGTCATGCCGCCGGTGGATACGGATAACCGCGGCTCCGGCGTTCCCACGGATTATCACAACGTCTCCGTCTTTACCGCGGTTGAGGACGGCAAGGGGGTGATGACCAGCGGCGAGATGAAGGTCCGTTTTCCGCTGCGCCCGTTCATGGGAATGATGGGTGTGGCCTTTGCCGAAACCAGCGGCCTCACCGACCCGGAAGCTAACTCGGTGCCGCCAACGCTCGGCGGGGGCAACATCGACATCCGCCACCTCGGTCCAGGATCCACCTTCTATCTGCCGGTCAAGGCCGACGGCGCCCTGTTCTACGTGGGCGATCCGCACATGGGTATGGGCGACGGCGAGGTGGCGCTGACCGCCATGGAGGGGTCCCTGCGCGGCACCTTCCGGCTGACCGTCTGCAAACCCGGCTCCGGCGACGCTCCGGAACTGGCCCACCGGTATCCGTTCGCCGAGACGGCGGACGCCTGGATCCCCATTGGCCTGTCCGACCCCGACGGTCTCGGTGGCGGCGGCGTGAACAGCGACCTGGATATTGCCATGCGGCGGGCGGTGGTCAATGCCCTGGACTTCCTCGAGCAGGAGAAAGGCATGGACCGCGCCGTTGCCTACGCCTACCTTTCCGCCGCTGCGGACTTCGCCATCTCCCAGGTGGTGGACCGGACCGTGGGTATCCACGGGCTGATCCGGAAGGCGGACTTCAGCTAGGAAGGTTATCCGAGGCTTTCGAACACCATCGTCGCCTGGATGCGGTCTCCGCCACCGAAACCCTTGCTCCCGCTGCTCGCGGTCGTGATGGTGTGGAGCCGGTAGCCCTTTGCCGCCTGCTCGTTAATGGCCTTCTCCAGGGAGGTCAGGTTGCCCGACCCCGTTCCCAGCAGCGATGCTGCTGCCGGGGTGTTGATAACGCTGGGCGCGGCCGGGTGAGCTTACAGTGACGTACATCACGTAAGTCCGGACACATCCACCTGCTTGGAGCGCCAATGACGACTGCCCACAGCACACCGCCCACCCACGAGCTCGGCAGCAGCGAGCGCGTGTGTGTCATCGGCGCCGGCTGCTCCGGAATCACGGCGGCCAAAGTTCTCCACGAACGGGGACTTGCCTTCGACTGCTTTGAACTCTCGGACCGGGTCGGCGGCAACTGGGTGTGGGGCAACAGCAACGGAGTGTCCGCGGCCTACAAGTCTCTGCACATCAACACCTCGCGCAGCCGGATGGAGTTCAGCGACTTTCCGATGCCCGCGAACCTGCCCAATTTCGCACGCCACGATCAGGTTGCGGCGTACTTCGACGCCTACGTCGACCACTTCGGGTTCCGAAACAAGATCACCTTCAACACCGGCGTGGAGCACGTGCAGCCTCTGCCCGACGGCGGCTTCGAGGTTCGGCTGAGCACCGGAGAGACCCGGCGCTACGGCTCGGTCATAGTAGCCAACGGCCACCACTGGGACCCGCGCATGCCGGAGCCGACCTTCCCCGGCGCCGAAGGCTTCACCGGTGAGCAGATGCACTCCCACGACTACACGGACGAGCAACAGCTCACCGGCAAGCGGATCGTGGTGCTCGGCATGGGCAACTCGGCCATGGATATCTGTACAGATGCCAGCTACCACGCGGCCGAGACCTACCTCTCCCACCGCCGGGGCGTGCACATCATTCCTAAGTACGTCTTCGGCAAGCCCTTCGACGAGATCGGAGCGCACGAGTTGATCCCGTCCCGGGTCCGCTGGGGCGTCGCCCGCGTGGTCATGCGCGCCGCCACCGGCCCAATGTCGCGTTACGGCCTTCAGGAACCCGACCACAAGTTCGCCCAGGCCCACCCGACCGTCTCCAGCCGGATACTCGACAGGCTGGCCCACGGCGACGTGGTCCCGAAGCCCAACATCCAGCGTTTCGACGGTGACAGCGTCGTCTTCACCGACGGCACCCGCGTCGCGGCCGACCTGGTGATCTACTGCACCGGCTACAAGATCTCGTTCCCGTTCTTTGACGCCGGCTTCCTCGACCCGTCCGGAGATAACGAGATCCGGCTCTACCAGCGGATGTTCCACCCGACGGTGCCGGGGCTGTACTTCATCGGACTGGTCCAGCCGCTCGGTGCGGTCATGCCGATCGCCGAGCGGCAGTCCGAGCTCGCCGCCGACCATCTCCAGGGCCGTTACGCCCTGCCCGAGCGGGCCGCTATGGACGCCGAGATCGACCGCCACCGCAAGGCGATCACCAAAAGGTACGTCGCCAGCAAGCGGCACACCATCCAGGTGGATTTCGTCGATTACATGCGTGCCCTACGCAGGGAGCGCGATGCCGGAGCGCGGCGCAGAACCGCTGCGCAGGCCGCAACCGACCGTGTGGGGGCCTGACATGGCCGGGAACACTGAGCAGCACTCACGCCGCGTCGCCGTCGTCACCGGCGCCGCCCGCGGCATCGGGCACGCCACCGCAGCCCGTCTGTTGCGCCGCGGATGGATAGTCGGCGCGTTCGACATCGAAAGTCACGGCCTATCTGAGCTCAAGGACATCGCTGCCGCGCACGACACCACCGTCGTCACCGGAACGCTCGATGTCCGGGATGCCCAGCAGTGGCGCGAAGCCCTGGCGTCCGTTTGCGAGGATCACTTGGACCTTCTGGTCAACAACGCCGGGCTGCTTGCCGCCGGACCGTTTGTTGATACCGATCTTGAACGGCACCGGGCACTCGTGGACGTCAACGTTCTGGGCACCATCAACGGTGCCCATACCGCGTTCCCGTACCTGAAGAACGCTGACAGACCGGTGCTGCTCAACCTGGGATCCGCCTCAGCCATTTACGGGCAGCCCGATCTTGCCACCTACGGCGCCACGAAGTTCGCGGTCCGCGGCCTGACCGAGGCACTGGAACTGGAATGGGCGGAGCATGGCATTGCCGTGCTCGATCTGTGGCCTCTGTTCGTCAACACCGGGATGGTCAAGGGCGTCAATATCGGAGCAATACAGTCGTTCGGCGTGCGGCTGAACGAAACCGATGTTGCCGCAGCCGCTGTCGCCGCCGTGGAACGCAGCATCAGGTCCCGCCGCAACCCGAAGTGGCCCCGCAACGTCCACCACGCCGTCGGATCGCAGGCACGCTTCCTGGCCGCGCTCTCCCAGGTGACTCCGAACTGGGCCAACCGGCTCCTCACCGAGCGTCTCACCCGACGGCCGGCTGCCTCCTAGGTCCCTTAGGGACTATCCGCCCAGCGTTTTGCGGAGTTACGTGGCCATCCCGTTCAAGATGCTGGAAAATAAAACATGCAAGCGGAAGAGCCCCAAATGAGGGATTGCTCGGGCAGCTGCAGGTTCTCTCCGGGCAGGCCAACACAACACCCAGCCCCGCCTAGCTGAGGAGAACCCGCATGTACCGCAATTTCCGCATCACCGCACCCGTCCTCACCGCCGTCGCGGGCCTGGCAGTCATCACCGGATGCACCGCGGACCCGGCCCCGTCCCCGGAGGAAACCGGAACACCCTCATCAACCAGCGTCGGAACACCCGAAAACACCTCCACGGCCTCCCCGACGGACCTAAGCGCATCAACCGCACCCGCTGGCTCCGGTGCGACGATCACCCTCAGCCGCGGGCAGGAACATAAAATTACGGAAGCGAACACGAGCGTCAGCATTACCTGCTCCGGCGGCGGGGACATCGACGTCGAGACCAGTGGCTCCTCCGTGCAGACCACGGGTCAATGTGAGGACATCGATATCCAGGGCAATGGCAACACAGTCAGTGGCGAGGACGCGGAAAGCCTCGAGATTGAGGGCAGCAATAATGAAGCCACCCTCAGCAATGTGCCCGATATCGATGTGGACGGAACCGCGAACACTGTCGGCGTCGAGGAGACCCGTGACATCGACGTCGAAGGAGAGAACAACACCGTCACGTACACCTCCGGGGACCCCGTGATCGAAACCGAGGGTACGAACTCCGTCTCGGCCCGATGAACACGGGCGTTGCCCCGCCCAGCACCTAACAGGACGGTGGCCGCCAAAAACAAAAACCGGACCACCCCCTGAGGGGTGGTCCGGTTTTTGTTCACGATCTAAAAGCAGTGCACGGTGACAGGGAACTTACACACGGTGCGTGCTGGCCAGCGGGCAGGCCCACGTATCGACCCCGCCGCGGCCCACCCTGTTGATATAGGTGGTGACGTCCCGCAGGGATTGCCCAAACGCGGTTTCGGTGTACCGCACCCCCAGCTGCTCACAGTGCTGGCGGACCAGCGGGGCGACTTTGCGCAGATTCGGGCGGGACATGGAGGGAAACAGGTGGTGCTCAACCTGGAAGTTCAGTCCTCCCATAAAGGTATCCACCCACCGGCCGCCGGTGATGTTGCGACTCATCAATACCTGGCGCCGCAGGAAATCGATGCCCGCGTCCTTGGGCGCGATCGGCATGCCGATGTGGTTCGGGGCGAAGGAGATACCCATGTACAGCCCGAAGACGGCGAGCTGGACGCCGATGAACGCTGCACCCTTGCCCGGTGAAAGAACCATGAAGACCAGCACCACATAACTGACCAGGCGCACAGCGATGAAGCTAAGTTCCACCCACCGCCGCTTGATCCGGCCCTTGCCCAGTACCCGCTTGATGCCCTGCACATGCAGGTTGACTCCCTCAAGCAGGAGCAGCGGGAAGAAAAAGTAACCCTGTTTGGTGGCAAGCCAGCGCGTCAAACGGTTCGTGCGTGCTTCGGCTGCCTCGGGGGTGAAGGCCAGGACGCCGGGAGCGATGTCCGGGTCCGTGCCGATTTTGTTCGGTGCGGCATGGTGCTTGCTGTGTTTTGCATTCCACCAGCCAAGGCCCATGCCGGCGAAGAGATTAACCACGATCAGCGAGACCCACTCGTTCCACTTCGGCGACACGAAGATCTGCCGGTGTGCGGCGTCGTGCCCCAGGAACGCGATCTGCGTCATCAGTAACGCCAGCACCACCGCGGTCACCATCTGCCACCAGGTGTCCCCCAGCAGGATGAAAGCCAGGGCCAGCACCAGACCCATCAGGGTTACCCCGATCAGCTTGGCCCAGTAGTAGCCGTAGTTCCGGCGCATATAGCCGGCTTCCTGGATCTGCCGGGTCAAAGCCGTGAAGTCGCTGAGGTGCCGTTGGCGGGCCGGGCCAGCTGGCCGGTGTTTGCCTTCTCCACTCGAATCCACGCTGGTACCCGTCATAAGGGCGTCTTCCATTCATTCACTTTCATATCGGCTGTCAGTCCTAAGTGCGCTTATCTTATCTGGAAAGACAGCCTCTCCGTTTCATTGCCATGGCAGGACGGTGGGCCGTGTTGGCGCACGACAGGGCCTCGAACTTCAAGTCAACGACCCGTCAACCGCGCGGACGCGGCAAGGGATTCACCGTCCCCTTGGCTCCCCGGCAGTCCGCGAGCCGCGAGTCAGCCCGCGCTCTTGCGGTCCTCGCGTTTGCGCTGGGCCCGGGCCGCCAGGAACAACAGGGATCCGATCGCCACGTAGACAGCCGAACTCAGCCAGATGGCCGCGCTTTGCTGGGAGAGGAGCGCAATGCTCGCGATGATGGCGAGGACCGGCATGAACCGGGGCGCGGAGAAGTGGTCATGGTCGACCTTGTCCTTTTTGAGGACGAGGACGCTGACGTTGGCGGACAGGAACACCAGCAGCAGGAGCAGCACGGTGGTTTCGGCCAATGAGGCGACATTTCCGGTAAGGGTCAAAATGATCGTTAGTCCGGCAACCACAACAATGGAGACCCAGGGGGTGCGGCGGCCCGGCAGCACGCGGCTGAAGGCGCTGGGGAGCAGTTCCGCTTCCGCCAATCCATAACCGACGCGGCTGGCCATGACCATAAACAGCAGCGCTCCGTTGGCGATCGCGATCAGGGCAATGATGCTGAAAAGCCAGGGCGGGATGCCCACACCGCTGGCTGCGACGACGTCGAGCAGGGGGCCGGTGGACTCGGCCAACTCGGATGGCTCCACCACGATGACCGCGCCGAGGGCGATGAGAAGGTAGACGAACCCGGCGGTGCAGATGGCTCCGAAGAGTGCGCGGGGGTAGGCCTTGGACGGGTTGCGTACTTCCTCGGCCATGTTCGCTGCCGCTTCGAAGCCGAGGAAGGAGAAAAACGCGACGATCGATGCGGCGAACGCGCCTTCGAGGGGCGGTACGTCCGGCGCGAATTCCAGGAGCCGCGCCGGTTCCCCGTTGCCGGCGGCGAAAACAATGGCGCAGACGACAATGACGAGGACGAGGCCGGAGACCTCGATGACGGAAGCTATCAGGTTCGCGGTAAGGGACTCCTTGACGCCGCGCAGGTTGATCAGGGTCAGCACGATGATGAAGGCGACCGCTGCGGGGGCCGACGGCACATCGAAGAGCGCTGTAAGGTAATCGCCGGCGAAGGCGTTCGCGAGAGCAGCGGCTGTGGTGATTCCCGAGGCCATCATCAGGAAGCCAACGAGGAATGACACGTAGGGGATGCCAAAAGCCCGGTCGGCGTAGCGCGCGGCTCCTCCAGCGTGCGGGTACTTGGTGATCAGTTCCGCGTAGGTCGTGGCGGTGAGCAGGGCGACGACCAGGGCGATCAGCAGGGGGATCCAGATCGCGCCGCCGACGTCGGCTGCCATGGTGCCCACCAGGGTGTAAATGCCGGCACCGAGGGTGTCACCCACGATAAACCCGTACAACAGCAGCGCGCCGATGGCCCGCTTCAGCCCGGGTGATGATTCTGGCGTGGTTGTGCCGGGATCCTTTGTCATTGGGCTATTGGATTCCGTTTGCGGTCCCTGCGCAACTACTTGGGCGAAATCCAGTGCACCAAAGCCTTGAGGTAAGTAGACGAACACTATTTACCGGCTGGCAAACCTATCGGCAGCCACCAGGGTTAGTCTCAGCCCATGAGCGTATTCCCACAGGTGCTTCACACGGTTCTCGACACTACCGATGTGCGCGGGCTGGCAGAGTTCTACCGTCATCTGCTCGGACTCCAGTATCGGCCAGGAGATGAGCCGCCCGTGGGTGAGGGCATGCCTGACGACGTCGATTGGCTCGTTCTGACTGATGGGCAGGGCAACCGCAAGCTTGCTTTTCAGCACGTTGATCATTTGAAGAGGACAACATGGCCGCTGCCTGATGTGCCGATGCAGATGCACCTCGACCTAACAGTTCCTGACCGGGCGACACTCGAGCATCACCACTCCAGGGCGTTGGCGTTGGGGGCAGAGCTCCGATTCGATCGTACGGACGACCTGGACGAGCCGTTGTACGTTTACGCCGATCCGGCCGGTCATCCGTTCTGCATCTTCGTAGCCTGAAGCATGACGTCCGCTGTCCGGTGAAGGATCCCGTCCCTCGAATTTATATAGCGTCAGTACCTGCAGGCTGCCCTTGCCCGCGCCTTGATCGCCAGGATGACTTCGGTCTTGGCATCGGCGTAGTCATTCATGTCGTCCCACTGCTTCTCGAGCAAAGATCGCTTGGTGCTTTCGTACAGGACACGGTCCTCTACGTTGCGGCGCAAATGATCGCGAAGAAGTAGATACTCGCCGATTGCGGGATCATCCCGTTCGTATAGGTGAACGTGAACATCGCGTTCCGGCGTACGCACCAGCCGGTGCCCTGGTTCTCGGACTCGCAGATCGTATCCGGCTGCGAGAAGCGGGTCGAGGTAGTCCTCCTCGGCCGTGATGTCGTCCACTGCAACCACGATGTCGATGATCGGCTTGGCTGCCAATCCCGGAACCGACGTCGAGCCGATGTGCTCGATTTCGATGTGCGATGTCCCGATGGAACCCTCAATGCGGTGACGGTGAGTGAGATAAATCCCCGGCCACCGGTCGTCGTAGCTGCGGAGGGGAAGTTCGAGTCTCTCGGGGCCCCCGATCAGCTCCAGCGCCGTCACGTCCGGTCGTCGCGGTTTTGGGCTCTTTTTCACATGCGTATCCTCGCAGAGTCAGCCTCCTGCCAACGAAACTTTGTGCCCCGTAAGCCGGTCCACTGCCGGACAAGCGGATATCCCAAGCAGGCGCTTCTATGACTCGTGAGAACATCATCGAGTGACCGACGCCACTTCGCTTGAGCTGCCGCCCCTATATGAGTCCCTGACCTGGCTCACTCCGCTTTCCGAGGAACGTGCCGCTCACCTTGTGGCGTTCTTGTCCGACCCGGCGCCGGCTGAGGTTCTGGACATGGGGTGCGGATGGGGCGAACTGCTACTTCGGGTTATGGCCTCGGCCCCGCAGGCACGGGGACGCGGAGTGGACAGTGCCTCCGCATCCATCGACCGGGCGAGGCAACAGGCATTGACTCGTGGGCTGCTTAACAGAGTGACGTTTGATTCGATGCCTGGGCTGGAAGCTCAGGATCGCCCCGCAGACGCTGTCATCTGCATCGGCGCGAGCCAGATCTGGGGGCCGCCGGTAGAGGACGCGCAGCCGCTCGACTACGCCGCGGCCCTGCGTGCACTTCGAGCTCTGGTGCTCCCCGGCGGCCGGCTCGTCTACGGCGAGGCGATCTGGTCAGCAACACCTCATCCGGCTGCTACCGCCCCTCTGGCTGGACGTGATGACGAGTACCTGACAGCAGATGCGTTACGTGAGCAGATTCAGGCCGCTGGCTTCGAGGTGGTGGACGACGACCAAGCAAGCGTTCAGGAATGGGACGTCTTCGAGACCGGATACCGCGACAGATTTACCCGTTGGCTGGAATCGCACGATGCCGACCATCCCGCCGCATGGCAGGTCCGTCGGCAATATGAGGAACAGCGCGCTGCATATGAAGATGGCTACCGGGGCGTCCTCGGGATGGCGTATTTCTGCCTTAGGGGGTAATTGTCCACAACGACTCACCGTCACCTGGCGCGCAGACATGCTGGCGTTCCACCCAGGGGACCCCTCCTTGCGGGACAGTCCGATCCTGCAAGTTAATGACGGGGAGTTTCTATCGTCGGTTGGTCGATTCGGCGTACGCGCGTCTTGGGGCCGATGATGGGCCCATGAATTCTCTCCACGGAATCGATGTCGCCGCTGAGCTCCGGCAGGTCCACGCTCATTGGACCCCACGGGTCATCGGGCGCGTGAACGATCAGTACGTGAAGGTCGCGAAGCTGCTCGGCGAGCTGGTCTGGCACGCCCACGACGCGGAGGACGAGATGTTCCTCGTCATCTCCGGTCGGTTGCGCATCCAGCTGCCCGATGCTGAGGAGGTCGTACTCACGCCGGGCCAGTTCTACGTCGTTCCCCGCGGGGTTCAGCACAATCCGATCGCGGACGAGGAGGTCGAGATCGTCCTCATCGAAACCGTCTCTACCGCGCACACCGGCGACGTCGTCGTGGAGGGCACCGTTCCGGTCGAGAGGCAGGTCGGCGACTTCCGCTGATCTACACCTAAAACTTCGCGTCTCAACGTATGTAATAAGCCGATCCGCTGATGGATCTGCTGTGTAGTTCTCCGGTCATCGGTCACGTCGAAGCCCAACGCGCGGTCGGCAGGTAGAGGAAAACAATGGTCACCATGGCGGATTTGCCCGCACACTAGCTGCAGGGACGGCTAGAGAACGGGGAGGCTATGAGCGCGGAGTTGGTCATCAGTGTTCAGGGGCTGGAGAAGGCTTTCGGGAGATTCCAGGCTCTGAACGGGCTGAACCTACAGGTTGAGCGTGGGCAGGTGCACGGTTTTCTGGGGCCAAACGGTGCAGGGAAGTCAACAACTATCCGCGTGCTCTTGGGGCTGTTGAAGGCCGACGCCGGAGACCTGCATGTCCTGGGAAAGGATCCGTGGCGGGAGGCCGTGCCGCTGCATCGGCGGCTTGCCTATGTGCCGGGCGATGTCGCGTTATGGCCGGGCATGACCGGCGGCGAGGCCATCGATCTGCTGGGATCGCTCCGCGGCGGGCTGGACGAGGGGCGGCGGGCGGAACTGATCCAGCGGTTTGAGCTGGATCCCGCGAAGCGGGGCCGCCAGTACTCCAAGGGGAACCGGCAAAAGGTAGCCATCGTCGCCGCCCTGGCCTCCGACGTCGAGCTCCTGATCCTCGACGAGCCAACGAGCGGTCTGGACCCGCTGATGGAGAACGTCTTCCAGGAAGTGATCGGTGAGGCAAAGCAACGCGGCACCACGGTGCTGCTCAGCAGCCATATCCTCGCCGAAGTCGAAACCCTCGCGGACCGGGTGAGCATTATCCGGGACGGACGGATCGTGGAGGAAGGCACGCTGGCCCAGCTTCGCGGGCACACCACCGCCGCCGTCCACGCCACTCTGGAACGGAACCCACAGCCCGGCCAGCTGACCGCGTTCGGGGACGTGCACCTGGACGGCGGCAAACTCACGGCTGTGGTGGAGTCCGCACGGGTGGGTGAGGCAATGGCAGCACTCACCCCGTTCGGCATCACATCGCTGACCGTTGAACCGCCCTCGCTGGAGAGCCTCTTCCTGCGGCTGTACGACGATGACACCCCTCCACACGGGCGCGCCCATGGGTAACGCCCTGACGGGTACCGGGCCCCTGCTGCGTGCTACTGTCCGGTTCGACGGACGTAGCTTTGTGCCGTGGATCCTGATCGCGACGGCGCTCTCTGCGTCCTCCGTGCTCGTCTACCCATGGATCTTTCCCACCCAGCAGGACCGTCTCGGACTAGCCCTTGCCATTGGCTCCAACCCGGCACTGGGCTTGATCTTCGGGCCGGCCTACGATCTGAGCACGGACGACGGTTTCAACGCTTGGCGCAGCCTCGCCCTGGGCGGATTCCTCGCCGCACTCGGATCGATTTTCACCGTCACCCGGTCCAGCCGGGGCCAGGAGGACTCCGGACAGGCCGAGCTTCTGGCATCCGGTGTGCTGGGCCGGAGCAGCCGTCTGCTGGCGGGAGTGAGCCTGGCCCTGATCGGCTCGATGGCTCTGGGAGGCGTCGCCGGAGTCGTCACGTCCTGGTGCGGCGGCGGCTGGAATGCCTCCCTGCTGCTGGGAGCAACGTTCACTGCCACCGGTTGGATGTTCGCTGCGGTCGCCGCTGTGACCGCGCAGCTGGGATCCGATGCGCGGACGGCCAACTCACTGGCCGTGGGTACCTTCGGCGCGCTGTTCCTGCTGCGCGGCTTCCTGTATTCGGTGGAGGCACCGGACTGGACGTCCTGGATAAATCCGTTGAGTTGGATGACGGAAATCCGGCCGGCCAGCGGCAACCACTGGTGGCCGCTGCTCCCCGCAATGGCCCTCGCCCTGGTCCTGCTCGGTATAGCCTTCCTGCTGCAGTCCCGGCGAGACTTCGGGCAGGGGGCAATCGTCCCCGGACCCGGCCCCACCCGGGGCAGGGTTGGAACTCCGTGGAGCCTGGCGATCCGGCTGAACCGCGCCCCGCTCCTGACGTGGACCGTTGCCTTCATGATTATCGGGGTGGTCTTCGGGTTTTTTGCCCGCTCCTTTAAGGACATCCTGAGCGGTGACAGTGCAGCCGCCTCGGTTCTCGCATCCGGTGCAGCCACGCCGGATGACCTCGCGCCGGCCTTCCTGGTGACGATCCTGAGCCTGGTCGGTATTCTCGCCGCCATTCCCGGCGTGCAAATCTTGCAGAAGGTGCGGATCGAGGAACTGGAGGGCCGGCTGGAGCCCGTTCTGGCCGCCGTCGTTCCGCGCTCCCGTTACTTCACGGCAAACGTCATGCTCGCATTGGCCACACCAACCATCTACCTGCTTCTCGCAGGAGCCATCATCACGGCACTGGCCTCCGGGGATCTGGGCATCGACGCCGGCAAGGTTCTGCTGCAGGCCATCGTGACGGTTCCGGCCGTATGGACGGCCACCGCTGTCTCGGTGGCGGTCGTCGGTGCGCGGCCGCAGGTGGTAATCGCGTCCTGGGCTGGTGTGTTTATTTCCTTCGTGCTCACGTTGCTGGGCCCGACGTTCAGGCTCTGGGACTGGGTACTGGCGATCAGTCCGTTCTGGCACGTTCCCAACGTTTCCGTCGACGACGCCGGCTGGGCTGGGTTGGCGGGAATCTCCGCCGTCACCGCGGTGTTCCTGCTGATCGGCTTCACTGGTTTTCGCCGTCGGGACCTCGATGGGTAGCCATCCGTCGCCGACGGAGCCGAGGAATGGCGTTTAGACGTCGTGGCGGGGTCCCCACTCGGACGCAGGGGTGTGGCCGTTAGCTCCGGGTCGCAAACCGGACCTGGATTCGTTTGAGTTCAGCGCGTGGAAGTACTGCGGTCACGACGCCGCCGCCTGCGAGACGGGTTCCGATACCGTACACGAACGGGTCAGTATCGACCTCTGCACCGGGTACGTCGACTCCGTTGACGACGGTTCTGGCTTGGCCATTGACCATCCGGCCGGTCACTGCGGGGGCGTGCTGGTCCCAGGGTTTGCCGCCGGGCCAGAGCTCCTGCCGGTACTGGTTCATCAAGATGTGGTTGACATGGTCAGCCAGGAGGCTTTGAAGCGAGTGCTCGGACGGCTCCCGGTGCCAAGTGGTTCGCACGGCCTCCCACAGCTGCGGATATTGCATTCGCTCCACCTGTTCGATCAGCCAAGGGGGCCGGGGCCATGGCGGAACTTCCTCGATCGCCCTTCGGGTCTCCTCGTCGAGGTCCGCGAGGTTGACCGGGTCGGAGCGATCGTCCGGGTTTCGCCAGAGAGTGTAGGTGATGCTCGCTGTCATTTCGCTGTACCCACGTTCATCCATGACGGAGTTCAGGCTGACTAAGTCCGTGTCCTCCAGTGCCGGCTGGGGAATAAGCCCCAGCACCGGAATAGGCATGCGCTTCAGATTCTCGGCCCATTCAGCACGGGGGTCGGGGGCGTCCTCGGGGATAATGCCAACCAGTCTCATGCCTAGACTATGAATCAAACGAGGGTGCCTGTAAACGGGAATGGGTTGCAGGCCCAAATGTCCCGCTAATGGATCCCTCAGGGTGCAGGGAGACCAGGCCCAGGAGTGATCTATTGTCAGAGCGAATGGGTGAATTACTCGAAGACACCGCAACTAGAAAAGGTTCTGGTATGGATCTAACGAAGTACGGTCATGCTTGTGTTCAGCTCACAGAGGGCACAACTACGATCGCGATCGATCCTGGTGCTTTGACCCCGGAACCCGAAGCCTGCCACGGCGCCGAGGCAGTACTAATCACTCATGAGCATTTCGACCACCTCGATCAAGGCATCCTTGAAGCCGCTGTAGCGTCCAGGCCAGATTTGCGGATTTTTACATGTGCAGGCGTTGCCCAGAAGCTAGAGGCTTCCGAGCGCATTCGAGAGCATGTGGAAGTGATGGAGGACGGCCAGACGGTCTCCATTGGTGACTTTGAGATAGCAGCCGTTGGATCATCGCATGCTTACAGCCACCCTGACGCTAGCCCTGTGAACAACATCGGGTTCCTCATCAATGACACAGTTCTGCACCCCGGTGACGCGCTGACGGATGTTCCCGCACCCGTCCTTCTGGCTCCCGGGCAAGCTCCCTGGCTGACAGTTCCTGCCCTGGTCGAGTACATCCGTACACGGCAACGGGATCATGTCTATGCAATTCATGACGGGTTGCTCAACCATTGGGGGCTGCAAGTATTGGACTCCGTCCTCGATATCGAAGCCCGACGTGCCGGAGTCAATATCAGACGCCTCCTCGTCGGCGAAACCGTTCATCTCTGAGGTACACCTCGAACTAGAACTACCGACCGGGACATCGCTAGTGGTCGTGGGTTCATGAGCACAACCGCGAAAGCTGATCCCGGCTGCTAGGAAGAGGTCCCCGCATGCGAGAGTCATCTTCATGAGTACGCAAGCAGTCCCGGACGATCAAGACCATTTGGGCCGCGGCGCCGGGTATCTTTCGGCCCAGTCTTCCGGGCCGGCATGGATGCTCGATCCGGCCGATCCAATCCTCCAGCGGCACGCCGCCCGCCAGTCCCTGGGACCTAACAACGCCGCCGATTACCGGGATTTCATCGATGACGCGGCAGCGTTGAAGTACCTGATGCGTACCCGTCATATCGCCGTCGTACTCGATCCCGACAAGGCTCACACCACCGACGGGATCATCGATCGGTGGGCCCAGGGGTTATCTGCCTCGAAACCCACAACGTTGGCTGGCTGCGTCGGATCCTTAGGGAGGGAACTAGGGAAGGCCCTCGGTGACGGGCACCTCCATGTGCGCCACGGCGAGCATCACGGCAGGGAGAAGGAAACTCTTGGTGAGGACCCCGGTCCAGCGTGGGAAACGACGACGATGAACAGCATCAGGATCATTCGAGTCAGAACCTTCGACGGATCCGACGGGGTCGATTCCGTCCTTCAAGCCGGGGTAGAGAATCATGCCGAGGACTTCACCTTTCAGGACATCATCGTCGATCTGCGCGGCAACGGAGGAGGAGATGACTCCTACGTCACCTCTTGGTTCACACCCCACGTTAACGAGTCGTGGACGAGACCGTACGAAGAGCACGGGATGACACTGTCATCCTCGGGTTCACCCATCGGCTACTGGAATTACGCGACGTGGTTACGGCTCAACGACCACACCGTGCCAGCAGCGTTCACCGCAGAACACCTTCGTCCCCGGCGTGATGACTGCGTCATCGTCACCGCTTCCCAGAATGGTGCCAATCATGCCGGGACGACCTTGGAGCCTGGCCGCACGGAACACTGGCAGGGACGGATGATCGTTGTCATCGATGGTGGCACGGGTTCCTCCGGCGAATCAGCGGCCCTGCTGTTAAAGAACGCGTTCGACGCCGTCCTCGTAGGTGCGCCCAGTTACGGAATCATCGACTACGGAAACTCAACCCCCTACTACCTACCTACTAGTGGAATGCAAATACACGTGCCGTCTCAGGCCAATAACTGGGGAACTGCCATCGACTTCATCGGTATCCAACCCGATGTCCCGCTTCCCGCATCGACGCCGCTCCGCGACATCACAAGTACTTTCAGCGAGATCCACAACTCCCGAACCACTGAAACTCACAGCTGACGTCCACTGTTGCAGTTGCAGCCAGGGATCGTGCAGCGCACCCCCTCAAGCAGCAGTTGACGCCTTGCGCATCCACGGGCCTGCCTGCGGCCCGGTGCCCACAAGCCGCACCGCCAACGTGCGTCCGCACCGCCGTCGACCACATGACTAGGCTGGGAACATGGCAACAGTAATCCTCGTGCGGCACGGCCGCACCACAGCGAACGCCTCCGGAGTGCTGGCCGGCCGGACCCCCGGCGTCGAACTCGACCAGGTGGGCCGCGACCAGGCGGCCGCGACCGGCGGCCGGCTCGCCGTCGTTCCCCTGGTCGGAGTCGTGTCCAGTCCGCTCGAGCGCTGCCGGCAGACCGCACAGTTCATCCTTGACCGCCAGTCGGGCGCCCCGCATGCGCCGGTCGACGTCGACCTCACCGAGTGCGACTACGGCTCCTGGCAGGGCCGCACGCTCGAGGAGCTCGCGAAGGAGAAGTTGTGGGCGACAGTGCAGTCGCAGCCCTCCGCCGTCTCCTTCCCCGGCGGCGAGTCCATGGCCGCGATGCAGGCCCGTTCGGTGGGCGCGATCCGGCGCCACGATGCAGCCTTCGAAGCCGAACACGGGCCGGGAGCCGTGTGGGTGGCGGTGAGCCACGGGGACATCATCAAGTCGGTCCTCGCTGACGCGCTCGGCATGCACCTGGACATGTTCCAGCGCCTCAATGTGGGCCCGGCTTCCGTGTCGATCGTGCACTACGGCACGGGACGTCCCACCGTCCTCGCGACCAACACCGACGCCGGGGACCTGTCCTGGCTGGCGGCCAGCACGGCGTCGGACGATGCCCCGGTCGGCGGTGGCGCAGGTCACGCGGCGCCGCCCGCCCGATGAGCCTAGAGTAGTTCTATGCCTACAACCGTTCACGAGTTCGAGTGGCCCGACCGCGTCGTCGTCGGCACTGTCGGCGTCCCCGGGCAGCGCACGTTCTACCTGCAGGTGCGCACCGGGAAGCGGATTGTCAGTATCGCCCTGGAGAAGCTGCAGTCGGCCCAGCTCGCCGAGAAGATCGACGAGATCCTCGACCAGCTCATGACCGTCCAGGGCAACCCCTTCCACGTTCCCGCGAGCACTCCCCTCGAGCTCGTCGACAACGACGATCTCGAAGCCGTCCACGAACAGTTCCGCGCCGGCGTGATGAGCCTGGGCTGGGACCCGACGACGGCGCAGCTCGTCATCGAGGCCTACCCCCTCGACGACGTGGATGAGGACGACGACGGCTTCCTCGAGGATGACGACGACGAGACCGACGACGCCTCCGAGGTGCTGCGGGTCAGCATGCCGGTGGGTACCGCCCGGGCCTTCGCGAAACGCACGCGGGAAGTGGTGGGCGCCGGGCGTCCGATCTGCGTGATCTGCGGTCAGCCGATCGACGCCGACGGGCACACCTGCGAATTCCCCGAAGCCTGATGCCCGCGCCGGACCTGGGAACCGACGAGCTGACGCTCACCGGCCGCATTACGACGGCGTCGAACGCCACCTTCCTGGGCAGCATCGGCGACGCGGCCGTCGTGTACAAGCCCATTGCCGGCGAGAAACCGCTGTGGGACTTTCCCGACGGGTGCCTGGCGCACCGCGAGGTGGCCGCCTATCTGGTGTCGGAGGTGCTGGGCTGGAATGTCGTGCCACGCACCTGGCTGCGGGACGGTCCGCTGGGTGAGGGCATGGTGCAGCTCTGGCAGGAGACGGACCCGGAGCAGACCGCGGTGGATCTGGTCCTGGCGGACGACGTTCCGGACACCGGGTGGAAAGAAGTCCTGCAGGGCCAGGATGAAAACGGGCGGATCGTGTCCCTTATTCATGAGGACACTCCGGCGCTGCGGCGGATGGCCGTGTTCGATGTCCTGGTCAACAATGCCGACCGCAAGGGCGACCATGTCCTCGCCATGACCGACGGGCACCGGTACGGCGTGGACCACGGGCTCACCTTCCATCACGAGCACAAGCTGCGCACCGTGCTGTGGGGCTGGATCGGCGATGCGCTGAGTGCCGAGGAGCTTGAGGGCATTGACCGGGTTCTCGACGGGTTGCAGGGTGAGTTGGGCTCGCAGCTGGCGAAGCTGCTCACTGCCGAGGAAGTTGCTTCGCTTGCTGCCCGTTGTGCCCGGCTGCGTTCGGCCGGGGTTTTCCCGGCTCCGAGCGGTGACATGCCTGCGGTTCCCTGGCCGCTGTTCTAGGGGAACTGCTAACGGATGACCGGTTCGGAAGATTCGAGGAGCGGCAGCTCTGATCGATAGGGCATGCCTTCCCAGTCCCCGGGAACAAGGCAGGCGAAGGCCCCTGTTCTCACTGCTGTAAGCAGCCGCTGTGGGACTGGTTCATCGGCGAGCAGTTCGGACAGGTAGCCCGCGACAAAAGCATCACCGGCCCCGACGGTGTCCACCGGCTCAATGGAAATTGCAGCTTGGCGGTACGGCTCGCCGTCGACGAGGGCCACGCATCCCGCGGCGCCGAGCTTAATGATTGCCTGGCTTGGACCGAGTTGGACGAGCTGTTCGGCTAGCAGGAGTGGATCGTCACTGGGTTCGACGATGATGGTTGCCTCGTCTTCGCTGGCAAAGACGATGTCAGATTGCGCGACTAGGTCTAAGTACGCGGCCCGTGCCGCGTCTGTCGACCACAAGGCCGACCGGTAGTTGAGATCGAAGGAGACAGCGAGGCCTGCTGTTTTCGCGCAGTTGATGGCGTATTGGGCAGCACCGGCAGCAGATGCCGACAACGCTGGCGTGATGCCGGTGAGGTGCAGAATCCGTGCCTTCGGAAACAGGTCGGCAGGAATGTCATTCCTCGTTAACCGGGAGCCTGCGCTGTCGTTGCGGTAGTAGGAAATCCTTGTGGTACTGGGAGTGCGCCGTTCCTTGAGCATGAGACCAGTGGCAGCTGCGTCATCGTGGGTAAAGTGCATGTCCAGACCCTCAGCCTGTAGTTCTCTCTCGATCAGCCGTCCCAAACTGTCGTTTCCTATTCGGCCGATCCAGGCTGTGGGGACACCAAGCCGCTTGAGGGCGATGGCAACGTTGCTCTCGGCCCCACCGATTCCAAGGGACAGGGACCCTCCGTACGAGAAGGGACCCACGGTTTCCGCTTTGAGCAGAGCCATGGTCTCGCCGATGGTGATGGCGCCCAGTGGGCGCTCAGCACTGCCGTCGGGAATCACGACGTCGCCTTTGGGGTGAGTGCCTGCACAGCAGACACCGTTTCCTTGGTCAAGGATTGGATGGCGGAGAAGTTTTTCGCTTTGATCGCCGGGCGGGGCACCATCCAACTTCCTCCGATCGCGATGACGTTCGGCAACCTGAGATAGCGCTCGATGTTACTGAGGTCGATCCCCCCTGTGGGGATCAACCGGACTCCGTGGAAGGGGCCTCCCAACGCTCGAACCGCCTCGGGACCGCCGGATGTAGCTGCAGGGAAGAATTTCAGCGTGGTCAGGCCCAGCTCGAGACAGGCCTGGACTTCGGACGCGGTCACGGCACCTGGAACGACGACCACTTCGCGATCCTGGCAGTGCTGCACAATTTTCGGGCTGAATCCAGGTGAGACGATGAACTGAGCACCCGCTGCGATGGCGGTGTCGACGTGCTCAATAGTGGTCACCGTCCCTGCTCCAAGCAGTACGGGGTTGGGTCCTTCAGTGAGGCCGGCATCGCGGACTGCCCGCAGGGCGTCCAATGCCGCCGCCGTTCTGAAGGTTATTTCAGCCACGGGCAACCCGGCCTCGCGGAGTGCGGTCAATAGGGGGACGGCGTCGTCGGCATCGTCAATGACGACGACGGGAACGACCTTCAGCTCGATGATCATATCCAATACCGCGTTGCGCTGAGTCATGTCATGTCCGTAACCCGGACGCTGTCCATGTCGTCGTACGTTGTGTTTTCGCCCGCTGTCGCCCATACGAAGGAGTAGGCGCCGGTTCCTGCACCGAAGTGCAAGGACCAGCTCGGTGAGATGACGAACTCCCGATTGGCTACCACCAGATGGCGAGTTTCGCTTGGTTCACCCATGATGTGGAACACGCGTTCATTGGCATCGAGATCGAAGTAGAGGTAGCACTCGGTTCGGCGGTCGTGCGTGTGCGCCGGCATAGTGTTCCAAGCGCTGCCCGGGTGTACCTGAGTGAATCCGAACGCGATCTGCGAGCTTTTCGTGCCACCCTCATAGATGCATTGGTTGAGCGTGCGACGGTTCGCGCCGTCGTCGGATCCCAGCTCCACCACGTTCACCATGCCGGGCGTGATGAGCGTGGTTGGGAGGTCCTGGTGAGAGGCTGCGGTGAACACGTAGAACGCGGCTGGGTTATCGGGATCATCGGAGGAGAATGAGACATCATTTGTACCGCGGCCCAGGTACATGGTCCCGGTATGGCCTAATTCGTAGTCAGTGCCGTCGACATGTACAGCCCCCGGACCTCCGATATTAATCACGCCGGCTTCACGCCGCTGCAGCAGATACTGGGCTCGGGCCTGCTCTGGTACCGGCAGCGACAGCGGCTCGTCCAGGGGAACGATCCCAAAGACAAGGATGCGGTCGTGATGGGTGTGTATGCCACTAACCTGTCCGGGCTGAAACAGGCCATGGCCAAGGAAAGCTTCCCGAAGCTCGCGTGTTGTCATGTGAGCGACGTCGGCGGGGTTGTGTGCGTATCGGTCGTCGATCATGCGTTTTTCTGCTCTCTAGTTGTTTCGCGCCAGGCAGCGATTGCTTCGAGGGCCAGGCCCTGGCCCCACGGCTGGATTCGGTCATCGCGGATCACCGAGTAGCCGAACGGGATCAGCTGCAGGACAGTCCCGGCGCTGACTCGGGTAAGTACGCCGTTATCCATGTACGCCAGGGCCCCGCGGACGGCACGTTCACCCGCCTGCCGAAGACGGCTCGGGGAGCTCTGCTGAATGGCGTTGCCGTTCAGGAAAGCATCCGTTCGAAGCATGGCTGCGCCTATGCCTGCCGCTGCAGAGCTTTCGAGAACTCCCCGTACTTCCACCTGACTGTCGACGAGGACATCCCAGACACCGTGTTCGGGTTGGAGTGCGGCGAGTGCGTTCAACTGCTGTTCCAGGCGTTGCTTGACCTCATGAATCCCGTTGGCCGTGGGTGCGAGGGTGAGGAGGTCAGCTGCAGCTAGGGAAACCCATGCGTTGGCTCGTCCCCAAAAGTTTTCGATCCGGACACCACCATGAGTGCCGTGCACGAAAAGCCCGGTCTTTTCGTCCTGAAGCAGTTCGGCGTGGACAAGCCACTGAGTAACTGCCTCCTGCACGAGTTCCGGCCGCTCGAGGCTGAGGCCGGCACGCAGCAGGAACTCTCCCGCCATGTATACGGTGTCAGCCCAAACACCACCGGGCCAGTGCTCGAGCGCTCCATTCGGCGCCCGCGTTGCTTCGGAGGCCCCCTCGTACCAACGGATGCAGGCCTCCAAAAGCTCCTGACAGGCGATGTCGGGCGATCGTCGGTGAAGCTCAGCGACTGTGGCACCGGGCGCCAGATTGTTGACGTGCTCCAATACCGGAGGAGCCAGCGCGTAGGACTCCGCGAAGGCGGTAATGAGGTCCGGAATCTCGGCACCGCGAGCAGATGCACCTCGCCAGAGTGCCAGCAGGCATACACCTTCTCCCCAGAACCAGCGCTTAATACCCATGTTTTTGGTGCCTGTGATCAGCGATTCTTCGAGGCGGTCGAGGTCCTCGACCAATTGCCCCTTGGACAAAGGGCTGAGCGGAGGGGCTGAGAGCTCAGCGGAGGTGGTGTCTTCACCGGCCATAGGAGGCTCCTCTTACGACGTCGAGGGGGGTGCCGCCAGCGTCGAGGGGGTACTGCCCGGCCAGAACGGAAAGCACGTCGGCAACTGCCAGTGTCAGGGATTTACCTCTCCAGTTCACCTCGGTGACCGCATCGCCGAACTCTGCGTGTACGGCAGGGTTATCCAAGTGCGGCTCTTCTTCGGGAACACCGTTGACCAGACCGTCGGGGACGCCGTCGACCAGGAACGCCGTGTCGAAGGTGACTTCCAGGACCGGCTTGCCGGTCAGTTCAAAGTGGACGCCTGGGGTTTCGCGTCCTCGAGGGTTCCATTGAAGGGGGCTGGAAGTGACCCGGTCAACCCATTGAGCGAAGCTGCCATCGACCGGCGTGCGGCCGACGACGGTTACCCACACCGAGCCATCCAGACCGGGAAGCCACTCCTGCCACGCCGTTTCACCCTCGAGGACTGGACGGACACCACCCGGGGTGGCCACCGCGACATATCCCTCTCCGCGGCGAGCCACAATCCAGTCCCCTATCACGACGTATTCGTCGGCTTGTGCAATTGGCAGCCACAAATGGGTAGTGCGCTGTGGGTCTGTGGTCGTAAACCGCTGCATGTGGACCAGCGTCCCGCGATGCTGGTTCACCCGTGGGAGGATCCGGTGGCCTGCCCAAGCGTTCGGACGGGCAGAGGAACCGGTGTCGGAGTTTGCTGGGTGGGTCACGAACACCTGCAGTTCGCGACCGAGGGTTGCGCCCCAGACATGCTCCTGAAGCCCGGGAAGACCAGCCCGATAGTCCTGAACACTGGATAGCATGACGTCAGGCGTCTTATAGATACGAAGATCAGAGCGGTACGGGCGCTCCAGGAGATCACGTTCGTAGGCCAGTTCGCCGCGGTACACCTGGCGACCCCACCATTCATTTGGCTGGCTGCTGGCCAATTCACGGACCACGTCAGGAACTTCATACTTGCGAGCCAACGCAAGTGCCGTCACCGGCAGGACGGCGTCATTGAGAGTGCCGACTCCAGCGATCAGTCGAAGGATCGGTGAAGTTTCCTCGAAGCGTGAGCTGCGCAGCGTGTGGACGTAGGAACGGCCGTGGGCCGCACCGTGCGTGCCTCGCCAAGAGTTTGTTGCCAGCGTTACCAAGACCTTGTCCAGCAGGGTTCGGGAAGCGTTCACCAACGCCTCGTCGTGACTAAGCTCGACAAGCGCACAGAGTGCGTAACTGTCGATCGCCAGATAAGCATTCGAGTCGAACTCACTGAAGCCTCCACGCAGTTTGCGGGTAAGCCAGCCTGCCGCACGGGCGTGCCCTTCGGCGGCATGTTCAGAACCGGTCCGCCCATCGACATCGAATATTGCGTCCGCGAAGGTTTCACCGGCGAGGAGCTCTGCGACGTGCCACACGAACTGGTGGTTCTCGGTGAAATAGCACATGGCGTCCAGCCCCGGTTGGGTAATCCAATACTTCATTCCGGTGATGGCTGCGGCGACTTCCTTGCGGGCAGCGGAGTTCCATTGCTCCTCCGGGATCCAATGCCAGGCAAGCAACAGGGAGACAACCTCGAAGTCTGCGCAATCACCGCGCGTGAGCACACGGTGAAGGGCGGATTCGAGGTCTTCGGTGTTGACCGTCGTCGTCGGATCGAGAGCATAGCGCCCGAGGAGACCGGCAACCCCGGTTTCACTCGGAGGGTATGCACCCTGACCGGTAATGTGCTGCAGGACTTCGTGCCGCCAGGATTCGGGGGTACCTGACGGTTCAGTGGTGCTTAGTGGTGGCAGGACAGCGACACGCATCCGTAGAATTTGTGGGCTGCGGGGATCGTTCAGGCCAACTTCAACGATGCTCTCGCCGCTGGAGAGCATGGACGCTCCTGCCGTGCGGGCGACGTCGGCGCCCTCGTCCTCCTCCTCCGGTGCGTCCCCGAGGAGGTAGGTCACGCGCCCATGCACGTCGGCGCGAACGAATTGCCATGCTGCCTGCTCTCCGACCCGGATACGAAGGGCGGTCCCCGCCGGCGCCTGCAGAGTGCCTTCGCTGCTTTCCTTCGCCCAGGAAGGTGAGGCGATTTGAGCCAGGATGGTTTCGGCTAGGCGCGCCACCGTCTCGTCGGCGCCGGGTGAGGGTACGACGACCCGAACCGGCAGCCCCACAACACGCAGGCGGGCTATCTGACGGCACTCGCGGAAGGCGACCTGCCAGGTCGCCAAGTGCACCGTCGTTGTGCGGGAGGGCAGGCGCACTCTCATCGAGTGGAACTCCGGCTCCATGTAGGAAACCTGGCCGCCCTGCAGTGCGACATTGCCATTCAGCCACAAGACAAACGGACCCGTGGTGTGCAGTTCAATTGTCCGCCAGTCGCTCTGGTCCACCTCAAGGACCGTGCTTGCCAGGGAGTACCGGTATTCAGGGGTGAAACAGAATGCCGACCAATCCAGGAACCCATCTTTGCCCGTGCGCGTCCGCCGCCAGACGCTCTCAAACGTCGAACCTTCTGCAGTCCAGTGGATGCTGCCTCCCTCTACAGGCTCGGGCAGCTCATGGGAGGTGTTGATGGGATGGGATTGGTAAAGGCGCTCCTTGAGTTCGCCGACGTCGGGGCCTTGGGAGAGTACCCAGCGGCCTTCCCCCCAAGGTTCGCCATCCGGGGAAAGGAAGTCCTCCAGGTCCTCACACGGTACGGCCCAGGCGGGCGAAACCAGCCAGTCGCGGACGGTGCCATCCGGATCCGTATAGTGCACGGTCCTGTTCGTTGGCATCAAAACTTCACTCATGGGGTTTCGCTACTCCTTCTCAGGGTCGTGAGGCTCCACTGGAGGGCGGGGTTACTTGATACCGGTATTGGCGATGCCTGTCGTTATCTGCTTTTGGAAGAACAGGAAAAGGATGATGACCGGAAGGATGCTCACCACGCTCATCGCGATGATGAGATTGAATGGAACAGTCTCCTGAGCGGTGAACCGGGCCAAGGCAACGGGCAGGGTATAGACGGACTCGCTTTGTGCGACGACCAGTGGCCAAAGGAAGTCATTCCACCGCCACATAATTGACAGAATGGCAACGACGGCGAGGGCCGGCCGACAGACTGGCAAAACAATTCGCAGGAAAATCTTCAACTCTCCGGCACCGTCGACCCGCGCAGCTTCTATCAGCTCATCCGGGATGGACAGCATGTACTGGCGAAGAATGAACACTCCGGTAGGCGTTGCCGCCGCCGGGATGATGAGACCCCACAGAGTGTTCACCATCCCGAAGGACGCGACCACCTGGTAAACGGGGATCAGGATCACTTGAAGTGGAATCATGATTGTCGCGAGGGTAAGTAGGAACAGTGCGTTACGGCCGCGGAAGTTGTACTTGGCCAAGGCATATGCCGCCATCGAGTTGATCAAAAGCGTCAGGACTGTGGCTGCGACCGTAACGATGACGCTGTTCATCATGTAGGTCCCGAAATCGAACCGTGTGAGAGCCTCGGTGTAGTTCCCGAACCCCCACGATTGCGGAAGTAGGGTTGGTGGCCGCTCGGATAGTTCCGTTGGCGTCTTGAACGAACCAAACACCAGCCAGAGGATCGGGATAAGCGCAACGAGCGCCGCTGTGGTCAGAATAACTACGCGCAGCGCGTCAGTGGCTGTGATCTGCCGCTGGCCGGTTGACGTCCAGGAGCGCTTAGGGCCAGGTTCCTGTGTGGGCGGCGAGACGGTTTGGGGGATGCTCATACTGCCTCTCTCTTGCGGCCGATCATGTAGTTGACGATCGTGATCGCGAATACGACGCAGAAGAGCAAGACGCTTCCCGCTGCGGCGGCGCCATACCTGATAGGGGAGACGAAGCCGTTCTCATAGATGTATTGAACGATCAGCGTTGTTGCGCCAACGGGTCCGCCACCGGTCAGGGTGTAGATGTAGTCGAAGGCTTGGAAGCCGTGAATGGTGGCAAGTACCACCACAACGAGGATGCTCGGCTGGAGTAGTGGAAGGGTGATGGTGCGGAATTGGAGCCAACGCGAGGCACCGTCCATACCGGAGGCCTCGTACAGGGTTGGATCGATACTTTGCAGACCCGCGAGCAGGATCAGCATGTAGAAGCCCACCTGCATCCATACGCCGACCGCGATGATGGCGACAAGTGCGAGGTTGTCGTCAACCAGCCAAGGTATCTCCATGCCGAGGAAGGTGTTGACGAGGCCGTTTTGACGCTCCAGCATCCAGTTCCAGATCAGTCCTACGACAACAGGTGAGATCAGAACGGGGATGAAGAACGCGGCACGGAAGAATGAGCGGCCGCGGCCCTGCTGGTCTACCAGAACGGCCAGGAAGATGCCTATGCCGACCGAGAGCACAACGAAGGCCACCGCATAAATTGCGGTATTCATTACAACGCCCCAAAACCCATCATCGCTAAGGATGCGCTGATAGTTTCCTGTTCCTTCCCATCTGAAGGTCCGTCCGTTCGAGGACGAGTAGAGGGAGATGTTAAAGCCGTTAATGGCGGGCCAGATGGTAAAGAGGACGAAGATGGCCGTGTTGGGCAGCAGGAACAGATACGGTGCTAGGCGCAGGCCCAGGGGCGGCTTGCGCCGTCGCTGTTCCTGTTTGGTTGACGCCTTGATCATGGGGCGAGCTCCTCGACGAGCGATTGGGTGCTCTGCTGCAGGTCGCTCATCGCGGTCCCGAGATCCTGCTCTCCGGCTACTACCCGCGAAAGTGCCTCCACCAAGGCGGTTCCGGCTCCGGAGAAGGCGGGAGCTGCATTTGCTTCGTAGCCGAGCTCGGGCGTGCGCTCCAGGTCTTGAAGGAACATATCCATGTCTGCCTGCCGGGCGGGGTATTGCACGCCCTCCTCCGAGAGGTCAGCTCGGGTAGGCAGGAAACCGCCGGCAGCGACGAACGTCTCCTGGTTTTCGGCCGTGTTCATGTAGCGGATGAACTCGGCAGCCAAGGCGGGGTTAGGCCCCTCGGCAAGAGCGGCCATGTACTTGCCGCCTGGAAAACCGCCGCATTCATCGGCGCAGGGATTTGGCGCGACCGCCCAATTAAACTCGGCGTTAGCCGCAAACTGCCCCACCTGCCAGTTACCGGAGAGGTACACAGGAGTGGCTTGAGCGAGGAAGATCTCGTTCGCGCCCTCATAACGGGTACCTGAACCAAGCCAGAAGTCACGCGGCATCCGGTCGTCGGCCATCATCTCAACGAGAGGGGCAAGCGCCTGTTCCGCCTTTTGGGGATCCAGCGCCACCTCGTTTCCGTCTACCAGAGCCGTGCCATATTGGCTGAGAATAGTGGATAGGCGGTGACCCGACTTGTCGATGGCAAAGGCATAGTCAGAGCCAGTGGCTTCCTGGACTTCCGTCGCTGCGTCAACCATTTCCTCCCATGTCCACGGGTCGGCAGGGTCCGGAAGTTCAACTCCGGCCTCCTCGAACATGTCTACGTTCACGAAAGGTCCGTTCAGCGTGGCGTCTGAAGGAACAGCGAGAAGTTCGCCGTTATCGCCGGTGGCGCCGGTCACCGGTCCGGGCAGGAACTCCTCGGCGTAGTCTTCGCCAAGGTAAGTGCGCAGGTCCAAGAGGTCGGCGCGGAAGTCGGTCAGTGAAGTAAGGCGAACGACGTCGGGGGCGTTGCCACCAGAGAGTCGCGCCTGGACCGAGGTCACCAGATCTGCATACGGCAGGATCTCAAGATTGACGGTGACATCATATTCATCCTCGAACCCTGCGATTAGGTCGCGTGTTGCCTGCTCATCGGGCCCGTCTGTGAAATACACATAGCTGAGTGTTTCGCCGGCAAACTCAGCGGGATCAACAGTTTGCACTTCAGGTGCGGCGCCTTCAGAGCTGCTGCCCTCGTTTGTCACTTCGCCGGGCGCACATGCTGCGAGTAGTACCGTCGCCCCTGCTGCAATGAGCAGGCGGGCTGTGTTGGTTTTCTTCCTGGCCACTTGCATCCTCCTTGATGGGTGATCCCGCCTCAGCAAAACAGTGCGCTATGTCGCGAACACCTAGAGAATGACCCATCGCGACAAAAATGGAAAGAGTCTTTCCGCAGAATAGAAAACATGGCATGGTGATCCCACGAGAGGGCCGGCGGCGATAGCTGACACCCTCCTCTCCCAATCAAAGGAGTACCTGAGTCTTGAGGCGCATATGGAGTACGCATCCCCACGAGATAAACGCTCTGAGCAATGACGACCTGCGGGAGAGGTTCGTGGTTTCGGACCTGTTCGTGCCGGGAGAAGTCCGATTCGCCTACATCCACGATGATCGGATGGTGATCGGCGGCGTTGTCGTCACCGGAGAAACCCTTCACCTCACCAGCCCCACGGAATTGCGGGCAGAGAACTTTTTGGATCGACGCGAGTTGGGAATTGTTGGACTCGACGGAACCGTCACCGTGACCTCCAGTAACGGATCCTGGGATCTTAATTCGCACGATGTTCTCTATCTGCCGTGCGGAACAACTTCCGTCTCGTTCTCCGGTGAGGGGACTGCATACCTTGTTTCGGCGTCGGCCTACAAAGCGGCAACGGCGCTCCTCGCCTCGCGCGACGGGGTGGAGGCGCTGCACCTCGGCTCGGCGCAGGAAGCAAACGAACGCACCATCCGCAAGTACATCCACGCCGACGGCATCAACTCAAACCAGTTGGTGCTAGGCATCACCACGCTAAGCGCAGGTTCCGTATGGAATACCATGCCACCCCACCTGCACGATCGCCGGACCGAAATTTACCTGTATGACGGACTGGGTGACGCTGTCTTGTTTCATCAAATGGGTGAACCGCAGAATGTACGTCAACTGATTCTGGGCGACCGTGACGCCGTTGTTTCACCGCCCTGGTCAATCCACAGCGGAAGCGCCATCGCCGACTACTCCTTTGTCTGGGCGATGGCCGGAGAGAACCTCGATTACACCGATGTCGAGGCTGTAAAGCCAGGAGATCTGCGATGAATGCCAACTCTGTTCGCCTGTTTGAGGGTCAGCGGGCTGTGGTCACAGGTGCGCGTACGGGCATTGGGTTGGCCTGTGCCCAACGCCTTGCTCAAGGAGGTGCCCACGTCACCCTGTGGGGACACCGCGACATGGATGACGCATTAGCATCGGTTGCCTCCTACGGCGGGGAGGTCGAGCTTGTCCTTTCGGATCTCTCCGACCCTCTCGTTGCTCGCGCTCAAGCTGGGCGGATGGGTCCCGTTGACATCCTGGTCAACAACGCCGGCATCATTCACCGCGAGCCAGCTGTCGCGCACGCGCCCGATGCCTGGCGGCAGGTGCTCTCGGTCAATCTAGACACCATCTGGCACCTGAGCCAGATCCTGGGCGCCGGGATGGTCGAACGCCGTTATGGAAGAATCGTGTCGATTGCCTCCCTGCTTTCGTTTCAGGGCGGAATCAACGTCCCGTCCTACGCGGCGTCCAAGCATGCCGTCGTCGGTCTGACCAAAGCCTTGGCGAACGAGTGGGCCGGCAAAGGAGTCACGGTGAACGCCGTCGCGCCCGGGTACATAGCAACCAACAACACCGAAGCACTGCGGAACGATGTCGACCGGGAGAGAGCAATTCGCGAGCGCATCCCTGCCGGAAGGTGGGGCCAGCCCGCGGATGTTGCCGGGGCAGTTGCATTCCTAGCCGGGCCGGAAGCTGGATACGTCAATGGCCACACCTTGGTCGTTGATGGTGGTTGGATGGGTCGATGACCGCAATTGAAGCACCTTCCGATCCACAACAGCGCTCGTCCCTCATGAAGGGACTCGCTGTGCTGGAGGCCGTTGCCTCGCACCAACGCGTCTCAGACATTTCCGCAGCGACCGGCTTGTCAGTCAGCACAGTGCACCGCATGCTCAGAGACCTCACGGAGCATGGGTGGGTCGAACAGAGTGAGGACCGGACATATCGGCCGGGCCTGCGGGTCCAGACCCTGGTGTCGCTGCTACAAAATGAAGAGCGACTGGTTGATGTGGCGCTTCCCTACCTTCAAGCTCTGCGTGAGCGAGTTCGATTCACTGTTCACATGGCTCGCTATGGGCAGGATGGTCTTGTCTACATCGCCAAAATTGATGGGCCCGCCTCCTATCAAATGCGTTCCCGAGTCGGAGACTCCATCCCACTGTGGTCTACTGCCATTGGAAAAGCAGTTCTTGCCGCTATGGACGAAAAGTCGAGCCGTAGCCTCATCGCGACAGCGACCTTAGAGCGCCGAACTCCGCAATCGCTTACGTCTAAGCGAGCTTTGTGGGAACAGGTCGAGGTTATCCGTGATCGTGGATGGTCAATGGATGACGGAGAAAATGAACTGCACATCCGCTGCGTAGGAACAGTACTTCGGGATAGCAGCGGCAGGGTCGTCGGAGGTATCAGCTGTTCCGGACTCGATCACGACATGACCTCAGAACGAGTTGAGCAAATCGCGCCGATGGTTATAGAAACAGCGATGAATGTTGAACGGGCGTTCGCCCCGAAGGTCTAGCTAAGCCGGCGAGAAGCCGCTGTGAGTCTCCCCCGTTCACGAAGCCATGGACCCAGGCGCCCCAGGCAAGCTACCTCGCTTTGTCCACCAAATAATCCAGGGCTCGACAGGCCCGCCACCCAGTCCACAAAGCAAACAGGGCGGACCCCAGAGCGGCGACGGCTCCGAGGATGGCTGGCAGCGACGCCTGCCCGGTGAACCCGGCGGTCGGGTTAAATCCAACTGTAAATACGGCGATTAGCGTACAGCCGATGGACGCAAGCCACAGCACAAGCGTGGCCGCGAACATTCCGGCGACCGGATGCGGACGGTTCATTATTTCCCCCCAGAAGAATGACGACCGGCTCAGCGTATCCCACCGCAGAGGAGCTTCCTCAGAGCAGCTGACGCGCATTGGCTCGGGCCAGGTCAATGAGCTCGCGGCCGTTCCCGGCGAGCACCGTACGCATCGCGTAGACCGCAAAGCCGGTGGCCTGCTTCGCGTCGATCTTCGGCGGCATGGACAACTCCTGCCGTTCCACCGCGACCGAGACGAGCGCGGGGCCGTCGTACGCGAACGCGCGACGCAGGGCGCCCTCGAGGTCCTCCGGTCGGGTCACGCTTTCGCCGTGCATCCCCACCGCCTGCGCGACCGCACCGAAGTCCGGGTTCTCGAGCCCGGTGCCGAAGTTCACGATGCCCGCCGCCTTCATCTCCACCTCGACGAAGCTGAGCGCCGCGTTGTCGAATACGACGATCTTGATCGGAAGCTTGTGCTGCACCGCCGTCAGCAGCTCACCGAGCATCATCGCGAGGCCGCCGTCGCCGGCGAGGACCACCACCTGCCGGTTCCGGTCCACCGCCTGGGCGCCCAGACCGAGCGGGGTCGCCGCCGCCATGGTGCCGTGCCAGAAGGAGCCGATCAGGCGCCGTCGCGGGCCGATCCGCAGGTGACGTGACGCCCAGATGACGGGAGTGCCGACGTCGGGCAGGAAGACCGCGTCATCGTCGGCGAGCTTGTCGATCAGGTGGGCGAGGTGCTGCGGATGGATGGTGCCCGGGCCCTGCTTCTCGAGGTCGTCGAGCTGCGCGCGGGTGCGGCGGTAGTGGTCCAGCGACTTCTCGAGGTGGGTGCGCTTCGACTTCCGCTCGAGCAGCGGCAGCAGGGCCGCCGCCGTCGGTCCCACCCCGCCGACCATGCCCTGGGTGAGCGGCACGCGGCGGCCGAGCTGCTCGCCCCGGATGTCGACCTGCAGGATCTTCGCCTTCTTCGGGTAGAACTGCTGGTACGGGAAGTCGGTGCCGAGCATCAGCAGCGCGTCGCAGTCCTCCATCGCCCGGTATCCCGACGCAAAGCCGAGGAGCCCGGTCATGCCGACGTCGAACGGGTTGTCGTGCTCGATGACCTCCTTGCCGCGGAGGGCATGCACGATCGGCGCGGCCAGAGCGTCGGCGAGGGCGTGGACCTCCTCGCGCGCCCCCTCGACGCCGGCGCCCGCGAGGATCGTCACGTTCCCGCAGGAGTTCAGCGTAGCGGCAGCTTCCTGCAGCTCCGCAGGGGAGGGCACGGTGACCGGGTCGGTGCGGCGGACCGTGAAGACGCGCTCGTCCGCGGCGTCCTGCAGTGCGGTGTCGCCGGCCATCACGAGCACGGCGACGCCCCGCATCTCGATGGCGGTCCGCATGGCGATCTCCAGCAGCCGCGGCATCTGCTCAGGGCTCAGGACCATCTCGCAGAAGACCGTGCAATCCCGGAACAGCTCCGTGGGCCGGGTCTCCTGGAAGTACTGGCTGCCAATCTCGTCGCTCGGGATGTGCGAAGCGATTGCGAGCACGGGAACCCGGCTTCGGTGCGCGTCGTAGAGCCCGTTGATCAGGTGCATGTTGCCGGGGCCGCAGCTGCCCGCGCACACCGCGAGTTCGCCCGTCAGCGCTGCCTCTCCGGCGGCGGCGAACGCGGCCTCCTCCTCGTGCCGGGTCAGCATCCACTCGATGCCCTTCTCCCGGCGGATCGCCTCGGTCACCGCGTTCAGGGAGTCGCCGGGGACTCCCCAGATCCGCTGGATCCCATTGGCGGCGAGGTTATGAACGACGGTCTCGGCGATCGTGGGCATGCTGCTCCTCTGTTCGGCGCGCTCGGATGGCCGCCAGTCTAGGCGGCGGGATCGGGCAGGGCCAGAGGTGGGGTGGGGCAGGTTGGCGCAACGTTCTCACGAGCACGCCCTCTTGAACGTGCACACGGCGAGGATCTCGAGACCGTACAGGGTTGCTCTTATACATTTCCGCCCTCGGGGTGCAACGGATTGACCTTAGTAGTCGCACCGACAACGGGAAGACGGGCCACCTAGGACACCTCGTTCTAAACGCAGCACAAGATGTGCTCCAAAGTTCACTGGCGGACATACACCCTCCAATGCATCTCTGCAGCTTAGAGTCGGGGGAAATTGAAAATAAGCGAATCAGTCGACTGGCTCGACATGAAGTATCCGAAGTCGAAGCAACTAAGCGCTCCAAGAGTCAATTCGCGCCGCAGCCCGATCCGGCGCAACATCCCGTTCCCATACTGATCAAGGAGTCCACCCTTCGTGTGACCTCAGCTACACTCAATAGAACATGGGAGGGGGGGTTATGAAGCACCTTTTATCCGCAGCGACTCTTGATGACATATTGAATAAGGCGTATACCGATGTCCTCAGACATGGGGTGCGTATCGAGCCAACCAATGGGTCTACAGCCGAATTGTTCGGAGTGATGCTGGAACTTACTCAGCCACTTGCACGCATAAGCAGAAGTCAGAACCGTGAGCGGATATTCAGCGCGCTCGGCGAGTTACTGTGGTATTTGTCCGGATCCGACGATCCAGCCTTCGTCAGCCACTACGTTAAGTACTACACAAGGCCTGACGTGTCTATTGATGGTCATGCAATAGGTGCGTATGGTCCCCGCCTGATCGATTTCGATGGCGTAAACCAAATCGAGACCGTCATAAGTATCTTGAAAAACAATCCGGCATCTAGAAATGCAGTAATTCAGCTGTTCGACCATGAGGACGGCCCGCGCCACGCGCCCTGTACCCTAGCCCTCCAATTTGTTGTACGAGAGGGAAAGCTGAACATGATGACCAGCATGAGGTCAAACGACCTTTTTCTCGGCTTCCCGCACGACGTATTCGCATTTACAATGCTTCAAGAAATTATTGCTAAATCATTGGATGTTGATCTCGGTACGTATTACCACTCCGTTGGGAGTCTGCATCTTTACGACAAGGATATGAACGCAGCACGAGAATATCTTAACGAAGGCTGGCACGACGGCGTAGCCATGCCCGCTATGCCCAAGGAGGATCCATGGATCGCAATAAATCAACTACTAGAAGCGGAAAAGACGATACGTTTATCGTCCGGTCTGGCGATAGAGGATTTGATCCTACCCCAGGAACCCTATTGGAAAGATCTGACACTACTCATTTACATCCATAAGCTCATATCCGAGAAGCGTTTACCCGACTTAGCTCCTGCGGTCGAACAGATTCACCATTCCTATTTTGGTCCGATTGTTCAAGACAGGCTCGACCGCCTTGGCATGAGAAAGCTGAGAAATGACAAGTCCTAAGAGCCACAGGCCGCAGTACCAGCAGCGATTCGACGAACTGATGCAGAGAATAGCGCTCTTCGAGGCCACGGTTGCTCCGATGCCTGGGCTCGCTGGCCCGCTAGAGCGCGCCACCTTCGTGAATCAGCTCATTGACAGTGAAAGAAGGAACGCATACTTCCAGCACCTGCTTAAGAGGAATATTGCCAGTAACGCTGTCGATCCGCACACAAGCGACTTCGATCCCTTAAGAGCGGCAATAAGCCATTGGAATTCCGGTGCAAAGGATGAGGCGTGCTGGCTTGTCTTCCTCTTTGTGCACTTTGGTAAGCATCCTGTGGCAGGCTGGCGCTTCAGCCGCGAAGTCTACGGACGTTTAGGGAAATTTCCTTATTGGTCATGGGATGAGATATCGAGTAATACCCCAGAATTTCGGCTCTGGCTCCGCGATAATCAACAGGAGCTACTCCGCACAGATCAGCGGCGAGGATTTGGAAACCACCGAAAATACTCGAGTCTCAAGCACGATAGCGCCCGTGGTACTGCATCGGTATTTGAAAGTTATGTCGAATGGGTGATGCCATATGGTGATCACGCCGCCCTTTATGCTGCGCACATGAGTGGAGCCTCACCGCAGGATGGGTTTCAGTCTCTTTACGACAGCATGGAAGTGGTTGTCGACTTCGGCAGGATAGCCAAGTTTGATTACCTAATGACCCTATCTCGACTCGAGTTCGTCGATATTCTGCCTGGTCACGCATACCTCGATAAGGCCACCGGCCCCCTCATGGGGGCACGACTGCTCTTAGATGGTGCCGGATCTAAAGCCAGCGCTAAGAGGTTACGACCAGTTTTAGAAACTTTTTCACATGTCGTAGGAGTCACCGCTGACGTAATCGAAGACGCAGTCTGTAATTGGCAAAAAAGCCCGGCAGTATTCAGACCTTTTGTATTGTAAATACCTAGATCTTAAGTGCAAGTCCTGATCCCAGACGCTTATAACGTCGCTTGAGGTTATTGTACTCGTCATAACGCAACACGCCGCTCGACTGGAGTTGCCCAACCAAGATACCTGGGCTTGTCCCGGCCTCTCTTGCCAGCCGAAATACGTCGCGGCGGGAAAGCTTTACTCGAAAGTGGGGTCGATTTTCGAATGGCCACAACACATCAGCAGCAAACGTATTTGCTTCGGATTCTTCCTGGCTCGCCTCGAACGCACTTGCGTCGCCGTCGATGTGAAGTGCAGCCCCGCCATGAAGTACAAGATGTCCGATCTCATGAAAGACCGAGAACCAAAACTGGTCATCCGACAAATAGCGTCCGGTAAGTTGGATTAGTGCAGAACCGTTTTGCAAGATTCGGCTCGCGCCACTCGCGGCACATCCATCTGGCGCCGGAACGATGATGCAGGAAACACCGCTAGCTGCAGCGATCTTTTGCATCTCAGGCAAGAAATTTGCGGGATCCGGAACGCGAGTAAGTTTGCGGAATTCGTGGACTGAGTCTTCCAAGAGCCTAGGCTTGAACCGACCAACGGGAAGATCGCGGCTAGCTATTTCCCCGGCTCTCAACCAAGTCGCTACCGAGGAGACCTGATTCGGATAGGTGGCGGACGTCCTGAAACGCACGCCTTGTAGCTGTTTTCCGTACGATCTGTTCCAAGCTTCCAGGCTGTCTGATCCGAAAAACTCGAGACAAGCGTCTATGCGAGTCCGCCAGTCATTCGGTACATCTAGCCATGCAAACTGTTTCATCGACTTTAGTGGCAGCGAATTTACCCACTTATCCGCTTCGACGATCTCTTCAGATTCTCTATAGCGCGCTTCCCGACGAAGCCAAAAAGCGGAGCTCCCTCCGACTTTAAAAGCTAGAGCTTCGGCGGTTTGTTTCGTGATGGGAGTTGCTCCGCAGAGCACGCTTTCGAATTCCGATACTGGCATATTGCAGGCGTCCGCAATGTCCGCTAAAGCTACACCGTTTCTTTTCATCAGATCTTGGATCGTAGCTCCGGGTGAGCTTGCCCATCGTGGCATGAACTCTTGCGGAGTGGTCATTTCTGAATATCCTGGAAGTGAGTTAGTTGTAGCCGTCTGACCATTTCCCACGCACCCTCCGATCGGTTCGATTCATAGACCTTCACGTGGTTTGCCCTTGCGATCAAGTAGTGCTCGTCCGCTAGATGGATCGGAATGAATGTAAGCGTCGCGGCCGCCAAATCGATTCCGATGGGTACGTCAGCGAGACTCTCTGCAGCATCGAGGTCCGCTAGGCGGGCTTGAAGCGATCCACCGAGGGCAGCACCCAGTTTTGTTACAGTATAGTCCGGGTCTAGGCATATTCTGCGAAGCTCACGAGTCTTGAAAGTGAGTCTCAAACCGTAGCCTTCGTCGAATATTAATGTTCTTCTCCCCCGCGCACCTCGGACTATGGCTCCACAGTACCGTTTACGTGTGAGTGGAGCCACTGCAGCGCTCATCCATGGGTGAGTTCTCGATTCGCCCACGCCGGTCGCCCCGTTTCTCTGCAAAGTCGCGTGAGCGCGACGGCCCACGAGTGTCAAGAGTCTCCGAGGTGCCTCTTCACACTCCGGTAGCTAGAATCCCTTTTTTTACTTGGACGCCCCTGACCCGCCCAGCCCTCCCGCCCGGCTAAAATCGAGGAGGCCCGTCTCTCCTCACCGCACGGCCGGAAAGCGCAGAATGTCCTTCATCGAGAACGCCGTTGCCCGCTGGGCCGAACTGCAGCGGCTCCAGGCGGCCCCCGGCTGGAAACTGACCAACGCCAACGCCTGGGTCCCGGCACTCTTCCGCGAGGCCTTCACCCGCACCCGGCCGCGCCTTCCGCTGGACGACTTCCACGCCATGACGGACAGCTTCCTGGCCCGCCTCCGCATGGACGGCGTGCAGCTGCGCGAAGACTGGACCGGACGGAACTACGCCGATGACTGGGTGGCCCGCCGCTTCCTCGCCCGGCCCCGCGCGGACGGGAAGTTCGTCTACGAACTCACCGAATCCTCCGCCCGCTTCCTCTCCTATCTGGACGCGTACACCAGCGACAAAACGTCCCTGAACTCCTCCCGCCTGGCCACCCTGCTGGACCGGGTGGAAAACCTCGCGCAGGAATCCAACCCGGACCCGGCCGCGCGCATCGCCGTCCTTAAAGAAGAGGTTGCCCGCCGCGAGGAAATGATCCGCGCCCTGGAATCCGGTGAGGCTCCCCCGCCGCTGCCGGACGACACCGCAGTCGAAGCCGCCCGCGACATCCTCGACCTGGCCGCCGCCCTGCCCGCAGACTTCAAACGCATGCGCGACGGCCTGGAAAAGATGCTCCATGACCTGCGCCAGGAAATGGTGGAATCCAACGCCGCCAAGGGCCTGACCATGGGCGAAATCCTCGAAGCGGACAAAAAGCTGCGCAGCACCGCCGAAGGCCGCACCTATGAGGGCTTCACCGCCTTCCTGAACGATGCCGACCAGCAGGCACGCTTCCGCGCCGCCATCGCCGAGGTGCTGGAACGCGATTTCGCCGACGACATGAGCCCAGAAGACCGGCAGAGCCTCTACCGGCTGATCAGCGACATGCGCGACCAGGCCACGGAAATCCACCGCATCTACGGCCGGCTCTCCGAATCCATGCACACCTACGTGCAGAGCGACGAGTACCGCGAATCCGTCCAGCTGCGCCAGCTCATCCGCGCCGCCGAAACTGCCATCCACAAGGCTCCGCGCGGACGCCGCCGGGCCGCCGTCGTACCCGCACCGCAGCTGCACGGCTCGGGCTTCGAATCCCTCAGCATGGTCCGGGTCTACAACCCCGAAGACCACGCCGCCCCGCGCACCCTGCCCGCACCGCCGCAGTTCACCGAGGCGGACATCCACCGCTCGGTCCGCACCCCGCGCGCCGACCGGCGGGTACTGGCCGACGCCGTCTCCCGGGCGACGGCGACACGCTCCAATGCCACCGTGGCCCAGGTGTTCGAGCAGCTGCCGCCCGAACACCGGCACCTGAACAGCATCCGCGCCCTGCTCGCCGGCGGGTCCGCCGCCGACTCTGCCGCCAGGAAACACCTTGAATCCGTCACCTTTACCCAGATCGACGGCAGCGAGCGCACCGCGCTGCTGCCCGCCGTCGCCGTCGCGAAAGCCACCGAAAAATGAGCGAGACCACCGCAACAGCAGCCCCGGAGGACTTCGATCCGGAGCTGGAAGAAGAGCAGGATGCCCCGCGCGACCTCCTCGTCGACGGACCGGAACTGTTCCCCGGCGACACCGGCACCCTGCCGCTGAAGCTGCGCCAGGCCCTCATCCGGCTGGTGCGCGGCCCGTACCTGGACGCCAACTCCTCGGACCACGTGTACGAGACCGTGGTGGACAACCAGGAACAGCTTCGCGTGCGGCTCAGCGAGCTGTTCCTGTCCCTGGTCATTGACGAGGACCGCAAGGTCGCCCTGCTGCGCCCGGTGGAAATGGCCGAACCGCACACCTCCGCCCTGCAGCGCCAGCGCGAAATGACCCGCGAGGAAACCCTGCTGCTGCTGCGCATGCGGCTCATCCTGGACCGCCACACCGGCACCGGGAATGACGCCACCATCGCCCGGCAGGACATCGTCGAGGTGCTCGAGGGCTACGTGGATCCGGGCCAGCGCGACGCCAAGTCCATCGAGGACACCGCCGACGCCGCCATCCGCAAGCTCGTGCAGGAACGCCGGCTGCTGCTCCCCACCGAACTGGACAACGTCTGGGTCATCTCCAACGCCCTGCCGCTGGCCCTGCCCTACAGCCAGGTCGGCGACATCATCACCTTTATGCAGACCCTCGGCGGCGGGGATAACGACGACGACGCGGCGACCTTCGACGTCGAGCCCGCCGACACTGAACCCGCCACGAACGACGGCGAGGAGCCGGCATGAGCATCGAAACCACCCTCCCCATGGGAGACCTGATCAACCCCGGCCAGAACCGGCTCGCCTCCGTGCAGATCGTGAACTGGGGAACCTTCGACGGCGCGCACACCATCTCCGTGGACCGCGCCGGCACGCTGCTCACCGGCGACTCCGGCGTCGGCAAATCCACCGTCTTCGACGCCATGCTCCAGGTCATGGACGCCCGCCCGCGGATGAACGAGGCCGCGCAGAACAACGCCGGCACCAATGCCGAGGAAAAACGCAACGCGTTCTCCTACATGCGCGGACGCCTCGGAACGCAGGGGACCGACGACGGCGCGGGCACCGCCTACCAGCGCCCCGGCGCCTCCTGGTCGGCCGTCTGCCTGACGTTCGACAACGGGCTGGGGCAGATCACCAGCCTCTCCGTGGTGATGGATCTGCCCGCGAGCGGCACCGAGCACAACCTGGGCCGCTACTACCTGGTGCACAACCGGCCGCTGGACATTGACGCCCTGCAGGCCGGCATGCGCGGCCGCTTCACCAAGGGCAGCCTCGAATCCCTGCTGCCCGGCGCGTCCGTGTTCGATTCGCACAAGATGTTCGCCGAACGCTACCGGCATGCCCTGGGTGTGGAGGATGAGAAGGCGTTCAACCTGCTGCGCATCCTGCAGACCGGCAAGGGCCTGGGCGGCACCGTCAATGACTTCTTCCGCAACAACGTGCTGGACACCCCGCGCACCCTCGCCGCCGCCGAAGAGGCGGTGGAGGACTTCAGCCACCTGCGCAGCATCCGCCGCCAGCTCGAACGTGCCCGGCAGCAGCGTGACCACCTGCAGAACGTCCCCGAACTGCACACCCGGTACCGTGCAGCGGCCGACGCCCTGGCGCACAACCGTGCCCTGGCGAAGGAAGGGCTGCCCGCCTACCGGCAGCGCCTGGCCCTGGAAGGTGCGCAGCGCACCGCCGAGAAACTGGAATCCGCCGCAGCGGAAGCCCGTTCCGCGCTGTCCGCCGCCGAAACCCGCCGGGCCACGCTGAAGGACCAGCGCGATGCGCTCAGCACCCGGTACACCGAAGAGGGCGGCGGGGCCATCGCCACCCTGGAACGCGAACTCGCTGCCGCCGCCGCGCAGCTGCGCTCCCGGGAAACCGTGGAGAACGCCGCCAAGGACGAGCTCGCCGCCGCGGGGATCGACGTCGACTTCTCCCCCGCCGGGCTGGTCACCGCCCGCAGCCGTGCCACGGACCTGGTGAAATCCCTCGGCACCGAACTCGATGCCGCCCGCGAGCGCAGCAGCAACGCCCACGGCGAGGCCTGGTCCCTCAAGGGCCAGATCGCCAAGCTGGAAAACGAGATCGGCTCCTTCCGGCGCCGCAAGTCCAATATCCGCCAGGACTCCCTGGACCAGCGGACCCGGATCTGCGCCGCCACCGGCATCGACGAAGCGGACATGCCCTTTGCCGGCGAACTGATCGACCTGCCCAACGAGCACGCGCAGTGGCGTCCGGCCGCCGAGCGTACCCTGCGTTCCCTCGCCACCGCCCTGCTGGTGCCCGGCGAACACATGACCGCCGTGACCCGCTACCTCAGCGAAAACGACATGCACGGCTACGTCCGCTGCATCGACGTCTCCGTGCCGGTGGACGGACCCACCGAACCCGGTCCCGATGACCTGATCACCAAGCTCATCACCCAGGACTCGGACATGGGCCGCTGGGTGGCCCGGAAGATCACCGCGCACTACGACTTCGTGTGTGTGGAGGACCCGGCCGGGCTGGCCGACGTCGCCAAGGGCGTGAGCCTCGGCGGTGCGGTCAAGCGCAACCGCAGCACCACCGAAAAGGACGACCGGCACACCAAGGCCTCGGACAACGTCCTGGGCTTCGATAACAAGGACACCGTGGCGGCCCTCGGCAACGAGCTGCTGGCCCTGCGCAACGTGTTCGAGGAAGCGGACACCCTCTCCCGGCAGCACGCCCAGGAGCAGGACGAACTCGTCCGCCGCCTCTCCGCGGTCCGCACCATCGCCGCCGACCGGCGGACCTGGGAGGAACTCTCCGCGGACGACGCACGTGCCGCCGTCGCCGTCGCCAATGACCGGCTGGAGTCGGCCCGAGACGCTAACGCCGACCTCGAGCAGATCCGCTTCGAACTCGATACCGCCGAACTGGACCTCACCGCAGCCACCGAGAAGGTCGGTGTGCTCAAGGGTGATGCCGCACGGCTCGACGCCGACCTGGCCGCCGCCGTCGAACGCCGCACCGCGCTCTCCGCCAAGGCACCCGAGGCCCTGTCCGAGGGCCTGCGTTCCGCGCTGGCCGAGCTGTTCGAACCGTTCGGGGAGCTGACCGATCCGGCGCGCCTGAAGGAGGCCGCCGGCGAGGTGGAACGGTCCCTGATCACCGAACAGGGCCGGCTGGAAAAGACCCTGTTGGAGACCCGCGCGAAGCTGGAACGCACGTTCGAGACGTTTAGCGACAAGTGGGGGTCGGATTTCGGCACTTCGGTGGAATCCGCCGGTGCGTACGAGGACCGGTTCGAGGACATCATTTCCGAGGGCCTGCCCCAGCGCGAAGCCGAATTCCGCGAATACTTCAACAACCGCACCTACGAACGCTTCAGCGACCTGCTGCAGCTGCTCGATGAGGAACGCCGCAGCATCTCCTCACGTCTGCTGCCGCTGAACTCGGTGCTCCGCCGCGTGGAATACTCCGCCGGCAGCCACCTGGAGATCGACGTCGCCACCACCGTGCCCGACGCCGCACACAAGTTCCGCACGGAACTGAAGAACGCGCTGCCGATGATGGGCTCGCGGCAGGATAAGGCGGACATGGACGCCCGGTACGCCGCGCTGGAATCCCTGGTGGACCGGCTGAAGGACCCGGACGAGAAGCGCTGGCGGGCCGAGGTGCTCGATGTCCGCTCGCACGTGACCATCACCTGCACCCACCGCCTTGCCAGCGGGCACACCTTCACCAACCTGCAGGCGTCGCTGATGTCCGGCGGCGAGGGCCAGCGGTTCACCGCGTTCATCATGGCCTCGGCGCTGGCCTACCAGCTGGGCATTGTGTCGCAGGGCTTCAGCACATACGGCACGGTGATGATGGATGAGGCGTTCGTGAAGTCGTCGCTGTCCTTCGCCGAGGCGTCCATCAACGCGCTGCACGAGTTCGGCTTCCAGCTGCTGCTCGCGGCACCGGAGGACAAGGTGGACCTCTCCCGCTTCCTGGGCTCGGTCACGGAAATCCTGCGCGACGACGTCACCAACCGTTCCGGCGTGATGGAACGGGCCATGGGCAACTCCCGGTCCGTGGATATCCTGCTGCGCTAGGAAAGGTTCCGGTATGAGACAACAAGTGATCGTGGCCCTGGCCGCAGGCGTCGTGTGTATTTTGCTGGGAACGTTCGGACCGTTCGAAACCATCGCCGGCATCCTGTGGCTGGTGGCACTGCTTTTGTTCGGGGCGGCGGCCGTTGGTGCCGTGACCAGGTCGCGGCACATCCGCCGTCGTCCGGATTCCGGGCGTCGGCCCGGGGAGTAACCTGCCGGCCGTGTTCTGCTGCGCTGGCGGGGAAGCCCGAACAGGCCGACACTGGGGAAGATGAGCGTTCGTTCTCCGCAGTTCATTGAATCCTGGCGGCGCCAGCTGATCGGTACCTTCAGCAACAACGCCGCCGAGGTTCCGCAGTGGGAGCTGGAGCTGGCTCGCGGGTCCGACGTCGGTCACTTCGGTCCGGATTCCGCCGTCTGGGCGGTGCACGGGTCCATGACGCCGATCCTTGCCGGCATCCGCGCGCTGCTGCTCCAGGCCCTGCATCCCGGCGCGATGGCCGGGGTGCACGACTTCTCCGACTATAAGGAGGATCCGCTGGGCCGGCTTGCGGGGACCATCCGGTGGATCTTCACCGTCACCTACGGGGATACGACGACGGCGCGCGCCGGTTCGGACTGGGTGCTGCGGCTGCATCAAAAGGTCCATGGCTCCTATCAGGACGCGGACGGCGAGGTGCAGCCCTATTCAGCCAATGATCCCGAGATTGCCCGCTGGGTCCATCTGGCCTTCACCGACGCGTTCCTCAGCTCGCATCAGCGGTTCGGCGGGCCAATCCCCGGCGGCCCGGATGCCTATGTTGCCGAGTGGGCAGTGGCCGGGGAGCTGATGGGCATTCCGGATCCGCCGCGCTCTGAGTCAGAGCTGCGGAAGCAGATGGCCGCCTACGATTCCCAGTTGCGCAGCAGCGAGTACGTGCGGGAGGCCCTGGCCTTCCTGAAGCGTCCGCCGCTGCCGGCCAGCCAACGGCTCGGCTACCGGGTGCTGTTTGCCGGGGCGGTGTCCAGCCTGGAACCGCGGCACCGGGAACTGCTCGGGCTGCGGACACCGCATCTGGGTCCGGTACCGGTGCCGATGACGTTTCCCGTGAAACTTGTATTGGGTGTTATCCGGTTTGGACTCGGTCCGCAGGGACCCAGCGAACGTTCCGCCCGCGAGCGCATTGCACGGCTTTCCGCCGCGGGGTAGCCGGCGGTAGCGTCGCGGGGGAGGGTAGGCCTGCACGGCCGACGTCGACCAGGCCGCCGTCGCGCTCGCTACAGGACCGCCCCTTAGATTTCCAATCGCCCCCAGCAGGCCGGAGGGCTGCCTTTGGAGCCTCGGATTTGTCGTTTGTGCACCAAGTAATTGCGCTCAAAAGACAGGTGTTTCTGATTTCCAGGAGACCCGTTTTCGGCCTGTTTTTGGCCCCGAAATGTCAGTGCCGGATGAAATCCTGAGGTATGGATCAGCTCGGGAACACCGAACGGATAACCGAAGAGCCAGGCAGTGAACACCAGCAGCCGGAAGGGCAGGCTGGTGGTGCCGAGCGGCCACTCCCACCCTGCACCGTGTCGGTTTACCGGGCGGAACTTGCCGCTCCCGAGAACGATGCCGAGACCACACCTGCAGAACCTGTCTCCGATTACCCGGACGGTTTCACCGGCACACTGGCCCTGCAGAACCTCGAAGCCTTCGACGAGCAATCCGTTGGCGATGCCCTGTCCCGGATGGCTCATTTGATCTCCTGGGCGCAGGCCCAGCAGGCCCGTCTGATGCACCGGATGAAGGAGATTTTCCGGGATGACTTCCATGCCGCGTCGGGACAGCTCGAACCCGGCATGGCGTTCAGCCTCGCGTCGTCTGAATGCGCCGCGGTCCTGAGCGTTCCGCAGGTTACCGCCCAGCGGATGATGTTCGAAGCGGGCAGCCTGTGCAGCACCCATGCCTCTACGCTGACCGGGTTGGAAGACGGGTGCTTGTCGTACCAGCATGCGCAGGTGGTGCTGGAGCAGTGTGAGAACGTTCCCGCTGCGGTGCTCCCGGAGTTTGAGGCGGACCTGCTGAAGGCTGCAGAGGGCAAAACCCGGGCCCAGTTCGCCTGCAAGGCCCGCCGGCTGCGGGAGAGGCGGTATCCGGACACGGTGGCCAAACGGCATGTGACCGCGTTCGACAAGCGCAAAGTGACTCTGGACCGGGAAGAGGACGGCATGTCCTGCCTGTCTGCGTATCTGCGCGCCGAAGAGGCCCAACAGATCTACACCACGCTGAGCACCGCAGCACGGGGTGAGCAGGCTGGCGGGGATTCCCGGACCACGGATCAGCTGCGGGCCGACATCCTGGCACAGCTGTTGATGGGCGGTCTCGACCCGACACTGGTCAGTGCAAAGACCGGTACGCGCAAACCCGACAGCGACGACGCCGGCATGGTGCCGCGGGCGGAAATCATGGTGTTGATCAACGCCGAAACCCTTTGCGGCGCCGATGACCAGCCCGCGGAACTGCACGGCTACGGACCCATCAGCGCCGACGCCGCCCGCAGGCTGGCCCGAAACGCCGCCGGCTGGACCGGGCTGGCGCAGGACCCGCGGACAGGGGAAATCCTGGGCGTCGGGCGGCGAAGAAAAGTCCCCGCAGGACTGGCCCGCTGGCTACGGGCTCGCGACGCGACCTGTCGGTTCCCCGGCTGCCGAGTCAGTACCGCGGTTACCGAGATTGACCACACCACCGACTGGGCAAAGGGTGGACCCACAGACCACGGGAATCTGGCGCACCTGTGCCGCCGGCACCACCGCTTCAAGACCCTCGGTTACTGGAAGGCCTGCCAACCCACACCTGGTGTGATCGAGTGGACTTCGCCGACCGGCCGGGTCTACCGGACTGAGCCGTTCCTGGAACTGGGGCATCCGAAACCACCGCGCCCGTCCGTGGATCCGCCCCGCCCGTCCCCGGATCCACCGCACCCATCCGCGGATCCACCAATCGAACATCAGCAGACGGAACCCAGGCAGGAGTTGGCACCACCGTTCTAGGCAGGCCCCGGTCCTCGCCGTGGCAACCATTCACCGCAATTGGCGCCTCGAGGGTGGCACGGCGGTGGCACGGCGGCGCCACGAGGGTGACACGGCGGGCTGGCCGCCGGTCGCCGGCTGTCGCCTGTCGTCTGTCGTCTGTCGGCAGTCGGCAGGCGGCAGGCGGCAGTCGCGGCCATTAGCCAATACTGCAGTGGCTGATGTCCCTTGTAGATACTTCCGACGTCGGATTTACTGTTCGCACACCTACGGGAGGCACTCACCAATGACGAGTTCCAACGCTGCAGCTGAATCACTGATTGAATCTCCGAACAGAGCCATGCTGACGGGTAGGGCCATCGCTGAGGCTCGTCTGACTGACTGGCGCAAGCTAGCCCAAGGGCTGCATGCCCGCTACCTGATCGACGACTTTGGTACTGGCGCACGGTTTGTTACTGCGGTAGGTGAAGCGGGCGATGCGCTCGGACACCACCCCAGCGTGTCGATGGGCCAGTCGATGGGTAAGGGGTACGTCGACCTCAAACTGGTCAGCGCCGACGCCATCTACCGCGATGGCGAGGGCACCGAACACGTCGTCGAATGGGTCACCCAGCAGGATGTCGACCTCGCACGAGTGATCACGAAGATTGCTGCTGACCACCAGATCGACGCCGACCCTGCCTCGGTCAGCGTCCTGGAACTCGGCCTGGACACGGCGCACTCCGCGACCATCGCCCCGGTGTGGGCAGCCCTGCTGACAGGCAACGCAGACGCCCAGGGCCACGGGTCACCCAGCGACGAAATCCGGGACGCCACAGGACGGACACCAAACCTCTGGTTCGGAGACGCCGATGAGCACGGAGCCCCGCGCCAGCGGTTCCACGTTGAGGTCTACGTTGCACCCGAGGTGGCCGAGCACCGAATCAACGCCGCGGTTGCCGCAGGGGGAACCGTCGTGGACGACAGCGGTTCACCGTCACTCACAGTGATCGCCGACCAGGACGGCAACACAGCCGTCCTGTGTGTTGCCGAGACGCCAGTGGCGAAGACAGAATCCCAACCTTCGTGAACCCGGAACAAGGTGGGCATGGCCTGCCGCACGTGATCAAACCGCTCACTCCGGAGACCTTTCCGGCGTGGCTTGCCCTCGCGCAGAAGCACAACGGGGTCTGGGGCGGGTGCTACTGCTCGTATTTCCACGGTGACACGGAAACCACCGTCAAAAACGACTACGACGGGCCGACGTTTAAACAGCGGCTCGTGGCGGAAGGCGCAGCACACGCCGCACTCGTCTTCGACGGTGACGACGCAATCGCGTGGTGCCAGTACGGCAGTCCGGTCGAGCTGCCGGGGATCTACCACCGCAAGCAGTACGACGCCGGCGAGACCAGGCCGGCACCGTGGCGCATCACGTGCTTCTTCGTCGACCGCGACCACCGGCGTTCCGGCATCGCACGAGAGGCACTGGACGGTGCGCTCGACCTGATTGCGCAGGCCGGAGGTGGCGAGGTGGTCTCGTTCCCCAACGAACTCACCCCTGGAAAGAGAACGTCATCCTCGTTCCTCCACAACGGCACGCGGGCCATGTTCGAGAAGGCAGGATTCACGTTCGAACGCCACATCGGCAAGAGCAAAACCGTGATGCGCAAGACCGTCCAACCGGCCCTGCGGCTCACTCCGGGGTGAACAGGCTGGCCTGCGGCACACCGCCTATACGCACCGCGCGTCCAGCCAGCGCGTCGCCCAGGAACAGCTACAGTTCCCCGGCCGCCACCGCCACCAGCTCGGCAGCGACTCCAGTCAACCGGCGGGGACCGGACCAGATGGCCGTCAGGGGACGGGTGATTCCCTCACCCTCGACAGGAACCCGCAGCAGTTCCCCACTGGCGAGTTGGTTACGCACGGCCAATTCACTCAACACGGCCGGACCGGCTCCGGCTTCCACGGCCACCCGGACCGCAGCATTGCTGCCCAGCACCTGGGCGGGCTCGACGACGTCGCACCCGGACAGTGCTTCCTGCAGCGCTTTCCGTGTCCCCGACCCCGGCTCCCGAACCACCAGGGGTGTCTCCGCCAGCTCCTGCAGACCGATCCGGCCCGAGCGGTTGGCCCATTCGTGGGTCGGGGGAACCACCACCACCAGTTCGTCCTCCCGGACAACCTGGGCGTTGAGCTGAGCTGGAAGGTCGGGTGTCTCCACAAATCCCAAGGGGAGGGTGCCCTGCTGCACCTCCTGGATCACCTGCGCCGAGTTCTGCACCTGAACATCAACGCGTTCCTCCGGCAACCGCCGTTTCAATTCGGCGAGCCAGATAGGCAGCAGCGTTTCCGCAATGGTGTTGCTGGCCCCCAGTCTGAGTTCCAACGGCTCGCTGCCGCCCCGGGTGTGTACCACTTCAGTGAAGTGCCGCGCCGCCTCCAGCAGTTCCCGGGCGGAATCGGCCAGCAGGAGTCCCGTCGCCGTAGGTGCCGAACCGCGCGGACTGCGTTCAAGCAGGGGAGTCTTCACCTCCGCTTCCAACTCGGCAATGGCCCGGCTCGCGTTGGGTTGGGCCATGCCCACTTTCCGGGCACCGGCACCGACGCTGCCCTCATCCACCACGGCAACGAACAGATCCAGCACCTGAAGGTTCGGCCATGCTTCAGCCATATCAAAAGCATATAAACCCATGCCCGATTGCGGGCTACCCGGCCGTCCGATCCGGTGGGAACATCGAAAAGAACAACCCCCCGACACTTCACCGAAAGGAACTATGCGCAAGAGCATCCTCGCCCTGCTGATTGCCGGGCTGCTCGCCGTCGTCGGCCTGGTTTCCTGTACGACGTCGAATTCCGGACAGTCGGGAGACACCGCCACGGCGGAAGCATCGGCCAGCCCCTCGGCAGAGGTCACCGTACCGGCTGACCGCATGGACCAGATCGCTCCCGCGGACGCCCGGGCCATCACCGACCCGGCCAATCCCGAGGCCACTCTGGTCCTCTTCACCGACTACCAGTGCCCCTACTGCGCGCAGATGGACAGCGTGATCCAAGAGGTCAAGGACAACTACGGAGACCGGGTCCGCATCCTGGTGCGGAACTACCCGCTGCCGAAGCACGCGAACGCCGCACCGGCCGCACAAGCTGCGGAAGCCGCAGCGGAGCAGGGCGCGTTTGAGGAAATGTCTGCATCGATCTTCGAGCACCAGCAGGACTGGAAGACCCTGAGCGCGGAGGAGGCCGAGGACCTCTTCGTCTCCTACGCCGAGGACCTCGGACTGGACACGGAAAAGTTCCGCACCGACTACTCCTCGGAAGAGATTAAGAACCGGGTGAACAAGGATCTGCAGGACTCCCAGGACCTCCAGCTGCCCGGTACTCCCTCGCTGATCCTCGACAACCGGATCCTGGAGCTCGACGCCGTTGACTACGGTGCCATTCAGGAACAGCTGGACGCCGCCCTGCCCAACTAGGCAGTCGCCGAAAGTGTGATTGAAAGCACACTGATGACTGGGGGGCTTCGATAACAGGTTTATACCGATCTTGGGATAAAAATGTCTCATGACTATCGAAGCCGGCTCCGTCCGCCCTGCCTGGCGCCGCCTCTTCGGCGTCCCGCTCTGCGTCTCCGTTGTCTTCACCGTGCTTATGCTGGCCACAGCGGTGTGGGCCGATCTTCCGATCCGTGACCCGGACGGTTTCCTCGGTCCCAGCTTTATCCGCCTGCCGCTGATTGGTCTGCTGATGATCGCGGTCGACGTCGTCCCCCGCGCCTTCTCCCGGCGGTCGGAACTGGGCGGCCTGGGCAGGGCAGTCTGGGACGTGCTGCGCACCCGATGGTCCGGTTCCCGGCTGGGCGTCGCGGTAGCCGGATTGATCACGTTCTACCTCGCGTACCTGTCCTACCGGAACTTCAAGAGCTTCCTGCCCTTCCTGCAGGAACGCCTCACCGACGGCATGCTCATCGAATCCGACGAGTGGTTTGCCTTCGGCGCCCATCCCGGGGACCTGCTGCAGGACGTCCTCGGCACGGGCATCACCGCTGACGTGCTCTCTGCCGTCTACATGGCGTACATGGTCTTTGTGCCGGCGACCCTGGCCGCGGGCCTGGTGTGGTCGGACAACCTCCGCCGCGGCGCCTGGTACGCCACCGCGCTGTCCTTCAACTGGATCCTGGGCACGGTCAGCTACTACGCGCTGCCCTCCCTGGGCCCGATCTACGCCGAACCGCAGCGTTTCACGGACCTGCCCGAAACCGCCGTCAGCGGCCTGCAGGAAAGCCTTTACGAGAACCGCATTGAGGTCCTTGCCGACCCGTTCGCAACGAACGATGTGCACGGGATAGCCGCCTTTGCGTCCCTGCACGTCTCCATTGTCTTCACGGCCGCCCTGGTGGCGCACCTGACCCGCCTCCCGAAGGTGGTGCGCTGGGTCCTGTGGGCCTACGTGGTCCTGACCGCCCTCGCCACCGTGTACTTCGGCTGGCACTACGTGGTGGACGGCATCGCCGGCTTCGCCCTCGGCGGCATCTCCGTCTGGCTGGCCTCCAAGGCAGTGGGCGGCGGAGCCCCCCTCAAGCCGGAACCGGAAGAGAAGCTCCCGCAGCTCGAGACCGCCGGGGTATAACTCTCGTGCGGTAACCACCTGCTGTCCCCGGCACGACGTCGCCGGTAGGCCGGCACTGCCTTGTGTACAGCTCATGTCCCCTACCGACCTTCCAGGCAGCATGAGCTGTACAGAAGACGCAAGGCGGCTCCGGCTTGAGGCCGGACAAGAGGGCGCCGGAGGGCCCGGAGGAAGGCTCCGTCAGGAGACGCGCAAGAGGAGCTGGGCAAGAGGGCACCGGAGGGCCCGGAGGAAGGCGGCTTTAATATTTCCCGCGAGCTCTGCGAGCGCGGAAATTTCGTTGCCGCCGTTCCGGGCCCGCAGGCGCCCACCGGCGCCCGGCGGTGACACCGGCACCGCTCTCACCGGCACAACCGCCGCCTACACCGGCCCAAAGGCAGCCACAGCGTTCTGCCCGCCGAACCCGAACGCATTGGTAACGGCGTACCGGACCGGTGCTTCCCGCGCCGTCCCGGGGACATAGTCCAGATCGCACTCCGGGTCCGGAGTGGTGTAGTTCAGGGTGGGCGGGATGACGCCCTCGACAATGGCCATCACGCACAGCAGGGATCCGAGCGTGCCTGCCGCCCCGATCAGGTGCCCGGTCATGGACTTGGGGGCCGTGACAGCGAGCGACGGCGCGTGCCCGCCGAAGGCGGTGTGCAGGGCAAGGGTTTCGGTCCGGTCATTGGCCTGGGTGGAGGTGCCGTGCGCGCAGACCAGGTCCACGTCCTCCGGGTTCAGCCGGGACCGGTCGAGGGTGCGGCAGATCGCTTCGGCGGCGTACTGCCCGCTCGGGTGCGGGGCAACAATGTGGAAGGCGTCGGAGGTCAGCGCACCGCCCAGCAGCTCGGCATACACCTCGGCGCCGCGGGCACGGGCATGGCTGAGCAGTTCCAGCACGCACACCACCGAACCCTCGCCGAAGACAAACCCGTCCCGGTCCGCGTCGAACGGCCGGCTGGCCTCCTGCGGTGACTCGTTGTTCCGGGACAGGCCACGCATGGCGCTGAGCCCGGCGAACATCACCGGGGTGATCGCCGCGTCCGTGCCGCCGGCCACCACCACGTCCGCGTCGCCGGCCAGCAGGGTGCGGCGGGCCTCGAGCAGGGCGGCGGTTCCGCTGGCACAGGCCAGGGCGCTGGCATTCACCGGTCCGTGGACCGCCAGGTCGATGGCCACTTCGCAGGCCGGCATGTTCGTCAGGGACGAGGCGACGAAGCTGGGGCTGATCGGACGCAGCCCGTCGCGGCCGAAGATTTCCGTGGCGGCGGAGATTTCCGGATACCCGGAGACCGCGCTGTTGATGATCACCGCCGCGTCCGTGTCTTCCAGCGTGGTGCCCAGTCCGGCGTCGGCCACCGCCTCGCGTGAGGCTGCCACCGCCAGGTGCGAAGCGCGGGAGGACCGCCGCAGCCGCTTGACCGGCAGGTACGCCGCAGGATCGAAGTTCTTCACCTCCCCGGCAATCCGGGTGGGGAACTCCGAGGCGTCGAACGCGGTGATCTTGTCGATCCCGCTGCGCCCGTCCTTCAGCCCCGCCCAGGTTTCGCCCCAGGTGTTGCCGAGCGGGGTCACCGCCCCCATGCCGGTGATGACCACGCGCTCGTCCATCTATTCCGCCTTCCGCGCAGGCGCCGGAACATCCATCCGGCCGTCCAGCCAGTCCTGCGCCGCGGCGTCGGCTACCTTGTAGTGCATTTTCTTTCCGGTCGCGGTCAGCGGGACGTCGTCGACAAAGCGGTAGCCCCGGGGACGCTTGAAGTCGGCAAGCCCGGGGTGGGCCCGGCAGAACTCGTCCAGTCCGTCGGCGTCGAGCTCCGGATCCCGCCGCACCACGTAGGCCACCACGCGCTGGCCCCACCGCTCATCCGGGACACCGACCACCGCCGAGTCCAGGACACCCGGATGGTCCGCCAGGGCCGCTTCCACCTGGACCGGATGGATGTTCTCCCCGCCGGAAATGATCATGTCATCCGTCCGCCCCATGATGGTGAGGAACCCTTCGGCGTCCCAGGTGGCCATGTCGCCGGGGTAGATCCAGCCGTCGTGGAATTTCTCCTCCTCCACATGGGGAAGGTTGGCGTAGCTGAACCCGGATTTCGGCGAGCGCATGATCACCTCGCCGATTTCACTGCCGTCGCGGGCGGCCAGTTCGTGCGGCTGCCCCCGGCGGGATTCGAAGACCCGGATGACGGCGACGTCGTCGTCCGTGCATGCCCGTCCCGCGCTGCCGGCGTGGGCCGGGAGGTCCTCCGGCCGCAGGAAAGTGTTCCAGAAACCTTCGGTGGTGCCGTAACCGTTGAAGATCCGCGGCGTGAGCAGCTCCTGGTACCGGATGGCCGCAGCCCGGTCCAGCGGCGCACCCATGGTGACGATGCCGCGCAGCGAGTCCAGGTTCCGCGGGTCCTTTTCCTGTTCGACGGCGATCATCTCCAGGGTGGTGGGCGCCCCGATCAGGTAGGTCAACCCCTGCTCCCCCACCCAGTCCAGCACCGTGGCCGGGTTGAAGCTGCGCATCGGCACCACGGACCCGCCGATGTAGAAGAGGGGATTGGGCCCGCCGGAGTGCAGCCCGCCGCGGTGGAACCACGGGGTCATGTTCAGGGTGCGGTCCGACGGGCTGAGCGGGAAGTGCATAATCACGTCGTGGGCGCTCATCAGCTCGGCGATGGACGGCAGCGGCACCCCCTTGGGCATGCCGGTGGTCCCGGAGGTGTAGAAGCGGGTGCTCTCCTCGAAGGTGGAGAAATCCGCGGGCAGGTCCGGCAGGTCTCCGGACGCGGCGTCGACGGCGGCGTCGAAATCCTGTCCCAGCTGCCCCGAGCCCATCCCCCAGTGCCCGGCCTCGCTGCCGCCGGCCACCAGGACCACCGGGGAAACCCCGGAGAGTTCCAGCGCCTGCGCCGCCGCGTCGGTGTGCTCGGCGTCGACAATGAATACTGCCGGGTCGCTGTCCTTCAGGATGTGCGCGGTCTCGGCCGGTGCCAGCCGGTAGTTCACCGGGACGCTGACCGCACCGAGACGCTGCGTGGCCAGGTACAGCAGGGCGAACTCGACCCCGTTGTAGAGCTGGTAAAGCACCCGGTCCCCGCGCCCCACGCCGCGTTCGGCCAGCGCGCGGGCCACCGAGTCGACTGCGTCGCCGAGCTGGGCGTAGGTCCATTCCCGGCCCGACGGCGGATCGACCAGGGCCACGCGGTCCGCATACCGGGACACATTGCGGCGAAAGCCCGCGGCGTAGGTCAGGGAGTGTTCAAAGTAGTTCCGGTAGCGGGCGGGATCGTAGCTCACTGATGCTTCCTTTCACTCCATACGGCGGGGAGGGCTACCGGCTGCGGCCCCGGGTGGGCCGGTCCGGGAGGGCGACCGGCGGGCCGGACGCGTCGGCGTGGAACGGCGGGGCAATGACCGACAGGCCGCCGTCGACCGCCAGGACCTGGCCCGTGATGTATTCGGCGCCGGGAGACAGCAGAAACTCCACGCTGGCGGCCATTTCGTCGACCGTGCCGGGGCGGCCTTTGGGCAGGCGGGAGATGACGCTGCCCATCGGTGCCATGCCGTCCATCGTGTAGAAGTAGTCCAGGGAATCGGACTCGATCAGGCCGCCGTTCACGGAGTTGACGTTGATGCCGTAGGGGCCGAATTCCACTGCCATGAAACGGACAAAGGATTCCACTGCGGCCTTGTAGGAGCCGAGGGCGGCGTAGGTGGGGAAGGCCCGGGTACTCCCGTAACTGGTGAGCGCGACGATCCGGCCGCCGTCGTCCATCAGCTTCACCGCTTCCTGCGCGCCGAGCACGAACGGGCGTACGTTCACCGCGTAGGCCCGGTCCAGGTGGTGGGTTTTCAGGTCCACCACGTTCTTGAACGCGGCGGCAGCGGCGTTGTTGATGAAAAAGTCCAGCCGGCCGTACTCCTCCGCGGCGGCGTCAAAGAGCCGGATGATGTCTTCGGGGTTTTCGACGTCGGCCTGCACCGCGATTCCGCCGCCGCCCAGATCCTGCAGCTGGGCCACCACGTCCTTGGCCAGTTCCGCGTTCCGGCGGTAACTAACGACGACGGCGGTCCCCTGCGCCGCGAGCCGCTCGGCCACGCGCCGCCCGATCCCCCGCGAAGCACCGGTGATCAGCGCTACCTTTCCGCCGCTGTGTTCCACGTGCGTTCCTCCTGCGCCCGGCTGTAGTGCATCACACCTTGTCACCGGTACCGTCCGGGAACAAGACCCGCTGTGAAAAGGCCGCAGGGGAACGGGTCAGGAGCGCAGGTAGGCGAGGGTCGCGAGCACGCGGCGGTGGCCGCTGTCCGACTGGGCGAGCCCGAGCTTCGCGAAAATGTTCCCAATGTGCTTGCTGACCGCGGTCTCGGACACGGAGATGGCGGAGGCAATGGCGGTGTTGCCCAGCCCTTCGGCCACGAGCCCCAGCACTTCGAATTCCCGCGGGGTCAGGGACCGGATGGGGTCCTGGTTGCTGCGGCGGCTGAACAGCTGGGCGATGACTTCCGGGTCCATCACCGTTCCGCCGCCGGCCACCCGCCGCAGGCCGTCCACGAACTCGCCCACGTTGCCGACGCGTTCCTTCAGCAGGTAGCCCACACCCTGGGCACCTGAGGCCAGCAGCCGGCTGGCGTAGCGGTCCTCCACGTACGCGGAGAGGACGAGGACCGGAAAACCGGGCACCCGCGACCGGAGTTCCAGGGCGGCCCGCAGCCCCTCATTGGTGAAGGTCGGCGGCATCCGGACATCCAGCACGGCGGCATCGGCGCTGCCGGGCTCGAAGGCGGCCAGCAGATCATCGGCGTTGTCCCACGACCCCGCCACCTCGAACCCCTCCCCGCGGAGCAGCAGTTCCAGGCCGGCCCGCAGCAGGGCGTCGTCCTCGGCAATTAGAAGGCGCATGGCAGTTCCACCCTTATGTTCGTCGGTCCACCGTCGGGACTGCTCAGCAGCAGCCTGCCGCCAAACGCGGCCGCACGCCGGGCGATCCCGGCCAGCCCGGTTCCGGACCCGTTGGCATCGGCCGGAGCCTGCGCGCCGCCGGCCGGGGCCGCCGTCGCACCGCCGCGGCCGTCGTCGTTCACCAGGATCACCAGGACATCCTCCCGGGAGGTTGATTCGGTCCGCAGGACCACGTCAATCCGCGACGCACCGGAGTGCTTCGCGGCGTTGGTGAGGGCTTCGGCCAGGACAAAATACGCCGCTGATTCCACCGCTGCGGGGGCACGGAGCAGTCCGTCCACGTTCAGGGAGGTGGGGATGGGCGAGCGGCTGGTCAACGCCGAGGCTGCCCCGCCCAGGCCAAGTTCGTCCAGGACCGGCGGATAAATGTCATGCACGGCGGCGCGCAGTCCCGCGAGCGCCTCGGTCGCGGCGTCCTGCGCCCGGCCGATGAACGGGACGGCGGCGGCGGGGTCGGTTTCGGCGGCACGCTGGGCCAGTCCCAGCATCATGACGACGCCGACCAGCCGGTTCTGTGCGCCGTCGTGCAGTTCCCGCTCAATCCGGCGCAGTTCGGCCGCGTGGGCGGCGAGGGCGCTGGCGCGGGCTGCGGAAAGGTCCGAGATCCGGCGGGCCAGGTCCGCGTACCGGCGGGGCGAAAGGATGGCCAGCGTCGCCCCGCTGAACCGGCGCGCGAGCCAGGGCAGCAGCAACCACGTCGCGGCTGCATACACGCCGCCCAGCAGCATCATCAGGAAGGCGTCGCCCCAGTTCCGGACGAAGATGGTCAACTCCAGCGGTGCTTCCGGCGGGAAGAGCTGCCACAACGGTGCCGCGACCACATAAAGCACCGCGCCAAAGGGAAGCGCGAGGGTCAGCAACGCGGCCAGCACGGCAAACGCGCCGTGGAAGAGCAGCCACGACAGATCCCGCTTCGTTTCGGGTGCACTCAGCAGGGCCGCCAGTTCGGCAAAGGAATACCGGCCCGTGAGGCGGCGCCGGTCAAAGGGGATGACGGCCGAAGAGAACTTTGCGGCGCGGTCCTGGGCCCGGGCGGCAAACCGGTCCAGGACGTCCAGAAGGGTGGGGACGGCGTACAGGCCGATGCCCAGGGGCAGGAACGGAAGCAGCACGACCCCGGCCGTCAGGAGGGACAGGGACACGAGCCAGTAGCCGCCCTCGCGCACAAGGTACACCGCATCCCGGATACGGGTTCTGGCGCGGTTGGGGAGTCTCACCCGTTGAATTATGCCCTGCGTCCCTCCCGCTGTCGGTATAGCCAGCTATACCCCAAACCGGGCTGTTGGCTGTATCGGATCCGGTTTCCGCAATCCGTAGCGTCGAAGACAGCAGGTTCCCCCATTCATCACCGCTTCGACCAAAGGATGACCCGATGTTTACCGATGCTTCCGAATTCTCCGGCCCGGCAGCCCTGCAGCTGCAGGGCGTGTCCAAGAGCTACCGTTCCGGCAACACCACCGTCCCGGCCCTCCGGGATGTCTCCCTCGCCGTTCCGGCCGGCACCTTCACCGCGGTCATGGGCCCCTCCGGCTCCGGCAAAAGCACGCTGCTGCAGTGCGCGGCCGGACTGGATGCCCCGGACCGCGGCCGGGTGCTGCTGGGAACCACCGAAATTTCGCAGCTGCGCAGCAAGGCCCTGACCCGCTTCCGCCGCGACCACGTCGGTTTCGTCTTCCAGTCCTACAACCTGCTCCCCCAGCTCACCGTGTCGCGGAACGTGACGCTTCCCCTGCTGCTGGCCGGACGCGGCACCGACAAGGTCTGGCTCGACTACGTGCTGGAGGCAGTGGGGCTGGCCGGACTGGGCGAACGGAAACCCCAGGAACTCTCCGGCGGGCAGCAGCAGCGCGCAGCCATTGCCCGGGCGCTGATCACCCGCCCGGACGCCGTCTTCGCCGATGAGCCCACCGGCGCCCTGGATTCGGGCACCGCACGCCAGGTGCTGGACCTGCTGCGGCACACGGTTTCCGCCCTGGGCCAGACGGTGGTGATGGTGACCCACGATCCCGTGGCCGCCGGCGCCGCCGACACCGTTATTTTCCTGGCGGACGGACGCCTCGACGGCAGCCTGACCGGTGCCACGGCGCTGGATGTCAGCGAACGCATGGCGACCCTTGGGGAGCACTGACATGTGGACACTTGCCAAAGCTTCGATCCGGCACCACCGCGGCGGTTTCGCCGGGGTCTTCGTGGCCGTGTTCCTGTGCGCCGCGCTCATCACCGCGATGGGTGTCCTCATTGAGTCCGGCACCCGCGGCGGCATCGCCCCGCAGCGGATGCAGGGCGCCGACGTCGTTGTGGGGGCGCCGCAGTCGCACCCCGTCGTCGAGGACATGGACGCCCCCTTCGCCGAGCGGGTCCTGCTCCCCGCGGACGTAGTCGAGGAGATTGCGGCCGTCCCCGGTGTGGACCGGGCGGTGGGCAACATCGACGTGCCGCTGGCCACGACCGACGGAACAGCTGTTTCGGCGGCGGCCTGGGACTCCGCTGCCCTGGCTCCCTTTGAGCTGACCGCCGGGGACGCACCAACGACGCTGACGGACGTCGTGGTCGATGAGTCCTTCGGTGTGGCTCCGGGCGGACGCCTGGTCCTCAGCCATGGCGGCGAACCGTCCGAGTACACCGTCTCCGGCCTGGTTGCGGCGGACGCAGGGACCGGCTCCTCCGGCCCTGCCGCCTTCCTCAGCACCGCCGGGGCGCAGGCCCTCTGGCCGCACGGCGAGACGGTGGCAACGGTAGGGGTGACGGCCGAGTCCGGTGTCAGCCCCGAGCAGCTCTCCGCCGACATCGAGGCGCAGGTGGCCGGCGTCGTGGGTTACACCGGAGACCGCCGCGGAGATGTGGAGAACCTGGGCGGGTCCGCCGCCCGGTCGACGCTGCTCCTGCTGAGCGGTTCGCTGGCGGGGGTTGCCGTGATGACCGCCGTGTTTGTCACCGCCGGAACCCTGTCCCTGTCCATCATGGGACGACGGCGCGAGTTCGCCATGCTGCGTGCCGTGGGGGCCGGAGCCAACCAGACCCTGGGCATCGTAGTGCGTGAAGTCCTGCTGGTGTCCGGCGCTGCCGCGGTACTGGGCGCTGCACCCGGCTTCCTGCTCGCCTGGTTCCTGGGCGGCCGGTTCGCCGCTGCCGGCGTGATTCCGGAAGACTTTGTGCTGGCCTTCAGCCCACTGCCGGCACTGGCCGCCGTGGCCATCAGCATTGCCGCAGCCGTGGGCGCCTCCCTGGTCTCCGCCCGCGGTACGGTCCGTGCCGCGCCGACCGACGCCCTGCGGGACTCCGTCACGGAAGCCTCCCAACTGGGCCGCGGACGGGTCATCACCGGCGTTTCCCTGCTGGCCGCCGGCCTCGTCGCGGCCCTGGTGCCGGTAGCAGTCCCCGGCACCGCAGGACTTGCCGCAGCGGCCTCCAGCATCCTGCTGCTGGTCATCGGCACCGGGCTGCTGGGCCCCTGGCTGGTTACAGGCGCGCTGAAACTGGTGCAGCCCTTGGTCCGCCGGAGCCCCTCCGCGTCGCTGGCCCTGGCCGAAGCCAACGCCTCCGCGTTCCCGCGGCGGCTGGCATCCGGGATTGTTCCGCTGGCCCTGTCCATTGCCCTTGGATCGGTGCAGTTCTTTATGCCGACCACCGTGGAATCGGAAGCCGAACGGCAGTCCCGCGACGGGGTGGTGGCCGGGTACCTGGTCAGTGCTCCGGGATCCGGGGTTTCCGCTGATCTGGCGGACCGGGTGGCGGCGCTGCCCGGGGTGGAGGCGACCTCACCGGTGGCCCGTTCCGCGATCCTGGCCAAGGCCGGTTTCGCCGGGATGGAGGACGGTGTCCAACCCTACGCCATTCAAGGACTGGCGGCACAGGACGTCAACGGGACACTGGACCTCGCTGTACGGGAAGGGTCGCTGGACCGGCTGTCCGACGACGGTACCGTGGCGCTGAGCGCGGAACTGGCCCGTGAAGCGGGTACGGCAGTGGGTGAGGACTTCGAGTTCTACTACGGCGACGGAACCGAGGCGACCGCCGTCGTCGTCGCCACGTACGAGCGGGGGCTGGGGTTCGGCGACGTCGCCGTGGCGAATGAAACGCTGCGCAGCCACACCACCAGCGGACTGAACGATTACCTGCTGGTGACGGCGGAGCCGGAGACCGATCCGGCTGAGCTGGCCACCGCGGTCAGCGGACTCGGGCTGACGCTGCTCGATAAGGAGGAACTGGGTGCCGCCGGTGCGGCCGAGCGGAACGCCGACAAGTGGGTTTCCATCATCGCCATGCTGGTCCTGCTGGGGTACCTGGCCGTCTCCGTGGTCAACACGCTCGTGATGGCCACGGCACGCCGTCGGCCGGAAATGATGCTGCTGCGCACCCTGGGCGCCTCGGATACCCAGCTGCGGCGCATGATGGGAGCGGAGTCCCTGCTGATCGTCGCGGCTGCCATCGTCATCGGTACCGTCCTGGCCCTTCCCCCGCTGATGGGCATTGCCGTCAGCGTCTCGGGGATGCCGCTGCCCACCATCGTGCCGGCGGTGTACCTCGGCCTGGCCGGTGCGACGGCGGCCCTGGGGCTGGGATCCATCGCGGTAGCCACGCGCACGGCACTGCGGCCGTAACGCAGGCGGGGCTTAACGAAGAAACACCCCGGTCCGAGGACCGGGGTGTTTCTTTGCTCTGGCGGAGGATGGGGGATTTGAACCCCCGAGGGCGTTAACCCAACACGCGTTCCAGGCGTGCGCCATAGGCCGCTAGGCGAATCCTCCAGGCTTGCTCCCGTAGAAGCAGATATAAGACTACCCGACACGGGGCCAAACCAACGAATCGGGGGTGGTACAAGCAGGGTTAGAGACCCGGCAATGGCCTGCGGTCATGGATCCCGACCAGGAGGTTGATGACCACCATGGCCAGCCAGGAGTACTTCGCCGCGTCCTCGTCCAGGAAGGCGATGGGGATGGAAAGCAGGAACACTGCGGGAGCGATTCCGGCCCGGATCCAGGCCGTGCGAAGCAACTCGGGCGGCAACCCGTCCCGGAACAGGCCCCGGCGGCTGCAGTAGAGCCACATGAGTGTGTCCACCGTTCCGGTGAGGCCCAGCAACCCCGCATAGATGGCGACGCCGACCGCTTCGTCAGCATAAAACGCCAATACATCCGTGGCATATCCGATCAGGGCCACAAACAGCAGCAGCAACAAGTTCAGCCGCTGAAGGCTTTGGGTGAAACCGCGCAGGCTGCGGAAGAGCCGGTGATGGCTTAGCCAGTATGCGGCAGTGACAACAAAGGAGAGCGCGTATGCTGCGAACTCCCGGAACTGCCCGGCTACAGCCTCACCGAGCTGGTCCGCCGGGACCCGGGGAACCTGGATCCCCACAGCCAGCAGAGTCATCGCGATCGCAAAAACGGCATCACTGAAGAATGCGGTGCGGTCAACATCGGGTCCTGAGTTGAACTCCCGCCTGTACAGCTGGTTCCTGCTCACACCGGGCACAGGCCCATTGTTGCGCGCTTGGCTGCCGCGGTCAGGAGTGCCGGGATGTTAAACAAATGAAGGCCCGCACATCAGTGTGCGAGCCTTCATTTTATAAAGGATGTCCGGCGGTGACCTACTCTCCCACATCCTCCCGGATGCAGTACCATCGGCGCTGTGGGTCTTAGCTTCCGGGTTCGGAATGGGACCGGGCGTTTCCCCCACGCTATGACCGCCGTAACTTTTGCCCCGGCCGCAGTGCGGCGGGAAGTACTCTTCTATTCTACAACGTGTCTGGGGTTGCTTTGACCGAACCGGCCGCTCTTCGGGGGTTGTTATTTATCCCATAGCTTCCGGCCGGCGGGGTTGAATCGGCGGGGTTGAATCGGCGGGGTTGAATCGGCCTGGTCGAGCAGGCCCGGAAAGACAGTGCCGCTTAAACAGGTCAGGCCCGCACCATTGGTGCGGACCTGACCCTCTGAACAAATGTTGTCCGGCGGTGACCTACTCTCCCACATCCTCCCGGATGCAGTACCATCGGCGCTGTGGGTCTTAGCTTCCGGGTTCGGAATGGGACCGGGCGTTTCCCCCACGCTATGACCGCCGTAACCCTGCTACCCGCACCCCCGCAAAGCGGGGTGGGGAAATCTCTGGTTACAACACGTCCCGGAACCCCTATCACGCCAAAAGACGCTGCAAGGGTGCCGGCAGTGCGGTAAAAAAGGTGAACCAACCCCCCGGACAAGGGAGTGGGTTCGGTTCCTACGGCAACAACACGGGTTGTTGTCCGGGAACCACATAGTGGACGCAAGCAGCATGATCTTCAACACCCTTTATACTTTGACGGACCGTTTGAAGTCGTGTCCGTCCAGGTGTTGTTGTGGTGTAAGTTATCGGCCTATTAGTACCGGTCAGCTTCACGGGTCTTTAGTCCCCGCTTCCACATCCGGCCTATCAACCCAGTGGTCTGGCTGGGGGCCTCTCACACACAAGGTGTATGGAAATCTCATCTCGAAGCGGGCTTCCCGCTTAGATGCTTTCAGCGGTTATCCCATCCGAACGTAGCTAATCAGCGGTGCACTTGGCAGTACAACTGACACACCAGAGGTTCGTCCGTCCCGGTCCTCTCGTACTAAGGACAGCCCTTCTCAAATTTCCTGCGCGCGCAGCGGATAGGGACCGAACTGTCTCACGACGTTCTAAACCCAGCTCGCGTACCGCTTTAATGGGCGAACAGCCCAACCCTTGGGACCTACTCCAGCCCCAGGATGCGACGAGCCGACATCGAGGTGCCAAACCATGCCGTCGATATGGACTCTTGGGCAAGATCAGCCTGTTATCCCCGAGGTACCTTTTATCCGTTGAGCGACGGCCATTCCACAATGTACCGCCGGATCACTAGTCCCGACTTTCGTCCCTGCTCGAGATGTCTCTCTCACAGTCAAGCTCCCTTGTGCACTTACACTCGACACCTGATTGCCAACCAGGCTGAGGGAACCTTTGGGCGCCTCCGTTACTCTTTAGGAGGCAACCGCCCCAGTTAAACTACCCATCAGGCACTGTCCCTGACCCGGATTACGGGCCGAAGTTAGATATCCAGTATGACCAGAGTGGTATTTCAACGATGACTCCACCCGAACTGGCGTCCGGGTCTCACAGTCTCCCACCTATCCTACACAAGCCACACCGAACACCAATACCAAACTATAGTAAAGGTCTCGGGGTCTTTCCGTCCTGCTGCGCGTAACGAGCATCTTTACTCGTACTGCAATTTCGCCGAGTTTATGGTTGAGACAGCGGGGAAGTCGTTACTCCATTCGTGCAGGTCGGAACTTACCCGACAAGGAATTTCGCTACCTTAGGATGGTTATAGTTACCACCGCCGTTTACTGGGGCTTAAATTCCCAGCTTCGCCCGTAAGGGCTAACCGGTCCTCTTAACCTTCCAGCACCGGGCAGGAGTCAGTCCGTATACATCGTCTTGCGACTTCGCACGGACCTGTGTTTTTAGTAAACAGTCGCTTCCCCCTGGTCTCTGCGGCCCCGATCCCCTCCGGACAGCAAGTGTCCATCAAGGTTGGGGCCCCCCTTCTCCCGAAGTTACGGGGGCATTTTGCCGAGTTCCTTAACCATAATTCTCTCGATCGCCTTAGTATTCTCTACCTGATCACCTGTGTCGGTTTGGGGTACGGGCGGCTGGAACCTCGCGCCGATGCTTTTCTAGGCAGCATAGGATCACCGGATCCCCCCGTGAGGGGGTCCCGTCGGATCTCAGGTTCGTCATCCAAGACACCGTGACGGATTTACCTATCACGGACCCTACGTCCTTAGACCAGGTCTACCATCGCCTGGCCCGGCTACCTTCCTGCGTCACACCTGTTAATACGCTTACCTCCCAGGATCAGGTCCCGTGCTCGGCCAAAACCCTCACACCACAAGGGTGATCGGGCAGGCTCCGGACGGTTAGTGTCCCCTGCTTGGTATGGGCGGTTCTTCGCCGGTACGGGAATATCAACCCGTTGTCCATCGACTACGCCTGTCGGCCTCGCCTTAGGTCCCGACTTACCCAGGGCAGATTAGCTTGACCCTGGAACCCTTGATCATTCGGCGGACGGGTTTCTCACCCGTCTTTCGCTACTCATGCCTGCATTCTCACTCGTGTAGGCTCCACCGCTGGTTTCCACCGCGGCTTCACTGCCCACACGACGCTCCCCTACCACTCCAGACGACTGAACCACGAAGGCTTATCTAATATCTGAAATCCACAACTTCGGCGGTGTACTTGAGCCCCGCTACATTGTCGGCGCGGAATCACTTGACCAGTGAGCTATTACGCACTCTTTCAAGGGTGGCTGCTTCTAAGCCAACCTCCTGGTTGTCTGGGCAACTCCACATCCTTTCCCACTTAGCACACGCTTAGGGGCCTTAGTTGGTGGTCTGGGCTGTTTCCCTCTCGACTATGAAGCTTATCCCCCACAGTCTCACTGCTGCGCTCTCACTTACCGGCATTCGGAGTTTGGCTGACGTCAGTAACCTTGTAGGGCCCATTAGCCATCCAGTAGCTCTACCTCCGGTAAGAAACACGCAACGCTGCACCTAAATGCATTTCGGGGAGAACCAGCTATCACGGAGTTTGATTGGCCTTTCACCCCTACCCACAGCTCATCCCCTCCATTTTCAACTGAAGTGGGTTCGGTCCTCCACGACGTCTTACCGTCGCTTCAACCTGGCCATGGGTAGATCACTCCGCTTCGGGTCTAGATCACGCCACTGCATCGCCCTATTCAGACTCGCTTTCGCTACGGCTTCCCCTCACGGGTTAACCTCGCGACGTAACACTAACTCGCAGGCTCATTCTTCAAAAGGCACGCTGTCACAGCTACAAGGCTGCTCCAACGGTTTGTAGGCACACGGTTTCAGGTACTATTTCACTCCCCTCCCGGGGTACTTTTCACCTTTCCCTCACGGTACTTGTCCGCTATCGGTCATCAGGGAGTATTTAGGCTTACCAGGTGGTCCTGGCAGATTCGCACGGGATTTCTCGGGCCCCGTGCTACTTGGGATCCTCTCCAAGCGGCAGCATACATTCCGGTTACGGGGCTAACACCCTCTACGGCCTGGCTTTCAAACCAGTTCACCTATGCACCTGCACTCACTTCACCGATCCGGCAGAATCGGTACGGAAAGTCCCGCAACCCCAGTGATGCAACGCCCGCCGGCTATCACACACCACTGGTTTAGCCTCTTCCGCGTTCGCTCGCCACTACTAACGGAATCACTGTTGTTTTCTCTTCCTGTGGGTACTGAGATGTTTCACTTCCCCACGTTCCCTCCACGCACCCTATGTGTTCAGATGCGGGTCACCCGGTCACTCGCGCGCCGGGCGGGGTTTCCCCATTCGGACATCCTGGGATCAAAGTTCGGTTATCAACTCCCCCAGGCTTATCGCAGATTCCTACGTCCTTCTTCGGCTCCTGATGCCAAGGCATCCACCGTGTGCCCTTAAAAACTTGACCACTAAGATCAATTTATTATCGCTATCGAGAAAACCACGGTCTCACCAGGCACCCGCGAAGGGCACCCGGATCTACCAGGTTTTTCTGAAATTGCACTTAATATTTTAAGATGCTCGCGTCCACTATGTAGTTCTCAAACAACAACCCCGTCACACCCGTCCCCGCACCGGACAACCCCGCAAAGGGTGTCAGTGATACGGTTCCGGCCTGCGCAGGAACAAACAGAAACAAACCAGGTTACCCGCAACCCCCGCCCCGAAGGGAAGGACATGCGGGTGCCTGTTGCTTCAGGACCCAACAGTGTGCCAAACGACTAACCGGACCCACACGGTAACAGGAGGTTTTCCAGGAACCCCGAAGGGAACGTACTGGCCTCTGAAACCGGCATGCCGGCGCCTATCCATTGATATTCCACCCTTGAGCACCCACCGGAGAACATATGTCTCCGATATGGGCATCTCCTGCAGGGCACACCACCCACACTGTGGAAGGCAATGCCACCCTGAGGTGCTCCTTAGAAAGGAGGTGATCCAGCCGCACCTTCCGGTACGGCTACCTTGTTACGACTTAGTCCCAATCGCCGGTCCCACCTTCGACGGCTCCCTCCCCAAGGGGTTAGGCCACCGGCTTCGGGTGTTACCAACTTTCGTGACTTGACGGGCGGTGTGTACAAGGCCCGGGAACGTATTCACCGCAGCGTTGCTGATCTGCGATTACTAGCGACTCCAACTTCATGAGGTCGAGTTGCAGACCTCAATCCGAACTGAGACCGGCTTTTTGGGATTAGCTCCACCTCACAGTATCGCAACCCTTTGTACCGGCCATTGTAGCATGCGTGAAGCCCAAGACATAAGGGGCATGATGATTTGACGTCGTCCCCACCTTCCTCCGAGTTGACCCCGGCAGTCTCCTATGAGTCCCCGCCATAACGCGCTGGCAACATAGAACGAGGGTTGCGCTCGTTGCGGGACTTAACCCAACATCTCACGACACGAGCTGACGACAACCATGCACCACCTGTAAACCGGCCACAAGTGGGGGACCTGTTTCCAGGCCTTTCCGGTTCATGTCAAGCCTTGGTAAGGTTCTTCGCGTTGCATCGAATTAATCCGCATGCTCCGCCGCTTGTGCGGGCCCCCGTCAATTCCTTTGAGTTTTAGCCTTGCGGCCGTACTCCCCAGGCGGGGCACTTAATGCGTTAGCTACGGCGCGGAAAACGTGGAATGTCCCCCACACCTAGTGCCCAACGTTTACGGCATGGACTACCAGGGTATCTAATCCTGTTCGCTCCCCATGCTTTCGCTCCTCAGCGTCAGTTAATGCCCAGAGACCTGCCTTCGCCATCGGTGTTCCTCCTGATATCTGCGCATTTCACCGCTACACCAGGAATTCCAGTCTCCCCTACATCACTCTAGTCTGCCCGTACCCACTGCAGACCCGGGGTTGAGCCCCGGGCTTTCACAGCAGACGCGACAAACCGCCTACGAGCTCTTTACGCCCAATAATTCCGGATAACGCTTGCGCCCTACGTATTACCGCGGCTGCTGGCACGTAGTTAGCCGGCGCTTCTTCTGCAGGTACCGTCACTTTCGCTTCTTCCCTGCTGAAAGAGGTTTACAACCCGAAGGCATTCGTCCCTCACGCGGCGTCGCTGCATCAGGCTTCCGCCCATTGTGCAATATTCCCCACTGCTGCCTCCCGTAGGAGTCTGGGCCGTGTCTCAGTCCCAGTGTGGCCGGTCACCCTCTCAGGCCGGCTACCCGTCGTCGCCTTGGTGGGCCATTACCCCAACCAACAAGCTGATAGGCCGCGAGTCCATCCAAAACCGCATAAAGCTTTCCACGGACCGCCATGCGGTGGTCCGTTGTATCCGGTATTAGACCCGGTTTCCCAGGCTTATCCCGAAGTCAGGGGCAGGTTACTCACGTGTTACTCACCCGTTCGCCACTAATCATTCTGTGCAAGCACAGAAGTCATCGTTCGACTTGCATGTGTTAAGCACGCCGCCAGCGTTCATCCTGAGCCAGGATCAAACTCTCCGTAAATGTGTTACAGACACAGTCCGGGGACCAAGGAAAATTGGTCGTCCGTCCTGCACTAAATTCGAAACCGGCTAAAAAAACCGTCCCATACCCACGGGGTGGGCGGAAACGGCCTGTTCAACCAATCAATATAAATAAATTGGTATCAATAAACTTGGCACACTATTGAGTTCTCAAACAACAGACGCAATCCGAAAATACTCGGGAAAACAAATGTTTTCCTTTTCTTCTTCGCTGCAATGTTTATATATCTTATTCCATTCCGGCGTTTTCCGCAATTCGCGGTATCCGTGATCCGGACCACCGTGAAAAGCGTTTCCGCCGTTCCGGACCCAGCACTTACCGGAGTCTTTTCCACCTGCCCCGTGAAGGGCGCACTGGTTGGACTCTGTTTTGTGATGGGGTTTGGCCGCCATGCTCGGGCGCTTTTCCAGCGTCCCGGCCGCGGCGACTTCTAAAACTTTACACACGAATCCACCCGCCTGCAAATCGGCTCCCGGACGGTGCCGGCGTGCCTCATTGAGCACCCTGTCGACCCTCTCCCGGCGGCGACAAACCGCTGGTGGCACCCCCTCGATGGCGACCCGTGCAACCCCCCTGCCAGCGCTCACCGTCAAGTGCAGACCTGGCAGCTGCCTGCATACTGGGAAACAGCCTGGCCGGGCAGCCCACCGAATCCGAAAGGAACGCATGTCGCCGGGAAGCAGGATTCAACGGATCACCGGGCCTCTAGTGCTCCCAGTACTCACTGGAGTCTCGGCCGTTCAAGCCGACGAGCACTCCCCCGGTCCCCGGGTAACCGTCCGCGCCTTTACGGCAGACGACGTCGCCCTGGTGCAGTCAGCCTCAACGGATCCCTTGATTCCCCTGATTACCAGCGTGCCGTCCACCGGCGGCCGGGAGGAAGCCCTCGCCTTCATCGAACGCCAGCACCACCGGGCCTCGAGTGGAGCCGGTTGGTCCTTCGCCATTGCGGATGAGGCCACCGGCACCGCCGTCGGCCAAATCGGACTCTGGCCGGGGCAGTCCTCCCGCCGCACCGGAAACCCGGACACCATCGGCTACTGGGTCGGCCCGGACCACCGGAAACGCGGATATGCCGGCGCCGCACTGGCCGTGCTGACCGACTGGGCGATGACGGTCCAGCAGATGCCCCGCATCGACCTGTATATAGAGCCGTGGAACGAGGGGTCGTGGCGCACTGCGGAAAAGGCCGGCTACCAGCGGGACGCCCTGCTGCCGGCATGGCAGAAAGTGGGCACCGCCTGGCGTGACATGTACCGCTATATAAGGGCGGAAAAACCCGCTGCTTCCGGGCCCCGCAAAAGCACCCCAAAAATCGGGTAGACTGGTTCGCGGCCCCTCATGTGGTGTCATCCTGTGAACTCCCCCAGGACCGGAAGGTAGCAAGGGTAAGCGGGCTCTGGCAGGTGCATGGGGGGTCTTTAATTTTTTGAGGAAGTGGTTCTTCCACCGTGCCTGCTGCCGGAGGAAAAACCGTCAGTGCCGACCGATAGGCTTCTATCTGTGAGTACAGCCCTTTACCGCCGCTACCGTCCCGAGAGTTTCGCAGACGTGATCGGCCAAGAGCACGTCACTGAGCCGCTGATGGCGGCCCTGCAGAAGAACCGCGTGAACCACGCGTACCTCTTCTCCGGCCCCCGCGGCTGCGGTAAAACCACCTCCGCCCGCATTCTGGCCCGCTGCCTGAACTGCGCTGAAGGTCCCACGCCCGTACCCTGCGGCAAGTGCGACAGCTGCGTTGAGCTGGCCCGTGACGGTTCCGGAAGCCTCGACGTCATCGAGATTGACGCGGCCAGCCACGGTGGCGTCGACGACGCCCGGGATCTCCGGGAGCGCGCCACCTTCGCCCCGGTCCGGGACCGCTACAAGATCTTCATCATCGACGAGGCCCACATGGTCACGTCCGCGGGCTTCAACGCGCTCCTGAAGATCGTCGAAGAACCCCCGGAACACATCAAGTTCATCTTCGCCACCACGGAGCCGGACAAGGTCATTGGAACCATCCGGTCCCGCACCCACCACTATCCGTTCCGGCTGGTTCCGCCGGAACCGCTGCTGGCGTACCTGGAAAAGCTGTGCACCCAGGAAAACGTCAGTGTGGCCCCCGGCGTCCTCTCCCTCGTGATCCGGGCCGGCGGCGGATCCGTGCGCGACACCCTCTCCGTCCTTGACCAGCTCATGGCTGGCGCCGGCCCCGACGGACTGGACTACGAACTGGCCGTCTCGCTTCTGGGTTACACCCCCGTGTCCCTGCTCGACGACGTCGTCGACGCAGTTGCCGCCGCAGACGCGGGTACGGTGTTCCGCGCCGTGGACCGCGTCATCCAGACCGGCCAGGACCCGCGCAGGTTCGTCGAGGACCTGCTGGAACGCTTCCGCGACCTGATCATCGTCAACGCCATGCCGGACAGTGCAGCCACCGTTCTCCGCGGGCTGCCGGAGGACCAGATCAGCCGGATGCAGACCCAGGCCACTCAGCTGGGCGGCAGCGAACTCTCCCGCGCAGCAGACATCACCAATACGGCGTTGACCGAAATGACCGGCGCCACGTCACCGCGCCTGCACCTGGAACTGCTCTGCGCCCGGATCCTGCTTCCTGCCGCAGACCAGGCCGAACGTGGAACCGCCGCCCGGGTGGACCGCCTCGAGCGCCGCCTCAGCTATGCAGGCGATCCCACCGAAGCGATGGGCCGCGCGGCCGCAGCTGCGTCTCCGGTGAACACCATTCCCGCAGCTGCACCTACGGCGTCGCAGTCCGCTGCTTCAGCGCCCGCCGTGGATGAGGCTCCGTCCTCACCTCGGGGCATCGATTTCGCGGCAACTCCCACGCCGGACGCAGCCGCAGCCAACAGCCCCACTGCCCCGGAGGCAGGACGCGGGGACAACAAGCCTGCCGGAAGTTCCCTGGACTGGGGAGGCACCTGGGCCACCCCGGCGCAGGCGCCGGAATCAGCTGCTGCGTCCACCCAGGCAGCAGCGCAGGGTTCCAACGGCTCCCGGCCCGCAGAGGGTTCCAACGGCTCCCGGCCCGATGCGGCTCCGGCCGGAGCCGCACCGGCCGAAGCGCCGGCGGCAACCCCGGCACCCGCCGAATCCACCAGCACCACCCCGGTACAGCAAAGCCAGCCGCAGCAGCAGGACGCTACCCGGCAGGCACCTACCGGTGCTCCCGCCGCTGGCGCCGGGCAGATCGAAATGATCCGCCGGGCCTGGCCGGAAATCATGGACGCGCTCACCAGCATCCGCCGTGCCACCTGGCTGAACGTCAGCAAGAACTCAAGCCCCCGCGCCTTCGACGGCAAGGTGCTCGAACTGGCCTTCACCAATCCCGGCGCTGCCACCAACTTCAACCGCCCCGACCACTTGGAGAACCTGCGCAAGGCAATCCATCAGGTCCTGGCGCTGGACTGCCAGATCAAACCGATCCATGACAGCTCGGCGTCAGCGGGTGAGTCGGGCCCAAAAGCCGATAGCCGGCGACCGCCGGCATCCGCACCGGCCGCAAAACCGCCGGTAGTACAGGCATCACCGGCGGTGCAGGCTCCAGCTCCCCAGGAACGCGTCGAGGGATCGGTCCCGGGGTCAGCGGACAAGAGTGGCACGGCACCTGCTCCGGCCCAGCCGGAGCACCCCGCTCAGGGGTCAGCGGACAACAACAGTGGCACGGCACCTGCGGATCAGGCACCTGCTGTGGCTCAGCAGCCGCAGGCTGCGGCCACAGAGGTTTCATCAGCGAAGCCTTCTGCCGCGCCGGTGGCCTGGCCAGCAGCTGTTGGCCCGAACGAAGCTCCGTCCCCCGCCGGACCGGTGGCATCAGCCGCGCATGTCCCCGGACCGGCAGCAGCCGCTCCGGCGAACGCCGCCCCGGTCAATGCAGCCACGGCTGCCCTGCGGCGCCGCGCCGGAAACGCGAACGCCGGAACTGACACTCCCTCCGGCGGGTCTCCTTCCGGTGCGAGCCCGTCAGGCGGGCAGGGAAACACCAGCCGAAGCAACTCCGGCAGGAGCGGAAAGGCCGGCACCGCCGCCGGTGGACGGGCTGCAGGGCGGTCCGGCGGCAACCGTGCCTCCGACGAGCCCTGGCCGGACGAACCCAGCGACCCGTTCAACGACGCTCCGGAAAGCAATGCCTGGGAAACCGCCGAGGCGCCTGTGGACGTTTACTCCGGTGGGCATCTTTCGGACTCCGAGTGGGCCAGCACCGACTGGGCCGGTACCGGATCCACCACCCGGCCAGCAGCTGGCAACGCCGCCCCGGCCTCACAGCCCGTACCGGCAGCAGGCACACGTGGTCCCGGAACCGGTGTACCGGCGTCGGCGTCGCCCACCGGCCTAACCGACCGGACCAGCAAGCCCGGCACCACGGCCGTACCGGCTAAGTCCAGCGGCCCGGCGGCAGCACCGGCGGTGACGGCCGCTCCCCCGGCAGCAGCCAGCCCTGCAGCTCCCGGCGGTAAGCCGAACCAGCCGTTGAGCCGCTACCAAAAGCTGCTCAACGAAGCTGCCCAGTGCGGCGGCAACGCCCCCGTCCGCGGTGGCCGGCCAGTAGACTCGACATACGTCGAAGATGTTCCCAGCGCGGATGACATCACGCTTGAAGACTCCGGCATGGTGGGGCGGAAGGCGATCGAACGGATTCTGGGCGGCCGCCTGATCGAGGAACGCAGCCTGGACGGCCGCTGACCGCCGTCGGCTCCCACTGGTTGCCACCAGCAACTACTTAAGTTCAACCCAGCAGAGAAGGTTACGTGTACGAAGGTGCGGTTCAGGAACTCATCGATGAACTAGGCCGTCTTCCCGGCGTCGGTCCAAAGTCCGCCCAGCGCATCGCGTTCCATATCCTCGAGTCCGATCCCGATGACATGAAGAAGCTGGCCACAGCCATCGTCACGGTCAAGGACCGGGTGAAGTTCTGCAGTGTCTGCGGCAACGTCACGGAGCAGGAAACCTGCACCATCTGCCGCGACCCGAGGCGGGATCCGACCATGATCTGCGTGGTCGAAGAATCCAAGGACGTGATTGCGGTGGAGCGTACCCGGTCCTTCCGCGGCCGCTACCACGTGCTGGGCGGGGCCATTAACCCCATCGCGGGCATCGGTCCGGACCAGCTGCGCATCCGCGAACTGCTCAGCCGGCTGTCAGACGAACAGATCTCGGAAATTATCATCGCCACCGACCCGAACCTCGAGGGCGAAGCCACGGCAACCTACCTCGTGCGGATGCTCAAGACCCTCGGGATCAAGGTCACCCGCCTGGCCTCCGGCCTGCCGGTGGGCGGAGACCTGGAATACGCGGACGAGATCACCCTTGGACGTGCCTTCGAGGGCCGCCGGAGCATGTCCTAACCAGACGTTACGCGCCTAGGCGATCCGGGTTCCCGCAGCCAGGTTGCGGACCGGTGTCCGCAGTTTCCGCCTGCCCAGGAAAACCAGCAGCGCGGCCAGCGCGGCCTGGAGGGTGAGTCCCAGCGGCCAGATGGGCGGCACATCGGGTTCGCTGCCGCCCTGCCGGGGTTCCCCGTTGAGGCATTCGGTGGTGTACTCCGGTCCGGCCTGGGCCAGGCGCACCACGTAGCTGATCCCTTCCATCACTCCACTGGGGTTGGTTCCGTTCTCGTCCGACTGGGGCGTGACGGGAATGGAATCGGCCACCACGACGAAGGGATTCGGGGCGAGGATCCAGGCAATGCGTTCCGTGTGGGCAACGGTAATCTCCGTCAGCTCACCCGTGCAGGTAACCTCCCCCATTCCCGTGCCGGTGTTGGCATAGCTTGCGGCCGTGGCCTGGAGCTTTCCCTCGGTCAGGAACGTGCTCAGCCCGAACGTGATCAGCGTGCCAAGCCCCAGCATCGCCACCAGCATGTAGGTAACCACAATCGAGAAAAGCGGGCGTGCGGCCAGCGCAGAAACACCCACACCCACGGCGCAGACAATTCCCAGTTCCACGCCCAGCATCACCAGTGCCACCACGGCCGACAACGGCCGAACCCCGCCCAGGGCCAGCGCCCACAGGAGGAAGGGGATGCTGGCTACAAGGAACCCCAGCGACGCCACCCACGAAGCCAGCCATTTGCCGGCGAGGATCTGGCCGGGCCGCAGCAGGGTGACCTGAAGGATGGCCAGTGTGCCGGCGGCACGGTCGCCGTTGACGGCATTGGCCGAAAGGGCCGGCGCCAGCAGGAGCCCGAAGAACAGGATGAAGCCAAGGATCAGTTCGTAAAGTACCGGTCCGCGTGGTCCCGCGCTGGATGACGAGCTCAAGGCGGTCAGCGTGGCCACGAGGCCGATCACCACAAACCAGACAATCAGCAGGACGTACCAGCTGCGTGAGCGCAGCCGCTGTTTCATCTCCAGGGAGAAGACCGAGCGCACCCCGCTCCAGTAGCCAAGCACCGGAGTATCGGGGTTGAGGATCTGCGTACTCATCGGCGATCAGCATCCAAACTCATGTAGGTCTCTTCCAAGGCGCCGCCGGCGGGCGCGAAGGCGGTCACGGCGACGTCGGCCTCCACCAGTGTGCGCAGCAGCTGCGCGGCCGCGGGCTCCCCGGCGAGCCGGACCTGTACTTCGGGCCGGGCCGAGCCGCCCTGCTGGCGGTAGGAGATGCCGAGTGCGTCGATCTGACGCAGCAGGGAACCGGTGTTCAGGGACCGGATGGTGTACCAGCGTTCCTGGGCTCCGGCGTCGGCCATCGTCTGGGACTTCACGGTTTCGCCCCGCGCAACAAACACCGCGCCGTCTGCCATTTCGTCCAGTTCCGAAAGCACGTGCGAAGAAACCACCACCGTTTTGCCTTCGGCGGCAAGCCGGCGCAGCAGCACCCGCAGGTCCACGCGGGATCCGGGGTCGAGCCCCGACGCCGGTTCGTCCAGCAGCAGGACGGAGGGGTCATGGATCAAGGCGCGGGCCAGGCTCAGCCGCTGCTGCTGACCGCGGGAAAACACGCGGGCAGGTTTGTCGGCAAAATCGGTCAGGTGGACGGTTTCGAGCAGCTCCGCAGCGCGGTTCGAGGCCACGGTCTGCTCCATGCCGTAGAAGGCACCCACGGTTTCCAGGATTTCCCGGGCCGTCAGGGATCCCCAGGTGCCCAGCGTGTCCGGCATCCAGCCAATCCCGGCCCGTACCTCCTGCGGATTGGCCAAGGGGTCGAACCCGTTGATCCGCACCGTGCCGGCGTCGGGAGCCAGCAGAGACGCCAGGATCAGCAGCAGCGTGGTTTTGCCGGAGCCGTTCGGACCGATCAGCGCCGTGACCTCACCGGCGGGCGCCGTGAAATTCATACCGCGGACCGCCTCGACACTTCCGAAGCTGCGCTTGATACCTTCGGCGACCACGCCGGTGCCGGTGTCGGCTCTCTTCCCCATGACGCCCACCCTAGGGTCAGCTGGCACTGCGGCCCCGCGCAGACTCGCCGGAGACAGCAGGTTAAGCGCGCTTTGTGCCCGTATTTCGGGACTTCACGACGGCGGCGATAGACTTTCTGGACGGACGTCGTGGGTACTACGGCCCGTTTTTCCCGGGGGAAAGATCCTGCCGCGCCGAAGATGCCGGGCACCAGCAACCACAACGAAACTTGAGAAAGTGTACGCATGAGCCTGATAGTGCAGAAGTTCGGCGGTTCCTCCGTGGCAGACGCCGAAGGCATCAAGCGCGTGGCCACCCGCGTGGTGGATACCCATGCCGCCGGAAATGAAGTCGTCGTGGTGGTTTCCGCCATGGGTGACAGCACCGATGAGCTGCTGGATCTGGCGGGACAGATCACTACGCTGAGCAACGCCCGGGAAATGGACATGCTGCTCAGTGCCGGAGAACGTATTTCCATGGCGCTGCTGGCCATGGCCATCAATGAACTCGGCGGTTCCGCCCAGTCCTTCACCGGCAGCCAGGCCGGCATGATCACCGATGCGATCCACGGCAAGGCCCGGATCATCGATGTGTCCCCGCACCGGATTAAGACCGCCATCGAAAAGGGCGACATCGCCATCGTTGCCGGTTTCCAGGGCGTGAGCCAGGACAGCCACGACATCACCACCCTCGGCCGCGGCGGCTCGGACACGACGGCGGTGGCCCTCGCCGCCGCCCTGGACGCAGATGTCTGCGAAATCTACACCGACGTGGACGGCATCTACACCGCCGATCCCCGGGTGGTTTCAAGCGCCCAGAAAATCGAGAAGATCTCCAGCGAGGAAATGCTGGAAATGGCCGCCTCCGGCGCCAAGATCCTGCATCTGCGCTGCGTGGAATACGCCCGCCGGTTCGGTGTTCCCCTGCATGTCCGCTCGTCCTTCAGCTCACACGAGGGAACCTGGGTGCTGCCCAGTCCCGATGACAAAATCAAGATTCAAAAGGGAGAACCCTTGGAACAGCCCATCATCTCCGGCGTCGCCCACGACCGCTCCGAAGCCAAGGTCACCGTGGTGGGGGTCCCGGATATCCCCGGCAAGGCCGCGGAGATCTTCGGCATCGTGGCCGGTGCCAACTCCAACATCGACATGATCGTGCAGAACGTCTCCACGCAGGGGTCCGGCCGGACCGACATCTCCTTCACGCTGCCCATCATCGACGGCAAGGAAGCCATCGACGCGCTGAACGCCGCCAAGGAAGCCGTGGGCTTCGACAGCATCGACTACGACGAGCAGATCGGCAAGCTCTCCCTCATCGGCGCCGGCATGCGGTCCAACCCGGGCGTCTCGCACCGCTTCTTCGAGGCCCTGCACCACGCCGGGGTGAACATCGACATGATCTCCACCTCCGAGATCCGCATCTCCGTGGTCACCAGCGCGAAGCTGCTGGACACCGCCGTACGTGCGGTGCATGCGGCCTTCGGGCTCGACGGCGACAGCGAGGCCACGGTCTACGGCGGCACCGGGCGCTAGGGTTCCGGCCTAACCGGCTGGAGCGGGGAATCCGCCGGCAGGACCCGCCTGCTGCGGGCACGGTGGATCCACAGGGCGGCTGCCGCCAGCACGGCTCCCATCAGGGCGCCGGCACTGTTGGCCAGCCAGTCTGTGGCGGTGCAGCTGCGGCCGAGCATGGGGACGAACGCCTGGACCGCCTCGATCAATGCCGACAAGGCCACGCCGGCAAGGAACATGGCCAGGGGCCTGCGGGTTACGATGCCGGCCAGCAGGACCAGCGGACCAAAGAGCACGATGTTGGCCAGCGGCTCCGGGTCCAACAGACGCGCCAGTCCGCCGTCCACCATGCACCGCGTATCCACGGTGCGGTAGGTAGTGGGAAACAGGGTCAGCAGCAGGATGGCGGCCGTGTACAGATTCAGCAGCACGCGGGCCGCGCGCACCCGGGGTATCAGCCACGCCCCCAGCAGGGGTCCGACGATGACGAGCGCTACGAACGCGGTCTGCACCAGCCACATATGGGTGCCCAGGAAGTGGCTAATGACGCTCGCGGGAGACGATGTAGCTGCTGCCGTCCGCGCGGGTGACCGTTTCCCACATGGCTTTCTCCTGCTCCTGCTGCACCTTGAGCAGGGCCTTGTTCTCCTCGGTCATGGGATGGTCCAGCGACCCCTGCTGCGCCGGTCCGAAGATCAGCCGCACCTTGCCCGTGGTCCGCATGAACCGGGACACGAAGCTTTCCTTCTCAACCATGCTGCACCTTTCCAACGGGCATTGCCGCTCCCATCGTACTAAGGATTGGTCCGTTGCCCTGGGGCCCGGGCACTGCCCGTGAGCCGGTCCGCGCACCGGGTGACGGACGCCCGGCGAGGCAGGATAATGGAACGGTGATTGCCCCCGCCCGCCCCGCTGTCCTGACCGAGGATCAATGGCTGCCCCGCCAGGCAGCGCACGAAGCACGCGTCCGCCCGTTCACCGAAGGATTCCTCGCCCGGCGCTCCGCTGGCCGGAAGCACCCGGTGGAGGATTTCCTGTTCACCTACTACTCGCAGAAACCCGGGCAGCTGCTGCGCTGGCACCCTGGCGCCGGCGTCGTCCTGTCCGGTCCGGCAGCAATGGAGCGCGTCGGCTGGAAGTTCTACCGGACGCTGACGGACACCGAACGCGAAGCCGCGGGGCTCGACGCCGGGACGCCCGCCGTCACCGTCGATCTGGACGCCTTCGCGGCGCTGCGGGGTGACGCGCTGGGGTTCACCACCATGCTGCTCTCCCGCACCGCCGGGCGGAAACCCGTACTGGGCTGCTTCGGCATGCATGAGTGGGCCATGGCCTACAAGTCGGAGGACAACGGAATCCGGCACGACTACCTCCAGCTCCGGCTCGGCGCCACGGGCACCGACGAGCTGGTGGAGCGCAGCCGCATCCGCTGCACCCACTTCGATGCGTTCCGGTTCTACACGCCGGAAGCAGCTCCCTTGAACGAGCTCACGCCGACCCGCGAAAACCAGCGGGACCTGGAGCAGCCGGGCTGCCTGCACGCCAATATGGACCTGTACAAGTGGGCGTACAAGCTGGTCCCGCTGCTGCCCAGCGAGCTGGTGATGGATACCTTCGAACTTTCCTGGCGCATCCGGGAAATGGACATGCGTGCCTCCCCCTATGAACTGGCCGACTGGGGGTACACCCCCATCGCGGTGGAGACACCGGCAGGCCGGGCAGAGTACGTTGCCGCCCAGCGCGGCTTCACCGAAGAATCGCAGCAGTTGCGGGCCCGGATCCTAAGCCTGCTGGAACCCTTTGGAGAGCAGCTGGCTGCCGCGGGTTCCCCCGGCCCTGCTTGACAGGGTTGGCTAGGCTGGTGGCTCCGCTACCAATGGAGGCCGCGTCGTGCGCATCATTCGAGGAACCGTAGTAATCCCGCTGCTGCTGTGCACCGCGGTCCTGCTGGCAGCCTGCGCTGCCGACTCCGGCGGCCCGTCTCCGCAGTCTCCGCAGTCCCCCAGCGAATCGGCCACGCCCGGCGTCTCTCCTACCCCGTCCGGATCCTCCGCCCCGCCCGCCGGTGACGCCGGGGCCCCGGTGTCCCTGACCATCGATTTCCGTGCGGACGGGACGACGCCGAGCGGCACCTGGACACTGCAGTGCGACGGCGCCGAGCCACGGGAAGGCTCCGATGTGCCGGACCCAGTTGCTGCCTGTGCCCTGCTTGCGGAACAAGGCAGTGACGCCTTCGCCGAGCCGGCTGCGGACCTCATGTGCACCCAGGAGATCCGCGGAATGCAGCGCGCACACGTCACGGGAACGGTGAACGGCGAGCAGGTGGACACCACCTTTGCCCTCACGGACGGATGCGAGATTTCCCGGTGGGAGCGGCTTACCGCCCTGCTGGGCCCCGCGGACGGCTCCCTCTAGTTACCGGCAGCGCTGCGGTGATGCCGGAAACCAGGAGTGTATCGGCGGCCGGGATGATCGGGTTGGCACCGTTATTCATGAGCTGCCGCCGCTCCGCTGGGCTCCTGCACACCGGGCCGGTCCCGCTTGCGCCGCACATGCACCTGCTTGCGTATCCGAGCAACCACGTCACCGCTGCCGTCGGTCACGTCCACCGAGAACCATTCGAGGACCTTCGCCCCGCCCTCGGCCTGCTTGCGCAAACGTTCGACGTCGGCCGGGTCCAGGACAAACTCGGCCCGCACCTCGCCCTTTCCCGGCTTCAGGAAATCAATCTCCGCTGCACGGTCCCAGACAACGTGGTCACGGCCGAGGTGGTGGAGCAGCATCATCATCCAGAACGGATCGGTCATGGCGAACAGGGAGCCCCCGAAATGCACGCCGGCCACATTCTTGTTCCACCAGTAGGACCGCAGCCGCACGGACACCCGCAGATAGTCCGGATCGAGCCGGGTGATCCGGATGCCGGTAAAGGCAAAGGGCGGCCACACGTTCATTAGCCGGCGGACCGTGGCCGGGCTTGCCTGCAGGAGTCTCACGGCCCCACTCTAACCAGAGGTAACCCAGCTCACACAACGGCCCCGACCTGCACCTGATCCTGCACCTCATGGCCTATTATTGAATAAGCATGCTTAGTATTCTTCCGGACAACGGAGTTCCGGACCAACTGAAAGCACAGAAATTGTCTATTGAAGCAAGCCCTGAGGACCAATATCTCTGGGCCCGCGGGATCCTCGAGACCGACGACGCCGACTACATGCACTGCGGTGAACCCATGCAGCCCCGGGACAGCCGGCAGCTCTCCATCTTCGAACCGATCAGCGTGGAATCCATGCCGCAGGAGCCGGTGGAGGTGCAGCTGGAAACCACCGTGCTCCGCTGCGCCTGCGGCTTCCAGCTGGCAATTCCGGCCTAGCCCGGAGCCGTCACCGTAACGTAGGTAACGCCGCTAGAATGACAAGTGCAAGCTCGCGGAGCGCTGAATCAGCGTGAGACGGCAAGGTCCGCGGCCACCCATCTCGTCTAGAGGAGCTGCCGGATGCCCCGGATCGTTGTTGATGTTATGCCCAAGCCTGAAATCCTCGATCCGCAGGGCAAGGCCATTGCAGGGGCACTGCCCCGCCTGGGACTGACCGGGTTCGCCGGAGTCCGCCAGGGCAAGCGGTTCGAGTTGACCGTGGACGGGGAGGTTACCCCCGAAGTCCTGGAACAGGCGCGCACGGCGGCAGCCACCCTGCTGTCCAATCCCGTGATCGAGGACGTCACCCGCGTTGAAGTAATCCCGGAGGCCTGATCTTGAGTACTCCCCTGATTGGCGACTTCTCTGTCGCCCCAGAAAACGATGCACTGCGTGCGGTGCGGGTAGGTGTGATCACCTTCCCGGGCACCCTGGATGACCGCGACGCCGCCCGTGCCGTGACCATCGCCGGCGGCACCGCCGTCGGGCTCTGGCATGCCGAAGCGAACCTGCAGTCCGTGGACGCCGTGATCATTCCGGGTGGCTTCTCCTACGGGGATTACCTCCGTGCCGGAGCCATTGCCCGCTTCGCCCCGCTGATGGAAAAGATCGTGGACGCCGCCGCCGGCGGCATGCCCGTGCTGGGCATCTGCAACGGCTTCCAGATCCTCACCGAGGCGCACCTGCTGCCCGGTTCCATGATCAAGAACAACCACCTGAAATTCTCCTGCGCGGACCAGCTGCTGCGCGTGGAAAACAACACCACCGCCTGGACGAACGCCTACGGGCAGGGCGCCGGAATGGTTGTTCCCCTGAAAAACCAGGACGGCCAGTACGTTGCGGACGAGAAGACCCTGGACGAGCTGGAAGGCGAAGGCCGGGTGGTCTTCCGCTACGACGGCGAAAACCCCAACGGGTCCCGCCGCGGCATCGCCGGCATCTCCAACGCTGCCGGGAACGTCGTCGGGCTGATGCCCCACCCCGAACACGCCGTCGAACCCGGCTTCGGCCCGGATTCCTCCGCCTACGGTGAAGTGGGCCTGGGCTACGGCACCGACGGGCTCCGGATCTTCAGCTCAGTCCTCAATTCGCTCGTTGCCGGAGGCCAGTCATGACCGTTTCCCCCGCCGCACAGAAGTTCAACATCGACACCGTGGAGCACGCCGCCGCCACCCCGGATACCCCGCTGCCCTGGGCCGAACTCGGCCTGAAGGAAGACGAATTCCGCCGGGTAGGGGAAATCCTGGGCCGCCGCCCCACCGCGGCGGAACTGGCAATGTACTCGGTGATGTGGTCCGAGCACTGCTCCTACAAGTCCTCCAAGGTGCACCTAAAGCAGTTCGGCGAGAAGGTCACCGACAAGATGAAGGAACACCTGCTGGTGGGCATCGGCGAAAACGCCGGCGTCGTCGACATCGGCGAGGGCTGGGCCGTGACCTTCAAGGTCGAATCCCACAACCACCCCTCCTTCGTGGAGCCGTACCAGGGCGCTGCCACCGGCGTCGGCGGCATTGTCCGCGACATCATCTCCATGGGTGCCCGCCCGGTCGCGGTGATGGATCCGCTGCGCTTCGGCGCCATCGACCACCCCGACACCGCCCGGCTGGTGCACGGCATCGTCTCCGGCATCGGCGGCTACGGCAACTCCCTGGGGCTGCCGAACATCGGCGGGGAACTGGTCTTCGATTCCGTCTACCAGGGCAACCCGCTGGTCAACGCCCTGGCCGTGGGCGTGATGCGGCACGAGGATATCCGGCTGGCCAACGCGTCCGGCACCGGCAACAAGGTGGTCCTTTTTGGGGCCCGCACCGGCGGCGACGGCATCGGCGGCGCCTCCGTGCTGGCCTCCGAATCCTTCGATGACAGCAAGCCCTCCAAGCGCCCCGCCGTGCAGGTAGGCGATCCGTTCGCGGAAAAGGTGCTCATCGAGTGCTGCCTGGAACTGTTCAAATCCTCCGTGGTGGAGGGCATCCAGGACCTGGGCGCGGCCGGTATTTCCTGCGCGACGTCGGAGCTCGCCTCCAACGGCGACGGCGGCATGCACGTGGAACTGACCAATGTGCTGCTGCGCGATCCCACCCTGACCCCGGGCGAGATCCTGATGTCCGAATCCCAGGAACGCATGATGGCCGTGGTGACGCCGGAGAACGTTGAAGCGTTCGAGGCGATCATGGACAAGTGGAACGTGGAGTACTCCTGGCTCGGCGAGGTCACCGGCACCGGCCGGCTAATCATCGACTGGGACGGCGAAACCATTGTGGACGTGGATCCGCGCACCGTCGCCCACGAGGGCCCGGTGTACCAGCGGCCCATGGCCCGCCCGGCCGCGCAGGACAGCATCCAGTCCAACTCCTTCAGCGCCGAGCGGCCCTTCGGCAGCGCCGCGGTCAAGGACGCAATCCTGGAGCTTATGGCCTCGCCGAACATGTGCGACAAATCCTGGGTCACCAACCAGTACGACCGCTATGTGCAGGGCAACACCGCCCTGGCGATGCCGGACGACGCCGGTGTGGTCCGGGTGGATGAAACCACCGGACTGGGCGTGGCCATTTCCACCGACGCCAACGGCCGCTACTCCTACCTGAATCCGTATGAGGGCGCAAAGCTGGCCCTGGCGGAGTCCTACCGCAACGTCTCCACCGCCGGAGCGAAGCCGCTGGCGGTCACCGACTGCCTGAACTTCGGCTCCCCCGAGGACCCCGAGGTTATGTGGCAGTTCGCCGAGTCCGTCCGCGGACTGGCCGACGGCTGCCGTGAACTCGGTGTCCCCGTCACCGGCGGCAACGTTTCGCTGTACAACCAGACCGGCGGCGTCGCCATCCATCCCACCCCCGTGGTGGGCGTCCTGGGTGTGTTCGACGACGTTGCGCGCCGCACGCCGTCGGGCTGGCGGCAGGACGGCCAGGCCATCTACCTGATGGGCACCACGCAGGACGAGCTGGACGGTTCGGAGTACGCGAACCTGCGCGGCCACCTGGGCGGGCAGCCGCCAAAGGTGGACCTGCAGGCGGAGAAGCTGCTCGGGGAACTGCTGGTCAATGCCTCCCGCGACGGCATGATCGACGCAGCCCACGACCTTTCCGAAGGCGGCCTCGCCGCCGCGCTGTCCGAGATGGCCCTGCGCTTCGGTGTGGGTGCCCGGATCGGCCTGGGCGAGGTGTGCGAACGCGATGGGGTGGACCTGTTCACCCTGCTGTTCTCCGAGTCCCAGGCCCGTGCCGTGGTCGCGGTGGCCCGGAGCGAGGAGGTCCGCTTCAAGGACATGTGTTCGGCGCGCGGTTTCGCGCACAGCCGGATCGGCGTCGTGGACACCGAGATCGGGGCCCTGGACTTCCAGAGCAACTTCGTCCTGCCGCTGGATGAGTTGAAGGCTGCGCACGAAGGGACCCTGCCGAAGCATTTCGGCTAGTACTCCAGGCGGGTCCGGTGCCATTCGGTGCCGGGCCCGGCGCGTCCCGATCCGCCGGATGAAACAAATCCCGAAAAGACGTGCAGAATTAGCTCGTGAGCACAATCCCCGAGGACCTGACGGCCAGCACCGGCATCCCTACCCAGCGCCTGTCGCTGGACCTGATGACCGTGGCCGAAGTCGACGCCCTGATCATCCAGACGCGCCGCCCTGACTGGGCCGAAGACTTCCCCCAGCCAACGGACTACGACGCCGCCCGCCAGTTCTTCGAGGCCGGGCTGCTGGGTCCCGCAGCGGAAACGTTCGGCACCCGGCTCCTCCGGGAGAACTCCACCTCCTTGGTGGTGGGAACCATTGGCTTTGAGGGTGTTCCCGATGAAGGCACGGTGGAAGTCACCTACAACGTGGTCCCCTCCTGCCAGGGGCAGGGCTATGCCACGGAGGCGCTGCTGGCCCTGGCGCACTTCGCCCTCGCCAGCCCCGAGGTGGAGACCATCATTGCCTATACCGAACCCGGTAATGACGCCTCCCAGTCCCTGCTCCTGAGCGCCGGTTTTATGCCTGAACAGGAAAACGAGCTGACGTTGAAGTTCACGCTCCGGCGGGATCAGCTCCCCGACGCCACGCCGTAGGCGGCGGCGAAGTACCGGTTGGTGTAAAACCGCTGCACCCGCACATTCACCGGGTTGGCGGCACGCACCAGCCGGCTGCCCGGACGGCTGTACGCGGCGATCCGGAAAAACAGCCGTCCGTCCCCGTCGAGTTCGGCGTAAAAACCCTCTTCACCACTTTCGGGATGTCCCGGCAGGGTGCCGTAGCCAAAACCGCTGCGCTGCCCGTGGACCGGAGCGCCGCCGTCGTCCAGCACCGCCTCCGACGCCCAGATGACCCGGCACGGCGCGTAGTAACGCACCCGCCACAGTCCCACTCCGGAGGCCATCTCCACCCCCGGCGCTGCCCGGGGTGTTCCGGCGGCCACGCGCAGTCCCGCCCGTCGGTGCAGGTCCCAGTCGAGCAGCCCGTTGGTGAGCCGGAGGAACCCGGCCTGCGGGTCGGGAACGTCCAGCTCCTCCTTGCGCAGCACAAGCCGGTAGCCCGGCGGCCAACGGTCCGTCATCGGCTCAGGATATGGCCGCTCGGTCCGCCCCGGCTCGCCGTAGGTAAGGCCACCCCTCATCCGCCGGCCAGGCCCTTCCAGGCCAGCGACTCCCGGTCCCTGCGCGGCAGCGAAGCCACCACCAGGTCATAGGAGTCCTCCACCATGTCCCGGATCATGCCGTGCGGCAGACCGGAAGCAACCTCCACCTGGTTCCAGTGCGTCTTGTTCATATGCCAGGCCCCGGTAATCTCCGGGTGTGCGGCGCGAAGCTGCAGCGCCAGTTCGGGCTCGCATTTCAGGCTGATCATCAGGGGCTCACCGTCAAGCTCCGTCAGGGCGAACATTTTCGCTTTCCCACCCGCAGCCCTGACCTTGAAGACCGAGGACTCCGGGCCGAAGGGAAAATCTTCAAAGCTTCCCGGCAGGGCCAGGCACAACTGCCGAAGTTCACCTGCGTCCATGCCGGAATCCTATCGCCGCAGGCCCCGTCATGGCACCGCTCCGGCCGGGCAGATGGCAGGATTGGGAGATCGGGTACCGCCGGGGCGTCCGGCAGAACAGCGGAGGACTAACGGTTTGAACCAGATCAAGCACAGTGGCAGGTCCGTAAGCGGGGCAGCGGAGCGTGCCGCAGGCTCCAAGGCCTTCGAGCGGTTTGCGCGCGCAGGCTACGTGGCGAGCGGAATCCTGCACGTCGTCATCGGGGTGCTCGCCCTGCGGATCAATGCCGGAGATCCCGGCAACGCGGACACCAGCGGCGCCGTCGCCGCCGTGGCCGCACAGCCCGCGGGCTACGCGCTGGTCTGGTTCTGTTTCCTCGGCTGCTACGCCCTGGCACTGTTCCAGCTGAGCCGGATTTTCCTGGCTGGAAAGCAGCTCCGGGACAAGGAGTTGTGGAAGGACCGGGCGTCTAACGCGGGACAGGTGCTCGTGTACGCAGCCGTCGGCACCACTTTCGCCACCTTTGCCCTTGGCCGCGGCAGCAATAGCGGCAGCTCGTCCTCGGTCAACTGGACTGCGCGCCTCTTGTCGGTGCCGGCCGGCCAGTGGCTGCTGGGCCTGACCGGCCTGGTCGTGGTGGGGATCGGCGGTTACTTCATCTTCAAGGGAGCCACCCGGCGCTTCCGGCGGAAACTGACGGGCATCCCCGGAGGTATCTGGTCGAAGGCGGTGGACGTCACCGGCGTGGCAGGCTTCATCGCCAAGGGAGTCTCGCTGGGCATCCTCGGCGTGCTGCTGACGCTGGCCGCCGTGCATGCGGATCCGGCGCAATCCACGGGCCTGGACGGTGCGCTGCATACGCTCCGCGGCCAGCCTTTCGGTGTTGTGGCACTGGCCGCCGTGGGAATCGGGCTGATCCTTTACGGGCTCTACATGGGGATCATCCGGGCCCGGTTCGCCAAACTGTAGGCCTACAGTCCGAAGCGCGGGGCCTCAATCACCGGGCAGGCGTTCATAACGACGTCGAGCCCCGCCGCCGCGGCACGTGCGGCGGCGGCTTCATCCACCACGCCGAGCTGCAGCCAGACGGCCTTGGCACCCGCTTCAATGGCCTGGTCCACGATGTCCCCCACCCGGGCGGAGTTTACGAAGCAGTCCACCACGTCGACGCTGCCGGGAATCTCGCTGAGCCGGCGGTACCCCTTGTTGCCGTGGACCTCGTCCCCCTTCAGGCTTACCGGGATGATTTCCATGCCCAGGTGGTCCTGAATGAAGCGGGAGACGCCGACGGCGGGACGGAGCGGGTTGTTGGACAGGCCCACCACCGCCCACCGGGCGCCCTTGTTCCGAAGCAGCCGTTCGATTACCGCAGGGTCGTTGACGTGTGCCACAGGTTCTTCCTTTGCCGGGAGCCGGAGTGAGACATCCAGCTTAATCCAGGAAGGACTCGATGGCCTCGGCAAGTACTGCGTCCGGGATGCCCGTGGTGTCCGACTCGACCAGCAGGAACTCGCCGGAATCCAGTGCGTCGGCCGTCTGCCGCGCCAGGTCCTGGGTGTCATCGCCGCTGCTGCTCCCTGCCATCACCAAGACAGGGATGCGGACGCCGCTGAGGCCCTCGATCTCACTCTGCAGGACCATCAGTTCATCCTCCCCGTCGGCCAGCGAAAGGGTTGGCTCCAGGGCCACCACCCTGCTGACCACCGTGGACTCCTCCGCCGCCCGCAGGGCAAGGAACGCCCCCTCATCAAAGCCGTAGAGATCGGTCGATTCTCCCGCTACCTGGAGGACGGCGAGCAGGTCGTCGACGTCGGATTCCGCGGTGTATTCCTCGCCCATGCCGCTTTCCCCGATTCCCCGCCGGTCATAGGTGTAGACGGTGTGGTTCCGCGAAAGGGCGTCCGCAAGGACCACCGTGGCGGGGCTGCTCCGGTGCGCCAGGAGCGGGCCCACGATCGCCAGCGGCGGGCCGCTTCCCTGCCGTGACCAGGCAATGGGGGTTCCGTCAGCGGACGTCACCATTCCGGAGGCACCCGAGGCTGATTCCATGGCAGGCTCCTGCTCTTTTTTGGGGGAAGACGCTGGGAAGAGCCGGGTGCCGGACGCTAAGCCACTCCATCCACACCCTGCATCAAAACTAGGAGCCGCCGCCGCGGGAGGTCAATGCCCCTGCCCGGCAGTGCCGGCGTCGAACATTTCTTTATGTGAACCGGGGCCACCTGCAGGGGGTTGTCGGATCCGCCGTTCCGGAGTTTAGTAGTCCTTGACCATCCCGAGCGGCTGAGAGACCTGGATCGATGAAGCCGCAGCAACCCTGGTTGCCGCATCTCCTCCTTGAGGCGCGGCAATAGCGAGGCTGGTGTCGCAGGAAGCCGTTACCCCGGCTCAGGACACCTTCCGTAGGGTGCTACTGCCAGGATCGATGGAGTGTTTCTATGACCGCAGTATTGCCCTCTTCCACGTCCGCTTCCGGCACCGGACCCGCTGCTCCCTCCGGCGCCGCCCTGCCTGTCCGGTTCGCCGGACTCGGCCGCAGTTTCGGTTCCGGCCCGGATGAACACGTTGTCCTCCGGGACATCACCTTCGAGGTCCATCCGGGGGAGGTGCTGGCCATCCTGGGTCCGAGCGGCTGCGGCAAGTCCACCTTGCTGCGGGCCGCAGCCGGCCTGGACCTGCCCACCGCCGGCAGCATCCAGATTGATGGCGAGTCCGTCCGCGGAATCGACGACCGCTGCGCCGTCGCCTTCCAGGAGCCGCGTCTGCTGCCGTGGCAGACCCTCCAGGCCAACATCGCGATCGGGCTGCCTAAGTCCGCGAGCGCCAAGCGGGGGAAAGCCAAGGTTGCCGAACTCCTGGACCTGGTGGGGCTGGCACCGTTCGCCAAGCACCGGCCCCGGGCGGTGTCCGGAGGCATGGCCCAGCGGACCTCGCTTGCCCGGGCACTGGCACGTGAACCGGGGGTCCTGCTGCTGGATGAACCCTTCGGCGCCCTGGATGCGCTGACCCGGCTGAAGATGCAGGACCTGCTCCTCGCCCTGCACCGGGCGGCGCCTGCCACCGTCCTCCTGGTCACCCATGACGTGGATGAAGCCCTGCAGCTGGCTGACCGCATTATCGTCCTCGGGACCGAAGACGGCACCCCCGGTGCCACCATCACCGACGTCGTCACCGTCCCGGGCTCCCGTCCGCGGGACCGCGCCTCGGCGGAGCTGGCCCGAATGCGCGGCGAGCTCCTCACCCTCCTGGGCGTCGAGCGCCACTAGCACTCCCCCGAAGCTCTCCCCCGAGCGGGTATCCCCCTGCCCGTGTGAGGGCGGAACTGTCTCCACCTACCCCCTTTCAGCCCCCGGGTGCCCTCAGTGCACCCTGCTCCCCTAAGGAATCCCCATGACCAGCACTTCTTCCCGACCCCTCCCGCGGCACCCCAGAGCTTTCGCAGCGGCCGCCGCCGCCGTCGCCGCCCTCACCCTCAATGGATGCGTTGCCGGCGAGGACTCCACCGCTACCTCCGCCGTGCAGGAGACCAACGGCGGAACCCTGACCCTCGACTTCGCCACCTACAACCCGCTGAGCCTGATCATCAAGGACCAGGGCTGGTTGGAGGACGGCTTGGCGGATGAGGGAGTCACGGTGGAGTGGGTCCAGTCCGCCGGCTCGAACAAGGCCAACGAAAACCTGCGTTCAGGCGCCATCGACGTCGGTTCAACCGCCGGTTCCGCAGCACTGCTTAACCGCGCCAACGGTTCCCCGATCAAGGCCATCGACGTGTTCTCCCAGCCGGAATGGTCAGCCCTGGTGGTGGGCCCCGATTCCGGAATCACCTCGGTGGCGGATCTGGCGGGCAAATCCGTCGCCGCGACCAAGGGTACGGACCCGTACTTCTTCCTGGTCCAGGCCCTGGACGAAGCGGGCCTGAGCCTCTCCGACGTCACCGTGGAACAACTCCAGCATGCCGACGGCCGCACCGCCCTGGACAACGGATCGGTGGACGCGTGGGCCGGACTGGACCCGATCATGGCCGACGCCGAGCAGAACGGTGCCCGGCTGGCCTACCGCAACCTGGACTTCAACACCTACGGCCTGCTCGCGGCCAACGAATCCTTCCTGGATGAGGACCCCGAGCAGGCCCAGGCCGTGGTCAACGCGTATGAAAAAGCCCGCGCCTGGGCAGCGGAGAACCCGGACGAAACTGCCCGGATCCTGGCCGAGGTGGCCGGGCTGGATCCCTCCGTCGCCAAGACGGTGATCCTGGAACGCAGCAACCTCGACGTTGAGCCGGCCCCCGGCGCGGCGCAGCGCAGCGTCCTGGCGAAGATCGGCCCCACACTGGTGGAGACCGGGGATGTGGCCAGCCAGGAGCAGATTGACGAGGCCCTGGACAGCCTCCTGGAGGACTCCTATGTGCGGAATGCTGACCCGGATGCGCTCGGAGCCTCCTCGTGAGCACCCCTGCTGCCGCCCCGGTTACCGCCCCGGCCACCCGGGCCGGAGCAACCCGGGCCGCAGGGGCGCCGGCGGGGGCCCGGCTGGGCCGGTGGCTTCCACGGCTCGGCCTGGGTTTACTGGTCCCGGCTCTGCTGCTCACGGCCTGGCAGTTGACCGCCGCCGCGGGGATTTTCAGCGCCGTGCAGCTTCCCTCCCCCGGCGCGGTCTATGAGGCGGCTGCGGATCTGGTGCGGCGCGGCCAGCTCGGCACCCACATCGCCATCTCCACCCAGCGCGTGCTGACCGGTTTTGCCCTCGGCTCCGCGCTCGGACTGGTGCTGGGTGCCCTGCTCGGCCTGTCCCGGCTGGCCGACGCGCTGCTGGGACCGGCGATTGGAGCGCTTCGGGCAGTTCCATCCCTGGCGTGGGTGCCGCTGCTGATCCTGTGGATGAAGATCGGCGAGGACTCCAAAATCACGCTGATCACCATCGGAGCCTTCTTCCCGGTCTTCACCACAGTGGCCCTGGCCCTGCGGCATGTTGACCGGAACCTGGTGGAGGCGGCCCGGGCCTTCGGGCTCCGCGGCGTGAAGCTGCTGACCACCGTGCAGCTCCCGGCCGTGGTACCGGCGGTCTTCTCCGGCCTGCGGCTTGCGCTCGCCCAGTCCTGGTTGTTCCTGGTGGCGGCGGAACTGATTGCGTCCTCGATGGGACTGGGGTTCCTGCTGATGGACTCGCAGAACAACGGGCGGACGGACCGCATGTTCCTCGCCATCATTGCGCTGGCCGTCATCGGCAAGGCCACGGATGCCCTGCTGGGAATCGCCGAGCGGCGGGCGGTGCGGAGATGGGCCTGAGTGCGGCAGCTACAGCTGCGGCCGCCCGGTCAGTGCAGGCGGCGGGTCAGCGTGACCCGGTCCATCACCACCGAGCCGCCCATGGCCTGGTGGACCTGCAGGAATTCGGTGGGCGAGACCTCCAGGATTGTGCTGTCCAGCCGGCCGGGCAGCAGGTCCTCACGCTGGCCGGCCATCAGGTCCAGGAACAGCCGGGTGGCCTCCGCCCGTGCCATCGGCTCGGTGTAGATCACCCGGTGGGCGGCGGAGGCCAGCTTGTAGCCCGTCTCGATGACAATCACGTATTCGTCCACTCCGGCCTCCTGAGTGCCTGCGGCGCCCGCGTCCCTGACAGCAACCTAAACCCATGCCCACCCCGAAGCACAACGGGGGCGGGCCCGATTCCGTCCGGCACCACCCGAGGAAGGATTCCTTTCCCATGAGCGACCACCAGTTCGGTTTCCGCACGCGTGCCCTGCACGCAGGCGGCACCCCCGATGCCCTGCACGGTGCCCGCGCCGTTCCCATCTACCAGTCGACGTCGTTCGTCTTCAAGGACACCGCCGACGCCGCCAACCTGTTTTCGCTCCAGAAGTACGGCAACATCTACTCGCGGATCGGCAACCCCACCGTCGCCGCGTTCGAGGAGCGCATCGCCTCCCTGGAGGGCGGGATCGGAGCGGTGGCAACGGCGTCGGGCATGTCTGCGGAATTCATTACCTTCGCGGCGCTCTGCTCCGCCGGGGACCACATTGTCGCGTCCGCCCAGCTTTACGGCGGCACGCTCACGCAACTGGACGTGACCCTCCGCCGGTTCGGGATCGATACCACCTTCGTCCCGGGCACCGATCCGGCGGACTACGCCGCCGCGGTGCAGGAAAACACCAAGGCGGTCTATGCGGAGGTCGTCGCCAACCCCAGCGGCGAGGTTACCGATATTGAGGCGCTGGCACGGGTGGCCCACGACGCCGGTGTGCCGCTGATCCTGGATGCCACCCTGAGTACTCCGTACCTGGTTCAACCGTTCGCCCACGGCGCGGACATCGTTATCCATTCCGCCACGAAGTTCCTGGGCGGGCACGGCACCACGCTGGGCGGCGTCGTTGTGGAAAGCGGCCGCTTCGACTGGGGCAACGGCAAATTCCCCGCCATGACCGAGCCGGTCCCCAGCTACGGGAACATTTCCTGGTGGGGGAACTTCGGCGAATACGGCTTCCTGACCAAACTGCGGTCCGAACAGCTGCGCGATATTGGTCCCGCCCTCAGTGCCACCTCCGCTTTTGCGCTGCTGCAGGGGGTGGAGACCCTGGCCCAGCGCCTGGATGAACACCTGCGCAACGCCCAGGCCGTGGCCGAATGGCTCGAAGCTGATCCGCGGGTGTCCTGGGTCAGTTATGCAGGCCTGCCCTCCCATCCGCACTACGCGCGGGCCCGCAAATATCTGCCCAAGGGACCCGGCTCCGTGTTCAGTTTCGGGGTCCGGGGCGGCCGGGCGGCGGGGCAGACCTTCATTGAGTCGCTGCAGCTGGCCTCGCACCTGGCCAACGTGGGTGATTCCCGCACCCTGGTGATCCATCCGGGGTCCACCACCCATCAGCAGCTCTCACCGGAGCAGCTCCCCAGTGCCGGTGTTCCCGAGGACCTGATCCGCATTTCCGTAGGGCTGGAAGACCTGGCGGATATCCTCTGGGACCTGGACTCGGCACTGACGGCGGCCGCCGATGACCAGGGCTTCACAGCCGCGCCTGCCGTCCACTTCCTGGAGGAGACAACCCATGTCCGCTGACACCGGTTCACCGGCACGTACCTGGACGGGCCCGACGGCGCCGGAGCGGCTTTCGCTGCTGCGTTCAGCCAAGACAATCGCCATCGTCGGTGCGTCGGACAAACCCGCACGCGCGTCCTACTTCGTGGCCACGTATCTGCTCTCTTCCTCGCAGTACCGGGTGTACTTCGTGAACCCGGTGGTGAAGGAAATCCTGGGGCGGCCGGTGTATCCCTCGCTGGCTGACCTGCCCGAGGTGCCGGACATCGTGGACGTGTTCCGCCGGCACGGGGACCTGCCGGGAGTGCTGGCCGAGGCGAAAGACGCCGGAGCCCGGACCCTGTGGCTGCAGCTGGGGTCCTGGCATGAGGAAGTAGCCAGGGAGGCCGAAGCGGCGGGCCTCAATGTGGTGATGGACCGGTGCGTGAAAATCGAACATGCCCGGTTCCACGGGGGCTTGAACCTGGCCGGTTTCAACACCGGCGTGATCTCCTCGAAGCGGCAGCTGACGGTCTAGCGTTACCGGTCCCAGTGGGAGGTGCCGGAACGATCGAAGCTGTCCCGGCCGTAGCTTCGCTGGTTCTCCCGGCCGCCGTACGAAACCGCGCCCCCGTACGAAACCGCGCCCCCGCCGGGGCCCATGGTCTCGCGGACCAGGCCGTCGGCGCGGCGGTTTTCCGGGTGGATGTATCCGGTGGTGGGACCCGGGACGGCGTCCCTGCTGATCCCCGGAGTGTTTCCCGGGGAGGACCCATCTCCCTGAACCACGGCCGGGGCCGGGGCCGGCGTTTCCGGAGTGGGCACCGCCACGGGAGCCGGCACAGGGGCGGGGACGGCCGCCGGCGCAGCGGGCTCCGGTACGGTTTCCGCGGCGGGGGCCGCCGGAACCGGGGTTTCCTCCGGAGCGGACGGGGCCGGCGTGGACCGCAGCAACTCGGGAGCTTCCGGGGTGAAACTGACCGACGGCGAGGGGTCCGCCCGCACCAGGAAATCAGGATGTGCCGCCACTCCACCGGCGCCTACTGCCATCGCGCCAACGAGGGCTGCACCGAGAATGATCCCGCGGCCGCGCTTAGGCCGGGGGCGCAGCGGTACGGGTGTTCCCGCCAACAGGGCGGCAAGTTCCCCACTCGGCTCCGGCGCGGACGTGCGGGATTCCTGGCGCAGGACCAGCAGTCCCTCCACCAGCTCCGGGGATTCCTCGACGCCGGATTCGGCCAGGAGGCCGCGGACGGAAAGTCTGTCCTGTTCCTCAGGATGCTCGCTCATTGTCCGGTGCCTCCTTCCCTTCCAGTTGGTTCTTCAGTATTCCCAGTGCGCGGCGCTGGAGCTGCTTGACCGCTCCTGTACTGCGTCCCATGATCTTCGCCGATTCTTCGATGGATAGATCGGCCACCACGCGGAGCAGCAGGACTTCCTGCTGCTGCGGTGTGAGTCCTGCCAGGAGAGCGTCGACTCCGACACCGGCACCCAGCACGCTCTCTTCCGCCGACTCCGTTGCACGGCGGTCCAAATCCGGATCAAACACGGCCGTTGCCGGCTCGCGCTCGCGGCGGCGGACATCGTCCACCATGCGGGCGTGGGCTACGGAGAAGGCGAAGGTGCGGGCCCCCCGGAGGCCGCCGTCGAGCGTGTCCAGCTTGGAGAACAGTGTCAGGAAGACTTCCTGCGTCAGCGATTCGGGGTCCTGGCACCCCTTGGAACGGAGGTAACCCAGGATTCCCGGTGCAAAATCGTCGTAGATTTCCCGCAGGGCCACCGGTTTCCGGGCGCGCGCATCACGGAGCGTCTGCTCAGTAAGCGATGAGGGCACGGCGGAATCACTTTCCTAGGATGCGGAGTGATCCACATGCTACCGCCTCCGCCGTCGGACCAATGCCGTAAACACACGTTGGACGGCCGCACCGATGCTTGTTGGGGGGATAAGCCTCGGCGCGGCCGTTACAAACAGGTAATCGCCCGCAGGTAGGAAAAGGTTACGCACCCGGCCCGGCTTTTTCCGGCGGGTCTGTCCCGGCCCTAGTGCGCTTCCACAATCTGGGCGTTTTCCGCGAAACGGCGGTTCTTCAGCACCGGCAGGAACCGGCGGACATCATCGATCCGCTGACGGGTGACATCGGCTGTCACAACCGCCTCGCGTTCGTCCTCGAGCGCCGCCTGCGGGACCCCCATGGGGTCGAGGATGGCGGAGTGGCCCACGGTGTGGCGGCTGGATGTTCCCGCAGCGGCCACCCAGAGGGTGTTCTCGATGGCACGGGCCTTGAGCAGGGTCTCCCAGTGGTCAATCTTGTGTTCACCCTTGAACCAGGCCGCCGGGACGGCCAGCAGGTCGGCGTCGAGGTCGGCGAGCGCGCGGGCCAGTTCCGGGAAGCGCAGGTCGTAACAGGTCATGACCCCCACCCGGAGGTCCCCGACCCGCATCACCTTCACGCCGCCGTCGCCCGGTTTGATCCGCGTGGATTCGGCGTAGGAGAAAGCATCGTAGAGGTGCAGCTTCCGGTACGTGTCCACTATCCGTCCGGCCGCATCGATCAGGACCAGCGTGTTGAAGGGGCGTTCCTCCCCGCTGGACTCATAGCCGCCGGCGATCACGGCGATTTCCAGTTCCGCCGCCAGCAGGGACAGCTGCGAAACGAAGGTGGTCCAGGAAGCGTCGACGGCGGCGGCCAGGGAGCCTTCCACCTTGCCGATGCTGAACATGGATTCCTCGGGGAAAATAATCAGTTCCGACCCCTCGGCCCGGGCCTTTCCGGTCAGGGAACGCATGGTGTCCAGGTTTTCCCGGACGTTGCCGGAAGGGCTGAACTGACCGACGCTGACTAACACTTTCGACCACCTTCACTCGAGCTCGCTTGTCCCCAGCCTAGACCAGGTCCTCGAAGTGGAGGACGGGTTTCAGGACGCTTCCGCTCTTGGCTGCCGCGGCCGCCTCATTGATGTCCCGGAACGAGTAACGGGTGATCATCTTTTCCAGCGGGAACCGGCCCTGCTGCACCAGATCCACCAGCGCCGGCAGGAACAGCTGCGGGTTGGAATCCCCCTCGGTAATTCCCAGGATCTGGCGCCCGTTGAGCATGAAGTTCACGTCCAGGCTCATGGTGCTGCCCGCGGCGGGTGCACCGATCAGTCCGAGCTTGCCCAGCGGTGCCAGCACCGAGGCGGCGGTTTCCGCCACCTTGACGCTGCCGGTGGTCTCCAGGGCGTGGGTGACGCCCTGGCCGCCGGTCAGTTCCATCAGCGCCTGGACGGCGTCGGTGTTCCCGGAGTTCACGACGTCGGTGGCCCCCAGTTCCCGGGCCAGTTCCAGCCGGGAATCCACCAGGTCCATAACGATAATGCGCGTGGCCGGGGACAGGGCCGCGGCCATTACGGCGGCCAGGCCTACGGGGCCGGCGCCGAACACGGCCAGAACGGATCCCGGCTCGGGCTTCAGGACGTTCAGCACGGCTCCGGCGCCGGTCTGGATGCCGCAGCCCAGCGGTGCCAGCAGGGATAGATCCGCGGCCGGATCCACCTTAGTTACGCCGCGTTCGTCCGCCAGGACCCGGTTGGAGAAGGACGACTGGGCGAAGAAGTGCCCGTGCAGGTCGGTGCCGTTTTCCGAAAGAGTGGAGCTGCCGTCCGCGCGTTCCCCGCCGAGGAGGTTGCGGGACAGGAATTCAACGCAGTACGCAGGGTGGGCACTGCGGCAGTTGCGGCACACTCCGCAGCTGGTGAAGGTCAGCAGGACGTGGTCTCCGGGCTGCACCGAAGTCACGGCACTTCCCACGGCTTCCACCACGCCAGCACCTTCGTGGCCAAGGACACCGGGCAGCGGAAAAGGAATGTGACCTGCCTGCACACCCAGGTCGGTGCCGCAGACTCCGCTGGCCACCACCCGGACCAGTACCTCGTCCGGACGGGGATCATCCAGCCTCACTTCTGCAAGTTCGAAGGGCTGGTTGGTGCCGCGCAGGACGGCGGCCGTAGCTGTGCTGGTCATGTCTGCCTTTCCCGGCCGGATCGGGACACCCGACACGATCTGCGGCGGCGTTCCGGCACGTCTTCACCCTACGCCCGCCCTAGACTTGGGCGGCATGGATGAAATCGCCGCACCCGTTGACCTCGGCTCACCTGCCGGGGTGCTGAATCCGGCCGCCGTGGGCTTTGCCCGCAGCGCCCTGCACCACCCGGTGGTCCCCTCGGGCCTCAAGGGCGGCTGGCGGACCAAGCGCTGGGAGTACTGGGGTGTCCTCACCCCCGAGCTCGCCGTCGGCCTGACCATTGCCCACCTGGACTACGCGTCCACCCTGCAGCTGTACGTGTACGAACGCAGCACCGGCAAGGAGATCAGCGTGGAACCGCTGAAGATCCTGCCCTCCCCTGCGGACGTCTCCCTGCCGGATACACGCCCGCCCCTGACCGCCTTCGGGGCCTTTGGCGGTGCCAGCCTGCGGTTCCACGACGCCGACGGCGGCACCCGGCTGCAGGCGTCCTCCCCGCGGGTCTCCGCGGACCTGTTCGCGGAAGCTGACGGCGACGTCCTCGGAGTGGTGGTGCCGTGGTCCACCCACCGCTACCAGTACACGCTCAAGGACGTAGCCCGCCGGGTTTCGGGCACCGTCACCGTGGACGGACGGGAATATGCAGTGGGCGGGCAGGATTCGTTCGCGGTCCTGGACCGCGGCCGCGGGCGCTGGCCGTACTCGCAGCGCTGGAACTGGGGAGTGGGGTCGGGCACGGTGGACGGCACCCGGCTCGGACTGCAGATCGGCGGGAAATGGACCGCCGGCACCCCGGCCACGGAGAACGCCCTGATCGTGGACGGGCAGCTGCACCATTACGACGGCGAACTGGAGTTCGAGTACGATCTCGCCGACCCGGCGTCGTCCTGGCGGGTGCACGGTCCGTGGATTGACGCGGTACTGACCCCGTTCCACCGGCGGGTGGCAGCGACGAACGCCGTCGTGATCAGCGCCCGGACCTGGCAGGCGTTCGGCACCTGGACCGGCACCGCCCGCACCCCGGACGGAACCGGGTATTCGCTGGACGGGCTGGGCGGCTGGATCGAGGAGGCCCGCAACCGCTGGTAGCCGGTCAGGGCGCGTGGTCCGGCCCGATGGTCCGGCCCGGTGAATCAGCCCCAGCCGTTACCCGTCCTCCAGCACCTTCCGCAGGCTGTCCATCAGCCGCTGTGAGCCTTCGTCCGTCTCGCTGCCCTCCCGGGAGCCGGCGTGCCGGTCGCGGTGCACCAGGATGATCCTGGTTCCTTCCGCGGCCGGTTCCAGCTGCCACTGCAGCGACCCCTGGTCGTTCTCGGTTCCGTACCAGGTGGCGATGAACGTGTGTGAAAACGTGCGTGGGGCATCTACTTCCAGCAGGATGCCCGTGATCTGCGTGCCGCCGTCGTCGTCGACGTAATCGATGGTGGAGCCCACCTCCCAGCTGGTTCTCGGCGCGGTGCCGAAGTACCAGCGGCGGACCACTTCGGGATCGGTGAGTGCCTTCCAGGCCTGATCCGCAGTGGCGGACACGTCCATGCTGTACAGCTGCGCATTGTCGTTGACCATTCGCTATCCCCTCATCTGCGGGCGCACCGTTTGTGCACGCCCACAGGCTAGCGGCGGGACCAATGCCCGGCAACAGTGCGCGTCCACAACACAGGAAGGCCCCGCAGCCTCAACGGCTCCGGGGCCTTCCGGCGGGGGAGGGACTTATTCGCTGATCAGGTCCCGCACCACAATGGTCTGGTCACGGTCCGGACCCACGCCGATGGCGGAGAACCGGGTACCGGACATCTTCTCCAGCGCCAGGACGTAGTTCCGGGCGTTGTCCGGCAGGTCCTCGAGGGACTTGGCACCGGTGATGTCCTCGGTCCAGCCGTCGAAGTACTCGAAGATCGGCTTGGCGTGGTGGAAATCGGTCTGCGTCATCGGCATCTCGTCGAAGCGCACGCCGTCAACTTCGTAGGCCACGCAGACCGGGATCTTCTCGATGCCGGTGAGCACGTCCAGCTTCGTCACGAAGTAGTCCGTGAAGCCGTTGACGCGGGAAGCGTGGCGGGCCAGGACGGCGTCGTACCACCCGCAGCGGCGCGGTCGGCCGGTGTTCACACCGAACTCGCCGCCGGTCTTCTGCAGGTACAGGCCCATGTCGTCAAACAGTTCTGTGGGGAACGGCCCGGCGCCGACGCGGGTGGTGTAGGCCTTGATGATGCCCACGGAGCGGGTGATCCGGGTGGGGCCGATGCCCGAGCCCACGGATGCGCCGCCGGCGGTGGGGTTGGAGGACGTCACGAACGGGTAGGTGCCGTGGTCCACGTCCAGGAAGGTGGCCTGGCCGCCCTCCATGAGGATCACCTTGCCCTCGTCCAGGGCGCTGTTCAGCTCGTAGGTGGAGTCGATGACCATGGGGCGCAGGCGGTCCGCGTAGGAGAGGAAGTACTGGACGACCTCTTCGGCATCGATGTCCCGGCGGTTGTAGACCTTGAGCAGCAGCTGGTTCTTCTGCTTCAGGGATCCTTCAACCTTCTGGCGCAGGATGGACTCGTCGAAGATGTCCTGCACACGAATGCCCAGGCGTGCCACCTTGTCCATGTAGGCCGGGCCGATGCCGCGTCCGGTGGTGCCGATGGCGCGCTTACCCAGGAAGCGTTCGGTGACCTTGTCCATCACCTGGTGGAACGGGGCCACCAAGTGGGCGTTGGCGGAAATCCGCAGCTTGGAAGTGTCCGCACCCCGGGATTCGAGGCCGTCGATCTCGGCGAAGAGCGCCTCGAGGTTCACCACGCAGCCGTTGCCGATGACCGGAATGGCGTTGGGGCTGAGGATGCCCGCGGGCAGCAGCTTAAGTTCGTATTTTTCACCGCCGACGACGACGGTGTGGCCGGCATTGTTTCCGCCGTTGGGTTTGACGACGTAGTCGACGCGGCCGCCGAGCAGGTCGGTGGCCTTACCTTTACCTTCGTCGCCCCACTGGGCGCCGACGATGACAATAGCTGGCATGGGATCCTCCCCCATTAGATACGGGGCGAAGCTGCTTGGTTGCAGATCCGCTACCGTGCATGAGAACGCCCCTGGACTCGCACCTCCTGCCGTCACGGCATACCTCGGCGCAAGTTGCGGGGCTCTTACCTGCCAAGTTTAGCCGATCATGCCGTTGCTCACTCTAGGAATGCGCTGTAGGGGGAACTATCCGCGGCGCTTCGCAGGTAGCGTGGGCGCATGGACCGATTCCGCGGCTACATTGCCGGTCTTGGCACCTCCTCCGGCACGAGGCTGGTGGTGGGGCACTGGCTTGAGTCCCCGCTGGGCCCCTTCACGGACGTGATGGCGGAGGACGCCACCGGTGTGCGGACTCTGCTGGCACCCTCCGAGGCGCCAGCAGAGTATGTCGGCGGGACCTACCGGTTCGACCGGACCGTGGTGACCCCCGTGGACGCCGTTCTTTCCCGGGATGCGCTCCGGGTGGCCGCAGGGCCGCTGCGGATGGAGGCCGTACTGGGACCGGTGACTTTCCTGGGCCGGGTGCTGGAACACGTGCCCGCCCCGCTGGCTGTGGCCCCGTGGTGGCTGAAGCTGATCAACCCCGTGGCCGGGCTGCTGGTTCCGGGGGTCCGGACGGCCGGATCGGCGGGCGGTGGACGGCGGGAGTTCTACGGCGTCCGGTCCATCCGGTCCCTGGCCGCCGCGACGGCCGCGTGGGACGGCGCTGACCTCGGCGGGTTGCGTCCTGTGGAGCCGCCGGTGCAGTTCGGTTTCAGTTCCGTGCCTGCCGCCCCGCAGATTGTCGCCGTCACCACCACGATCCTGCCCTGACTCCCCCGGAAACAGGACGGACCGGCGGAACGGTCAGCCCGTCACAGGACGCACCGGCTGGCGCAGCACAGTGCGCAGCTTCTCCGGCGCTGCCCGGCGCGGGTCGCTGAGGTACACCTCGTGGTGGTCTCCGTTGAACGTCAGCCCGCGCCCGGGCATCCAGGTGGAGTGCAGCCGGGCAAGGACCGGACCCTCCGTGTCGTAGGGCCCCACAAAGAGGATCTGCGCCGCCAGGCCCTCCGTAAGCGTGAGCAGGTGCAGCTGGTCCAGACCCGGAAGCGGTTTCTTAGCGGCAACGGAAGCCACAGCGGCCTCCACCATGTCCTCCGTGATCCACTCCGGCTGGGCAATCAGCATGGTCCAGTCCCAGGTGCTTTTCTCCCGGCGGGTAAATACCTCCGGATCCTCGGCCCGCCACAAACCTTCCAGCGGGCCGACGGTGAAGTCCGCCTCCAGCTCATCCTTGGAGGCAAACTTCAATGAATACGCCACCGGATAGAGGCACTCGAGGGCCTGGCTGTATTCAGCCGAGGTATTGGGGTCGCCGTGCCCATCCACGGCGAGGTAATGCATGATCGGCACGTCCACCAGGGTGAAGTCGCCGCCGCGGGGTGCATAGAGTTCCGGATAGGACCGTTTCAGGTCGAATTTTTCCACGCACACACCACCTTCCGGCCGGCTTCCCAGCGTAGGCACGACCTCCCCGTTCCCGGGAGGTCCGGCCGCACCAAACCCGGACTCCCAACCGAAAAGAAACGGCGGCCCCCGGAAACCGGGGACCGCCGTTTTTAGCGTTGGAGCAGGAGCCTACAGACCTTCGATGGCCGCCTTGGCCTGCGGATCGGAATCGTCGAGGAACTTGCGGATCCGGTCCACTTCCTCGGTTTCGCCAATCGCCGCTGCGGCCCGGCCGAGCGCGTACAGCGAGCGCAGGAAACCGCGGTTAGGCACGTGCGACCACGGGATGGGGCCGATGCCGCGCCAGCCGGCACGGCGCAGGGAATCCAGTCCGCGGTGGTAACCCACCCGGGCGTACGCATAGGACTCCACGTTCTGGCCCTCCTCGAACGCTTCGTCCGCGAGCGCGGCCCACACCTGCGAGGAGGTGGGGTACTTCGCGGCGAGGTCCACCGGCTCGTCGCCTGCCTCCAGGCGGGCGACGACGTCGGTCTCCTCCGGAAGGTAGGTGGCGTCGGGGCCGAGGAGGTTCTTGCGGAATTCGTCTGACATTAGAGTGCCTTACCTGCCGATCCTAGGTTCTGTGCTGCTTCCACCACGCGGGCGGCCATGCCCTTTTCAGCGGCTGCACCCCAGACGCGCGGATCGTACTGCTTCTTGTTGCCCACTTCGCCGTCCACCTTCAGCACGCCGTCGTAATTGCGCAGCATGTGGTCAGCCACCGGACGCGTGTAGGCGTACTGGGTGTCGGTGTCGATGTTCATCTTCACGACGCCGTAGGAGACGGCGTCGGCGATCTCCTGGGCGGAGGAGCCGGAGCCGCCGTGGAAGACCAGGTCGAACGGGCGGTCCTTGCCGATCGATTCACCCACGGAGTCCTGGATTTCCTTGAGGATTTCCGGACGCAGCTTCACGCCGCCGGGCTTGTACACGCCGTGGACGTTGCCGAAGGTCAGGGCGGTGATGTAGCGGCCCTTGCTGCCGTCGCCGAGGGCTTCGATGGTGGCCATGCCGTCCTGGACCGTGGTGTAGAGCTTGTCGTTGATGGCGTTTTCCACGCCGTCTTCTTCACCGCCGACGGTGCCGATCTCAACCTCGAGGATGATCTTGGCGGCCGCCGTGCGGGCCAGCAGCTCCTGCGCGATGCGCAGGTTATCGTCGAGGGTCTCGGCCGAGCCGTCCCACATGTGGGAGTTGAAGATCGGGTCCTCGCCGCGCTTGACGGCGGCTTCGGAGGCGGCCAGCAGCGGCAGGACAAAGTCGTCCAGCTTGTCCTTGGGGCAGTGGTCGGTGTGCAGCGCAATGTTCACGTTGTAGCTCTTGGCTACTTCCTTGGCGTACGCCGCAAAGGCTAGGGAACCGGCGACCATGTTCTTCACGGAGGCTCCGGACCAGTAAGCCGCACCGCCTGTGGACACCTGCACAATGCCGTCCGAGCCTGCTTCGGCGAAACCCGCGAGTGCAGCGTTGAGCGTCTGCGAGGAGGTGACGTTGACTGCCGGATACGCGAAGCCCCCTGCCTTGGCTCGGTCGATCATCTCGGCATAAATCTCCGGGGTTGCAATAGGCATGCTGACTCCAAGGTCGATACGGCAGGGCCTTCAGCCCTCGTTGGCTCCTTACATCCTAGCCACAAGTGCCGTCGCGGCATCAGGTACCGCTGACGGATTACGACGTCGGCCCGGGCACGCGCTTTAGTTCACCTTCTGGCCGAACACGTGCCGCCGGATCCAGCCGTGCATTGCAATGGCCGCCGCGGAACCGGCGTTGATGGACCGGGTGGAGCCGAACTGGGCGATCGACAGGGTGGCGTCGGCGGCGGCATGGACCTCCGGGCTCAGGCCCGGACCTTCCTGCCCGAACACCAGGACGCAGTTCTCCGGCAGCTCATAGGTCTCCAGCGGCACCGAGTCCGGGAAGTTGTCGATGCCGATGATGCTCAGGCCCTCGCCGCGGGCCCACTGAACAAAGTCCTCCACGGTGGGGTGGTTGCGGATGTGCTGGTAGCGGTCGGTGACCATGGCGCCGCGGCGGTTCCACCGGCGTCGTCCAATGATGTGCACTTCCTTTGCCATAAACGCATTGGCCGTGCGCACCACGGTGCCGATGTTGAAATCGTGCTGCCAGTTCTCGATCGCCACGTGGAACGGATGCCGGCGCGTATCCAGGTCCGCCACGATCGCGTCATGTTTCCAGTACCGGTACTCATCCACCACGTTGCGGGCGTCGCCGTTGGCCAGCAGTTCCGGGTCCCAGTGATCCCCTTCGGGCAACGGACCCTCCCAAGGACCCACGCCTATCTGGTGGGTCGGGGCTGCGGCTTCATCGACGGTGTCGTCACTAAGTTCTGAGGGGCTGTCTATCACCCTTCCAGCCTAAGGTGAAAGACTGGCAGCGCCCGCTTCCAGTGCCTCCGGGACAGGTTCCCGGGCCGTGCGGTGCACTGTAAGCCGAAGCAGTAATGCAGTATGCGAGAAATGGGAGACCGTGGGCGAAAACGAGAACATTGAATGCTGGTTGACGGACATGGACGGGGTGCTGGTTCACGAGAACCATCCCATCCCCGGTGCCGCGGAACTCATTGACCGCTGGGTGTCAACGTCCAAGCGCTTCCTGGTGCTGACCAACAACTCCATCTACACGCCGCGGGACCTGGCCGCCCGCCTGCGGGCCTCGGGGCTGGAGGTGCCGGAGGAAAACCTCTGGACGTCGGCGCTGGCCACCGCGGAGTTCCTCAAGGACCAGGTGAAGAACTCCGGGACGCCCGGGCGCTGCTTCGTGGTGGGCGAGGCCGGCCTGACGACGGCGCTGCATGAGGCGGGCATGATCCTCACCGACACCGCACCGGACTACGTGGTGCTGGGCGAGACCCGCACGTATTCCTTCGGGACCATCACCAAGGCCATCCGGCTGATCCTGGACGGCGCCCGGTTCATCGCCACCAACCCGGACGTCACCGGTCCCTCGCAGGAGGGTCCACTCCCGGCCACGGGAGCCATTGCGGCGCTGATCACGGCGGCCACCAAGATGGAGCCCTATATTGTGGGCAAGCCAAACCCCATGATGTTCCGGTCCGCCATGCGCAAGATTGACGCCCACTCCGAAACCACGGCCATGATCGGTGACCGGATGGACACCGACATCGTGGCAGGCATCGAGGCGGGACTGCACACCGTCCTGGTGCTCAGCGGCATCACCCAGCGCGAGGACATCAACCGGTACCCGTTCCGGCCCACGCAGATCATGAATTCCGTGGCGGACCTGATCAACACCATCTGATCCTGCGGCTAGTCGAGGCCGAGTTCGTCCTTGCCAAACGCAAACAGGTACGGCACGCCGGCCTCGGCCTCGATGCGCTCCTTCGCGCCGGTGTCCCGGTCCACGATCACTGCCACGGCCACCACGTTGCCGCCCGCTTTCCGTACGCCTTCGACGGCGGTCAGCGCCGATCCGCCGGTGGTGGACGTGTCCTCAAGGACCACCACGTTGCGCCCCGCGACGTCGGGGCCTTCCACCTGGCGGCCCATGCCGTAGGACTTCTGCGCCTTGCGCACCACGAAAGCGTCCACGGCCCGGCCGGCACGGGCAGCGGCATGCATCACTGCGGTGCCCACCGGGTCGGCACCCATGGTCAGGCCGCCGGCATTGGTGAACCCGATCCCGGCGTTGTCCAGCAGTTCCAGCATCACGTCGCCCACCAGCACCGACGCTTCGTGCTGCAGCGTGACGCGGCGCAGGTCGATGTAATAGTCCGCTTCGGCGCCGGAGGAAAGCACCACGTGGCCGCGGACCACCGCCAGTTCCTTGATCAGTTCAAGCAGGCGGGCGCGGGACGGGGCAATCGCGGGCGATGTCATGGGCCAATCCTAGCCACGGTCGCTGGACCGGTGGGTGGCGGCCCGGATTGCGGCCTTGGCGCCGTCAAACTTCCGCGGACCTTTCCCGGGCACGGTGCGGCAGACGGATATAGGCTGTGGTCCATGCGGAAACTACAAGAGGAAATCATTGCCGAGCTGGGAGTTCAGCCCACGATTGATGCGGCCGCGGAAATCCGCCGCCGGGTGGACTTCCTCAAGGACTATCTGCACGCCTCACACTCCAAGGGTTTTGTCCTGGGCATCAGCGGCGGGGTGGATTCCACCCTTGCCGGCAAGCTTGCCCAGCTGGCCGTGGACGAGCTGAAGGCCGAAGGCACCGAAGCACGGTTCATCGCCCTGCGCCTGCCGTACCGGGTCCAGCATGACGAGGAGGACGCCCAGGCCGCCCTGGAGTTCATTGCTCCGGCGGAGTCCCTGGTCTACAACGTCGGACCGGCCGTGGACGGTTTCCAAGACGAGTACGTGAAGATGACCGGCGAAAAGATCACCGACTTCAACAAGGGCAACATCAAGGCCCGCGTCCGCATGACCGCGCAGTACGCGGTGGCGGGCCAGCACAACCTGCTGGTGATCGGCACCGACCACGCCGCGGAATCGGTCACGGGATTCTTCACCAAGTTCGGCGACGGCGGCGCGGACCTCCTGCCCCTCTCCGGCCTGGACAAGCGCCAGAACCGGGCGCTGCTGGCCGAGCTGGGTGCCCCCGCAACCCTGATCGCCAAGGCCCCCACCGCCGACCTGCTGGATGACAGGCCCGGCCAGACCGACGAAACGGAGCTGGGCCTGAGCTATGACACCATCGACAGCTATCTGGAAGGCGGGGACATCCCCACTGACGCCGCCGAAAAGATCGAGGCCCGCTTTGTGATGACCCGGCATAAGCGCACCATCCCGGTCACCCTTTCCGACACCTGGTGGAAATAGCAGCCGCCGGCCGTGTGGCGCAGGGCGCAGTGTGGAGGCGGACGGGATTCGGTAACGTAGCAGTGTGAAGATAGCTACCTGGAACGTGAACTCCATCCGCGCCCGCGCCGACCGCATCGAGGCCTGGCTGCAGCGCTCCGACGTCGACGTCCTGGCAATTCAGGAAACCAAGGCGAAGGACGACAATTTCCCCTGGGAATTGTTTGAAAAGAACGGTTACGAGGTGGCGCACTTCGGGCTGAGCCAGTGGAACGGCGTGGCGATCGCCTCCCGGGTGGGGCTCGACGACGTCGAACGCACCTTCCCGGACCAGCCGATGTTCGGCAAGACCGAGGACACCACCGTGGCCGAGGCCCGTGCCATCGGCGCCACCTGCGGCGGCGTCCGCGTGTGGAGCCTGTACGTGCCCAACGGCCGTGCCGTGGATGATCCGCACATGCCGTACAAGCTGCAGTGGCTCAAGACCCTCAAGAACCATGCCGCCGAGTGGATCACCGAAAACCCCTCCCTGGAGCTGGCGCTGATGGGTGACTGGAACATTGCCCCGCAGGATGACGATGTGTGGGACATCGACTGGTTCCGTGCCCAGAACGCCACACACATCACCGAGCCCGAGCGGCAGGCCTTCAACGAGTTCCTCGACGCCGGGTTCACCGACGTCGTCCGTCCCTTCCACCCCGGGCCGGGCGTCTACACCTACTGGGACTACACCCAGCTGCGGTTCCCCAAGCGCCAGGGCATGCGCATCGACTTTGTCCTGGGCTCCCCCGCCCTGGCCAAGCGGGTCACCGGCGCCGTCATCGACCGGGAAGAGCGCAAGGGCAAGGGTGCGTCGGACCACGCTCCCGTGATTGTGGAACTGGACTAGCCGTGACGCGGCATCCGCAGCAGTCGCTGTACCGCACCTTCCCGTTTGTCTCCTACCTCCGCGTCTACGAGCCGCTGGACGCCTTTGATGACACCCAGCAGTTGGCCATCATGGAACAGCGCGCCCGCGGACGCCACGAAACCGAAGTCCTCGAACGTACCGATGCCGTCCGCCGGCTGGTCCGGGTGGTGTCCGATCCGTTCCCGCACAACGCCACGGACCTGGTCCGGGTGCTGCATTATCCGGCGCAGGAAGGTGTCACCACCCGCCTGTACTGCCCGAACCAGCTGGCGGTCCGCACCTCCCTGGCCGCCGAATCCCTGGGCGATTCCATCCGCGGGCCCCTGGTGGATGTGCTGGTGCCGGAAGTCGCCCGGGAGGCCCACGCCGCGCGCCTGGATCCGGATTCCTTCGCCGATTCCCTGGCCAAGCTGCACACCCGCTCCGCTACCTGGGGTGTTCCCTTCGGCTGGTTTGTCCTGCTCCACGAAGAGGACCACACCGAGGTGGTGGAGGATGACGGGCATGTCCAGACCGTGCGGCTCTCCGCCCCGGTGCTGCAGTGCATCGAGCGGGCACGTTCGGCCTCGGCTGCCCTGGCCATGGCAGCACCGGAGCTGGACCTGCTGGATGAGCTGGCCGAGCTCACGGCCTGGCTGGAGGTCTTTGATCCGGAGGCGGTGCTGGAGCTCGATTACGGTCCGGTGGCGGACCTGGTCTTCCCCGACGACTCCCCGTCCGATGTACGGCTGGGCATCGAGTCACTGGCCGACGGCGACATGACGGGTGCCGCGGCCGCCTACCGCCGGCTGGCCTCGCGCTGGATTCCCATCCGGCAGCTGGCCCGGGCCTCCTAGGACGTCCTAGCGGACCCGGTCTTCCCTGCCGAAGCGCAGCCGGCGTCCGGCCTCCAGGCTCAGCAGCACCGGGGTCTGGTGCCCGAGGACGGTGTCCAGGGTTTCCACCAGGGCCGTGGCGTCGGCCGCAATCAGGTGCGGAGCCGCTCCCTGCCGCGGAGTGATCCGCACCCGCAGGGCGCTGCGGCCCTTCACTGAGTAGGCGTTGACCGAAGACGCAGCGACATCCGGGTTCTCCTGCAGTGCGCTGCGCAGGGCCTGTTCGGCGACGGTTCCACTGATCTCAACCCGGCCCGGCGCGCCGTCGTCGTCGTATTCGGAGACGAGGGTTCCGGTCCGGCCGCCGCCCTGCCCGGCCATCCACACCACCATCAACACGATGCCCAGGAAGCTCAGCAGGGCAAGCGCCACCCAGATCCAGCTGCCTCTGCCCCCGGGCAGGGCCGTGGCGTCGAGCGAGGAGGAGACGGCGGGACCGGCGTCGGCGGCAAACCCGTGCCAGGCCCGCGCGGCGGCAGGCCAGGCGGAGATGAGCGCCAGACCGCCGCCGATGCCCATCAGCACCAGTCCGAGCAGTCCGAGCAGGAACCGGTTCAAGGCCCTTGGTGTGGCGTTCACTGTCCGATCACCCCGGTTTCGGCAACGCGGACCCGGACGGCCGGCTGCGGGTCAAGCTTGGTCAGCAGCAACTCATCCTCCACTGCCGTACGCACGGCTTCGGCGTCCACGGGAGTACCCGACGTTGGACGGATCTGCACCTCCACAACGGTCCTGCCAACCGTCACCAGCACCTGCTGCGGGGTGACGCCTGCCCGCATCCGGGCACACCGGGCCAGCGACGCGGCCAGCACTTCGCCGTCCACCACGACGGCGGCGCGGGGGTTGGGCAGGGAATAGCGGGCCCGGCGGCCCGGAAGTACGGCCTGCAGGAAGAACAGCAGGCCCGCAAAGAAGATCAGGGCCCCGGACAGGCCGAGGATCAGCGGGTCGGAGTCCGCCGGGAGGCCCGCCAGCCAGTTGCCGAAGGTAGGCGGATCGATCAGCCAGGCCTCCTGTCCCAGCACCTGGAGCACGGATTCCAGCAGGACATAGCTGAAAAAGAGGATGCCCAGGACAGCGACCGCGGCGGCCGCGGCCGTGCGTGCCGAATGTGTCTCGCGCCGAAGGATTCTGTTGGTTACCGCCAGGTCCGCCTGCTTCACCGCACCCGCCTTCCTTCGGCCGGCAGGACGCCGGTGACACGGATGTCCACCCGGGAGAGCCGGGAACCCGTAAGTTCGGCAACGCGCTGCATCAGCACCGGTTTGGCGGCGTGGGCCCGTTCCCAGACGGTTCCGCCGGCGCGGTCCAGCATGCCGGGGGTCAGCGCCTGCAGCGGTGGCAGCGTGATGGGCAGGGACACCGACAGGGCGAGCTTCCCCCGGTCATCCGTCCACTGGACACGCACCTGCTGGGCGGGCACACCGAAGTATTCGGATGCTGCCGCCTTAGCGGTGCTGCTCAGGGCCTGGGTGCTGATCCGGTTGTGTCCCGCCAGGTGCGCGGCGGTTTCCGCCGCCGGGGGCGCAGCTATGGTGCTCACGAAGAGGAGCGGCGGCCGGTCAGCGCATCGGAGACGCTGCGGAAATCAATCTTGCCCTCCGCAGCGCGGCCCAGCAGCGCTCCGGCCGCAATAAACAGGGCGGTCAGCAGAAAGCCCCAAAAGTCGAAAATCAGTGCGGCAAAAGCCAGTACGGCTCCAATTGCCATTCCCACCACTGTCGGTTTCATTTCCCCTGCCTTCTTGCCTGACGCATCACCGGTACGTCCTGGGTGGAACGTGCTGAAAGCCTATACCGCTTTGGCTCCGGAGACCGGTACGGGAGCGGGCGGATCGGTGGGAAGGTGCACGTCGGAGATTTCCACGTTGACCTCGACGACGCGGAGACCCACAAGTTCCTCCACCGCTCCGTAAACGGCGGCACGGACGTTGTTCGCGACGACGGTCAGGGCATTTCCGTAGGCGGCGACGAGGCTGATATCCACGGCGACTTCACGCTCGCCGACTTCCACATGGACGCCGGACGTGGCGTTTGTTCCGCCGACGGCGTCGCGCACCGCGCCGAGCGCCCGCCCCGAAGGATTGCCGAGCGTAAAGACGCCGGGAACAGCCCGGGCTGCAATTGCGGCGACCTTGGCCACCGCCTGTTCACTGATGGATGTCCGGCCGCCGACGGCGGCAGGGACGCCGTCGGCGTCGGCATACGCGGCGGGTGCGGGCGGGGCGGGTGCAGGCACGGCTGGTGCCGCAGTGACGGAAGCGTTCGCTGAAGTGTTCCGGGGCTCATCCATGGGTTCAGCGTATCCCGGGGGCGGAACGTTGTGCAGGCCGCAGCGGCTGCAGCTGTTCCGGGCCTTTCGGGGCGGCCCCCGGCACCCTCATGAGTCCCGTCGGCCCGCAGGCAGGTTCGATCCCGACGCGCGACCCTCCAATTTCCAGTGAACGAGACTCGCGATGCAGATGATATATCGTGTCTTCGAGTTGCTAGCCATCCCGGTTGGTGAATTTCAGGTGATATCAGCTTTGGGGGATCTTGTGGCAATTGACCACGCAAAGACAATCAGCAGGATCCAAGCTGCAGGAGTTTTAGGGGAATTCTCCTATGATCTTGCATTCCCCGACAGCACTGACAACGGTCGAATGCGTGTCATCTATGCCCCGAATGGCAGAGGTAAGACCAATCTCCTGCGCGGGATCGCTTCCATGTTGACACCCACGCCAGAGGCGCTGCAGACACTTATAGACATTCCAATTACAAGCCTTAAAATCGACTTTTATAGCGGCGGATGGGCACAGTTAGTCCGGGATAGAGCTGAACTGGGATCATTCGAGATCAGTGTATGTCTGGCGCCAGAAGGTCCAATACAAACCGTTCATATTGACCCAGCTGACTTTGCTGGGCGTCTGTATCGCCGAGTTTGGGATGAGCGCAAGGAGTATGTCCAGTTCGCGAAATCGATGGCCGAATTGAGCAGAGGCGCTGTATACATCGGTGATGATCGCCTGGCCCTTCAAATGGATGATGGTCACGACTCCCTTCGAAGCGACACAGGACGTTTAGCTTCAAGGCGTCGAGGTGCAGTATCAAGTCTGTTGCAAACAGTGGAACGCATGCTTACCCGAGCTGCAATCGGTGGACTATCCCGTGGGGGAAGTGAAGCAGGGGTCTACGAACAGATAACGCAAACCACGCTTCAGGGAAAGACTGCATTAACTACGACTGGTGCGCGGGAAGCGCTTGAACAACAGATCGACCGCCTGCTGTCTGCCGGCAGTCCCTTGCAAGAGTACGGATTACTCAATCTCCGGCAAGTCCGCAATGTGGCTACTCAGATCAGGAACACTCGAGCAAATAGCCGGCAACTTCCAGTAATTCATCAGATTCTTGAACCTTATTTTGAAAGTCTTGAAGACCAAATCGAAGCTATGACTACGGTTCACAATCTTATCGATACCTACGTGACGGGCGTCAATAAATTTCTGGATCGAAAGAGCCTCCGATTCACAGCTGCCGATGGCATCAGCCTGGTAGACAGGCACGGGGAACCACTTGATCCGGAGAGCCTCTCGAGCGGCGAGCGTCACCTCATTGTTCTTCTGTCCCGCGCCGTCCTGGCCACGGCAGATGAGAGCCTGCTCCTCATCGACGAGCCTGAAATCTCTCTCGGGATTGAATGGCAGCGGGATCTTCTCCCCGAGCTGCTGAGATGCAGTCGGTCCAGCAATGTTCAGTTCGTCGTGGCTTCACATTCGTTGCAGGTAATGAATGCCGTCGCCCGGGAGACGATAATTCAGCCGAGCGAAAAGGCATGAAAGAGCCTACTTCGGTCCCGCGAATGAATCTTGGCGAGTTCTTGCTGGGGGTCGATCTCACTAGTACTCGATACCTGATTGTGGAGGGGCGAAATGACTCCCGGTTTTTTCGTGCTTGGTCAGCGGATATGCCAAATCCTGACTCTCTCGAAGTAACGTGCGTGGAAGATTTGGATGTTCCTGCTAGTTGTCTGGTCGACGCCGGCCTCAACGACGGAAACCGGAGCAGGGTAATTTTTGTCGCCCGAGAGGCCGAAGAATTAGCGCGAACGAGTCCGACAATCGTTTCGCATCTTCGTTGCGTGGCGGACCGCGACACTGGATACGGTATTGAGGAGCACCAGTACGCAACGCTGCTTTGGACCGACTACCCCTCCTTGGAAAGCTACGCCGCTGATATACCCACGCTTGAGCGGGCTAATCTCCTTAGTTTTGCGGGACGGTTGCCGCCCGCCAGGGAAGTGTTTGAAGGTCTACGACATGCCTTACGAGAACTGTACGCAGTACGCGCGAAGCACCCCCACCTTAAGCAACCAAACTATGACGCAGGGTTCCCAAAGAAAGGTAAGGATCTATCAAAGTTCGAAGTCGCCAAGACCGTGGATCCTTCGATTGCGTCTGCGTGTGCCAAATACGACCGCTCCTCCGAAGAAGACGTTCGTCGGTACGCCTACGGTCACGACATAGCGGCCCTTCTATTAGCTGTCTACGGTAAAGAGCTCAAAAAGAACGCTGGATTACATACTCCCGATGCCGTGGAGGGAGCACTGAAGAGCGCGGTTCAGGCAGTCGGTTCATACAAGTCGGAGCCCCTGTTCGTTAGACTGGCCGACTGGTTAGTGGCGTAATTTCCGGCGAATAGATTGTTTTGTTACTTAAAACTGACAGGAACCTTCCAACCGTCCCGCCGCCGGCAAGGGCGCAGAGAACTGATATCTACCAGGCTTCAGCGCCTGGGGAAGGCTGCCATAGCCGCGTGGAGGAGGGGATAGAACGCCTGGCCCGCTTGGCAGTCGAGATCCGCGGCCGCCGCGACCCCGTCGTCCGCGACATCAGCAGACGGCAGCCCGTCAGCGGGCAAAAGAAAAACCCCGTCCTGTCTCCTGCGAGACAGCTACGGGGTTTTAGCTGGTGGCTCCGACCGGCGTCGATCCGGTGACCTTTCGATTTTCAGTCGAACGCTCTACCAACTGAGCTACAGAGCCTGGCATCATCAACCGATGATCACCGAGATCTTCCAAATCGCTTCAGAAAATCTGAGCGACCCTGACGGGACTTGAACCCGCGACCTCCGCCGTGACAGGGCGGCGCGCTAACCAGCTGCGCTACAGGGCCTTGCTTTTCACGAGTGTAAACTCTACCAGATTCTCACCGGCTTGATTTACCACTCCTGAGTACCCCCAACGGGATTCGAACCCGTGCCGCCGCCGTGAAAGGGCGGTGTCCTAGGCCGCTAGACGATGGGGGCCAACAGAACACACATGGTTTGAAGCGGCTGGATTCCAGTCGTTTCTCTCCGTTGTGGACCTCTAAAACTATAGGGCCTAATTCCGGAATATCCAAAACCGTACGGGTGAGTGCTGCGCCACTACAGTGGAGGGGTGCCAATCGAGATGAACCCGGACGAGTTCGACGCCTGCGTGGAAGCAGCCCTCGACTCCATTCCGGCGGATCTGTCCCGCGCCATGAACAACGTGGCCGTCTTCATCGAGGACGAGTATCTGCCCGGACCGCATGAAGATCCGGACACCGAGCTGCTGGGCGTCTACGAGGGAACACCGCTGACCGAGCGGGATTCCTGGTGGGACGCGGGTTCGCTGCCGGACCGGATTGTGGTGTTCCGCGGGCCGCTGCTGCGGATGTGCGGAAGCCGGGAGGAAGTAGTGGACGAGGTCCGGATCACCGTCATCCATGAGGTAGCCCACCACTTCGGCATCAACGACGAGCGGCTGCACGAACTGGGCTGGGGCTAGCCTTTAACCATGAGCGGGCATCACGGGCACAGCCACGGGCTGGGCATAGTCACGGCGACCGGTAAACACCGGCAGCGCCTCCTGATCGTTTTCCTCATTACCATCTCCGTGGTCCTCATCCAGGTGGCCGGAGCCCTGTTCTCGGGATCGCTGGCACTCCTGGCCGACGCGGGCCACATGCTTTCCGACGCCGCCGGTGTCTCCATTGCCCTCGTAGCGGCCTGGCTTGCCGCACGTCCTGCCACGTCCCGGCGGACCTACGGCTACCAGCGGGCCGAGGTCCTGGCCGCGCTGGCCAATGCGGTGCTTCTGATCGTTATAGCGGTGGTGATCTTTGTCGAGGCGCTGGGCCGGCTGGGCGGCACTCCCGACGTCGACACCGGGCTGATGCTGCCCTTCGCCATCGTGGGCGGCCTGGCGAACCTCGTCTCCCTGCTGGTGCTGCATGCCGGCCGGAAGGACTCCCTGAACGTCCGGGGCGCCTATCTGGAGGTACTGGGCGATCTACTGGGCTCTGCGGCGGTGGTGGTGTCCGCCGTCGTCATTATGACCACGGGCTACCAGCAGGCCGACACCTGGGCCTCCATCCTGATTGCCGTGATGATCCTGCCGCGTGCCTGGTCACTGCTGCGCGAGGTCATCGATGTGCTGCTCGAGGCCACCCCGCAGGGGGTGGATGTTGGGCTGATCCGGGACCACATCGTCTCGGTGGACGGTGTGTCCGATGCGCACGACATCCATATCTGGACCATCACCTCAGGGGTTCCGGTGTTCTCGGCACATGTGGTGGTGGAGGAGGAGCACCTGACCCCGGACGGGCTGGACCTGGTGCTGGACCGGCTGACCCGGTGCCTCAGCAGCCATTTCGACACCGACCACTGCACGTTCCAGCTCGAGCCGGCCAGCCACGCGGTCCACGAAGGCCAGCAGCACGCATAGGCGCTTCACCCGGCCGCTATCCGGCGACCGGCAGCTATTCGGCGATCATCGGCCCAAAGTTCGCCCGGTCCAGCAGCCGCGGATCATCGTGGTCCGGCACCACCATGAGCGGACCCTTGGCGTGGTGCATCACGCTCTGGCTGGTGGAGCCCAGCAGCATGCCGGCGAAGCCGCCGCGGCCGCGGGTGCCCAGCACCAGCAGTTCAACCCTTGCCGTGCGTTCCACCAGAATCTCCGACGGGGTGCCGTCCACCAGTTCAACGGTCATTTCCAATCCCGGGAAATGGCTCTGCAGCCAGTCCCGGCCGGCGTCGAGCTGTTCACGCAGTTCCGCATGCAGCGCCTCGATGTCCAAGGGGGCAGGCACCCAGGCGAGCGAGCCGGTGAACGGCGGCAGCGCACATAGGATGCGCAGCGGCAGGCCCATGCTCCGGGCCTGCTCTGCGGCCACCAGGGACGCGGCACGGCCCTGTTCCGAACCGTCCACACCCACAACGACGGCGTGGTGGACGGCGTCGGGGTCCGGTGAGTTGGCCGGGGGCCGTATCCCGGAATCCGGCAGCCGTCCCGCAGTCCGCAGCGGCACGACGACGGTGGGGCATTTCGCATGCGCCGGCAGGGCACTGGAGACGGAGCCCAGCAGGCGTCCAACAAATCCGCCGCGGCCGCGCGAGCCAACCACCATGAGGTCGGCGTCTTCGGAGAGCTCCAGCAGGACGGCAGCCGCGTCTCCGGTCTCCACCCGCGGTATCACTTCCACCCCGTAGTGGCTGATCCGCTCAATGGCCTCGTCCAGCACCTGCTGGGCGCCGTCCCGGATCATCGCGTCATCAACAGTGGTGTAGCCGGCATCCATGGAGGACGCCGCGAAGATGGGCACCGTATAGGCGGTCACCACGTGCAGCGGACACTGCCGCCGTCGTGCCTCCCGTGCCGCCCAGAAGAGGGCGCAGATGCTTTGATCGGATCCGTCCACGCCGACGACAATGCCCGCAGGTCCGTCCTCGCCGGCCCCGGCACCCCAGGTCGAATCAGTCATATGCCGCTCCTTCGGGTCCCCAACCGGCGCTTCCCCCTCCGGCTGTCGTTAGCAGTAGCGTACCGCTCCGGGTACCGGCCTACGCTACCGCCCCGGGGCGGGCAGATATATGGTTCCGCCTCAGGACCCAAGCCTCTGGGGAGGTTTCGAAACCAGGAACGAAACCAGGACCGCAGGAGGACCGCCCATGAGCGAGCAAACCGGTTCCATTGAATATTCGGAGTCCCTGCATGGCGAAACCCAGCCTGAGGCAGCGCCGACCCAGCTGACCGGAGCCGTGGTGATCGGATGCGGACTCAGCGGCCTGGCCGTCGCCACTGAACTGGACCGGCAGGGGGTGGACTCCATAGTGGTCCACGGTCCGGCGCCGGCCGCAGCCACCATACGGGAGGCAGCGGTGGAGCCGGAGGTGCTCCCCGAGCGGGCCGAACTGCTTCGCCTGCTGCATGCCTACGCAGTCAGCCACCGCCTGGATGTCCGGGAGGATTCCGCAGCCCGGGAGATGACCCGGGCAGATGCCGCCGGCCTGCTGCCCACGCCCGTGGCCGGCACCGGCAAATGGGCGGTACGCACCGGCAGGGAACTGCTGCTGGCCGACTATGTGGTGCTCACCAGTTGCTCGCGGTCCGATCTGCGGAAGCTGGCACGCAGCCTGGGGGTTGGCGCCGGACCGGAAGCTGTCGCCGCACTGCGGGACATCGGGGTGTATCTGGTGGGGGTCGGCGGAAACCTGCTGCCGTCACTCCACGGGCTCGTGCGGCAGGCGAAGGCTGCTGGAACAGCCATCGCAGATGCCGCTCTTCCGGCCTGGGAGTGCCCCACATAGACGCACAGCCGCACCTAAAGATCAGTCCTCGCGGAGCCGCCGTCGGATGATCAGGGCAATCAGCACAGCCACCGCGAGCAGCACCACCGCGGCCGGCACAATCACCAGCCACGGGGAGCCGGCGTCGTCGGACTGGTTCAGCACCGGCGTCGGCGTGGTGTCGGCCGGCTGGGACGCACTGCTCGACGGGCTGTTCGACGGACTGCCCGCCGGAGCGTTGGACGGAGTGTTGGACTCAGTGCCGGTTCCGTTTCCGGCACCACCGCCCGAGACGGTGAAGCCGAACGTCCCCTCGATCGGGTGGGCATCGGAGGAAACCACCCGCCACTGCACGGTGTACTCGCCCGCGGGCGCTTCGGGGCGCACGGACTGGGTGGCGGTGTTGTCCAGGATCCGCACCTGTCCTTCGGCCCAGTCGGTCCCATCCTCAGCCAGGACCCGCACCTGGGAGCCAATGGCGGCCGGAATGCTTGAGAAGGTCAGTTCCACCGACTTCGGGGCCGCGTCCAGCACCGCGCCGGCGGCCGGGGTGCTTCCCGTGAGCTCGTCATGCGCCGCAGCGGGCGGTGCGGACACCAGCAGCCCCGCGCATAGAGCCAGCAGGAATGCCGCCGCGGCGGCGGCGAAACCGGTTTTGGAGAAGAATGTGCTCACGGTATTCATCACCGTTTCAGCCTAACCGGCCCGGGCCCGGGGCACGGACGCAGTGCCGGGATAAGATCTAAGGGCAGGATTCCGTCACTATCCCACTGCTGGTTCCATTCAGAGGACGCGCCATGCTCAAACAAGGTTCAAAGCTGGACCGTTACTTCGAAATCACCAAGCGGGGTTCCTCCGTATCAACCGAAATACGCGGCGGCCTGGCCACGTTCTTCGCCATGAGTTACATCGTGGTCCTCAACCCGCTGATCCTCGGCGGCGAGGATTCGATGGGCAACACCATGCCCGGACCGGCAATCGCCGCGGGAACCGCACTGGTGGCGGGCATCCTGACGCTCATCATGGGCATCTGGGCCAAGCACCCCTTCGCCATTGCCACCGGTTTGGGCGTCAATGCCTTCATAGCCGTCACGGTCGCCTCGAATGAGGGACTGACCTGGCCGGATGTGATGGGACTGGTGGTGATTGCCGGCCTGGCGATGGTGATCCTGGTCCTTACCGGTTTCCGCACCGCAGTCTTCCGGGCCGTTCCGCCCAGCCTGAAAACCGCCATCGTGGTGGGCATCGGCTTGTTTGTGGCGCTGGTCGGTCTGGTCAATGCCGGCTTTGTCCGGCGTAACCCGGATGCGGCCGGCACCACCGTTCCGCTCGGCCTGGGCAACGGCGGCCAACTGCTGGGGTGGCCCACGCTGGTGTTCGTCTTTGGCCTGCTGCTGACCATCGTGCTGATGGCGCGCAAGGTCCGCGGCGCGATCCTCATCGGGATTGTCGCCTCCACCATTTTCGCCGTCATCGTCGAATGGCTCGCCGAACCGGGCAGCCAGGGTGCCGGCGTGGCTACCGGATGGTCGCTGGTGACCCCGAGCATGCCCCAGTGGGCTGCACCTGACCTCTCCCTGATCGGCGATGTCAGCCTGGTGGGCTCCTTCCAGACCCTGGGCGGAGTTGCCGCCACCCTGCTGGTCTTCGTGATCCTCCTCAGCATCTTCTTCGACGCGATGGGCACCATGGTGGGCCTTGCCACCGAGGCAGGGAGCATCGACAAGGACGGCAACATCCCCCTCGTGGAGCGTGTCCTCCTGGTCGACGCCGCAGGCGCGGTGGCCGGCGGCGGTGCCGGCGTCTCCTCCAACCAGATTTTCGTGGAATCCGGCGCGGGCATCGGCGAGGGCGCACGCACCGGCCTGGCCTCCGTAGTGACGGGCCTGCTGTTCATCGTGGCCATGTTCCTGACCCCGCTGATCTACCTGGTTCCCTTCGAGGCCGTGGCACCCGCCCTGGTGGTGGTGGGCTACCTGATGGTCTCCCAGGTGGGCAAGATCGACTGGAGCGACATCGGGCTCGCCCTGCCGTCCTTCCTGACCTTCACGATGATGCCGTTCACGTACTCGATTGCTGACGGCCTGGGTGCCGGATTCATTTCCTTCACCCTCATCCGCCTCTTCCAGGGCCGGGGCCGGGAAGTCCACCCCCTGATGTACGTGGTGGCTGCGGCATTCGCCCTGTTCTTCGGCATCGGTCCCATCAGGGAAATAGCGGGAATCTAGGCGGGACGTTCACCTGTACCGCTAAGGGATCCCCGGCCGCAGCCGGGGATCCCTTCTGTTTACCGGCTTCGGCACCGGCCGCCAGGTCAGCTAGGCAGTGGGAAAACGCTCCCACACCCGGTGCTTGGCCAGCAGCGCGGTCAGTCCGGCGGCTACGTCAGCACCGGCCCCCACGACGACGCCGGGTGCCTCAACCGGAACGCCGGCCGCCTGCAGCACGGCAGCGCCGTTGCCCCAGGCGCCGATGGCCTTGGCGTGGCGGAACGCTTCGGTCAGCAGCAGGGTGATGCGCGGGTCCACCGAGGGGTGCCCCTCGGGGTTTCCGGCCTTGGCATCCAGGCTGTCGACGGCGTCGGGGGCCGGGGCACCCGAGGCTGCCACCACCACGGCGTCGAACTCGGTGGAGCGGGCGGTGAGGTAGGTCCGCTGAACGGTCACCGCGCCGCCAAGCTTGCCGCCGTGCGGAGCAACAACCAGCGGCACCATGCCTTCGGCGTCCACTGCAGCCAGCACCTCGGCCAGGGCGTCCAGATCGGTGGATTCATCGGCGATGACGCCGATCATGCGGCCGGCCACCGGCCACGATCCGCCCAGCTGGCTCAGTGCAGGGCTCGGTTCCGTGTCCTCGACGGCAACGTTGGGTGCCGGTGCCTCCAGGCCCAGGCCCGTGGCCACTTCCGAGGCCAGACGCTCGTCAATGTTAGCCAGCGACTGCAGCTGGCGCAGCCGGATGTTTTCCTCATAGCACTTGCCCAGTTCAAACGTGTAGGCCTGGACCACGTGATCCTGCTCCACGGGGGTCAGGGAGCGGAAGAACATCCGGACCTGGCTGTAGTGGTCGTCAAAGGTGGCCGGATTCTCACGGACCTTGCGGGCCGCAGGCACCTCGACGGGAACATCGATGAAGGCACTCATGTCCGCTCCGGCCATAAAGGGGCAGCCGCCGTCGAGCGAATTGGGCTGGTACGGCGCCACGCCGGAATGGTCCGCACTCTGGTGGAACCCGTCCCGGAGCATGTCGTTGACCGGTGCATGCGGGCGGTTGATGGGGATCTGGCTGAAGTTCGGGCCGCCCAGCCGGGTCAGCTGCGTGTCGATGTAGGAGAACAGCCGGCCCTGCAGCAGCGGGTCGTTGGTGACGTCGATACCCGGCACCAGGTGCCCCGGGTGGAAGGCCACCTGCTCGGTTTCGGCGAAGAAGTTCGTGACATTGGCGTTCAGGGTCATGGTGCCGATGACCTGTACCGGTGCCAGCTCCTCGGGAACGAGCTTGGTCGGGTCCAGCAGGTCAATGCCCTCGAACATTTCATCTTCGGTGTCGGGGAAGACCTGGATACCCAGGTCCCACTGCGGGAAGGCGCCGGCTTCAATGGAGTCGGCGAGGTCGCGGCGGTGGAAGTCCGGATCCATGCCGTTGATGATCTGCGCTTCTTCCCAGACCAGCGAGTGCACACCCTGGCGGGGCTTCCAGTGGAACTTCACCAGCGTGGTTTCGCCCTTGGCGTTGACCAGCCGGAAGGTGTGGACGCCGAAGCCCTCCATGGTGCGGTAAGACCGCGGAATGCCCCTGTCGGACATGTTCCACATGGTGTGGTGCTGCGCCTCGGTGTGGAGGGAAACGAAGTCCCAGAAGGTGTCGTGCGCACTCTGGGCCTGCGGGATTTCACGGTCCGGGTGGGGCTTGCCGGCGTGGATGACGTCGGGGAATTTGATGGCGTCCTGGATGAAGAACACCGGAATGTTGTTGGCAACCAGGTCGTAGTTGCCCTCGTCCGTGTAGAACTTGGTGCTGAAGCCGCGGGTATCCCGGACTGTGTCCGCGGAACCGCGGGAGCCCAGCACGGTGGAGAAGCGAACAAAGACCGGGGTTTCCACGCCCTTGGCCAGGAACCCGGCCTGCGTGACTCCTTCGGCGGCGCCGTTGGCGGTGAACACACCGTGGGCGGCAGCGCCGCGGGCGTGGACCACACGCTCGGGAATGCGCTCATGGTCAAAGTGGGTGATTTTCTCCCGGAGGTGGTGGTCCTGCAGCAGCACCGGTCCACGGGGGCCGGCCTTCAAGGAGTGGTCGGTGTCCCGCACGCGCACACCCTGGGCGGTGGTGAGAAATTGTCCGCTTTGCGCGTTGGAGGTCTTCGGCGCCCCGGTGTCCACACCCGTGGCGGAAACGGTCGCCGGTCCATCCTGATCCGGCTTGGGCGGCAGCGGTTCGCGTGGCTGCGTCGGTTCGGCCAATTCGGGGGCCTGGGGCGCCGGTGCGCCCGGGACGGACAGGTCGGTTTTGCTCTTGCTGAACATGTAAGCCTCCATCGTGGTTGGTCCAGCCGCCGCCCGAAGGCCGCGGCCATCTACCCACCCTACTGAAGTAAGCATGCTGACTGTTAGCCGGAGACTGAGCCGTCCTTCGACTCCCGTGGGCGCTACAAGCGGCGGGTGCCCACCGGCCGCTCTGCCGGCTCAACGGCGTCATGGAGGGGGCGGGAACCTGCCGCGAAGCTGCGTACTTTTTCATCCGCCCACAGGTGTGCGGGGACCGCTCCCCCCAGCAGGGCCCGGGGCAGGGACGGATCCTCCGCGAACGGGGTGTCACTGCCGGCCAGGATGATGTTGCCGTACCGGCGGCCCTTGAGCATTGCCGGATCGGCAATTGCCGCCGTGTACTCGAAGGCCGCGCAGATGGTTGCCGCTTCGGCCCGTGCACCGCGCAGGTCCGGAGTGTCACCGCAGTTGACCACGTACACGCCGCCCGGGGCCAGCACGCGGGCCACGTGGGCGGTGAATTCGGCCGTCGTCAACGGCACGGGCGTCTTGGCCCCGGCAAAGACATCCCGGATCACCAGGTCGCGGCTGTCTTCGTGCAGGGTTTCCGTGACGGCCCGCGCCTCCCCCACCCGCAGCCGCAGCAGCGGCGCCCGGGGCAGGTCGAACCAGCCGCGGACCAGCTCGGCGAGGCGTCCGTCCAACTCGACCGCCACCTGCCGCGCGCCGGGATACACCGCGGAGAAGTACCGGGCGAGCGAACACGCCGCGGCACCGAGGTGCAGGGCGCGGAGGGAGGCGTCCGGGCGCCAGCGCGATTCCACCAGGGCGGCGATCCAGCGCATGTATTCGAAGTCCAGGTGGCGGGGGTCCGCCAGGTCGATGTGGGAGCTGTGCACCCCGTTGACCATCAGGATCCAGCCGTCCGGGCTGAGGGAATCCGGAACCAGTTCGCAGGTTCCGGTATCAATGGGATAGGTCCCGGCTACCGGGCCTGTCCCTGCGGCTGCTTCAACCGGGTCCTTACCCGGGCGCTTGCGGCCCATCAGCTCCTCACCATCCGGATCTCAACCATGCCCGTACCGGCCCAGACCTGCGGCAGGTCCTTTTTCAGTCCATCCGCCACGAAGCCGTTGCGCCGGTAGAACGCCTGGGCGCGCACGTTATCCTCCAGCACCCAGACGTAGGCGGGATCGGTTTCCAGCGCGTGCTCCAGCAGGGCCTGGCCAACGCCCGTGCCGTACGCTTCCGCCAGGACGTAAATGGACCAGAGTTCCAGCGGTACCTCCACGTCACTGTCCCGGGCGGGACCGGCGGACGCGAAACCGAGGAGCCGGCCGTCTTCGGAGTGGGCCAACCAGTTTCGAATGGCCGGATCCGATGCCTGTTGGGCCAGGGCTGCCCGCCGGAATTCGACGGCGGCGCTCCGGTCCGCTTCCCGGCGCTGGAACACCTCCTCCCCCAGCACGTGGGCGTAGCTCTCCCGCCAGGACTGCAGATGGACGGACACGAAGTCCTCGGCGTCGCCGGGGGCTGCGCGCCGGATACTGAAACTCATACCTCCAGCTTAGGGCGGGACAGGACTCCGCTCCGGCCGACGGCAGCGGAAATCACAGCACCAGGGCGAGTGCGAACCCATCCCACCCTTTCGTCCCCACCGTCTGCAGGGCAGTGGCATCCAGGCTCGGATGCGACCCCAGGATGTCCACGGCTGCCCGCGTGCCCTGCACGGCGTCATCGCCGTCCGGGTCCAGGATGCTGCCGCCGCGGACCACGTTGTCCACAACGATTACGCTCCCCGGATGGGAAAGCTTGACCGCCCACTCCAGATAGGCGGGGTTGTTGACCTTGTCTGCGTCGATGAAGAACAGATCGAATGGTTCCGACTCCGCAAGTTCCGGCAGGGTATCCAGGGCAGCCCCCACCCGGATGGTGACGCGGTCCAGGAGCCCGGCAGCGGCCAGGTTGGCACGGGCCACCTCCGCATGGCGGGGCTCATACTCGCACGTGACCAGTTCACCGCCGTCGGGCAGTGCCCGGGCCAGCCACGCCGTACTGAACCCGCCCAGGGTGCCGATTTCCAGGATCCGCCGCGCACCGGAGATCCGGGCGAGGAGCATCAGGAATTTGCCCTGCGCTGCCGACACTTCTATTGGTGGAAGCCCGGCTGCAGTGGTCGCGGCAACGATGGCCTGCAGTTGGCCGTCCGGCCGGACCACGCGGTTACCCAGATACTCCTCGACCTGTGCCCACTGCTGCATGGTCTTCCTCCTGTCCGCGCCGGCACGTCCGGCAGCTACGCGTGCCCGCCGTACTCGTCCATTTCACCCAGCGCCTGTTCCAGCCGTTCCACCTTGCCGGCCAGTTCGCCGGTGTGTCCCGGCCGGATATCCGCCTTGAGCACCAGTGAGACGCGGCTGCCGTACTGGCCCACGGCTTCCGTGGCGCGGCGGATAACATCCATGACCTCGTCCCACTCGCCTTCAAGGGTTGTGAACATGGCGTCAGTGGAATTCGGTAGGCCGGACTCCCGGACGATTTTGACGGCGGCGGCCACGGCATCGTGCACGGAGGCATCCGGGGAAGGACCGCCGGCGGGTGTCTGCGGGCCGGTACCGGAGGGAGCGACGGAGAAGGCTGCGAGCATCTGCCCAGTGTGCCACTCGACGCACGAAAAGGCCCGCGCACGCTGTGGTCAGCGTGCGCGGGCCTGATGGACCGGAACTAGACGGACGTATCCGTGGGTGCGCCGGCGGCGGCGACGTTCTGGAACTTCTCGTTCAGACGGGAATGCCGGTGGCCGTAAGCGAAGTACAGCAGGAAGCCCATGAGCAGCCAGCCCGCGAAGTAGATCCAGGTCTCGACGGCCAGATTGGTCATCAGGTACAGGCAAAGAACGGCCGAGAGGACCGGGATCACCGGACCGAAGGGGACCCGGAAGGCGGGGCGCAGGTCCGGGCGCTTCTTCCGCAGCACCAGGATGCCCAGGCTGACCACCACGAAGGCGGAGAGGGTACCAATGTTGATCATTTCCTCGAGCACGTCCACCCGCGTGAACCCGGCCACCACGGCAACCAGGACACCGAGGAGAATCTGCAGCCGCGCCGGCGTGGAGTGCTTGTCGCTGGTCCGGGAGAGCGAGCGCGGCAGCAGGCCGTCCCGGGACATTGCCAGCACCACGCGGGCCAGGCCCATGAGCAGCACCATAATCACGGTGGTCAGGCCGATCAGGGATCCGACGGCGATGACCGATGCCGCACCGGTGTTGCCCACCAGAGCAAAGGCCGTTGCGAGGTTGGGGTCTTCGGCCGCAGCCAGGGCGGTGTACGGGACCATACCGGTCAGTGCCAGCGAAACGCCGATGTACAGCAGGGTGACCACGGCCAGGCCTGCGAAGATACCCCGCGGAAGGGTTTTGCCCGGGTCCTTGACCTCTTCGGCGGAAGTGGCCACCACATCAAAGCCGATGAAGGCGAAGAACACGATGGCAGCGCCGGCAAAGACACCCAACAGTCCGTACTGGGCGGGAGCGGCGCCGGTAAGGAAGGAGAACAGGGACTGCTGCAGCACTCCCGAGCTTTCGCCGGTGGCCGTGGAGACCGGGTCCGGGATGAACGGCGTGTAGTTCTCCGCCTTGACGTAGAAGAAGCCGGCGACGATCACGAAGAGCACCACGCCCACCTTGATGATGGTGAAGACGTTGCCCACCCGGGCGGAAAGCTTTGTACCCATCACCAGGAGGAAGGTGAACACCGCGACAATCAGGAACGGGCCCCAGGTCAGCGAAATGACGCCCAGTTCCAGCGTGGCGGGGATGTCCCACCCAATGAGCCCAAAGACCTCACTGAGATAGATACCCCAGTACTTCGCAATCACGGCGGCTGCGGTGAACAGCTCCAGGATGAGGTTCCAGCCGATGATCCAGGCAGCCAGCTCGCCCATCGTGGCATAGGTGAACACATAGGCCGACCCTGCCACCGGGATTGCCGTGGCAAACTCGGCGTAACACATGATGGCGAGCGCGCAGGTTATCGCGGCCAGTACGAACGAAAGGGTGACAGCGGGGCCGGAGAACTGCCCGGCGGCGCGGGCACCGACCGAAAAGATCCCGGCGCCTACAGCCACCGCGACACCCATAATCATGAGGTCCCAGGTGGTGAGCGAGCGCTTCAGCCGGCGGCCGGGCTCGTCGGCATCCGCGAGGGAGCTCTCAATGGGTTTGGTACGGAAGAGACTCACGTGGTTCCTCGACTTGTCTGAGGGGAAACTAACCAAATAATCGTAGGCTGGGCCGTACGCGTGAATAATTTTAGTCTCAAATGCTGAGACTGCGCATTCCACGAAACCCCGCCTGCCGGGCACTCCACGACGCGGCTGCTGGCAAGTACCGCAGCCTTTTGGGAGGATGGATGTGACGCACACCATTCCCCCAACACCTGGGATGGCGGACCACTCCACCGCAACGATCGGACAAGCAGCTATGGCCCGCGGAATCTATGTAAGTGCCATGACGCCCGGATCCGGCAAATCCCTGATCAGCCTGGGGCTGGCAGACATGCTCGGCCGGCATGCGGACCGCGTGGGCTTCTTCCGGCCCATCGTCGAAGGTGAGGATCCGGCACAGGATCCCATGGTGGAGCTGATGCAGAGCCGCTTCAACCTGGGCCCGGCCACCTGCCGGGGTGGCCTGACCAGGGCACAGCTGCGCGCGTTGCTGGTCGCCGGAGAGCGTGGGGAGGTGGACGCCCGCTGCCTGGCCATCTACAGCGAAATCGCGGCCAACTGCGACGTTGTGATTGTCGAAGGCACCGATCTCTCCGGGCACGACGTCGCGCTGGAGTTTGACCTCAACGCCCGGCTGGCAAATGACCTGGGCACTGTGGTGCTCGCCGTCGTTAATGCCCAGGAGACGACCGCTGCGGAAACCGCCGACGCGGTGGACGTGGCCCGCCGCCAGCTGGCGGAGGCAAAGTGCGACCTGCTGGCCGTGCTGGTTAACCGGGCGGCGCCGCCCGACGTCGAGGCCATCCGCGCAGCGATGCGGCCCGGACACAGCGGACGGCCGGTGTACGTCATTCCGGAGCACAGCGAAATCTCCCAGCCCTCCATCGCCGAAGTGCAGAGCGCCCTGCAGGCGCGGCAGGTGGCCGGCAGCTCCTCCCTGGAACGGGACGTTTCGGCCGTTAAGGTTGCCGCGATGACGGTGGGCAACTTCATCCCCCAGCTCTCGGACGGCACCTTGGTGATTGTTCCGGCTGACCGGGCCGACGTGATGGTGGCGACCCTGGCCTCCTCCTTCTCCTCCGACTTCCCGGTGGCCAGCGGCATGATCCTTACCGGCGGCCTGGACGTGGAACCGGCCATCCTGGAACTGCTCGCCTCGGCACCCTTCCCGGTGTTCGAGGTCGAAGCGGACACCTATACGACCGCACGCCGGGTCAGCCGCGTCCGTGGGGAGATCTCCAGCGGCGAGCGCCGGAAGGTGGCAGCGGCACTGGGAGCCTGGTCCCGGCACGTGGACGAAGCGGAACTGCTGGAACGCCTGGCCCTTCCCCGCCCCGCAACCACCACGCCCCTGCGGTTCCTCAATGAACTGATTGTGCGGGCGCGTGCCGGCCGGCAGCGGATTGTCCTGCCGGAGGGCCTGGACGTGCGGGTCCTGCAGGCGGCGGAAATCCTCACCCGGCGGGATGTCTGTGCCCTGACCCTGCTGGGACCGGAGGGTCAGATCCGCGAACTGGCTGCCAGCGAGGGCATCGACCTCTCCAACATCAACCTCATCAATCCGGCCACCAGTGCGCTCCGGGAAGAATTTGCCCGGGAATACGCCACCCTCCGCAAGCACAAGGGCGTCACCCTCGAGGACGCGAACGAACGTATGCTGCACGGCGCATACTTCGGCACCATGATGGTCCAGCTGGGCCGGATGGACGGCATGGTCTCCGGTGCTGCGCACACCACGGCGAATACCATCCGGCCCGCACTGGAATTCATCCGCACCAAAGAGGGCGTCAAGATCGTCTCTTCGGTGTTCCTGATGCTGCTCGAGGACAGGGTCCTGGTGTACGGCGACTGCGCGGTGAATCCGGACCCGGACGCCGAGCAGCTGGCCGACATTGCCCTCGCTTCCGCAGCCACCGCCGCACAGTTCGGTGTCACGCCGCGGGTGGCCATGCTTTCCTACTCGACCGGCGCCTCGGGCACGGGCGGGTCGGTGGACCGGGTGCGGAAGGCCACCGAGCTGGTCCGCCAAGCCCGCCCGGACCTGCCGGTGGAAGGGCCCATCCAGTACGACGCCGCCGTGGACGCTTCGGTAGCCGCCTCCAAGGTACCCGGATCGTCGGTGGCCGGGCAGGCGACGGTGTTTATCTTCCCGGACCTGAATACCGGCAACAACACCTACAAGGCCGTGCAGCAGTCCGCCGGAGCCGTGGCCGTCGGCCCGATCCTGCAGGGCCTGCGCAAGCCGGTCAATGACCTCAGCCGCGGCTGCACCGTCGAAGACATCGTGAATACCGTGGCGATCACCGCGGTGCAGGCACAGGAGGATTAAATGCTGGTTCTGGTCATCAATTCCGGGTCCTCATCGTTGAAGTACCAGGTCCGGGAGACCGACACCCAGGAACTGCTGACGAAGGGCATCATCGACCGGATCGGCGATGTGGTTCCCGACCATGCCGCGGCGCTGGAAGAACTCAGCCGCCGGCTGCGGGATGAATTGGACGGACGTCCGGTCGACGCCGTCGGGCACCGGGTAGTGCACGGCGGCGAGCGCTTCAGCGAACCCGTGCTGGTCAATAACGAAATTGTCCGCTCGATTGAACGGCTCAGCCCGCTGGCTCCGCTGCATAACCCCGCCAGCGCCATGGGCATCCGGGCCGTGCACGACAAATGGCCCGATATCCCGCAGGTGGCCGTCTTTGATACCGCCTTCCACCGCACCCTGCCCGAACGCGCCTGGCGCTACGCCCTGCCCAACAGCCTGTACCGGCGCTACGGCATCCGCCGCTACGGCTTCCACGGCACCAGCTACGCCTACGTTGCGCCCGCTGCGGCCCGTTTCCTGGGCCTCGAACCCGGGGCGTTCGACGGCGTCATCGCCCATCTGGGCAACGGCGCCTCGGTGGCGGCCATCAAGGGCGGCAAGAGCATCGACACCTCCATGGGTTTCACTCCGCTGGAAGGTTTGGTGATGGGCACCCGCAGCGGCGACATTGACCCGTCCATCCTCGTTTTCCTGGCCCGGCAGGGCTACGACGCCGACGCCCTGGACGACCTGCTCAACCGGGAGTCGGGCCTGCGTGCCCTGGCCGGCGAATCCGACATGCGCAGCATCGAGGAAGCAGCCGGCAACGGCAATGAGCAGGCCCGGCTGGCGCTGGCCATCGCCGCCTACCGGCTGGCCAAGTACATCGGGGCGTACCACGTGGCCGTCGGCGGCGCGCAGGCGGTGGTCTTCACGGCAGGTATCGGCGAAAACGGGTGGATGTTCCGCGAACTGGTGGTGAACCAGCTGGGCCCGCTGGGGATCCGTCTTGATCCGGAGGCCAACCGGGCGGCCGGAAAGGAGGCCCGGCGGATCAGTTCGGCGGATTCCGCCATTTCCGTACTGGTGGTGCCCACCGACGAAGAGGAAGCCATTGCGGAGGCGACGGCCGCCGTCGTTGCGCGCAGCAAGGACGCCGCGGAGTCCTTCTGACGGCAGTTACGCACCTTTTGCACGCCGGATGGTGGAGAACCCAAGACAGCAGGGCACCGCGTTGATACGGTTGGATACCCGGTTAAGGAGCGGCCGGGGGCACCTGTCAGCGTGGAGAAGACATGGAAAAGCCCCTGCGTGTCCTGGTCCAGATAGACACCCGTAATGCCGCCGCCTCAATCGAAGTCCGGGGCGCGCTGACGGGGCCCAGCTGCGGCACGCTGTTGAACATCCTCCGGCATACCGCCACCCTCGGGGCCAACATCACCATCAACCTCACGCGCGCGGCGCGGATCGATGCCGCCGCCGTGGCCGTCTTGACCGAAGTCGCGGGCGACGTCGAACGGTCGGCGCCTGCCGATCCCCCGCTGCGGGTCCGGATCCAGCTTCCGGAGACTCCCGCCAGCCAGCCGCCAGCGGACCAGCTGCCCCTGGACAACGACGAGGCACTGGAATTAGTCCTTCGCCGGGACTCCCGCGTGCTGGCCGGCCCGCACGTCGTTCCCGACGCCGGCTGGAGCAGTGAAACCCTCCCGGACCGGCCCGTTCTTCCCGCCGGAAACCCCTAGCCGCCCCGCATTTCCTGCCGCCACTGGGTGCACCCCTCCGAACCGCCGCCCGTTTTGTCAGTACACTTACCAATAGGCACAATGGAGTTAGTTCTTTCGACGCACTCAGAATGCAACCAGCAGGAGGATCGCACGTGAAAGCAGTTACATGGCAGGGAAAAAACTCCGTAAGCGTGGAGCAGGTACCTGATCCCACCATCCAGGAACCCACCGACGCCATCATCCGCGTCACCTCCACGGCCGTCTGCGGCTCGGACCTTCATCTTTACGGCGTCCTGATGCCGTACATGAAGGAAGGCGACATCCTCGGCCACGAGACCATGGGCATCGTTGAAGAGGTCGGATCGGCCGTCACCAGCCTGAAGAAGGGTGACCGCGTGGTCATTCCCTTCCAGATCGCCTGCGGCAGCTGCTACATGTGCCGCCAGGGCCTGCAGACCCAGTGCGAGGTCACCCAGGTCCGCGAAAAGGGCTCCGGCGCCGCACTCTTCGGCTTCTCCGAGCTGTACGGCTCCGTTCCCGGCGGCCAGGCCGAGTACCTGCGGGTTCCGCTGGCCGACTACAACCCCATCAAGGTTGGCACCGAACTCCCGGATCACCGCTACCTGTTCCTCTCCGACATCCTGCCCACCGCCTGGCAGGGCGTGCAGTACGCCAACGTGCCCGACGGCGGCACACTCGCCGTCTACGGCCTGGGACCGGTGGGCCAGTTCGCTGCCCGCATCGGCACCCACCTCGGTTACCGCGTGATCGGCGTGGAGCCGGTTCCGGAGCGCCGAGCCCTCGCTGCACAGTACGGCGTCGAGGTGCTGGATCTGCATAAGGACGTCGCGGACGAGCTGCGTGAAATGACCGACGGCCGCGGACCGGACTCGGTGGTGGACGCCGTCGGCATGGAAGCCCATGGCTCCCCCGCCGGCAAGGCCGCCCAGACCGTCGTCGGCCTGCTCCCGGACAAGCTGGCCCAAAAGGCCATGGAAACCGCAGGCACGGACCGCCTTTCTGCCCTGCACGGAGCACTCGACGCCGTCCGCCGCGGCGGCACCGTGTCCCTGAGCGGCGTTTACGGCGGCACGGCCGACCCGATGAACCTGATGGCCATGTTCGACAAGCAGCTGAACCTGCGGATGGGCCAGTGCAACGTCAAGCGTTGGACCGATGACCTGATGCCGCTAGTCGAGGATTCCGCCGATCCGCTGGGCGTGACCAACCTGGTGACCCACCAGGCCGGCCTGGACGACGCCCCGGAGCTGTACCGGAAGTTCCAGAAGAAGGAAGACGGCTGCATCAAGGTCGTGTTCCAGCCCGGCATCCAGAACTAGCCGGACTTCACGGAAGCCGGGACCCGCTCACCGCGGGTCCCGGCTTCCGGTGTTTAAGTGCCCGGCGAGGCCGCCCGGGGCACAGTCACTGTAATTAGCGCCACATTGGGATGTGGCCCTACACTCATTGAGGTTCTTCTTGAGAACACTCGTTCGCTAGGCGTACACCGCCGTACCCCCACGACCCCAGAGCAAGTTAGGTACACCCCATGGAAATCAAGGAACGCATCGAAGCGTCTCCCATGAAGCGCATGCAGGTCGGCATCGTCGCCATCTGTGTCGCCCTGAACATGATCGACGGCTTCGACGTCCTGGTCATGGCGTTCAGCGCCAACGCCATCAGCGAGGACTGGGACCTCAGCGGCGCCCAGCTGGGCATGCTGCTCTCTTCCGCCCTCTTCGGCATGGCCGTGGGGTCCATCCTGGTGGCCCAGGTGGCAGACATCATCGGCCGCCAGAAAACCATCCTGATCTGCGCCATCGTGATTTCCGCGGGCATGTTCGCCTCTGCCTTCGCGCCGAGCTACACGGTCCTGTTCATCCTGCGCTTCATCACCGGCCTGGCTATCGGCACCATGCAGGCGAGCCTCAATGTCTTCGTCTCCGAGTACTCCTCGGCCAAGCGGCGTTCCACCTCCATCAGCTTCTACAGCGCCGGCCAGCCCATCGGCGGCATGCTGGGCGGAATCATTGCCGGCATCCTTATCTCCGCCTACAGCTGGCACGCGGCGTTCATTTTCGGCGGCGTCGTCACGCTGGCCATGATTCCGTTCATCCTCAAGTTCCTGCCGGAATCCCTGGACTACCTGATGACCCGCCGCCCGGACGGCGCCCTGGATAAAACCAACCGCATCCTGGCCCGCCTGGACCAGCCGCAGATCACCGAACTGCCCGCCATTCCCACGGGAACGGCACTGACCACGGGCTCACGCTGGAAGGCACTGTTCTCCGGCAAGTACGCCGCGACCACTGTCTTCCTGTCCATTGCCTTCATGATGCTGATGGCGAGCTTCTACTTCGCCAACTCCTGGACGCCCAAGCTGGTGACCGCCAGCGGCTTCTCGGCGCAGGACGGCATTGACGCGGGTGTGCTCTTCAGCCTCGGCGCAATCATCGGTTCGATCGTCTTCGGGCTGATCGCTGCCCGCTTCGCGGTCAAATGGGTCCTGGTCACGTTCTTTGTCCTCGCTGCGGGCGGATTTGCCGTTTACGCCGTCTCCACCGGCGCCCTGCCCACGGCCCTGCTGGCGGCAGCACTGCTGGGCTTCCTGGTGAACGCCGGCATCGCCGGCATGTTCTCCATCGGCCCCGTGTACTACTCCTCGGATGTCCGCGCCACGGCGGTCGGATTCATCACCGGAATGGGCCGGGTGGGTGCCATCATCTCCCCGATCGTGGCGGGCGCACTGATCGACGGCGGCTGGGAACCCGGCAACCTCTACTTCCTGTTCATTGTCCCGATGCTGGTGGGCGGTGCAGCCATTGCCTGCCTCCGGGGAACCCGCCGGAAGGCCGCCGGAGCCGCGCTCCGCGGGGACACTGTCCCAGCCTGAGCCGACGGGCCGCCGATAAGCGGCACACGGTGCGTCCCTAGGAACGCCCGGTCTCCCGTGGTGGAAGCCGCCGGAGATCGGGCGTTACTGTCTTCCCGTCAATCTCCACCCGCAGGTAGGTGCAGAACGGCTGCCGCCGGCGGTCCGTGGGCGAACCGGGGTTCAGCAGCCGCATTCCCCCAGGGGTGACCGAGTCCCAGGGAATGTGGCTGTGCCCGAAGACCAGCAGGTCGGTCTCCGGAAATTCCGCGTCCATCCGTTCCCCGCGCTTCGCGGCGGGACCGGTCTCATGCACGACGGCGAGCCGCACGTCCTCGACCACGGCGCGGGCCACCAGCGGCAGCCGTGCCCGCAGGCCGGCGCCGTCGTTGTTGCCGTAGCAGGCAATGAGGCGCCGGGAGCGGGACTGGAGCTGGTCCAGCAGTTCCTCGTTCACCCAGTCGCCGGCGTGCACCACGATGTCGGCGGCTTCAATATCCGCCCAGAGGATTTCCGGCAGCACCTTGGCCCGCTTGGGCAGGTGGGTGTCCGACAGCAGCAGGAGCTTGGTGGCCATCCGCTATTTCCGCAGGTTCCACGCCCAGAGGATCAACGGCAGCTGGAGCGGCAGACGCAGGCTGTGGATCAGTTTCTCCCGGTCGCTGCCGCGGGGGCCGAAGGCACGCTGCAGGGCGGTGACGTGCCCCGAAAGGAAAGCGACATACATGGCAGCCGTACCGGTGGCTGCTGCCCGCCGGGTGGCCGGGAGCAGCAGGCCGGCCGCGGCCGCGAATTCGATGACACCGCTGACGTGGGTCCACTGCCGCCGCGACAGCACGCCGTACTTCCCCTCCGTATCCGTGCTGATGCTGCGTGGAACCACAGCATTGTAGAAGCGCGGGTTACGGAAATGGTTGACGGCACTGGTGGCCAGCAGGGCCGCCATGGCCGCTGCCGAGAGCGTCTGTCGGTTCATCGGTTTCCTTCGGTTGTGGATGCTGCCGCCGGCCGGGACGGCAGGGGTGGCCGCTGTGCAGCGATGGCGACGGCAATCGCATCGGCTGCCCGGACCAGGGCCAGGTGGGAAAACGCCTGCGGGAAGTTCCCGGCCATCGTGGCGTTGTCTGCATCATATTCCTCACTGAGGAGGCCGAGCTCGTTGGCGTACCCCACCAGCTGGTCCATCAGTGCGCGGGCCTGGGGCAGCCGGCCCGTGTGGGCGTACTGTTCCACCAGCCAGAAGCTGCAGGCCAGGAACGGGTTCTCCCCCGCGGACAACCCGTCCACACCCGAGTCGGTGGTGTAACGCAGCAGCAGTCCGGAGCCGTCGAGCAGTTCCTTTTCCAGCCGGGCGACCGTGCCCAGCATTTTTTCGTCGTCGTAGGCAAGAAAACCCACGTGCGGGAGCTGGAGCAGGGCAGCATCCACCGTGCCGCTGCCGTAGTACTGCGTGAAGGAGTTCAGGGCAGGGTCCCACCCGCGTTCCATCACTTCGTCACGCAGCCCGTCCCGCAGCCCTTCCCAGACCTCCACCGGGCCGTCCAGCCCGTACGTCCTGGCTGCCTTGGCCGCCCGGTCGAAGGCGGCCCACATCATAACCCGCGAATGGGTGAAGTGCCGGGGGTCCCCCCGTATTTCCCAGATGCCGCGGTCCGGCTCCTCCAGATGCTTTTCCAGGAAGGTCAGCAAGGCCCGCTGCAGGGGCCAGGAAAAATGGTCCTCCGGCACCCCCCGGTCCCGCAGCCGATCCAAGGCCACCATCACTTCACCCACAACATCCGCCTGGTACTGGTTCACCGCGCCGTTGCCGATCCGCACGGGTGAGGCTCCGGCATACCCCGGGAACTGCGCAAGGATCTTCTCGGGAAGTTCCCTCCCGCCGTCCACGGCGTACATGATCTGCAGGTCCTCCGGATCGCCGGCTACGGCACGCAGGAGCCAGCTGCGCCACTGCAGGGCCTCGTCTTCATATCCGTGGGTCATCATGGCTTCAAGCGTCAGGGCAGCGTCCCGCAGCCAGCAGTACCGGTAGTCCCAGTTCCGGTCCCCGCCTGCCAGCTCCGGCAGTGAGGTGGTGGGTGCCGCGACAATCCCGCCGGTGTCCTCGTGGGTCAGGGCGCGCAGGACCAGCAGGGAACGCCGTACCGCCTGTTCGTAGGGAACATCCCGGAGGCCGCGCCGCCCCCAGTCCTGCCAGTAGGCGGTGGTCCGCAGCAGGGCTGCGTCCACGTCCATCCGAGGCGGCACGGGCCGGTGTGAGGGGTACCAGGTGAGGTCCAGGTCCACGCAGTCCCCTGCCCGGACCGTAAACCGCCCCACGTGGCGGTGGTTGTCCGCTTCCGGCAGGCTGGGGCCGCGCAGGACCAGCGCACCGGGACCCGCGATGGCGGAAAGGTGTTCGCCGGTGTCGTCCCGCCCCCGGAAAACCCAGGGAATGACCGTGCCGTAATCAAAGCGGATTTTCAGTTCCTGCCGCATCTCCACACTGCCGCTCAGGCCCTCAATCCGCCGCACGAGGGACGCCCGCCGGTCCTTCACCGGCATGAAATCCGTGACCCGGACCGCGCCGGTGGGGGTCTGCCAGTGTGTGCGGAGCACGAAGGTGGATTCAACATAGCCGCGGTGCGTGACGGTCGCCGCTGGGTCGTCCGGTGCCAGCAGCCACCTGCCGTGGTCACTGTCCCCCAGCAGCGCGCCGAAGACCGACGGCGAATCGAACCTGGGCAGGCAGAGCCAGTCCATGCTGCCGTTCCGCGAAATAAGTGCTCCGGTGTGCAGGTCCGAAACCAGCGCGTAATCCTCTATTGGGGATGCCATGGCACTACTCAACCACAAGGCCCCTGCACGGATCCGGCGCTCGTAGCGCGTCGGCCGCAATCACTGATTAGATTGGGGTGGTCCCGCGCAGAACTTCCGGCGGCGGACCGCACTGGATTAGGGAGCGGTAGTGAAACACGCGTCAACCTCAAAGATGTCCTTATCCGCGAAGGAGGTACACGCGTGAGCGTGGTTGCCCCGCCTACCGACGAACAGCGTGCCTACGCCCTGCGGCGCATGAAGATGCTGGCCACAGGCCTGCTGATCCTCCTGGCTGTCATTTTTGTTTTCTCCTTCGCCCTGCAGGACAGGTACCCGTGGCTGGAATATGTCCGCGCCGCCGCCGAGGGCGGGATGGTGGGCGCCCTGGCCGACTGGTTCGCCGTAACGGCGCTTTTCAAGCATCCAATGGGCGTGAAGATCCCCCACACGGCCATCATTCCCGAAAAGAAGGACCAGATCGGGGCCTCGCTGGGCCAGTTCGTGGAGCAGAACTTCCTGGCCGAGGAAATCATCCGGGAGAAGCTCGACTCCATGCACGTAGCAGCCAAGGCGGGCGCCTGGCTGGCCCGTCCCGAGGGGGCGGAACGGGTGGCCACGGAGGGGGCGGCAGCCATCCGCGGAGCCCTGCGTGTTCTTGATGACGACGCCGTCCGGGACGTCCTGGAATCCATGTTCCGCCGGCATGTCGTGGACCCGCAGTGGGGACCGCCCGCCGGGCGGATGGCCCAGCGGATCTTCGAGGAGGGCCATCACCACCAGCTGGTGAACCTGGTCGTGGACAGCCTGGCGGATTGGGTGCTGGCGAACCCCGAAGTCATCGGCAAGCTCGTGACCGAGCGGTCGCCGTCGTGGGTTCCGGCCTTCGTGGATGACCTGGTGGGCGAGCGGGTGCAGATCCAGGCCGAGCGGTTCCTGGTGGATGTGCAGGAAAACCCCAACCACCAGCTGCGCGTGGCGCTGGACAACTACCTCACCGGAGTGGCCCGGGACCTGCAGGAGGATCCCAAGACCATGGCCAAGGCCGATGCGGTCAAGGAACAGGTGCTGGACGATCCCCGGGTCCGCGAGCTGATGACCAACACCTGGACCACCATCAAGAACGCTTTGATCACTGCTGCGGATGATCCGGACAGCGAACTCACCCGTAACTTCAAGTCAGCGCTGCAGGACTTCGGCACGCGCCTGATCAACGAGCCGGACCTCGCCGCCAAGGTAAACGGCTACGTGGCCGACGCCGCAGGCTATCTGGTCCGCACGTACAGCAGCGATATTGCCGGCGTCATCACCGAGACGGTGGAACGCTGGGACGCCAAGGAAACGTCGGAGAAGATCGAGCTGCAGGTCGGCAAGGACCTGCAGTTCATCCGGATCAACGGCACCGTGGTGGGGTCGCTGGCCGGCCTGGCGATCTTCACCGTCGCCACGGCGGTCTTCGGGTAGGCGCGCGCCGTCACGCAATACGTCAGACAAAACGTCAGACAAGAAAGGCCCGCCGGCTGCAACGCCGGCGGGCCTTTTCGTCTGAATCCTTAGGCGGATTTCTCAATCTGGTCCAGTTCGTCGGCCAACTGGCCGGGGATGGACGTGGGGGGTTCGCCAAAGGCCGTCCGGGTGGCCGTGATGACTCCCTTGCCCATGGCACGGTTGCCAACGCCCCCGACGACGGCGCCTACGCCCAGCGGGAGGGCCCGTCCCAGCATGGCTGTGCCCTGGCGGGCCATGAACCGCTTGAGGAACTGCCTGCGGATGCTGCCGCCCACCGAGCCCATCAGGCCGGGGGGCATGCTGCCCATGGTGCTGCCCCACGCCTTGGCGCTCCCGCGTCCGGAGAGCTGCTGCATCATCGAGGTGCCCTCCTCGCCGAGCATGACGGCCATCACCATGGTGCGGGACTTCTCCGGGTCGGCCAGCCGCACTCCGTGAAGTTCAGCCACTGACTGCGCGTACAGGGCAGTGGCCTCGAGGAAGCCGACCGTTGCTGCGGCGGAAAGGCCAAGTGCCGCGGCCGTGCCCACGCCCGGGACCACGGCGGTGGCGCCGATGGCTGCACCGCCTCCCGTCACCGCGTTGAGGTAGTGCCGGTCCAGGATGCTGATCAGTTCGGCCGCGTTGGCGGACGGGTTTTTGCGCTGCATCCTGCGGATGTTTGCCAGTACCAGGGGGCGCTGGACTTCCACCGCACGCTCGATGGCTCGAACTACCTGCGGCTTGGGCTTGCCGTCCGCGTCGAAGGTGGCCCGTCCGGCCAGTTTCGCTGCGGGATTGAACTTACGTCGCTTCACAAGAACTCTCCTTGGGGAAATCCGATGCCGGCTTCAACTCTACGGGCGCCTACTTAAAGCAAAGGGCGGGGTCCGGCGGAATATTCCGTCCGGGCCCCGCCCTTTGAATCAACGCCGCATCAGCGGCGTCTGATGATACTAGGCGCGGTTGCCGCTCTTGCGGGTAACGAAGCCGTAGATCACGAGGACGATGAGGGCGCCGACGATGGCCAGGACCCAGGTCCACAGCGACGTCAGGCTGAAGAGCTCGCCGCCGTCGCCCATGAACAGGCTGCCGAGCCAGCTACCCAGGAGGGCGCCGATGACACCCAGAACCAGAGTGGCGATCCAGCCGCCGCCCTGACGACCCGGGAGGATCATCTTTGCAATTGCACCTGCGACGAGACCAAGAATAAGGAACGCAATGAAACCCATGAGATTCTCCTTGCTATGTGAGTGACAGTGATTTTTTGCGCAGCCTTTTGAGCCACGCTTTCCCCCAGCCTACTTGATCAGCAGCCTTAGCTCGTAGATCGGACGGAATTTTCCATTCCGCGGGTCCTGTGGTAGTTACCGCGGGCGTGTGTGCCCCATTGTCCTCTCCGGCGTGTCGGAGGCAAGGTATCGGCGGAGGAATACGGCTACGTCCGAGATTTCGCGGGCGTCGATGGAATGCCCCATCCCGGAATATGTCCGTGCCGTCAGCGCGACATTCTCTTCAAGCCATTGCGCCGTGTAATCAACCGCATCGGCATTGATGACCCAGTCCTGCCGGTCCCGCCCCCAAAAGAACGGCACCCGGACGGGCAGGGGTTCAGCTGCTGCGAGGAGCTCATTGCGGGCAATGAAACCGGAAAGGCCCACGACTGCGCGGAAATCCTGCGGCCGCAGCCGCAGGAGCGTCCCGGCCATCGCCATACCCTGGGAAAAACCCAGCAGGGAGATACCGCTGAAACCGTATTCCCTCCGGGTCCGGTCCAGCCAGGAGAGCAGCGAAAGCGCCGATTCCATGACCTCCGCGGTGTCCGAATTCAGCAGCGGGTCCAACAGGAACCAGCCGCTGGCTCCGCCTACATCCAACGGTCCCCGGACGGCAGCTCCCACGGCGGAATCCGGCAGCGCAGCGAAAAGCCTTTCCATGGCCTGTTCGCCGGATCCGTAGCCGTGCAGCAGGACCACAAGTTCGCGCCCGCGCCGTTGATCGGAGGGCTTGGACCACGTCACGTTTTCCATCGATTCAGCCTAGCGGTGCGCTGCGGTTTCCCCGATGCCGGCGGGGCGGCGCCCGGCGGCCATTGCCACGGGCGGTGCCGCAAAAGTAAAGTCGCATCAGCGCACAAACAGTGGCCAGCGCCACAGATCGCGGGTATGCATGTGCACAAACCCCAACGGAAAACGGGAACCGCACCGGCAAGCCGTTTTCATCCCACCACCGGCCGGCCCCGGCAGGCACGGCCTGGACGGATCCCCTTCATGATCCTCACCCTCACCGCCAATCCCTCCCTGGACCGCACGGTCCAGCTCCCCGGCGCACTTGCGCGCGGGGCTGTCCAACGGGCCGTGTCAGCCGGAGAGGAACCCGGCGGCAAGGGCGTGAATGTGTCCCGGGCGCTCACTGCCTCGGGTGTCCGGTCCCTTGCGGTGCTTCCGGGGGCCGACGGCGATCCCGTGATGGCCGGCCTGCGGACCGCGGGAGTGGACTACCTGAACCTGCCCATCGGGGCGCCCCTGCGGAGCAACATCACCCTTACTGAGCCGGATGGCACCACCACGAAGATCAACGCGCCCGGACCGCCCTTAAGGCCCGTGGAGCAGGAGGCCTTGATCGCTTTGCTCATCGGCGCCTGCACCGCCCAGGAAGGCCGCGGCACTTCCTGGCTGGTGCTGGCAGGCTCACTCCCGCCGGAGGTACCGCCGGATTTTTATGCCTCAGTGGCACACGCCGTACGGGAGCGGCTTGGGGGCGCCGCTCCGCGCATCGCGATCGATTCCTCCGGACCGCCTTTGCTTGGCGCGCTGCTGCACGGAGCGGTGCCGGACCTGCTCAAACCGAATGCGGAGGAACTCGCCGAGGCCACCGGCTTTTCCTCGGAGGCGGCACTGGAGGCAGACCCCTTGCTGGCGGCGCGTGCCGCGGGAATGCTCATTGAACGCGGCGTCGGTGCCGTGCTTGCCACCCTTGGCGCGAGGGGCGCGCTGCTGGTCACGGCCTCCGGAAGCTGGCTGGCAACCCGACCGCCGGTGCAGGCCCGCTCCACCGTCGGCGCGGGGGATTCGGCACTGGCCGGATACCTCCTGGCCGACGTCGCGGGGGCTTCGCCGGCGGACTGCCTGCGGCAGGCCGTGGCCCATGGGGCGGCTGCGGCGTCCCTTCCCGGAACCACCGTTCCCGCGCTGGCAGCAACGGATCCAGGGGCTGTGACCGTCACCGCCCTCAATGGCCCCGAAGGTACCCTGCGGGGGCCTTCCCCTGCCGGGAGCGCCACCCCACGGCAGTCGTCGTCGTCAAAGGAGGAGGAAAGCTGATGTCGGACCTCATCACACCGGATCTGGTCACTTTGGACGAGAATCTGGGTACAGACAAAGGAACAGTCATCGGTCATCTGGCCCGCGGGGTGGTTTCCGCAGGGCGCGCGACCAGTTACGAGGACCTATACGCCGATGCCATGGGCCGGGAATCGAAGACGGCCACCGGCGTGCCCGGCGGCATTGCGATTCCGCACTGCCGGTCCGCGGCGGTCACCCAGCCGACGCTCGCGATGGCACGGATCCGGCCCGCAGTGGACTGGGGAGCCAAGGACGGCCCCGCCGATATTGTCTTTTTCATTGCGGCCCCGGAGGGCGCGGACCAGGAACACCTGCAGCTGCTCGCCAAACTGGCCCGGTCCCTGATCCGCAAGGATTTCACCGCTTCCCTGCGCTCGGCCACATCTGCGGTGCAGATCGTGGAACTCGTCGACGGGGCCCTCGGACTGGGCCCTGCACCGGCGGGTACCGGAGCGGGCGGCGCCGCAGCAGCAGGGGCAACCACCGGAGCAACGGCAGTGGGTGCGGACGGTGGCTCCACGGGCGGCAGGCAACCCGGGGGCACGGACGACGGCGGACACGGAGCCAATGCTCCGGCCTCCGAGGGCGGCACCGGCGCAACGGAGACCGACACCTCGCGGTCCCGTCACCTGGTCGCTGTCACCGCGTGCCCCACGGGGATTGCGCACACCTACATGGCCGCTGACTCCCTGGCCGCTGCAGCCGCCGAGCGCGGCGTCGATCTTCAGGTGGAAACACAGGGATCGGCAAAATCCACTCCCCTGGATCCGACGGTTATCCGCAATGCGGAAGCGGTGATTTTCGCCGTCGACGTCGATGTCCGGGACAAGGGGCGGTTCGCCGGGAAGCCGGTGATCAGCGGACCGGTGAAACGCGGAATCGACGAGCCGGGCGTGATGATCGACGAAGCCCTCAACGCGGTCAACGACCCGAACGCACGGCGCGTGTCCGGCGGGGGCGGCGGCGGAGACGAAAATGAAGGCGGCTCCGGGTCCGGCGGGGAAGGTTTCGGCGGACAGCTCAAGCGGGCACTGCTGACCGGCGTCAGCTACATGATTCCGTTTGTCGCCGGCGGCGGCCTGCTGATTGCCCTGGGCTTCCTGCTGGGCGGCTACGAGCTGGCGCTCTCAGTGGACGACGTCGCCAACGGCGACCGGATGCTGGACGGCACCTCGATCCTGAGTCCGCCGCCCGAAGGTTTGATCGCCTATCTCGGGGCCGTGTTCTGGAAAATAGGCTCCCTGTCGATGGGCTTCCTGGTGCCGGCCCTGGCCGGGTACATTGCCTATGCCCTGGCCGACCGGCCCGGCATTGCCCCGGGCTTCACCGCCGGGGCCGTGGCGGTGTTTATGGACGCCGGGTTCATCGGCGGCATTATCGGCGGCCTGCTGGCCGGCTACGCGGCCCGGTGGATCGGCTCCTGGAATGTTCCCTCCTGGATGCGCGGGCTCATGCCGGTGGTCATCATCCCCCTCCTGGCGTCGATCATCGCTTCCGGCCTGATGATGCTGGTCCTGGGCGGACCCATTGCGGCCTTGACGCTGGGCCTGAATAACTGGCTCACCGGCCTCACCGGAGTGGCTGCCATCGGACTGGGCATCATCCTGGGGCTGATGATGGGCTCGGACCTGGGCGGCCCGATCAACAAGGTTGCCTACGCCTTTGCCGTAGCCGGGCTCGGGGAAGGCAGCTTCGAGAACCAGGTGCCGTGGGAAATCATGGCGGCCGTCATGGCAGCCGGCATGGTTCCGCCGCTGGGCATGGCTTTTGCCTCCACTGTGCTGGCGAAAAACCAGTTCAGCATGGCCCTGCGGGAGAACGGCAAGGCTGCGTGGCTGCTGGGTGCCGCCTTCATTTCGGAGGGTGCCATTCCGTTTGCCGCTTCCGACTTCTTCCGGGTCATTCCCTCCACCATGCTGGGCGGCGCGGTGGCCGGCGCGATCTGCCTGGGAACCGGAGTCACCTCCCAGGCTCCGCACGGCGGCATCTTTGTCTTCTTTGCCATCGGCAACCTCCTCATGTTCGTCGTCGCCATCCTGGCGGGGGCTGCCGTCACCGGGTTCGTCTACGTGGCCCTGAAACGGTACGTCCGGCCCCGGAAGAAGGCAGAGGAACCGGCCATTGCGTAAGGCAACGCCCACGAAGAGGAAGGCTTAGATGATGCGGACCATCCAGGGAATCGGAGTCAGTGCCGGACGCGTCATTGGTCCCTCGCGCCGAATGCCGCCTCCGGTGCCCGAGCCCGATGCAGACGCGAAGCCGGCGCCGGGCAGCACCGTGGACGGCGAAAAGGCACGTCTCAAGGATGCCGCTGAAGCAGTCCGTGGGGATTTGAAGCGCCGGGCGGAAACCGCCTCGGGGGACGCCAAAGCGGTGCTGGATGCCACGGCAATGATGGCCTCCGATCCCATGCTGCTCAAAGCCGCGGGCAAACACATCAACGCGGGCATGGCCACGGACAGGGCCATCTGGGAAGCGGGCATGGAAGTCGCCGCGATGCTCCAAAGCCTGGGCGGCTACATGGCGGAACGGACCCAGGACGTGCTCGATGTCCGCGCCCGGATCGTGGCGGAACTGAACGGTCTGCCGGCGCCGGGGATTCCGGGGTCCCAGGTTCCCTTTATCCTCACGGCCGTGGAGCTGGCACCGGCGGACACTGCGACGCTGGACCCGGCCATGGTAATCGGCCTGGTCACCAGCGAGGGTGGGCCACAGTCTCACACGGCCATCCTTGCCCGGTCCCTGGGCCTGCCCGCCGTGGTGGGGGCTGCCGGCGCGGACGAGGTTCCCGACGGCGCCGAAATCTATCTGGACGGCGCGGCCGGCAGCGTGGTCGTGGATCCCGGCGACGAGGAACGCGTAGCCGCGCATAAGTACGCCGCGCGCGCCGCGCTGCCGGTGTTCAACGGCACCGGAAAAACCTCTGACGGCTACCGGGTGCCACTGCTGGCCAACGTGGGTTCCGGGAAGGACGCCCGTGCAGCAGCGGAAGCCGGCGCGGAGGGAATCGGGCTGCTCCGCACGGAGTTCTGCTTTCTGGGCCGTGACACGGAACCCACCATCGAGGAACAGGTGGCCGCCTACGGAGCGGTATTCGAGGCGTTTCCGGGCCGGAAGGTAGTGATCCGCACCCTTGACGCCGGGGCGGACAAGCCACTGCCGTTCCTGACGGACGCTTCCGAGCCGAATCCGGCACTCGGGGTACGCGGATTCCGTACCGACCGCACCTCCCCCGGGGTGCTCGCCCGCCAGTTGGAAGCCATTGCCGCCGCCGCGGGCGCGCACACCGCGGATGTCTGGGTCATGGCACCCATGGTGTCCACCGCCGAGGAGGCCGCCGACTTCGCCGTGATGTGTGCCGGCGCGGGACTCGGCATGCCCGGCGTGATGGTCGAGGTCCCGGCGGCGGCGATTATGTCCGAAGCCATCCTGGCCCGGGTCCGGTTTGCCAGCCTGGGCACCAATGACCTCACGCAGTACACCATGGCCTCGGACCGGCAGCTGGGTTCGCTCGCTTCGCTGAACGATCCGTGGCAGCCGGCCGTCCTGCAGCTGATCTCCGCCACCGTTGCCGGTGCAGCCCGCGCCACGGCTGCGGGGACGGAGCCGGCAGCCGGCGCCAGGACCGTGGGAGTGTGCGGCGAGGCGGCCGCGGACCCTGCCCTCGCCGTCGTGCTCGCCGGAATGGGGGTAAACACGCTGTCCATGACGCCGCGCGCCTTGTCCGGCGTGGGCACAGTCCTGGAATCCGTCACCCTGGAACAGGCGCAGGAGCTCTCGGCCCGCGCCTTGGCTGCCCATTCCGCCGCCGAGGCCCGGACCATTGTGCGCAGCCGGCTGCCCGTCCTCGAGCAGCTTGGCTTGTAGCCGGCCCGGACGGGACCCAACGACGACCACAGCGTAAAAACCACGGAAGGAACACCAATGGCAGAACGCAAAGCCACAGTAGCCAGCAGGGTAGGGCTTCACGCACGGCCGGCGTCGATCTTCGCGGAAGCGGCAGCGGCCCAACCCGTTGAAGTCACCATTGCCAGGGAAGGGGACCCGGCCGACGAGGCGATGGATGCCTCAAGCATGCTTTCCCTGATGAGCCTGGGCGCATCGCACGGAGACGTTGTGGTGCTGCGCTCGGAGGACGAAGGGGCGGAAGCAGCACTTGAGGAGCTGGCGAAAATCCTGGAAACGGATCTGGACGCCACGTAGGCGGCAAGAGGCGGGGCATTCACCGTTCTATGAATGTCCCGCCCTTGCTTCCAGAACCGGGTGATTCCGGAAAATGACGAAGCCAACGGCATTGCCGCTGGCTTCGTTGCAACTTCACGCTGACCCCCCACAGGCAGCGGACGTTACATATTCATTATTCTGGCACACAAACATGAAACCGTGAACAAGTTTATCTAATTGTCACCATACGTAGTCGGAAGTCAGCAGGCTTTGCTTTTTCCGCCTATTCGCTGCCGCCCCGTAGAAAGCCACAGATGCAAGTCCCGCTGCCAGCACAATCACTGCCGAATGCGGCAGGATGTAGTCCCACACGCCCGTCTGCTGTCCGGTGACCCACAACGCGGACCAGACGACAATCTCCACAAGGGCAACGCCGATCAGGGCGGAACCGATCCGCAGGGCGGCCGGGCGGGCGGTAACAACAACGCGGAATGCCGGGATGATCAGGCACGCGGCGATGTAGGCAGGGTAGACCCGACCGAGGACGGAGTACGCCCAGACCGACTCCTGGCCCATGTAGCCGTTGAGGCCGGGTGAGGACACAGGCAGGTCACACATGCTGAACAGCACGGTGGTCGTGATGGCCGTCGCTGCCAGCACTGCGAGTCCGGGGATTCCGAGAATGAGCCCGCGCACCCGGGGGGCACGGAACGCCGCTGCGGCGCTGCCGCCGATCATCGCCACCACACCGTAGGTGGCATAACGGAGAATCAGGTTGGCTTGGTTTGTTCCGCCAAGCAATGCATCCACCGGAAGGTAAATCGAGGGAATACTAAGCGCAACGCCAATGGTGGCGAACGCAAGTCCCCAGAAGAGCATCGGATTGCGGCCCTGGACAGCCAGGGGCAGCCGCACCAGGGTAAAAACGGCCGCAACGGCCAGTGCGCCATATTGAATGGCGGAAACGATACTCATCCCAGGTTCTCCAAAAGCGTTAGATCATTTTCCACATCGTGTTCGTACTTCCGCAGCTGTTTTCCTGCACCGTCCAAGCGGTCCCGGGCAAGGAAAAGCAGCTCAGAATCTGTGAGCGCTGCCAACGCCTCTTCCTGCCCGTTGGGGGGCCAGCCGGCCTCGTCAGCGGTGACCAGGCCGGTCGCCACCAGGCCTCCCGGCAGTGATGCCTGGGCAATCCGTGCAGCCTCCACCGCCAGCTCGGGTGCCAGCCGGGCTGCTGAGAGCTGGGCCGAAATATTCTGGGGTGCCACACCCGTCTTGGCACTAAGGCGCTGGCGCAGGTCCCCGGGGTCCACTGCCTCGAACCAGGAGCGGATGGCGTTCCGATGCGGATACCGGACCAGGTCCGGCCACCCCTGCCCAACACCGTCACTCGGAGTGGCCCTGGAGAGGATTACCTGCAGGATGCAGATATAGGAAACCTGGCTGATAAGTTCCGCGGCACTGGGCCGCCACGGCCCGCCGAGCAGATCCGAGTATTCCTCGAATTCGGAGAGTGCCTCCACTGGATTTTTCCCGTACGCCCGGGCCACCCGGACCACAGTGATCTCCGAGACCTTGCCCCGGACAATCTGCTGGCCAAGGGTGGAACGCTTGATCCCCGTCCGGCGGCAGAGGTCCGCATTTGAGGCTCCGGGGGCAACCACTGCCCGCCAACTTTGGAAGGACCTGGCAGGCACTGCCATTTTGCCCCCCTCGATTGGATTTACCCGGACAAATAGAATTATACTGGTGGGACTGGCTTCCCCTTCTGCGTTCCCCCCATATGCAGAGCGGGAAGCCAGCTTCAATTAAGGCACCAGCTTCAATTAACGCACGGGCCGTTTGGCTGCCTGCGCTGGGACTGGCTCTGGCACGGAGAACGGCGGCACGGAGAACGGCCGGATTCCGGCCGTTAATGCCCCGCCGTCCTTATTCCCCCTGGGGCCACGAAACGTGATGGCTGTATTCCGGGTGCTTGCCGAGATATTCGGCCATATAGGAGCAGTAGGGTTTGATCCTCCGCCCGCCGTTGACGATGTCCTCCACCGCATACCGGGCCAGCTGCGAAGAGTAGCCCTGGTGCCGGAACTCCGGCTCCATTTCCGTGTGGGTAAGCGCTACGCCGTCCGGGTGCACCTCGTAGTCGGCAATCCCCACCAACTTCCTGTCCAGCCGCAGTTCGTACCTGTCCAGCCCGTCATTGCGCGAGACGCTGATGTCCTTGGTAGTCATGGGCCGAGACTGTCACGCAATCCCCCGGTGGTCCAGCCCAATGCCCTTCGCGCGGTTATGCGGCCCTTCCGCCGCCTGCGGCGGTTTCGGCGCGGCGGAAGGAATCTTCCAGCCTGCCGACGGCCTGGGCATACGCAGCCGCATCCGACGCCTTCCCTGCTTCGGGGCGCAGCTGTTCGGCCGCCTTCAGCGCCCGGATGAAGTTGCGTGTTTCCGGGGCCCGGACATCCAGGAGCTGAGGGTGCTCCGCGGCGAGCCAGGGATCCAGTTCATAGGCGCGCCAGCGGGCCAGGACCTCCTCGTGGCGGGCCGCCACAGCGTGTAGTTCGGCCTGCAGCTGCCGGTCTTCACGGATCAGCCGACGACGGCGGTCCCGCCGGGCCACCCAGAGTGCCGCGGCGATGCTGCCGGCCATCACAACCGACCCCGCTGCAGCGGCTCCGGCATCCGTGGCAGTCGACGCCCACGCGGCAATCAGCAGGACCGCCAGGAACGCCGTCAACCCGGCCCAGAAAAGGTTCTCGCCGTCTCCGGCGCGAAGGGCCCGGTCAATACCGGCCGCACCGGCGGTGAGCGCGAGCACCAGCAGCAGGATCGGAAAAACACCCTCCACCATCGCCGCTCCGCCCTGTTGCCTTCCTGCGCCTTGTGCCTCCATTGCACCGAACCCGGCTGCAAAGGTCAATGGCGGTACGGTGCACCTGAAAAAGGGCCGGGTGGGGGAACACCAAGTATGCTGACTTGTGGCTTGTGTCCCGCAGCCCGACAAAATCCGATGAAAACCGCCGGAAAAGCGCCTGCAGATGTAAGGAAAGCAATGAAGATTCCCGCCCCGAGGGGGCGCGTCAGCGCCACCCTGCTAGACCTCCTCCAGAACCGCGGCGGCGCGGGCCACGCCAACGCCTACGGCTCCCTGAATCTCCTGGTGGACGAAGCCCTGGCCGGCACCCCGGACCTGCTCCGTGACGAAGACCTTCAGCTGGCCCTGTTCTGCCTCTACGAGCTGCACTACAGCGGACTGGATGGAGTCGAGGATGCGGCTGAATGGGATCCCGAGCTGATCCGCGTGCGCGCCCGGATGGAAGCGGCGTTCGAGGACGTGCTGCGCGCGGTAGTGCCCGTCCCCGCATTGCCCGCGCCGGAGAGCGAAGCCGTTGCAGAGTCCCTCTTCCGCCTGGCGGCCGACGACAAGAGTCCCGGCGCTTCGCGTTTCGTGGCCGGGAAGGCGAGCGTCGAACAGCTGCAGGAATTCCTGATCCTGCGCTCGGTGTACCAGCTGAAGGAGGCGGACCCGCACAGCTGGGCCATCCCGCGGCTTCCTGTGGGACGCGCCAAGGCGGCCCTGGTGGAGATCCAGGCAGATGAATACGGCGGCGGGCGCGTGGAGCGGATGCACTCGAAGCTGTTCGGCACCACCATGGAGGGTCTCGGCCTGGATTCCGGCTACGGGTACTACATCGACCTGGTTCCCGCACTGACCCTGGCTTCCTCCAACGCCATGTCCCTCTTTGGCTTGAACCGGCGGCTGCGCGGCGCCATTGCCGGGCACCTGGCGGCGTTCGAAATGACCTCCTCCATCCCCAACTCGTTCTACGCCCGCGGATTCCGGCGGCACGGTTTCAGCGATGAGGTCACGTATTACTTCGATGAACACGTTGAAGCGGACGCGGTGCACGAGCAGATCGCCGCACGCGACCTGGCCGGTGGACTGGCCGAGGCCGAACCCGACCTGCTGGCAGACATCATCTTCGGCGCCGCTACCGTCCTGGCCATCGACGCCATGCTCGCCGAAGACCAGCTCACGGCCTGGCAGGCAGGCGAGACCGCGCTGCTCACGCCCCTGGCTAACGACGGCGGCGGCACCGCAGGTGCCGCACTGGCAGCTACGGCAATGGCCGGCGGTGTCACGCCGTGACGGTCAGCGGATCCCCCGCGGAGGACACGGCGGCCATGCCGGACCCGGCGACTGAGGTTGAGGCTGCCGGGCTCCAGGCCTGGGAGACCCGGGAAGGCAGCGCCCCGGCGTCCATCGTGGCCTGCCCCAATGGTCCCCTGCTGGTCCGCGGCGACTTCGAAATTGTCACGCCTGACGGGGTCCCCGTGCCGCGGGACCGGGAAACCGTGGCGCTGTGCCGGTGCGGCGGCTCCGCGATCAAACCGTACTGCGACGGCACCCACAAGCTGATGAAGTTCGATACCACCCGGCGTCGTCCGGTACCGGAACCGGCGCGGCGGGCCGCGGAAGAAGCCGCAGGCTAAGCGAAGGAACAGTCCCGCCGGCCAGGAAAAGGGCTTAAACAAAGAATGGCTTGCCTCGGCAAGCCATTCTTTTTGCGGTGCTCTTTTTTCGGTGCTCTGTTTGCGGTGCGCCCAGCAGGGCTCGAACCTGCGACCCACGACTTAAAAGGACGTTGCTCTACCAACTGAGCTATAGGCGCGCCACCGGCTCCGGCTGGTTACAGCGCGGACCGACTGTCCCACTTTATCGCACACCGCACAGATCGTGGAAAACCCCGGGCGGGGACCGCGGGATACAGCCGGTGCGGCGCCCCGGCGGGCAGTTCCCGGGCACCTCCAACCCGCCTCGATTCGGTGCTGATCCCGGAGTATTCTCAAAGCATGAGTGAGTCCAATTCAATGCCGCGCCATCACAAGCCAAAGCCTCTTGCACCCGTGGACTTCGCCAACTTCCCCGGCGGTGCCGATCCGGCACGCGTTTCCGAGGCGGCCCATCTGGCCGCCCAGGCGCTCGTCCACCACGGCCGCAGGAGCACCGATCCGGAAGTCACCCGCCGGCTGGTGGAACTGACCGACCAGCAGGGAGTCGAAGCGGTCGCCGAAATGTGGGCTGAAAGCCCTGCCCGGTCCCTGCCGGGAGCCCTCTGGCGCCTCTACGCGCTCCGTGCATCCATCCAGCGCAATCCCGAGCGCATTGCCGCGTTCTACGCGGCCGGGAAGGACGTTGCACAGGTTTCCAAAGTCGTTGCCGGAGTAGCCGAACCGCTGGGGGCGGACGAGGTACGCACCATGGCGGACACCATCCTCTCCGGTGCCTTTGAGGGTGATTTCGACGTCGCACTGGAGCGTTTCGCCGCCTTCTGCAGGGTGGTGGCCCTCGGCCAGGCCAACCACGCGGATTCCTCCGAGGCGTCCAACGGGGACCGGGCGACCCTGCTGACCCGCAACGCACGCCAGCTGGTGCACACGGCGGAGGACCTGGAGCATTCGGCAGCCGCCTGGCGGCGGGGCGAACTCGACTAGCCGGAGCCGGCGGGGAGCAGGACAGCCGCCTGGGTAAGGGCTCGTGACGCATCCCCCAGTGGCGGTCCTCACAGTCCCCCGGGGCCGTGTTGACATCACCGGCAGAGAGTAGAAAACTGAAATCGGTGTCGGACTGCGGAACCCCCGGGCTTCAACTCTGAGCCGCTTCGAGCGGCCTTCCGCCGAGAGGCGCTCCCGGTCCGGCACCGCTACTTTCCCCTCCTGAGTCAAACCCGCCGTGCACTGCGCGGGTTTGGCCTGCCGCTCGCTGAACCGGCGCCGCGATCAGATAATCTTGGGCCTGTGAGAACCTCCCCTCCGGCCGGCATGATGTGCACGGCGTGAAACTTCAGCTGTTTCCCCAAGAGAATGCGGGCCTTGAACTGCTCTCCCGGATGGCGTCGCAGCTGCTGCGCGGCACCGGTGTTCTGGCCGAGATACTCGGAGCAGGCCCGGAGGAATTCGACCGGCTTACCGAGCAGCTGCATCAGATCGATGCGGAAACCACGGACCTGCATTTTGCCTTGATGACGCAGATGCGGACCAGCTTCATCAACCCGCTGCCCCGGGAAGACCTGTACGAACTGTCGCTGGTCCTGATGTCCGCAATGGAATGCCTGGACGCCTCCGCGGAGACTATTTCCCTCTACAAGCTCACCGGCGTATCCCGCCGCGCTTCCGAGCAACTGGAAGTCATTGGCCGGCAGGCGGAACTGACGGCCTCCGCCATGCGCCGGCTTGCCTCGCTGGAGGACCTGGAGGAGTACTGGATTGAAATGCTCCGGCTGGCCCGGCGTGCGGAGCGCTCCCGCCGGATCTGGGTGGCGGAACTGATGCGCGAGTACAAGCCGCTGGCCTACGCCAGGCACCGGGACCTGGCCGATCAGCTTTCCGGCGCCACGGCCCAGCTTCGCCGTGCAGCGACCTTCGTCGGCGGCATCCTCGTCCGGGAATCCTAGGGTGACCGCTTTCCTGCTGGCCGGCGTCGTCCTGCTCGCCGGAGCCTATGCCTTCGTCAACGGCTTCCACGACGCCTCCAACTCGGTGGCGACGTCGGTGCGCACCCGGGCCCTGACCCCCACGGTGGCGATCATCCTCGCCGCTGCGTTCAACCTTCTGGGTGCCCTGGTCAGTACCGCCCTGGCCGTCGCCCTGACCGTGCGGTTCGTGGACCTGCCGGCCGGCCCCGAGGGGCTGGGCATCCTGGTTGCCGGATTGCTGGCGGCCTGCGGCTGGGGCGTATGGACCTGGTGGCGGCGGATGCCGTCCTCTTCCACGCATGCACTGGTGGGCGGGATTGTGGGTTCCGGAGCGGCCTCCACCCTGGTGGGCGGGCAGAACATCGCCGAGTCCAACCGGTTGATCTGGGAGCAGCTGGCCCTGCCGTTGCTGCTCTCGCCCGCAATTGCCTTTGCGCTGGCGTACCTGCTGGTTTTCCCCGCCACCTGGCTGATGCGTTACAGCTCCCCGCGCCGCGGCGATGCGGGAAACCGGATAGCGCAGTCCGTCTTCACCTCGGCCTTCTCCCTTGGACACGGCATCCAGGACGGGCAGCGGACCATGGCTGTTGTGGTGCTGGCCCTGTTGGCCGCCGGACAGGCGGTGGAAACGGAGATCCCGCTCTGGGTCCAGCTGTTCGCAGCGTTTGCCCTGGCCGCCGGCACGCTCTTCGGCGGCTGGCGGATCACCCACACCCTGGGCTACCGGCTGGTGCGGATGGACCCGCTGCGGGGCATGAGTGCCCAGGCGGTCAGTTCCACCATGCTCTTCCTCGGCGCCCTCTGGCTGCACATCCCGCTCTCAAGTACCCAGACCATGACCTCCGCCATCGTGGGCGCCGGCACCAACCAGCGCTTCTCCACCGTCCGCCTGATCCCGCTGCGGGAAATCCTCGTTACCTGGCTGGTCACGGCACCGGTGACGGCGGTGCTCGGCGGAATCCTGCTGCTGGCCCTCAGTCCACTCCTATAGCCGGCGTTTACCCGAAACGCCCGGAGACGTAGTCCTCCGTGGCCTGCTCCGCGGGGTTGCTGAAGATGACCGGAGTGTCCGCGTATTCGATGAGCCGGCCGGGCTTGCCGGTTCCGGCAATGTTGAAGAACGCAGTCTTGTCCGACACCCGTGCCGCCTGCTGCATGTTGTGCGTCACGATCACCACCGTGTACTCACTCTTCAGTTCCTCGATGAGGTCCTCGATGGCCAGGGTGGAAATGGGATCCAGGGCGGAACAGGGCTCGTCCATCAGGATCACCTCCGGGGACACGGCGATGGCGCGGGCTATGCACAAACGCTGCTGCTGCCCGCCGGAAAGACCGGAACCGGGCTTGTCCAGCCGGTCCCGGACCTCCTTCCAGAGGTTGGCTCCGGTGAGGGATTTTTCCACCAGGGCATCCGCGTCGGATTTGGAAATCCGCTTGTTGTTCAGCTTCACGCCTGCCAGCACATTGTCCCGGATGGACATGGTGGGGAACGGGTTGGGCCGCTGGAAAACCATGCCGACGTGGCTGCGCACGGTTACCGGGTCGACGCCGGGGCCGTACAGGTTCTCGCCGTCCAGCAGCACTTCGCCTTCCACACGGGCCCCGGGAAGGACTTCGTGCATCCGGTTGAGGGTACGCAGGAAGGTGGACTTGCCGCAGCCCGAGGGGCCGATGAAGGCAGTCACGGAGCGGGGTTCAATGTTGATGTTGACGTCCTGGACGGCCAGGAAACTGCCGTAGTAGACGTTGAGGTCTTTGACGTCGATGCGCTTGGACATGATTTCCTTCTCGGTGGATCGAAGACGGGCTAGCGGGAGGTCCTGGGGGCGAAGATCCGGGCGATCAGGCGTGCGCCAAGGTTCAGCAGCATCACCATGATGATCAGGATCAGGGCGGCCGCCCAGGCCCGCTGGGTACTGGGATCGGTGTTGGTCGGTGAGGTGGGACTCATCAGCTGCCGGTAGATAAACGTGGGCAGCGTGCTCATCCAGCCCGCGAAGGCGTTGAAGTTGATGGTGTTCACGAAGCCGGCCGTGACCAGCAGCGGGGCGGTCTCGCCGATCACGCGGGCTATGGCCAGGGTGACGCCGGAGGCAATGCCGGAAATAGCGGTGGGGACCACTACTTTCAGGATGGTCCGCCATTTCCTCACACCCAGGGCGTAGGACGCCTCCCGGAGCTCGTTGGGCACAATCTTCAGCATTTCCTCGGTGGACCGGACCACCACCGGGATCATCAGTACGGAGAGGGCTACAGCGGCAACAAAGCCCGTCCGCGTGCCGGGTCCGAAAACCAGCCCGAAGAACGCGGCGGCGAACAGGCCGGCCACGATCGAAGGGATGCCGGTCATAACGTCCACGAAGAACGTGATGGCCCGCGAAAGCGTTCCGCCGCGGCTGTATTCCACCAGGTACACGGCAGCCAGCAGGCCCACCGGCACGGAAATGACCGTGGCCCAGAATGTGATCAGCAGGGTGCCGACAATGCCGTGGTAGGCGCCGCCGAGCACCGCTGTCCCGTTTTCAACAGTGGCGTTGTCCACGGCCCCGGTCATTCCGCCCATGGAGGTCAGCAGGAAGTCCGGGTTGAGGCCGGGCAGGCCGCGGGCCAGGACGGTAAAGATCACCGATACCAGGGGCAGCAGCGCCAACAGGAACGCACCGCAGACCAGGTTTGTGGCGAGGCGGTCCACTGCATGCCGCCTGCCCTCCACCACCCAGGTGGCCGCCGTGCCGCCGATGACGAAAAGCACGGCGGTGAAGATGGCGAAGGATGTAACGGAGAAACCGAGGAGGGCGGACAGGGCCGCACCCAGGACCAAGGCCGCAGCCAGCACGATCCAGGGCGTGTAGCGCGGCAGCCTGTTCTTCGTCAGCAGGGAGCCGGGACGGTTCAGGACGGGGGATGTATCGAGCATCAGTTGGCTCCCGAGAATTCTTTGTGACGGCTGATAATCCAGCGGGCAACCACGTTGACCGCCAGGGTGATCAGGAACAGCACGAGCCCTGCCGCGATCAGCTCCGAGAGCCGGAGCCCAAACGCTTCAGGGAAGTTCAGGGCAATCTCGGCGGCTATGGTCTGGTTGCCCGGCCGGATCAGGCTGGCGATCAGCCCGCCGGAGGAAAGCACCAGTGCCACCGCCATGGTTTCACCCAATGCGCGGCCCAGTCCCAGCATGACCGCGCTGATGACGCCGGGACGCGCGAACGGGAAGACGGCCATCCGGATCATTTCCCAACGGGTGGCGCCCATTGCGAGCGCCGCTTCCTCGTGCAGCTTGGGCGTCTGCAGGAAGATTTCCCGTGTCAGCGAGGTAATGATCGGCAGCACCATGACGGAGAGCACAATGCCGGCCGTGAGCATGGTTTTGCCGGTCTGGCTGGCCGGACCGGCAAACAGCGGAATCCATCCGGCGTTTTCGGCCAGCCAGTTATACGGCCCCACCAGGGCCGGGGCCAGCACCGTCATTCCCCAGGCCCCGTAGACCACCGACGGGATGGCGGCGAGCAGGTCCACGAGGTATCCCAGTCCCTGTGCCAGCCGGCGCGGGGCGTAGTGCGAAATGAACAGGGCGACGCCGATGCCCACCGGGGTTGCGATGAGCAGCGCGATGAGGGCGGCAATGACCGTCCCGATGACCAGGGGCAGGATGTACTGTCCAAACCCGCCGCCGGAAATCTCCGCCGGATCGGCCATGAAGGTAGGCAGCGCCTGCCACATCAGGAACACGGCCACGCAGAACAGTACGAAGAGAATCAGGCACCCGGCTGTCACCGCTATGCCGGAGAAAATCTTGTCTCCGGCGCGGCCGGTGCCGCTTTCTCCGGTTATGGACTTGCTGGACACTGCTCAACCCTTCGAAATGCGTTGCGTGCAGACTCTTTTATCAGTGTAGGGACCCCGGCCCCGGTGGTGCCTCTGCCCTCCCCGCACGGAGGTGGGAGAGGGCAGGATGGGCACGTTAGGAACGGACCTTGATGGTTTCCAGCGCGGATTCCGCCTTGCCGCGCAGGGCGTCCGAGAGCGGCGCGCTGCCCGCGGCGTCGGACGCGGCAGCCTGGCCCTCTTCGCTGACGACGTAGGCACCGAACGCGCGTACCAGGTCCACGGCCTGCTGGTCCTCGTAGCTGGTGCAGAACACGTGGTAGCTCACCAGCACCACGGGGTAGGCACCGGATTCCGCCGTGTCGCGGTCCAGGTCCATGGCCATATCCGCTTCGGGACGGCCTTCCCCGGTGACCGGGGTGGAGGATTCGACGGCGAGTGCGGCGGCGTCGGCGCTGAACGGTACGTAGCTTTCGCCCACCTTGACGCTGACCTTGCCCAGGGAACCGGCGGCCGAGGCGTCGGCATAGGTGATGCCGCCCTCGGTGGAGGTCACCGTGGAAATGACGCCGCCGGTGCCGGAGGCGCTTTCACCGTTCGGAAGCTCGGCCGGCCATTCACCTGTTGCCTTATCCGTCCACTTTTCGGGAGCCGCTTCGGCCAGGTATTCAGTGAAGTTCTTGGTGGTGCCGGATTCGTCGCCGCGGTGTACCGCCGTGATGGCGGTGGCAGGCAGTTCCACGCCCTTGTTCTGCGCGGCGATGGCCGGATCGTTCCAGGTAGTGACCTCGCCGCGGAAGATCGCCGCGATGGTGTCTGCGTCGAGGTTCAGCTCCGTGATGCCCGGAAGGTTGAAGGCAATGGCGATCGGGGAAATGTAGACGGGAACGTGGATGGCGCCGTCGGGACCGCAGACCTCCGCGGCCGCAGCGGTTTCTTCGTCGTCAAGGTAGGCGTCGGACCCGGCGAACTGGACACCGCCGGCCAGCAGCGCTTCCCTGCCGGCGCCCGAGCCGTCCGGTGAATATTGGACGGATGCCTGCGGATTGGCTGCGCCGAAGCCCGCGATCCAGGCCTGCATGGCCGCGTCCTGGGAGGAGGCACCGGCACCGGAGAGCGTGCCCGTGACTGAGCTTTCCGCGCTCCCCTCGCTCGGGGCCGCGGAGGGTGCAGCGCTGTCCGTGCCGCAGGCGGCCAGGCTGAGTGCGGCAACAAGTGAAACTGAAAGCACGGATACAGCGCGGTTCAAAACCTTCACTATCGTGTCCCTTTCGAGGGGTTCTTTCGGCACAGGGTGCGCCGGGAAGCTGAGTCAGGAAAAGCAGTCGAGCACAGGGAACGTCCAAACGTTCCTGTCCCAGAGTGGCGAAGCAAGGTAAACGGAAAGTTAACGTGCGCCGGTCGGCCGGGGAACATCTGCCACTACCGGATGTAACGCCGGTTACAGGTTGGCTCCAGCTCCCCCTAGACTGGTTTTATGCCCCAACGCAGCTCCTTCGCCAAAAGCCGGGGGTTCCTGCTGAACCGGGCCCGCGTGGGGCTTCAGCGCAGCCGAAACTCGGTGGTGCCGGCACTGCAGATGACTGTCTGCGCGGTCGGGGCCTACGCATTTGCCGAATATGTCCTGGGACACCAGGGCCCGCTGTTCGCAGCAACCGCCGCCCTGATTTCACTCGGATTCTCCCGTGAACCGCGGACCCGCCGGGTGCTCGAGGTCGGGATCGGCTGCACGCTGGGCATCACCATCGGCGAAATCCTGCTCACCCTGCTGGGCAACGGCCTGGCCCAGGCCGCCGTCGTCCTCTTTGTCTCGGTGATGCTGGCACGCTTCCTGGACCGGGGCGTTATCTTCACTACTCAGCTGGGGCTGCAGTCCCTGCTGGTTGTGCTCCTGCCGGCACCTGACGGCGGTGTCTTCACCCGCAGCGTGGATGCCATAGTCGGCGGAGTTTTCGCCCTGGTGGTCACCATGCTGGCACCGCGGGATCCGCGCCGGGAGCCCAAGTCCAATATCCGCGAAATCCTGCATGAACTCTCCGCCGTGCTGCGCCAGTGTTCCGAGGCCATTGCCAAGAGCGATTCCACCATTGCCTGGCATGCCCTGGTCCGGGCGAGGAATACCCAGCCCCAGTTGGACACCCTGGCCCGCAGCGTCCGTGACGCCCGGGAGGTCGCCCGGATTTCCCCCGCTTACCGGCGGTACCTGGCGGAACTGGGGGACCTGCGCGGCTCCATCGGTTTCCTGGACCTGGCCGTGCGCAACAGCCGGGTCTTCGCCCGCCGGACGACGTCGGTCATCAACCATGCGTCCCTGGGCGACGAAGCCATCGAGAATGTGTCGGAGGTGCTGAACGAGACCGCCGACGCCGTGGATGTCCTGGCCCGCGCACTGGGCGGCGGGGAAGGAGCGGACACCCGCAGGCGGCATCTGCGCCAGGCCCGCAGCGAACTGGCCCGGGTGGGAACCCGGCTGCATCCAAAGTCCCTGGGCATCACCGACCTGCAGGGGGACGCGCTGGTTATGCTGTTCCGCCCCCTGGTGGTGGATCTGCTGGAATCCACCGGACTTACCCACGAAGAGGCAGTCACCTACCTCTCGGAGGTCTGAGGGCCCGGACTGGCCCCGAAAAGAAGTGTCGGTGCCGCGGGATAGCCTGTTTCCATGGCAACAAAGACTGCACGGCCCAAGACCGCCAACTTCCGCTGCTCCGAATGCGGCTGGACAACGGCCAAATGGGTGGGACGCTGCGGTGAATGCCAGGCCTGGGGCACGGTGGAGGAATCCGGGGAAGTCATTGCCCGCACCACCGCCGCCGCGGTCGTGGCCCGCCCGGCACTGAGGATCGGCGAGGTGGATGCCACCACCGCCGCCTACCAGCCCACCGGGGTGGGTGAACTGGACCGCGTCCTGGGCGGCGGCCTCGTCCCCGGAGCGGTGATCCTGCTCGCGGGGGAACCCGGCGTCGGCAAGTCCACCCTGCTCCTCGACGTCGCCGCGCGGGTGGCCGGAGCCGGCCGCGACGTCCTCTATGTCACCGGTGAGGAATCCACGGCGCAGGTGAAACTGCGGGCCGAGCGCATCGGTGCGGTCTCCGAGAACCTCTATCTCAGCGCGGAAACCGACCTGGGGCAGGCCCTGGGGCAGGTGGAACAGGTCTCCCCCGGCCTGCTGATTGTCGACTCGGTGCAGACGCTGAGCAGCCCGGCCGTGGACGGCAGCGCCGGCGGGGTCAGCCAGGTGCGGGAGGTGGCGGCGTCCCTGATCAATGCTGCCAAGACCCGGAACATGACCACCCTGCTGGTTGGGCATGTCACCAAGGACGGCTCCATTGCCGGCCCCCGGCTGCTCGAACACCTGGTGGACGTGGTCTGCCAGTTCGACGGCGACCGGCATTCCCGGCTGCGGCTGCTCCGCGCGGTCAAGAACCGCTACGGACCCACGGACGAGGTGGGCTGCTTCGACCTGACCGAAGACGGCATTGAGGGCCTCGCCGATCCCAGCGGGCTATTCGTTTCCCGGACCAAGGATCCCGTCTCGGGCACCTGCATCACCGTCACCCTCGAAGGCAAGCGCCCCCTGGTGGCCGAGGTGCAGTCGCTGGTCGCGGAGACGGGCAACGCGCAGGCCCGGCGTGCCACCAGCGGCGTTGACGCCTCCCGGGTGGCCATGCTGCTCGCCGTGCTGCAGCAGCGCGCCTCCATGAGCCTGGCCAAGGATGACAGCTATGTCTCCACGGTGGGCGGGGTGAAGCTGGGGGAGCCGGCCACGGACCTGGCCGTGGCGCTGGCCGTGGCGTCGGCGAAGATGAACAAGCCGCTGCCCGCCCAACTGATTGCCTTCGGGGAGGTGGGACTGGCCGGGGAAGTACGTCCGGTGCCCGGCATCGCCCGGCGCATAAACGAGGCTGAACGGCTGGGCTTTACCCACGCCGTGGTACCGGCCTCCCCCAACGGAACGGGAAATATCCCCGCTGGTTTCAAGGTCCGGGAAGTCTCCACCCTCGCCGAGGCCCTGGAGCTGCTCTTCTAGGACTGCTTCCGAGCGCGGGCGCCGAAGGCAGGGGACGTGCCGTGGTTCACCGGCGGGAAAGGGTACCGGGAATCTCCCACTAGTATAGGGACGGGCAAGCCTTAGCCCAGATCATCCAGGCCTACTGGCCGGAAGGAAGTGACCATGGCCCGCAGCCCCGAAGATGCCCTGAAAGCCACCCTGGCGCGGGTCGCACCCGGGACCGAACTCCGTGACGGGCTCGAGCGCATCCTGCGCGGCCGCACCGGCGCCCTGATTGTCCTCGGCTTTGACCGGGCAGTGGATGCCATCTGTTCCGGCGGGTTCGACATCGGCATTGACTTCTCCCCGACCCGGCTGCGGGAACTGGCAAAGATGGACGGCGCCATCGTCTGCGACCGCGACGCCAGCAACATCCTGCGGGCAGCGGTGCAGCTGGTTCCCGACCACACCATTGAAACGCACGAATCGGGCACCCGGCACCGGACCGCCGAACGGGTGGCCATCCAGACGGGTTTCCCGGTCATCTCGGTCAGCCAGTCCATGCGGATCATCCAGCTCTACGTAGGCGGGCTCCGCCACGTCCTCGAAGGTTCCGAGCCGGTGCTGGCGCGTGCCAACCAGGCGCTGGCAACCCTCGAACGGTACCGGTCCCGGCTGGACCAGGTCACGAATTCCCTCTCCGCGCTGGAAATCGAAGCGATGGTGACGGTCCGCGACGTGGCGGTCACGCTGCAGCGCCAGGAAATGGTCCGCCGGATCTCCGAGGAAATTTCGCAGTACGTCCTCGAACTTGGTGTGGACGGCCGCCTGCTTTCGCTCCAGCTGGAGGAACTCACCACCGGGCTCGGGCCGGGCAGCGAAATGATCCTGCGTGACTACGCCGACCTGAATGACGGAAAGCGGAAGATCGAAGAGCAGATCGCCACGCTGCAGAACATGAGTTCATCCGAGATGGTGGACCTGGGCAAGATCGCCTCGGTGGTCGGTTTCCAGCCCGGCCAGGACTCGCTGGAAGCTGTGGTCCAGCCGCGCGGCTACCGGCTGCTGAGCAACATCAAGTCCGTTCCGCCGGCCGTCTCCAACCGGCTGGTGGATTACTTCGGCGGCCTGCAGAACCTCATGGCAGCGAATATCGACGACCTGATGACGGTGGACGGCATCGGCGAACAACGTGCCCGCACCGTGCGTGAAGGCCTGTCCCGTATCGCTGAAACCAGCCTCCTCGACCGGTTTATGTAGGCTACTCCAGCTGGAAGACGGCCGTTTCGCTGGTCGTTTCACCAAGCCTGGCAGTGAACGCGTAGGTGCCGGGGTTGGGGTTTGACGCCACCGCCGCACAGCCCGGCGCCGACCGGTTGCGTTCCCACGTGAAGTTTGCCGTCTCCGACGCGCCGGGCTCCACCTTCTTGAGGAAGTCCTCGCCGCCGTCCTGGCAATCCAGTGAGGAGAAGATGCGGTCCGAGCCGCTGGTGACGGAGAATTCCATCTGGGACGTGCCGACGTTGATTTCGCAGGCCGATTCTCCCGTGTTGGTGACGGTGAGGGTCAGGACCGGAGCCGCTCCGGCTGGATAGACCGGCGCATCAGTGACTGCTGCCACCGACACCGATTCGTTCGGGCAGGCGGACGCCGGCTTGGCGGTTTCCTCCGGTTTAGGGGTTTCGGAAGCCTTCGGCTCGGGGGCTGCGGGGGTGTCCGGCGGCGCGCTGAGGGTAGGGGCCGGAACGGGGGCAGGGCCGGCCTGCTTCTCCGGGGTCAAAGCACCCACCACACCTGCAACGGCGAAACCCAGTCCCACGAGGAGCAGCACGGCAAGGACACCGGCAACCAGCCGGCGCCGGCGGTAAACGCCGGGGCTCGGACGCCGGGGACCGGAACGCTCTTCGGCCAGCTGCTGTGTTCCCATCCCATCCATGGTTCAAGGCTAGGGATTGGCACCTCGATTACGGGGCGCACCACGCCGGTTAGTAGAGTATTGCTGGTCATAGGCAAGGGAGCGCAGCATGGAACCGCAGGCGGAAGAACTGCACCGCCGCATCACGCAGTGGTTCGCCGGGAACGCCCGCGAGCTGCCTTGGCGGGACGCGGAACGCACCCCCTGGGGCGTGCTGGTCAGCGAAATCATGCTCCAGCAGACACCTGTGGTGCGCGTCCTTCCCGTGTGGGAACAGTGGCTGCAGCGGTGGCCGACGCCGGCCGGGCTCGCCTCGGAGCCCAGCGGGGAAGCGGTCCGGGCCTGGGGAAGACTCGGGTATCCGCGCCGTGCGCTGCGGCTGCACGCGGCTGCGAAGGCCATAGTGGAGGAATTCGGCGGGGAAGTCCCGTCCACCTACCCGGAACTGCTGCGCCTGCCTGGCGTGGGTGACTACACCGCTGCCGCCGTGGCTGCGTTTGCCTTCGGTCGGCGTGAAACCGTGGTGGACACGAATATCCGCCGGGTGCAGGCCAGGGCCGTGACCGGCCACGCCCTGCCGTCGCCTTCCCTGACCGCTGCGGAGATGCGGCTGGCCGCGTCCCTGCTGCCTGCGGAGAGCGAAGATTCCGTGGCCTGGAATGCTTCGGTCATGGAACTTGGCGCCCTGGTGTGCACTGCCCGCAGCCCCCGTTGTGCAGAGTGTCCGGTCCTGGACCGCTGCGCCTGGGTTGCAGCGGGCAGACCGGAGCCGCACTACACCGCCAAGGGACAGGCGTGGGCCGGGACGGACCGGCAGGTCCGCGGGGCTCTGATGGCGGTGCTGCGTTCCGCGGACGGCCCGGTCCGCCGGGAACTGCTCCTGCACCCGCCCGTGGACCTGGAACCGCCACGGGCGGCGGTGGAACTGGATCCCCTCGGTGCGCTTCACCGGCTGCAGGCACCGCAGGAACAAATGGAACGCGCGCTGGCCGGGCTGCTGGCCGACCGGCTCGCGGCGGAAGATGCCCGTGGAGTATCGCTTCCGCTTTGACCGGAAACTTTGATGGGAGGGGGCCTAGATTTCCCCGAAGCCGTTCCGCACCTGTGTACCGAGCAGCTCCATTGCCCGCGCCGCATCGGGGCCGGTGGCGGTGGCATTAAGTGTCTCCCCCGGACCCAGCCCCAGGGTCATAAGCATCATGACGGATTTTCCATCCACACCGTTGATGGTGATCTCGGCATCCAGGTCCGCCAGCAGTTGTGCCACCACAGCGGCCGGACGCGCGTGCAGGCCCATCGGGTTGATCAGTGTCCATGAACCGCTTGCCGTTTCGCCGCCGTCTGCTGGTCCGGCCGGCCCGCCGTCCGCCTCCTGCCCGGTGGTGCCGGGGACTGCCTCAGGAGCCGGCGCGTAGGACGCACCGGCGGACTCCGCAGCCGCTACGACGTCGGCCACATCCCTGCCGGTCTGTGCAGCGACCGCTGCCGCCACAGTTCCTTCCACTAACGGCGCATCCGCCATCCGGACCCGCTGCTGCTGCTCCGGTTCGAGGAACTCCAGCGCCGATTCCGCCGTCATCACGGCGGATCCAAGGTCGGTCAGCAGGACGGCACCGTCACCGGAGTCCGCCGCGGCAATACCGGCCATGATCTTTTCCAGGCTGGTGCCGATGCCGTCGTCGTCGGTCCCGCCGGCGGCAGCGATGTGCACATCGGCCGCCATTTGTTCCGCCAGCTCGCCGACCCCCTCCGCCAGTTTCCGGCTGTGCGAGACAACCACCAGGCCTACGCTCACGCTGCTGCCTCCGCTGCTGAAACCGCCGCGTCCAGGATCAGTGCCGTGGACGCGGCTCCGGGATCCAGGTGCCCGGCGCTGCGCTCCCCCAGGTAGCTGGCCCTGCCCTTGCGGGCGATGAGCGGTTCCGTGCCTGCCAGGCCGGCCTCGGCGGCGTTTGCTGCGGCCGTCAGGATCTCCACCGGACCCGAACCGGCTGCCTGTGCCGTGACCGCTGCATCAACGGCAGGCGTCCAAGCGTCGATCATGGTCTTGTCTCCGGGTTCGGCCTTGCCGCGGGCCGCAATTCCATCCCGTGCGGACGTCAGGACCGCCACCAGCTCGGCCGGACCGAGCACCGCAGCGCTGCCCGCTCCCGTGGATGCCCGCAGGAACGCCGTCCCGTACAGCGGCCCGGCCGCGCCGCCCACCTTGGACATGAGGGTCATGGCGACGGTCTTGAAGACCTCGCCGGGAGTTTGGGGCACGCCGTCGGCGTCGAGTTTCTCCACAACGGCACTAAAGCCGCGTTCCATGTTTTCCCCATGGTCGGCGTCGCCGATTTCCCGGTCCAGGGTGGTCAGCCGCTGCCGGTTTTCACTCAGGGCGGCGGCGCTTTGCCGCATCCACCGGTCCGCCCAGGCTGCATCCAGTTCCATGCCTATACCCCCCACCGCAGGGCCGGGGTGAGTACCGGCGAGTCCCACAGGTCCGTAAGTTCATCGTCCAGCCTCAGGACCGTAACCGACGCCCCCTCCATCTCCAGTGCGGTGATGTAATTGCCCACCAGGGACCGTTCCACCCGGGCACCGCGGCCTTCAAGGATCTGGGCTGCCCGGCGGTAGACAATGTACAACTCACTCAGTGGCGTGCCGCCCATCCCGTTAACGAAAAGCAGCACCCGGTCGCCGGAAGCCACACCCAGATCGCTGAGCACCGGATCCATAAGCTGGTCCGTAATCGAATCGGCGTTGGTCATGGGCACCCGGTGCCTGCCGGGTTCGCCGTGGATACCCACACCCATTTCGATTTCGTCGTCGGCAAGTGTGAAACTCGGCTCCCCCGCGTGCGGAACCGTGCACGGCGCCAGGGCCACACCCATGGACCGGACGTTGGCGTTCACCCGTTCGGCGATCTCCGCAACCTTGGCCAGGTCGTCCCCGCGGTCCGCGGAGCCGCCGGCGATCCGCTCCAGCAGCACGGTACCGGCAACCCCGCGCCGGCCGGCCGTGTAGAGCGAGTCCTCCACCGCGACGTCGTCGTTCACCACTACCGTGCGGATGTCGATGCCTTCGACGCCGGCCAGTTCAGCGGCGGTCTCAAAATTCAGGACGTCGCCGGTGTAGTTCTTGACCACCAGGAGGACCCCGGAGCCCGAGTCGCTTTTCACGATGGCGGGAAGGATCTGGTCCGGCGTGGGCGAGGTGAAGACGGGACCGGGAACGGCGGCGGTGAGCATGCCGCGTCCGACATAGCCGCTGTGCAGCGGCTCATGCCCACTGCCGCCGCCCGAAACCAGCCCGACCTTCCCCTCGACGGGGACGTCCCGCCGCAGGACGTAATCCGGATCCAGATGGATCTGGACCAGGTCGTGGTGGGCCAGCCCGAATCCTTCGAGCGACTCGGCCACCACCGAGCGCGGGTTGTTGATGAGTTTCTTCATGGCGCGGGCTCCTTAGCGAACGGCCTCCGGAGCCTCCCGTCGCACGTTGTGGCTCCCTCTCACCATCCGACCCTACGCGTGCCGGGGGAAGTGCAACAGGGTGCCCGGCACGTCACCGCACGGCAACCGCCAGGCAGGGAAAACGGGCATAAAAAAAGCGGGAGGGGCGAACCCCTCCCGCTTCCGGTAAAACCCTACTTGCCCTTGAAAGCGTCCTTGACGTTCTCGCCGGCATCCTTCAGGCTCGACTTGGCCTGGTCGCCGTGGCCTTCGGCCTCCATGCGCTCGTTGCCGGTGGCCTTGCCAACGCCTTCCTTGACCTTGCCGCCCAGGTTTTCGGCCTTGTTCTGCATCTTGTCATCTGCGCCCATTACTGAACCCGCTTTCTGATCGTGGCCCGTCCTTGCCGCGAAGCAGCCGCTGTTTCCAACTGCTGCCGTTCCCAACCGCCGTGATTTACAGCTGCTGGATACCGCGCTCCGGCCGGGACCGTTGATGATGCTAAGTACCCTGAGCTTAGCCAGCGCTGCAGGCAAAAGGCCAGCAGGGACCTGCCGGTTCCTCTGTCTGCGAACACCCCCTCAGTGCCGCGCCGGGCTAGAAAGTCCGGATCATCCGCGTGTTTCCGAGCGTGTTCGGCTTCACCCGGGCGAGGTCCAGGAACTCGGCCACGCCCTCATCGGAGGAGCGCAGCAGCTCGGAATAGACCTCGGGATCCACCGCTGACTGGTTGGCCATAACCACGAAACCGTGCCGCTGGAAGAACTCCACCTCGAACGTCAGGCAGAACACCCTCTTGACGCCGATGTCCACGGCGTCGGCGAGCAGCTGTTCCAGCAACCGGTGGCCTATTCCGCAGCCGCGCAGGGCGGGATCGGCGGCCAGGGTGCGCACCTCGGCGAGGTCTTCCCACATCACGTGCAGGGCGCCGCAGCCGACAACCCGTCCATCCCCGTCCTCCGCAACGCGGAATTCCTGCAGCGCCTCGTAGTAGGCAACCGCTTCCTTGGCCACCAGGACCCGTTCATCGGCCAGGGGCGCCACCAGGGCGCGGATGGCGGGAACATCGGAAGTCCGGGCGCGCCGGATGGTGATGGTGGGTACGGAAGTCACCGGCCCAGTCTAGGACCGCCGGTGCGGCGGCGCGCAAACGGTGCCTGTAACCGGCTGGGGCAATGCTTCTTAATGGCAAAGGACCCGGCGGGCTGTGTGCCCGCCGGGTCCTTTAGCTGTACTGGTTGTGCTGTGCGCTGGTACTGCTGTGCGGTGGTTAGTCCCGCACGCCGGCTTCGATGGCCGAGGCGGCTTCCTCAATGGCCTTCGGAACACCGCTGCCCACGAACGTGAACTTCGCTTCGTCGCCTTCACCCTCGACGTCCACCGAGATGACTTCTCCCGGCTTCAGTTCGCCGAAGAGGATCTTCTCGGAAAGCTGGTCCTCGATTTCGCGCTGGATGGTCCGGCGCAGCGGCCGGGCACCCATGGCGGGATCGTAGCCGCGGGTTGCCAGCAGCACCTTGGCAGCCGGGGTGAGCTCGATGGTCATGCCCTTCTCGGCCAGGCGCTGGCTCAGCCGGTTCAGGAAGAGGTCCACAATCTGGACAATCTCGTCCTGGGTCAGCTGCGGGAAGACCACGGTGTCATCAACACGGTTGAGGAACTCGGGGCGGAAGTGCTGCTTCAGTTCTTCCGTAACCCGTGCCCGCATCCGGTCGTAACCGGTCTTGGTGTCCGTGCCGGACTGGAAACCGGTCATAACGCCCTTGGAGATGTCCCGGGTTCCCAGGTTGGTCGTCATGATGATGATGGTGTTCTTGAAGTCCACCATCCGGCCCTGGGCGTCGGTCAGGCGGCCGTCTTCGAGGATCTGCAGCAGCGAGTTGAAGAGGTCCGAGTGGGCCTTCTCCACTTCGTCGAACAGGACCACGGAGAACGGACGGCGGCGTACCTTTTCGGTCAGCTGCCCACCTTCTTCGTAACCCACGTATCCGGGAGGAGCACCGAACAGCCGTGAAACAGTGTGCTTCTCGGCGTACTCGGACATGTCCAGCGTGATGAGGGCATCCTCGTCACCGAACAGGAACTCCGCAAGGGCCTTGGCCAGTTCCGTCTTACCGACACCGGTGGGTCCGGCGAAGATGAAGGAACCGCCGGGACGCTTGGGATCCTTCAGTCCGGCCCGCGTACGGCGCATGGCCTGCGAGATGGACTTGATGGCCTGGTCCTGGCCGATGACGCGCTTGTGCAGTTCGTCTTCCATCCGCAGCAGGCGGGTGGACTCTTCCTCGTTCAGCTTGACCACGGGGATGCCGGTGGAGTTGGCAAGCACCTCGGCGATGAGTTCCTCATCCACCTCGGCAATGTCATCCAGGCCGCCGGACTTCCACTGGCGTTCCTTCTCCGCGCGCTGGTCCTGGAGCTTCTGCTCCTTGTCGCGCAGGGAAGCGGCACCTTCGAAGTCCTGGGAGTCAATTGCGGACTCCTTCTCCATCTTCAGGGCCGAGATCCGCTCGTCGATTTCCTTCAGCTCGGGCGGAGCAGTCATCCGGCGGATGCGCAGGCGGGCACCGGCTTCGTCGATCAGGTCGATGGCCTTGTCCGGCAGGAACCGGTCACTGATGTACCGCTCGGCCAGCGTTGCGGCAGAGGCGAGGGCAGCGTCGGTGATGGATACCCGGTGGTGCGCTTCGTAGCGGTCCCGAAGGCCCTTGAGGATCTCGATGGCATGCGCAACCGAAGGCTCGGCCACCTGGATCGGCTGGAAGCGGCGTTCCAGAGCGGCATCCTTCTCAATGTGCTTGCGGTACTCATCCAGCGTGGTGGCACCAATGGTCTGCAGCTCGCCCCGGGCCAGCATCGGCTTCAGGATCGACGCGGCATCGATGGCACCTTCGGCGGCACCCGCACCAACCAGGGTGTGGATCTCGTCAATGAACAGGATGATGTCGCCGCGGGTGCGGATTTCCTTGAGGACCTTCTTCAGGCGTTCCTCAAAGTCACCGCGGTAGCGGGATCCGGCAACCAGCGAACCGAGGTCAAGGGTGTAAAGCTGCTTATCCTTGAGCGTCTCGGGCACGTCACCGCGCACAATTGCCTGGGCCAGGCCCTCGACGACGGCGGTCTTGCCGACGCCGGGTTCGCCGATCAGGACGGGGTTGTTCTTGGTCCGGCGTGAAAGCACCTGCATCACGCGTTCCATTTCGTGCTCGCGCCCAATGACGGGGTCGAGCTTGGATTCGCGCGCGGCCTGTGTGAGGTTGCGGCCGAACTGGTCCAGCACCACCGATCCGGCGGGCTGGCCTTCCTGCTGCTGGCCACCGGTGGAGACAGGCTCCTTGCCCTGGTAGCCGGAAAGCAGCTGGATGACCTGCTGGCGGACCCGGTTCAGGTCGGCACCAAGCTTGACCAGCACCTGAGCGGCAACGCCTTCACCTTCACGGATCAGGCCGAGCAGGATGTGTTCGGTGCCGATGTAGTTGTGGCCGAGCTGCAGGGCTTCACGGAGCGAGAGCTCCAGCACCTTCTTGGCCCGCGGGGTGAAGGGGATGTGACCGGTCGGGGCCTGCTGGCCCTGACCGATGATCTCCTGTACCTGCTCACGGACAGCACCAAGCGAGATGCCCAGGGATTCAAGGGCCTTGGCAGCGACACCTTCACCCTCATGAATGAGCCCAAGCAGAATATGCTCGGTGCCGATGTAGTTGTGGTTGAGCATGCGGGCCTCTTCTTGGGCAAGCACGACAACGCGACGGGCACGGTCGGTAAATCTTTCAAACATGAGGCACACTCCTAGCTAACGCGTAATTCGATGCTACGTGCCCCAGGGGTGCAATAGGAGCTTGTTCGCCATGGGCGTGAGACCCGGGCGGAAGACCCGGGCGCGAGGCCTAGCCCTGTGCGGCGCGGTAGGCGTCGATGATCTCGCTGTTGACGCGGCCGCGCTCGGAAACCGTGTAGCCGTTCTTGCGGGCCCATTCACGGATCTGTGCTGCTTCGTTGCTGCGCGCCGAGCCGGCGCTGCGCGGGCGTCCGGTGCGGCCCCCAACCTTGCGGCCGGCATCAACATAGGGCTTCAGCGCATCGCGCAGAGTTTTCGCATTGTCCTTTGACAGATCAATCTCGTACTGTGACCCGTCCAAGGCAAACCGTACGGTCTCATCCGCACTTCCGCCGTCGACGTCGTCCACGAGAATGATTTTTACCTTTTGTGCCATGACAGGCTCCTAAGCAGCTAAAAATGGGAAGACTAATTATGAGACCACTTAGAGTATGACGCAATTAGTTAAGCCCCGTCAAAGCACTTGGCTATTTATTGTCTACTTCACCCGGTTTCTTCAAAGTTTCATGGGCTACACTCTGGTCAGCTTCCCGTTCAGCCTCCGCAAGCGCCTTCCGTTCGGAACGATCCGAGTTAAGCAGGGCCCTCATGACGAAATAAAAGAGAGCTGCAACACAAACTGAGGGCAGAAGAACTTCGACATATTCCATGGTTAACCCATTTCCGGCTTTAGGAGGGGGAACAGAATTGTTTCCCTGATTCCTGTATTCGTGAAAAGCATCACAAGGCGCTCAATTCCCAGGCCAATACCGCCCATGGGGGGAGCCCCGTACTCGAGTGCCCGGAGGAAGTCCTCATCCAGGGCCATGGCCTCATCATCGCCGCCTGCCGCCAGGCGTGACTGCTCGGTGAGGCGTTCACGCTGGATCACCGGGTCGATAAGTTCGGAGAACGCCGTGCCGCGTTCCATGCCGCCGATAATCAGGTCCCAGGCCTCGATCAGGCGGGGATCATTGCGGTTCGGCCGGGCCAGCGGCTGCGCCGAGGGCGGGTAGTCGTACACGAACGTCGGCTGCAGCAGGTGCGGTTCCACGATTTCGCCGAACAGTTCAATAACCAGCTTTTCCGCATCCCATTTGGGGTCCACCGAGACGTCGTGCGCCGCGGCGATTTCCCGCAGCACTGATGCTTCGGTATCCGGGGTGATTTCCGTGCCGACGGCCTCGGAAAGCCCGGGGTACACGCTCAGCCAGCGCCATTCGCCGTCGAGGTCGATGGTTCCGGCAGGCGTTTCGATCTGCCGGCTGCCCATGAGGTCGGCGCAGTGCAGGATGATCTCCTTCATCCGCTCCGCCATCACGAACTGGTCCGCGTAGGCCTCGTAGCATTCGAGCGTGGTGAATTCCGGGGAGTGCGTGGAGTCCACGCCCTCGTTGCGGAAAATGCGCCCGATCTCGAACACCCGCTCAATTCCACCCACCACGGCGCGCTTGAGGTACAGCTCGGTGGCGATGCGCAGGGTCATCTTCTGGTCGAATGCGTTCAGGTGGGTCTCGAACGGACGGGCCGCGGCTCCGCCGTGGACCAGCTGCAGCATGGGTGTTTCCACCTCGACGTAGCCGTGGTTGTGCAGGGTGTCGCGGACACCCCGGACAATCGCCGCACGCTTGTAGACCATGTCGCGCGCTTCCTCGCGCACCATCAGGTCAACGTAGCGCTGGCGGACACGGGTTTCCTCGCTCAGCCCGGCATGCAGCACCGGCAGCGGCCGCAGGGCCTTGGACGCCATGGACCACGACTGCGCCATCACGGAGAGCTCGCCGCGGCGCGAGGAAATGACCTCGCCGCGGATGAAGACAATGTCACCCAGATCCACCAGGGACTTCCAGTCCCCAAGGGATTCCTCGCCGACGACGGCGAGGCTGAGCATGGCCTGCAGCCGGGTTCCGTCACCCTCCTGCAGGGTGGCGAAGCAGAGCTTGCCGGTGTTGCGGATGAACACCACGCGGCCGGTGACGCCCACGGTCTCGCCGCTGGCTTCGTCGGCCTGCAGGTGGCCGAACTTTTCGCGTACTTCCTTCAGCGAGGCGGTGCGTTCCACCCCCACCGGGTAGGCCTCATCCCCGCGGTCAATCAGCCGCGCACGCTTCTCGGCACGGATGCGCATCTGTTCGGAGGTGTCTGCGGCTTCGGGAACGGGGTTAGATGTGGTCACGGTAGTTAAGTTTACAGAGCAAAGCGCCGCTCCCCGTTCCTGTGCTCCGTACCTCCCTGCCGGGTACGGTTCGGAGCCTCCTGCTAGGGCAGGAGTGCGTTGTCGATCAGGCGGACCGGACCCACCCGCGCGGCCAGCAGAGCCAGCGCGGTCCCGGTCAGCGGTTCATCGGCAGCCGCTCGGACCGGTTCGAGGGTCTGCGGGTCCACGACCGCGAAGTAGTCCAGCTCCACCCCGGGCTGCTGCGCGACCAGTTCGACGGCGGACGCCAGGTCCAGCGGCCCGCCCGCAGCCGCGCGTTCCTTCAGCAGGGTCAGCGCCCTGGACAGCACGAGTGCAGCCTGCCGCTGGCCGTCGTCGAGGAAGCGGTTCCGGCTCGATTCGGCGAGACCATCCGCGGCACGGACGATCGGCACGCCGGTGACCTCCACGGCGAAGTTGAGGTCCGCGGCCATGCGGCGGATGAGGGCCAGCTGCTGGGCATCCTTTTGTCCGAAGTAGGCCCGGAAGCGTGCCGGTACCGGGGGTGCGGCGAGGTGGAAGAGCTTGGCTACGACGGTGAGCACCCCGTCGAAGTGTCCCGGGCGGGAAGCTCCCTCCCAGCGGGTGCCCATGGTGCCCGCGCTCAGCCGCACCAGCGGCGCGCCGCCGGGGTACATCTCAGCCTCGGAGGGGGCGAAGACCAGGTCCACACCCGCCCGGCCCAGGAGTTCCAGGTCCGCGTCGAGGGTGCGGGGGTAACGCTGCAGGTCGGCGGGGTCGTCGAACTGGAGGGGGTTGACGAACACCGAGGCGGTGACGACGTCGTTCTCCGCCCGCGCCGCACCCATCAGGGAGGCGTGGCCCTCGTGCAGGGCGCCCATGGTGGGAACCAGCGCGAGCGAGGGAAGGCGGGAAGGGTTGGCGGCAGCCGCTTGCTGAAGCAGCTCCGCCGTGGCGGAACGCAGTTCGGCGGCTGTGGTGACGAGGCGGGGGGTGTTCAACACTGTCCTTTGGTATGTGTTTTGCGGTTGTCAGGGTGTTTTAGGGTGTTTCGGGGTCCAGCCGGAGTGCGGCCAGAATCGCTTCACCCTGCTGGGCGGTGAGCAGGCCCCGGTCCACGGCCCGGGCGGCCGTGGCGGCGGAGAGAGCCGAGTAGGCGGCGCGGAGGTCTTCCGAGCCGGCCTCGGCAAGTGCCTGGGTGTGCGCGGAAACGGTTCCGACGTCCCCGCGGGCCACCGGACCGGTGAGTGCGCCTTCGCCGGAGGCCAGGGCGTTTTCCAGCGATGCACGCATCAGCGGACCCAGGAGCCGGTCCGGGTGTTCGACGCCGAGCCCCGCAAGCAGCTGCGTGGACTGGGCGGCGAGGGTGACCAGGTGGTTCGACGCATGGGCCAGCGCCGCGTGGTACAGCACCCGGTCCGCTTCATCGATGACCACCGGCTCGGCACCCATCTCCACCACGAGCGCCTGGGCAATCGGCAGCACGGCTGCCGGGGCACTGATCCCGAAGGAGCAGTCCGCCAGGCGGGTCAGGTCCAGGCTCATCCCGGTGAAGGTCATGGCCGGGTGCAGGGCCAGGGGGATGGCACCTGCGGCGCGGGCCGGGGCCAGGATCTCGGTGCCGAACCGTCCGGATGTATGCGCCACGAGCTGGCCCGCCTGCCAGGCACCGGTCTTGGCCAGGCCGGAGACCAGCGGGCCCAGGGCGTCGTCCGGCACGGCGAGCAGGACCAGTTCGGACCGCTCCACGATGTCCGGTATTTCCAGGATCGGAACGCCGGGAAGGAGGTTTTCGGCGCGTTCGCGGCTGGCGTCGGACACCGCGGACACCCCGACGACGGCGTGCTCGGCGGCACGCAGGGCCGCCCCCAGGACGGCACCGACCCGGCCCGCGCCGATCACGCCGATACCCAGGCGGCCGCGGCGCCGGCGTTCTTCGACACTGGCGGAATCAGCGGTGTTCATGGGGAGGCTCCTCCTCGGAGACGGGGGCAGGGGTAACTGGGGACGGTGGGAGGGGTTGAGAAACGGGTGGCGGGAGGGACGGTGGGAGGGGTGGAGAAACGGGTGGCGGGAGGGATGGTGGGAGGGGCGCCACCGGGGCGGCCTTGGCCAGGGAAGGGCCGCTCCCGCGCAGCCACTGTTCCGGAAGATCCCGGCGGCGGGCGGTGCGGGCGCGCAGCGACTGTTCGTCGAGGAGCCGCCGGGCGGTGTCCGCATCGATTTCCACTACCCGGGGAGAAACCGGTCCGGGCGTGGAGTGCAGGATCAGGTTCGCCAGGCGCATCGGACGCTGTACCGGGCCCTGTTGGAGGGCGAGGGACTGGGTCCTGCTGTGCGGAACCACCTCCAGGGACCGCCACAGGTAACCGTGCCGGGCCAGGACTGCGGTCTCCGTCACCAGGTAGCCGTTCCGGCGCCAGGAGAGCGGGGAGCGCCAGCGGGCACGGCGGGGCGAGACAGTGAAGCCCCCTGCCGTCCCTGTTCCGTCCATACCGGCGGCAAAAACCCCCACGGGGTCCCCGGTTCCGGGGTCCGGAAGGACCAGGGCCAGCATCCGGAGGACCTCCTCGGCCGTGCCTGCGGGCAGCAGCCGGGTCCGGGCAGTGGATTCGCTGCTGCTGCCGACCCCGTAACCGGCAACATTTACGGAAATCGAGTACCACCCGGGGATCCGCCAAAGCGGTGACTGCCGGATCGCGAGAGCCTGGATCCTGCCCGGCGGGACGGTGGAGGTGCGGGTGTCGAGCAGGCCGGAGCGGATCCGGATGCCTTCGCGTGACACGGCCGCCCGGAAGTTGAAGCCGGAACTGAACAACCCCCAATAGGCGCTGCCGAAGCCGAAAATAATGGGCACCATGGCGGCGATGGATGCCGCTTCACCCGTGACCGCGGTCAGGACGATGACGCCTGCAACGGCCATTAGCAGGAGGACGGTGGTTCCGGACAGCAGGGCAGCGGCAAGTACCCGTCCCGGCGACAGTGCCAGCACCTGCTGCTCCGCGGGAACGGTAAGGCTGCCGGCGGTGTCTTTTCCGCCGGCGCCACCGCCGCCGTCGGGCTGGGAGTTCCTGGCGCCGGAAGCATCCGCCATGATCCGCGTCCGCAGCGCCTGGGCGTCCGGGAGCCGCAGGAAGGCCAGGCGCACCGCTGACTCGCCGGCGTCGGCCACTTCAAAGCGCAGTTCCGCCAGCCCGAAAATGCGGGCGAGCAGGGGCTGGACAATGTCGATGGCCTGCACGCGGTCCAGCCGTGCCTGCCGCTGGCGGCGTACCACCACTCCGGAATGCACCCGGATGGAATCGGCGGTGAGCTGGTAGCGGGTGAACCACCAGGATAGGAAGAAGGCGCCGGCAATAACCACCAGGGCAATCCCCAGGGCCAGCAGCGTCCAGCCAAGCGCAGGGCCCTCGGGCAGGCGCACACCGCCGTCGGAGAACCCGGATTCCACCTGGTCGCGGCCGACAAAGTAGGCCAGGGCGGCCAGGGCTATCCAGCCGCGGACCAGGGGCGAGACCGGGTGGACCCGTTTCCACTCCGGCTCCGGCTGCTGTGCCGGATCCGCTGCGGTGGGATGCCGGTCCCCCTCCGGACCGGGAGCGGCGCCGGCAGTCACAGCCCGGCCAGCTGCGCTTCGCCGCGTGCGGAGAGATGCTCCCGCAGGCGGGCACCCTCATCCGCGGGCAGCCCGGCAATGCCGGCATTGGTGCCGGGGGCGGCGGTATGGAGTTTCAGGGTGCACAGGCCGAAGGCCCGTTCCAGCGGGCCGACCGCCACGTCGATGTACTGCATCCGGCCGTAGGGAACCACCAGGGTGCGCTGGAAGAAGAGGCCGCGGCGGAGCAGCAGGTCCTCGTTGCGTTCGGCGAAACCAATGGAGCGGACCTGCCGCGGAAGCAGGAGCCCGCGCCACAACAGGAGCACTGCGAAGAAAACCGGCAGGCCCCAGGCCAGCCACGCCGGATATCCGGGCCAGATGCCGGTCAGGCGGAGCACCAGGGGCAATCCGGTGACCAGCAGTGTGATGACGGTTTCGATCCCCCAGCTCAGCAGCCGCAGGCGGAGGTACTTCGGTGATACGCGCTGCCACTGCACTGCAGCTGGATCGATTGCTTCGCTAGGCATATTCTCCTCCGTCTCCCGAGCCGGGAACGGGTCCGGTGCCGTCCTTGTCCTCAGGTGGGAGCTTACAGAACCGCTCCACGGTCAGTCCGGTGGCAATCATCAGGATCCCGCCGATGCTGACGGTCAGCGAAGCCCAGGTGGCTGCGTGGCCCGGCCGCAGCGACCACAGGGGCAGCTGTGCCAGGAAAACCGCTGCATGCCAGCCCAGCAGCAGGGCACCGGCATAAGCGAGGGCCTGCGCCAGCACCACTGTCCGGGCGGCGGCTATCGGGTCCAGTTCGCGGTCGCGCCGGCCGTTGCGCCAGCGGCGCACCCGGAGCCCGAGAACCAGGGTCGCGCCTGTCACCAGGATGATGGCCACCAGCGCCACGGAGCTCAGCACTGGTGCCGGGGAGCCGTCCAGGATCGAGTAAGCGGACCAGCCGACCAGGCCGGCGGCGAGGCAGATGACGGCCAGCCAGCGGTAGCGGATGGTGCTCACGAACTCATTCTCCTTCGAAGATTTCGAGTCCGGGAAGGTCCTCGGCGCGGGCAGCCAGCTCGGCTACGGGCACCGAGTCCAGCCGGGCGTCCGGTTCCATCCAGGCCCAGGGCTGCAGGACGAAGGCCCGCTGCGCGGCACGGGGGTGCGGAATGGTGAGGTCCTCATCGTCCAGGTGCAGGTCGCCGTAGGTGATGATGTCGACGTCGAGGGTGCGCGGACCCCAGCGGACAATGCGTTCGCGGTGGTGTTGGGCCTCGACTGCCTGGCAGTGGGCCAGCAGGGCATGCGGTTCCAGCTCGGTTTCCACCGCAACCACGAGGTTGAGGTAGTCCGGCTGCTCAGGACCGCCCACCGGCCGGGTGCGGACCACGGGGGAAACCGCGCTCAGCTGCACCTGCGGGTGGTTCGCAAGGTCGGCCACGGCGGTGGAGAGGGTATCCCGGCTTTCACCCAGGTTGCTGCCGAGGGCCAGGACGGCGTGCACGGTACTCATGCCCGCTCCCGGTGGATGGTGACGGCAACATCGCCGAATTCCACGGTGATCGGCGCCTTCGGCTTATGTACCGTGACCTCCACTGCGGTCAGCACCGGGAAGCCGGCCAGGACGGCGTCGGCAATACGGCCCGCGAGGGCCTCGATCAGGTTCAGCGGCTCCCCCGTGATGGCCTGTACTACCCGCTCGGCCACCTCGCCGTAGTGCGCCGTCAGTGTCAGGTCATCCGTGGCTGCTGCGGGGCCCAGGTCGGTGAACAGGACCAGGTCCACCACGAAGGGCTGCCCATCCCGCCGCTCCTCGGGGAAAACGCCGTGGAAGCCCGTGGCGGTAATGCCGCTCAGGGTGATCCGGTCCCGCGGGGAGGCCGGGCTGGAAATTCCGGACATCCGCCTATCCCTTCCAGGCCGCGGTGGTCTTGACGGCGTCGAGGCTGGCCGGCACGTTGTGTACACGCACCGCCCATACGCCCGACGACGACGCCAGCGCGGACACTGCGGCCGTCGCGTTGTCACGCTCCAGGGGCTGCGCCGCCTTTCCGTAGCTGGTGAGCAGGGAGCCCAGGAAACGCTTTCGGGATGCGCCGACGAGCACGCGGTGCCCCAGTGCACCGAGGCGGTCGATGCCGCGCAGCAGTTCCCAGTTGTGGCCTTCGTTCTTGGAGAACCCCAGCCCCGGATCCACGATGATCTGCTCGGGGGCAACGCCGGCGGCGTAGAACCGCTCACGGATCTTCGCCAGCTCTCCGGCAACCTCGTCGACAACGTCTCCATAGTCGGCGTTGGGGTCGTCGCTGCGGACATCGCCGCGGCTGTGCATCAGGATGTAAAAGACACCCGTGCGGGCAACCAGCCCGGGCATGTCCGGATCGGTTTCGGTCCCGGACACATCGTTAATGATGGCGGCGCCTGCCGCGATGGCCTTCTCCGCGGTGGCCGCATTCATCGTGTCGATGCTGACCAGCGCGCCGGCCTTCACCAGGGCTTCGATCACGGGCAGTACCCGTTCCTGCTCCTCCTCCGGGGACACCCGCACCGAGTCCGGCCGGGTGGACTCACCGCCGACGTCGATAATGTCTGCACCTTCGTAATGCAGCTTCAGTCCCTCGCGGATGGCGGCGTCGGTGTCGGCGAAGCGGCCGCCGTCGCTGAAGGAATCGGGCGTGACATTGAGGATTCCCATAACCAGCGTGCGGTCCGTGGGAAGGTCGGAGAACGTGCGGGCCCGGCGTGCGGGCCGCAGTACGGGCAGCGGCGAAGTTGCCGGTCCGGTGCCGGGTGCGGCAGCGAGTGAATCCATGGTGGTCCTATCGTCCGAGTATCAGGCTCATTGCTTCTGCGCGCGTCGCGGTCTCGCGCAGCTGTCCGCGCACCGCGGAGGTTACGGTCCTGGCACCCGGCTTCCGGACCCCGCGCATCGACATGCACAGGTGCTCGCATTCAATAACCACTATGGCACCGCGGGGAGACAGATTGGTCATCAGGGCGTCCACGATCTGGGTGGTCAGCCGTTCCTGCACCTGGGGCCGGCGGGCGTAGACCTCCACCAGCCGGGCCAGCTTGGACAGACCGGTCACCTTGCCCTCGTGGGAGGGAATGTAGCCGATATGCGCGCTGCCGTGGAACGGGACCAGATGGTGTTCGCAGGTGGAGTAGAAGGCGATGTCCTTGACCAGGACCAGTTCCTCGTGGTCAAGGTCAAAGGTGGTGGCCAGCAGGTCGGAGGGGCTTTGGTGCAGCCCCGCGAAGATTTCCGTGTAGGACTTCGCCACCCGGCTGGGGGTTTCCTTCAATCCGTCCCGGTCCGGGTCCTCCCCGATAGCCAGGAGGATCTCCCGGACGGCCCGTTCAATCCGGGGCTGGTCCACCGGGGAATCTGCCGCCGCTTCGGCGGTCAGTAGCTCATCATCGAAATCCGTCACTGGTCGATCCTATCGCGCGGAACTTCCTTCCCCGGCGGGAGCGGGCGGCCTTCGCGGGCCGCCCGTCCGCCTACGCGTCCGGTGCCGTGTTGCCGGTGCCGGAGTTTCCGCTCCGGCCGGAATGGCTGCCCTGACCGCTGCTCTGCGGCATTCCATTGCCGGAGACGTCGAAGTCCTGCGGAAGGTCGGCGTCGGCAATCTGGTCCTGCGGAGCAACGGAGGCCGGATCCGGGGCGCCGATTTCCTTAGCCTCGCGCCGTTCCTTCGCGGAGACCACCGGCGGCATGCTGTGCACGGGCCGGGTGGGCTTGGACAGCCAGACTTCACGGACGTCGCGCTTGCGCACGTCGGAGAACACCTCGGCAATCTCCGCCTGGTTCAGCGTCTCGCGTTCCAGCAGCTCAAGGGCGAGCCGGTCGAGGACATCGCGGTTTTCGGTGAGGATCTGGTACGCCTCGTCGTGCGCGTTGTCCAGCAGGCGCCGGACCTCCTCGTCCACCACGTAGGCCACCTGGTCGGAGTAGTTCCGTTCCTGGCTCATGTCCCGGCCCAGGAACGGCTCTCCGCCGCCGGAACCAAGCTTGACCGAACCGATCCGCTCACTCATGCCGTACTGCGTGACCATCTTGCGGGCCGTGGAGGTGGCCTTCTCAATGTCGTTCGAGGCACCCGTGGAGGGATCGTGGAAGACAATCTCCTCGGCGACCCGGCCGCCCATGGCGTAGGCCAGCTGGTCCAGCAGCTCGTTGCGGGTGATGGAGTACTTGTCATCCTGCGGAAGGACCATGGTGTAGCCCAGCGCGCGTCCGCGCGGCAGGATGGTCACCTTGGTTACCGGATCCGTGTTGCGCAGCGCCGCGGCCACCAGGGCGTGTCCACCCTCGTGGTAGGCGGTGATCTTGCGTTCGAGTTCCTTCATGACGCGGCTGCGCTTCTGCGGCCCGGCGATGACGCGGTCGATGGCTTCATCCAGGGCACGGTCGTCGATCAGGTCTGCGTTGGAACGCGCGGTCAGCAGGGCTGCTTCGTTGAGCACGTTCGCCAGGTCCGCACCGGTGAAGCCCGGAGTCTTGCGGGCCACGGTTTCGAGGTCCACGCCCGGTGCCATCGGCTTGCCCTTGGCATGGACTTCCAGGATCCGCAGGCGGCCCTGCATGTCAGGGGCTTCGACGCCGATCTGGCGGTCAAAGCGGCCCGGACGCAGCAGTGCCGGGTCCAGGACGTCGGGACGGTTGGTGGCGGCAATCAGGATGACGTTGCTGTTTCCGTCAAACCCGTCCATTTCCACCAGCAGCTGGTTCAGTGTCTGCTCGCGTTCGTCGTTGCCGCCGCCCACGCCGGCTCCGCGGTGCCGGCCGACGGCGTCGATCTCGTCCACGAAGATGATGGCCGGGGAGTTGGCCTTGGCCTGTTCGAACAGGTCGCGGACGCGGGAAGCACCCACGCCAACGAACATTTCGACGAAGTCGGAACCGGAAATCGAGTAGAACGGCACGCCTGCTTCGCCGGCGACGGCGCGGGCCAGCAGGGTCTTACCGGTTCCGGGAGGACCGTAGAGCAGCACGCCCTTGGGGATCTTGGCGCCCACGGCCTGGAATTTGGCGGGATCCTGCAGGAATTCCTTGATCTCGTGGAGTTCCTCAACGGCTTCGTCAGCACCGGCGACGTCATCGAAGGTTACCTGCGGCATGTCCTTGTTGGTCAGCTTGGCCTTGGACTTACCGAACTTCATGACCTGCGAGCCGCCACCCTGCATACGGGACATCAGGAACCAGAAGATCAGGCCGATGATGATGAACGGCAGGAACAATCCCAGGAAACTGGTGAACCAGTTAGTCTGCACCGGCTGGTCGGTGAAGTTCGCTCCGGAATCATTGACCGCGTCGACAATTTCCTCGCCGCGGGCAGTGCCGAAGTAGAACTGCACATCGGGGCTGTCCTTGTCTTTGGCTGCTTCGTCAGTCAATGTCAGGTCAACGCGCTGGTCGCCGTCGTAAATCTTTGCCTGCGACACATCCTTGTTTTGCAGGAGTTCCAGGCCTTCCTTGGTATCCACCTGCTTGGCACCCGTGCCGGAAAGACTCGGCAGGATGATCAAAAGAGCAGCCAATGCCAGCGCGATCCAAATGGCCGGGCCCTTGAAGAAGTTCTTGGATTTCATTCGTCGTCAGGGCTAAAGCCCCGTCCCTCCTGATCAACAACGCTGGTATGCGCGGAATTTACCTACTAGCTATACACCGTCCCCAGAAGAACACGGTCCGGAGCGGGGTTTAGTTCCCTCAGGGCGTAGCGTCCCGTCAGAGCCGGTCCGGGGTCAGTCCCGGGTCAGCCCCGGGTCGGCGGGAGGGGGGAACGGGGCCGCCGGGGTTATTCGTAGACGTGCGGTGCCAGGGTGCCGATGAAGTCCAGGTTGCGGTACCGCTCGGCAAAGTCGAGGCCGAAGCCGACGACGAATTCGTTGGGGATTTCATAACCGACGTACTTGACGTCGATTTCGACCTTGGCAGCGTCCGGCTTGCGCAGCAGGGTGCAGATTTCCACGCTGGCCGGTCCACGGGATTCCAGGTTGGTGCGCAGCCAGGAGAGGGTCAGGCCGGAGTCGATGATGTCTTCGACAATCAGCACGTGCTTGCCGAGCAGGTCGGTTTCCAGGTCCTTGAGGATGCGGACCACACCGGAGGACTGCGTGCCGGAGCCGTAGGAGGACACCGCCATCCAGTCCATGGTCACGTGGCTGTGGAGGGCGCGGGACAGATCCGCCATCACCATCACGGCACCCTTGAGCACGCCGACGAGCAGGACGTCGCGGCCGGCGTAGTCGCGGTCAATTTCGGCCGCCAGTTCTGTGATCCGGGTTTGGATCTGTTCCTTGGTGTAGAGAACGTGCTTGAGATCTGACTGGACGTCGTGTGAATCCACGAATGACTCCCGGGTGCGCAGTGTTGCAGCTTGGATGTTAGGTGCTGCTCTTTTTCCTAAACACAAGATTGCCATAGCTTGAGGCACCGTGGTGAACCGATTTGGCCCGGGGCTGGCGGTACACACTGACTTTCCCCACCAGCTGGACCGGTCCGGCCGAACCTGTCCGCCGCAGCAGGGCCTGGACGGCGGCAAGGCGTTCGTAGCTCGGCTGTGCACCACCGAGTTCGACCGCGGCCAGGGCCAGGACCCGCTGGCGGACGGCCGGGGCAAGGGCACGCAGCTGCGCTTCGGGCAGCAGGAGCTCTTCGGAACCGGTGGTGTCTCCCTGCGGGGCGGCGGCACGCAGCTCCGCAAATGCCTGCGCTGACACGGCATCCAGGTAGTCGGCATCGGCGGAAAGGATACGTGAGGAACGGAACAGCGCCTCGGCAATGCCCGGACCCAGTTTTTCCTCCAAGAACGGCAGCACCTCGGTCCGCACCCGGGACCGGGCGTAGGCCGGGTCGCGGTTGCTGGGATCGTGCCACGGATCCAGTCCGGCGTCTTCGCAGATCTCCAGGGTCTGTTCCCGGCGCAGGGACAGGAAAGGCCGCAGGTACTTTCCCCGAACGGCGGGCATTCCGGCCAGCGAACGGGTGCCCGACCCACGCATCAGGCCCAGCAGCACCTGCTCGGCCTGGTCATCGAGGGTATGCCCCAGCAGGACGGCGTCGGCCCCAAGTTCCGCCACGGCGGTGTCCAGCGCCGCATAGCGGACCGTCCGGGCGGCGGCTTCGGGTCCCATGCCGGAGGCAGGCACTTCCACCTGCCGGACGAGCACCGGCTCCAGTCCCATCCGTTCCAGTTTGTCCCGCGCCTGCACCGCCACCTCGGCGCTGGCGGGCTGCAGCCCGTGGTCCACGACGACGGCGCCCACGCGGTAGTCCCCGCGCCGGGAGAAGAACGATGCTGCGGCGGCCAGGGCCAGGGAATCGGGGCCGCCGCTGCAGGCGACCAGGATCAGCGGCGGCTGCTCTCCGCCCGGAGCCAGGCCGGCGTCGCGCAGGGTGTCACGGATGCTGTTGCGGGCGTCCCCGAGCGTCGGCAGGAGCCGCTTGCGCACCCGGGGGGCGGGACGGACGGATCCGCCGGTGTTTCCGGGGGTTCCGTGGGGTGTGCTGTCTGCGGCAGTGGAGGTGTTGCGGTCTTCGTCGAGCACGTTCGGTTACAGTCCCATCCTGGCAATCCATAGGTCCGCGGAGTGGATCTCCGCTTCGGTCGGGAGGTTTTCGGGGCGCTCCCACACGCGGTTGAAGCCTTCCATGCCTACCGAGTCAGTGACGGCGCGGACAAAGCGGGCGCCGTCGCTGTACTGGCGCATTTTGGCGTCCAGGCCCATGATCTGGCGGAAGAAGCGGTCGATCCAGGTGCGCTTGGCCCCGCGGTTGTTGAACCGCTGCCGGATGGTCTTGACGCTGGGCACAATGCTCGCGTCCACGGCGTCCATCACCACGTTTGCGTGGCCTTCCAGGAGGGACATCACGGCGGTCAGGTGGGAGAGGCGTTCCTTGTCCTCCGGGTCCTGGAGCAGGGAGAGCAGGTCCACGGATTTCTTCGGCACGCCGTCCGCATCCACGCCGCCCTTGGGGGCTGCCAGCGCTTTTACGGCGGAGCCCAGCCGCTCCGAAATGGTCTGCGCCTTGTCCATCATCCCGTTGGAGAGCTGGCTGATCTGCTCCAGCATGTGCTCCCGCAGCCAGGGCGCGGCGGCGAACTGCACCCGGTGTGTCTGCTCGTGCAGGCAGACCCAGAGGCGGAAGTCGGCGGGTTCCACGTTCAATTCGCGTTCCAGCGTGACAATGTTCGGCGCCACCAGCAGCAGCCGTCCACCGGGTTTGCCGACGCCGCCCAGGGCGGCAAAGGGATCGTACTGGCCCAGGACCTTGCTCGAGAGGAAGGCGAGGATGGTGCCCAGCTGCGCGCCGGTCATGGTTCCGCCCAGTGCCGTGTTGGCGGCGGCCAGCTGCTCCGGGCGGGTTTCGGCCAGGTGTTTTAGGGCCGGACCCATCAAGACTGAGAAGCTCTGCGAGTTTGCGCGGGCCCACGAGGCCCGGTCCACGATCAGGACGTCCGAATCCCGCAGGTCCCGGGCGGCCTCCAGCCCGGTGATGCGGTGGACGTGCGCCACGGATGCCTCGGCGGCGGCCCGCAGTTCAGCCACGGCAGTGCGGATCTCGCGGGCGGACATCTTTGGACCCGGCGCCACCATGGCGGCAGCGGTGGATGCGGCCAGGTCCCAGTTCACGAGCGACGGCGCGCCGGAGGGCATGCTGTTCGGGGGTACAGGGGTTCGATGGCCTCGCTCGTTGCTCTCCATTGGTCCATTCGACCACATTGCCTCGCGTGGCCGCACCACCTTGGGGAACGCTGCGGCGGTATTACCGGCAGCCGCACCCGGCCACCACTGCTGCGGCGGAATCCACGGCGTCACGCGCCTGCTGGGTGTTTCCGTTCAACCCGCTGGCAATGAAGGTGAACGCGAGCACCCTGCCGTCCGCGTCCGTGGCATAGCCGCTCAGGGAGGTGACCGCCAGCAGGGTCCCCGTCTTGGCCCGGACAATTCCTGCCGCACCGGAATCCGTGTTTCCGTCGTAGCGGTCGGCAAGGGTGCCGCTCAGGGCAGCAACCGGGAGCCCGCCGGCAACTGCGCGCAGATCGGGGTCGGGGGTGGTCAGCAGGATCTGCATCAGCGAGGTCAGCTGCTCGGCGGAGACCGAGGTCTCCCCGGACAGCCCGCTGGTGTCGCCAAGCACCATCGTTCCGGTATCCACGCCCAGGCCGGCGACCTCGGCTTTGACGGCCTCGATCCCCCCGGCAAAGGATGCTTCGCGGTCCGAGGCTGCGGCGCTGAGCCGGGCCAGCACCTCGGCCAGGTAGTTGTCCGAGTTCAACAGCATGTAGTCGACCTGCTCGGTCAGCGGTGCGGAGCGGACTTCGGCCAGGGCGGCGGCCCCGTCGGGAGCGGTGCCGCGTTCCACGTCCGGCTCCACGGCGATGCCTTGTCCGGAAAGGGCTTCGGCAAGCGCGGCGCGGTAGGACTCCCCCGCGGACAGGGCGGCGTCGTCCACGCGCGGACCCGGCCCGGTGCCTTCCTCTGCCCAGGCGGAACTCACGGCGAGGGAGTAGACAGGAGCAATCTCGCCGGCCTCGACGTCGGCCTCTCCCCAGGCATCGGAGAGCGCCGGGCCGGTGAACAGGGAATCGTCCACAAGGACCTTTACCGGGCCTGCGGTCCCGGCTGCGGCAAGCGCCGAGGCGGTCTGCTCGGCGAGGGTGGCCAGTCCGGCCCGGCCCGCCACGGACTCCGGATCCGACGGGCCCGCCGTCAGCAGCACATCGCCGCCGCCGCGCAGGACCACGGTGCCGGGATCCTCCCCCGGCAGTGCAGTGGTGGGAAAGCGGGTGCCGCCGTCCATCGCGGACAGTGCCGCGGCGGCGGTCAGGACCTTGAGGCTGGAGGCCGGAGCCTGGCCGGCGGTGCCGTTGCGGTCATAGAGCACCGTTCCCGTCAGAACGTCCTGCACTACCGCGGAGAAGGCGCCGCTGCCGTCCACGTCGAGCTCGGCATCCAGCAGCCGCCCCAGTGTCTCCTGGTCAGGCAGGGGATCCGACGGTTTCGGAGCGGAAACGGGACCGCTGCCGGCCAGTTTAGTAGGGGCCCGCAGATACCCGGGAACAACCTCGGTACGCTCCAGCCGCGAGCCGGTCACTGCTTCGGCAACGGGCGGGAGGGCATAGCAGGCCAGCGGAACCAGCAGCACCGCAAAGGCAAGGGCCAGCAGCGTGCCGGAGAACATCCGAGACATGTCCCACCGACTCTTTCACTTTCGCCGGTTCCCCCGGCCAACGGGTCCTGTGCGCCGAACCCGGCGCAGGACATATATCTTTAACACTAGACCGACGCCGGCGTCCCGCCCGACCTTTCCGTTCCGGGCACGCCGGGGCCGTATCCGTTATCCAGTCTTTCCAGTGGCTCCCCCTGCGGGCCACCCAGTGAGGAGTTGCAATGAAGCTCGACGTCACCATCGAGATCCCCAAGGGGTCCCGGGTCAAGTACGAAATCGACCACGAAACCCACCGCCTGCGCCTGGACCGGGTCCTGTTTACCTCCATGGCCTACCCCACCCACTACGGCTACTTCGAGAACACCCTGGGTGAGGACGGCGATCCGTTGGACGCCCTGGTGATGCTGCAGGACTTCGACCTGATGCCGGGCGTGCTGGTGGAATCCCGCCCCATCGGCGTGTTCAACATGGTGGACGACGGCGGCGGAGACGCCAAGGTCCTGTGCGTTCCGGTGGATCCGCGCTTTGACCACATCAAGGACCTCTCGGACGTGTCCGACTTCCTGCTGGATGAAATCAAGCACTTCTTCACCAAGTACAAGGACCTGGAGCCGGGCAAGTGGGTTGAAGCCGCAGACTGGGCCGGCCGCGAAGCAGCCGAAGCCGAGGTCAAGGCTTCCCTAGAGCGCTTCTCCGCCCAGGGCGAAGGCCACGAAGACGATCAGGCCCAGGGCCGCGACGTCGACGCCAACCCCGTCAACAACTAACGTTCCGCAGTACGACGGCGGCCGGTCCCCTCGGGGGCCGGCCGCCGTCGGCGTTTAAATACTCAGCTGCCGCCGCCTGCCCTGCGCGCCCAGGAACGCATGTCCCCGCCGTGGGTCCGGGCTGGGAAAACCGCCACGAAGACGGCAACCGCGAGGACAATCCAACTATGCGTAAGCCATGCCGCCCAGGCCCCCAGAAGGATGACGCCCACCACAAACAGCAGGCGAAGCAGGGGGCGGCGGTCCGGGCGGGGTGCGTGCTCCTGGCTGGTCATGCGGCCGACTCTACCGCCCGGCCGGGTGTCTTTCCGCGCTCTCTGGGCGCGCCGCAACCGCATTCGGTTGTTTTCAGGGACGGTCTGACATGCTGGGGCCATGCATTATGTGCTGACCATTAACCAGCGGGATTCCCGGGAAGTCGGGGATCTGGTTCCGGACCTGATCCGGTCCCTTCGTCACCTGCCGGCGGCGGTTCCCTTCCAGCGCACCGTCGGCGATGAAGCCCAGGGTGTGCTCACGGATGCCTCGGCTGCGGTGGAGGCCGCGCTGACGGCGGTCCGGGAACGCCGCTGGCATGTGGGGGTGGGGGTGGGTGAACTCCAGCTTCCGCTGCCGGACGATCTCCGGGACGCGCGGGGCTACGGACTCGTCTACTCCCGCCGGGCGGTGGAACGGGCCCAGCGCACGGGTGACCGGGTCCCGCTTGCCGTGGATGGGCCGGATGCGGAGCTGGCAGCGGAGGCGGAAGCCGTGCTGCGCCTGCTGGGCCTGATCGTGGCGGCCCGGACCGACGCCGAGTGGAAGGTCCTGGACCTCATGACACCCGGAGCGCGTGGACAGCAGAAGTTCGTTGCCCAGGAACTGGGAATCACCGCGCAGGCAGTGAGCAAGGCGGTGGTCCGGTCGCATTGGAGCGAGGAATGGGCCACCCGGCCTGCCGCCGCACGCCTGCTGGGCCTGGTGTATGGGCCGGCGTCCCTGCCGCCGGCCGCGCTGCCCTACGGCGCCTGACCGCGCCCGGGAAGGGCAGCTAGGCTAGGCCCCGCAGTACGCTGGCCAGCACGCTGGCCGCGCCGTCTTCGTAAACGGTGCCGGTAACTTCGGATGCCGCCGCGAGCACCTCTTCCGGTGCCTGGCCCATGGCCACGCCCCGGGAGGCCCAGTCCAGCATCTCGATGTCATTGCGGCCGTCACCCAGGGCGACGGTCAGCGTGGGATCCACCTCCAGGCGGCGGCGGACCTGTTCCAGGGCACTGGCCTTGGTCACGCCGGCCGCGGCAATGTCGAGCCAGGCTGTCCAGCCCACGGAATACGTCACACCGTGCAGGCCGATCGCCCCCACCGCGGAGCCGAATTCCTCGGCCGTGCTGTCGGTGCTGAAGACCACCACCCGGACGGCCTGTGCCTCGAGCAGGGCCTCAAAATCCACCGCGAGGGCTTCGGCGCCGAAGCTCGCGTCCTGGAAGCGCTCGGTGGAAAGGAACCGTCCTTCGGCGTCTTCGAGGGCGAACTTCGCCGTCGGGAGCTTTTCCCGCAGCGCGGCGAGAGCCGGTTGGGGATCAAAGACCACGCGGTCCAGCACTTCGTAGCCGTCTTCCAGGGACGGATCCAGACGAAGTGTCACCGCGCCGTTGGAGCAGACGCAGTACCCCTCGGTCAGGCCCAGGAGTTCGAGGATCGGCAGCGCGGCCCCGTAGGACCTGCCCGTCGCCACCACCAGATGGTGTCCGGCCTGGATGGCCTCGCGTGCCGCATTGCGCACACCCGGGGACATGTGGCCGTCGTGGTCCACCAGTGTTCCGTCTACATCCAGGGCTACCAGGTGCCGCTTGTCAGGGGTTCGCTGGTCTTCGATGCCAGCGGTACTCAAAGTTGTCATCGTTTTATCTAAGCAGATTCGGCCGGAGGGCGGCTAGGACACCGAACCCTCGGACCTAGAGGACCGGAAGAACCTCCAGGCCGCCCAGGTACGGCTGCAGTGCAGCCGGCACGTTAACGGAGCCGTCCGGGTTCTGGTGGTGTTCCAGGATGGCGACGATCCAGCGGGTGGTCGCCAGCGTTCCGTTCAGGGTGGCCACGGCGCGGGTGCCCTTGCCTTCGGCCTGGCGTTCGCGGATATTCAGGCGCCGGGCCTGGAAGGTGGTGCAGTTGGAGGTGGACGTCAGCTCGCGGTAGGCGTTCTGGGTGGGAACCCAGGCCTCGCAGTCGAACTTCCGGGCCGCGGACATACCCAGGTCGCCGGCAGCCGTGTCGATGACCCGGTAGGGCAGCTCGACCTTGGCCAGCATTTCCTCTTCCCAGGCCAGCAGCCGGCGGTGCTCTTCCGCGGCGTCCTCCGGCCGGGTGTAGACGAACATTTCCACTTTGTTGAACTGGTGGACCCGGATTATGCCGCGGGTGTCCTTGCCGTGGGAACCGGCTTCCCGGCGGTAGCAGGAGGACCAGCCGGCGTAACGGACGGGTCCGCCGTCGAGCTCGAGGATTTCGTCGGCATGGTAGCCGGCCAGCGGCACCTCGGACGTGCCCACCAGGTACAGGTCGTCTTCGGCGAGCCGGTAGATCTCGGCGTCGTGCGCCACGTCGAAGCCGGTGCCCTGCATCGTCTCGGGACGCACCAGGGTGGGGGTGATCATCGGGACGAACCCGGCCTTCACGGCCTGGTCCATGGCCATGTTCAGCAGTGCCAGTTCCAGCCGGGCGCCGACGCCGCGGAGGAAGTAGAAACGGGAGCCGGACACCTTGGCGCCGCGCTCCATGTCAATGGCGCCCAGCAGTTCGCCGATTTCCAGGTGGTCGCGGGGGGCAAATCCCTCGGCCTCGAAGTCGCGGGGCTTGCCGACCGTCTTGACGACCTCAAAGTCGTCCTCGCCGCCGACGGGCACGCCGTCGGACACCAGGTTCGGGATCCGGCGCAGCAGTGCGTCGGATTCCGCCTGGATGGCGTCGGCCTCGGCGCCGGCGGCCTTGACCGCGGCAGCCAGTTCCTTGACCTCGGCCAGAAGGGCCTGCTTCTCTTCGCCCTTGGCCTGTGCCACGCGCTTGCCGAAGGCGTTCTGCTCGGCGCGCAGGGTCTCGTAGCGGGTCCGGGCGTCGCGGCGGGCGGCGTCGGCGGAAATGATCGCGTCCACAATGCTCTCGTCGGCCAGCCGGGCGCGCTGCGAGGCTCGGAATTGTTCAGGGTTTTCGCGGAGCTCATTTACATCGATCACGATTCAAGAGTACCGAAAACCTGCCCGGCCTTTGATCCGCGGTGTGACGGCTATTCTGGGATGCATCATGCCCGTTGAAATTACGCTCTTCCTTGTCCTCTGCACCGCCCTGCTGGCTTCCGCGGCAACCTGGGTTATTGCAGGCACCCGAACCCGGCGGCGGGCAGCAGCGGACGCGGCAGTATTCGCCCCGCGGGGGGCGGCGCACCAGCGGGTGGCCATGGTCGTTAATCCCATCAAGGCGCTGGCCGCCGACGCCGAAGCGGTGCTCAGGACCGCGTGTGAACTCGCCGGCTGGGATCCGCCCCTGATTCTGGAAACCACTGTGGACAGCCCCGGCTACCTGCAGGCGCTGCAGGCACTGGAATCGGGGGCCGACGTCGTGCTCGCTGCGGGCGGGGACGGCACCATCCGTGAGGTTTCGCGGGCCGTGGCGCATTCCGGTGCCGCGCTTGGGCTGATTCCGCTGGGCACGGGCAACCTGCTGGCCCGCAACCTGGACATCTCCGTCGCCGACCTGACGGGAAACATCCGTAACGCCCTCCACGGAGACGTGCGGCGGATCGATATGGCCGACATCCTGCTCGAAGACTCATCGACCGGCCAGCGCTCCCACAATGCCTTTCTGGTGATGGGCGGCATTGGACTGGATGCCCAGGTGATCGCCGCAACCCGGGACGGCCTGAAAAAGCGGGTGGGCTGGCTGGCCTACAGCGAAGCAGGCGTGCGTCTGCTGCCGGGGCGCCGCACGCGGATGTCCGTCAGCCTGGACGGCGGGCCGGCGCAGTCCCAGAAGGTCCACAGTGTGCTCGTGGCCAATACCGGACGGCTGCCCGCCGGCATCGATTTCATCCCCGACGCCGTGGTGGACGACGGCCTGCTCGACGTCGTCATCATCAGCCCGCGCAGTGTCCTGGGCTGGGCCTGGGTGGCGGGCAAGGTGATGACGCGCTATCCCAAGGACCTCCCGGTGATCAGCCACCACCGGGTCCGGAAAATCACGGTGACCGTCGCGGAACCCACACAGACCCAGCTCGACGGCGACCTGACCGGCCCGGCCACCAGCATCACGGTCGAGGTGGATACCGATGCCCTGCTGGTCCGGGTGCCGCCCTCGCAAGTGCTGCCGCCGAAGGCCTAACAGCCGGAAGCAAAAAGCGGCGCCGCACCGGTGGGTGCAGCGCCGCTTCCAGGGGAAGGCGTTACTTGCCGTCCTGGGTGCCTTCGGCGTCGGTGTAGCCGCCTTCGCGGTCCTCGTCCGTCTTGGCGCCCTCTGCCGCGGTGTACTTGCCTTCGTCCTCGAGGGAGGACGGGGAAGCCTGCTCGCGGATCAGTGCCTCTTCCTCGGCAAAGCGGATGTCGTTGCCCTGGTCGCCGACATCGCCGCGGTAGTTATCGTCATTGGTGGAAACACCGCTGGGCTTCGGGTCCTTGAGCTGCTCTTGTTCGTTGGGGTACTCGCTCATGCCGGCACCTTCCTTTGGTTGTCCAAATTTGTTGGTTGTCCAAATCTGGAGTGGTCGTCCAGAGCGCCAATACTGCACGCGCCTTCCATCAGCATACTTATCGCCGGTGCCCGCGGAAACCCGCTTAATCCTCGAGCATCATCCGCACAGCCGTCTCCGACGCGGAAAACCCGGTTACCGGAATCACGCGGCCGTCAAAGAACCGGTCCACCACGCGCGGGTCGATGTAGGACTTGCGGGCAATGGCCGGCGTGTTGCCCAGGTGCTCGGCAACATCGCGGGCCGTGGCCGCCACGGCCTTCTGCTTGGCCCGGGTGGTAACGGCCGACGGCGCCAGGCGGGCCAGGGACATTGCGGCGACGACGGTGGCCTGCCAGGTACGGAAATCCTTGGCACTGAAGTCCCCGCCCGTCACTTCCTTCAGGAAGGCATTGAGCTGGGCGGCATCCACACTGTGCCAGGCTCCGTCCACCCCCAGGTAGGCCAGCGCCGTATCCGCGCCGGGACGCCGGAGCATGGGATCGATGGCCGCCGCAAGGTCCGCATCCTTGATCGAGGTGTGCCATTCCTGGCCGCTCTTGCCCGGGAAGTCGAAGCGCACCTCGGTTCCGTCCAGGCACACGTGCTCGATGCGCAGCGTCGTGGTGCCGTAGGAGCCGTTGGCCTCGGCATATCTGGTCCCGCCGACCCGCAGCGCCCCGGCGTCGACAATCCGCAAAGCCGCCGCCAGGGCACGCTCGGGCCCGCAGCCCTCTGCCCGCAGGTGCTTGGTGATCAGCCGGCGTGCGGCGGGAAGGGACTGGGCGAACTCGAGGGCGCGGTCGAATTTCTCGCGGTCCTTCATTTCGCGCCAGTGCGGGTGGTAGATGTACTGCTTGCGGCCCGCCCCGTCGGTTCCCGTGGCCTGGATATGGCCATTGGGATAGGGACTGATCCAGACCTCCGTCCAGGCCGGCGGAATCGCCAGCGAACGGATCCGGGCCAGGACGGCACGGTCGGTAATGATCCCGCCGCGGACATCCCGGTAGCTGAAGCCCTTGCCCCAGCGCCGCCGGGAGTAGCCGGGATGTTCGCAGTTGCTCCGCCGCAGTCGACCCATGGTGCGCACCTTTCACGCGCCGCTGCCTGACCGGCAGCGGCTTCTCGCCCTAGTATCCGTTCAGTACGGACTCGAGCCAAATGTCGGCGGCGCGGAACGCCTCGTCACTGGTATGCCGGGAAATCTCCGTCTCGCGCTGGTCCGCCCGCGGATAGGAACCCAGGAAGCGCAGCTCCGGGCTGATCCGGTGCAGGCCCTTCAAGGCGTCCGCCATCCGGGCGTCCGCCACATGGCCGTCTGCGTCAATGCTGAAGAAGTAGTCGCCAAGGAACACCCCCGTGGGACGGGACTCGATCCGGCTCAGGTTCACGCCGCGGGTGGAGAAGTGCTCCAGGATCTCCATCAGGGCTCCCGGGTGGTCCTCGGGAAGGGGAACCACCAGGGTGGTCTTGTCCGCTCCGGTGGGTTCGGGCAGCAGGCCGGGCAGGCTGATCATCACGAACCGGGTCACTGCGTCCCGTACGTCGCCAATATCCTCCCCGAGCACCTCCAGCCCTCTCCGCCGCGCAACCAGCGGGGAACAGATGGCCGCTTCGAAGCCCGGCTCCGGGCCCCCGAGTTCCACGGCGGCTGCCGCCGTGGAGGACGCGGGAAGATATTCCGCGTCCGGAATATTTGCTGCCGCCCATTCGCGGCACTGCGCCCACGCGTGCGAATGCGTGGAGACAGTGCGGATGTCGGCCAGACCGGTCCCCGGACGCGCAGCCAGGACAAACGTAATCGGCACCAGGACCTCACGCAGGATCCGCAGCGGGGTTCCCGCGGAAAGCGCATCGAGGGTGGCACTGACCCCGCCTTCGACGGAGTTTTCGATCGGAACAACCGCAGCGGTCGCCTGTCCGGAACGGACCATTTCCAGTGCCGAATTCACGCTGGGGGCCGGAATGCGGACCGCGTCCTGGGCGCCAGGAATGCTCAGCAGGGCCGCCTCCGTAAAGGTGCCTTCCGGCCCGAGGTAGGCGTAGACTACGGCTTCCCCTTCCGGACCGGAGTGGTGCGGGGCGGGGCGGGTATCGGCGGCGGACGTCATTTAACGGTCGGTTCCTGCCCGTTGTCGGAGACCATGGGCTTGCCCGCTTCGAGCCAGGCACCCATCCCGCCATTGACGTTCACTGCGGAGTAACCGTTGGCCTCCAGCCACTGGGTGGCGCGGGCACTGCGGCCGCCGGTGCGGCAGATGACGGCCAGGTCCTGATCCGGATCCAGGTCATCGAGGGCTTCGGGCAGCCGGTCGAGCGGGATGTGGAGGGCGCCGTCGACGTGCCCGGCATCCCACTCGTAGTCTTCCCGGACGTCGAGGATCTTTGCGCCCTCGGGGATGGTCTCTACGGTTACGCTCTGCATCTCGCTCATCGCTGCCCTCACTGTCGTACGGCTGATCGCCCTGCACCGCTCCCGGGAACGCCCCGGGTCCCGCTGCGCAGGGCCGTTTTCTCCAGCCTATAGTGGGACGCGGTCCGGGAGAATAAACGCCCGGATCCAGCATGCAACGAAAGGTATGCAATGCCCGCTCCCCACGAGATGACCGCCGTCGAACTGCGGGATGCCCTGGCCTCCGGCAGTTTGGGCGCCGAGGAAGTCACTGTCCACTATCTCCGGCGGATCGAGGAGCTCAACCCGGCGCTGGGCGCGTTCCTGACGCCGACGCCGGAGCAGGCCGTGGCGGAAGCGCGGGCGGCTGACGTCCGCCGCGCCCGGGGAGAACGGCTGGGCCTGCTGCATGGGATGCCGCTGGCACATAAGGATCTGACCGATGTGGCCGGCGTCCGCACCACCCTGGGCAGCGCCGCGCTGGACCCATGGGTGGCGGAGGACGACGCGCCGCTTCCGGCCGTCCTGCGCCGCGCCGGGGCAATCAGCCTGGGCAAAACGCAGGTCCCGGAATTCGGGCTCAGCAGCTACAGCGAAAACCAGGTGGGTCCGCCCGCCCGGAATCCCCGCGATCCGCGGCTCAGCCCCGGCGGATCCTCCGGTGGAAGTGCCGCGGCAGTGGCCGCGGGTTTGATCCCCTTTGCTCCGGGAACCGACGGCGGCGGGTCCGTCCGCATTCCGGCAGCGGCAACCGGCCTGGTGGGCCTGAAGCCGAACCGGGGCAGGGTCCCGGCCGGATCGGCGCAGCAGGACCTGGGCCAGTTCGTCGTAGCCGGCCCACTGGCCCGGAGCGCCGCCGATGCGGCGCTGCTGCTGGACGCGATGGTCGACGAACCCAATTACCGGGCCACCAGCGCCGCTGCTGCCCCGGGAACCTTCCTGGCGGCGGCGCTGCGGGCCGAGGGACGGTTCCGGATCGGCGTCAGTACCCGTTCACCCTTCGAATCCCGGCTGGATATCCGGCTCGATCCCGAGGCCGTGGAGGCGCTCGACGCCGGCGTTGCCGCCCTCACCCGCGCCGGCCACGATCTGGTGGACACGGATCTGAGGTACGACGAGCGTTATCCGGACGCGTTCCAGGTGGTGTGGACCGCCGGGCTGGCGACCGCCGCTCTGTCCCCGGGCGGCGAGGAGCGGCTGACGGACCTGGCCGCGGTGATGCGGCGGAGGGCACTTCAGCGGAGTGCGGCGGACCTGGTGGCCGCCGTCGACGTCCTCCGGACCTTCGAGCTGGAGACCATCCGGCAATACAGCGCCTACGACATGGTCCTGACACCGACCCTGGGCATGACGCCGCGGCCCGTTGGCTGGTACGCCGGCGAGGGCGGAAGTGCCGAAGACCGGGCGGATGAGGACTACGCACGCCAGTGCCAATACTCCCCTTTTACGTCCATGGTGAATGTCTGCGGCCTTCCCGCCATTACCCTGCCGGTGCTGGACACCGCCGCCGGCCTGCCGATGGGTATCCAGTTGATCGGCCGGCCCGGCGCCGAAGCGGACCTGCTTGCCGTCGCCGGCCAGCTGGGCTACTGACCTCCGGCTAGAACAGTCCGGCAAGCAGGCGGTCGGATTCCCGCTGCCCCTCGACGTCGAAGGCGCCGCCGGTCACCAGCAGTTCGGCCGCTCCGGAGGAAGCCACCAGTTCCTCAAGGCGTTGCTGCACCTGGCCGACGGTTCCATAGACAGACGTGTCAAGGGTGCCGCGGACCAGGTCCTGGTGCCGCGGTGACGGGTCGGCGCCGCCGGCGGCGCTGGACAGCGCGGGAAAAACACCCTTGGTCCGGGAAGCGGCCAGTGCCTGCGCTTCGGGCAGCAGCAGTTCCTCGGCAGCCTCCTCGGTCCCGGCCACCGCAATGTTGACGGCAGCCACGACATAGGGGCGTGGGAAGCGGTCCGAGGGGCGGAAGGCGGCGCGGTAACGCTCCAGCGCACCGGCCCGGCCGGCGCTGTTGGTCCGGAATAACGCCGGGCCGCCCAGAACGACGCCGAGTCCGGCCCGGGCGGCTATCTCCACACCTGCACCTGTGGCCAGCACAAAGACGGGCGTTCGGCCGCCGTCCTGCGGGCGGGCGGTGATGGGCGCGGTGCCGTCGAGGTAGGCCAGCAGTTCCGCCAGGTGCGCTTCGAACTGTTCCGCCTCGGCCTGCCCTGCCCGCAGCGCGGTCCGCACCGCCGGTGTGAACCCGATGGACCGGCCCAGGCCAAGGTCGATCCGGCCGGGATTCAGGGCCTGCAGGGTGGCCGCCTGTTCGGCCACCACCAGCGGCTGATGGTTCGGCAGCATGACACCCCCGGAACCGATCCGGATGCTGCTGGTGTGCGCTGCCAGGGCAGCCATCAGGACGGCGGGCGCAGATCCGGCGATTCCCGCCACTGCATGATGCTCGGCCACCCAAAAGCGGCGGTATCCGAGCACTTCCGCCGCCTCCGCGCGCTCAAGTACGGCACCGAGCGCATCAGCTTCGGAAAACCCTTCCCGCGAGTTGGCGCGGTCAAGGATGGAGACGGGAACACTGAGGCTGGCCATACCTGTACCAACCCGCCCGGTGGTGAGGGAATTCCGCGCCGGACGTGCAAATCCCGGCGTCATGCAGGCACCCAAGCATGTAATGCGGGCCGGATTGGCCCATTTACGTGTGACCTTCCCCACGTGCGGGCAGGGAAGGTTCGCGTTCCCCGGCGGATTCTTTCGGTTGTGGCTGCATTCACCCCTCCCGGGGGTGGGAATATTAAACTCGTGAGCCATACCCCCAGTACCCCAGGCGTAAAAGAAGCGCGTAAAACCTTCTTCGGCCATCCCCGGATGTTGGCCAACCTCTTCAGTGTTGAGCTGTGGGAGCGATTCTCCTTCTACGGCATGCAGGGCATCCTGCTGTACTACATGTACTACAGCACCACCGACGGCGGCCTCGGCATCGACGAAGCCATCGCCGTCTCCCTGGTCGGTGCGTATGGCGGTGGCGTGTACCTCTCCACCATCCTCGGTGCATGGCTGGCGGACCGCGTCTTCGGCGCCGAACGGGTGCTGTTCTACGCCGCCGCACTGGTCATGCTGGGCCACATTTCCCTGGCCGTGCTTCCCGGCGCCGTCGGACTGGCCGCGGGCCTGATCCTGATCGCCCTGGGTTCCGGCGGCGTCAAGGCCAATGCGACATCGCTCGTCGGCACCTTGTACGACGAGAAGGACCAGCGGCGCGACGCCGGCTTCTCCATCTTCTACATGGGCATCAACATCGGTGCCCTGATCGGCCCGATCCTGACCGGTCTGGCCTGGACCGAGTACGGCTTCCACTACGGCTTCGGCCTGGCCGCCATCGGCATGGCCATCGGTCTGGTGCAGTACGGCGTAACCCGCAAGAACCTGCCCGAATCCGCACATCATGTAGCCAACCCGCTCCCGAAGCAGCAGTACATGAAGGTCGGGCTCATTGCCGTGGCCGGTCTGGTTGTTATTGCGCTGGCCGTTGTCTTCAACATCCTGACCGCCAAGAACCTCGCCGTGGTCATGGCGGCCGTGGCCATCGTGGCTTCCGTCGCCTACTTCGTCATCATCCTCAGCAGCAAGAAGGTGAACCAGGTGGAACGCCGCCGGGTGTACTCCTTCATGCCGCTCTTTATTGCCAGCGCTGCGTTCTGGGCCTTGTTCCAGCAGCAGTTCACGGTGGTTGCCATGTACGCGGACACCTCCCTGAACCGCAGCATCTTCGGCTGGGAAATGCCGCCGAGCTGGGTGCAGTCCATTAACCCGGTCTTCATCATCATCTTCGCCGCGGTCTTCGCCGGTGTGTGGACCAAGATGGGCGACCGCCAGCCGTCCTCCCCGCTGAAGTTCGCCATGGGCCTGGCCGTGATGGGCCTCGCCTTCCTGGCCTTCATTCCGTTCTCCGGAGGTGCCCCGAACAGCACCCCGCTGCTGGCCATGGCCGGGATCCTGCTGCTGTTCACCTTCGCTGAACTGTTCCTGTCCCCGATCGGCCTGTCGGTGGCAACCAAGCTGGCTCCGGAAGTCTTCCGGACCCAGATGGTGGCCCTGTTCTTCCTGTCCGTCTCCCTGGGCACCACCCTGGCCGGCTGGCTGGCACAGTTCTACGATCCCGCAACCGAAGTCAGCTACTTCACCTTCAGCGGCGTCACCGCAATCATCCTGGGCATTGCCCTTGCCGCGGCGACACCGTCGATCAAGAAGCTCATGGGCGGCGTGCGCTAGCAGCACCCCGCACCACTGCAGCAGGGACGGCGGCACCGGAACTCTCCGGTGCCGCCGTCCTTTTTTGTGTCCGCTTGTGTCCTCAGACATACTTGGCTGCACCCCAGGGACGTGGTTAGGATGGGTCCCAGCTTCAGGAGACACGGCCGCCAAGCTCCGACTTGGCCGTGCACCAACCCCATGCTTCGCGGGTGGTTCGGATGACGAAGCGGCCTGCACCGCCCTTCCGGGCGTCCGGTGCCGGCAAGAGCACTGCTTCCCAAGGATGACTGCCATGCGCAAAAGCACTGACCGCATTTTGACCACCCACGCCGGTTCCCTTCCCCGTACTCCTGAACTGCTGGCCGCGAATGCGGCACGCGAAGCCGATCCCGCAGACACCGGGGGGTACGCGGAGCTGCTGCAGGCCGCCGTCGCCGACCTGGTGGCCCGCCAGCTGAAGGCCGGCATCGACATTCCGAACGACGGCGAATACGGCCACGCAATGTCCGCCGACGTCGACTACGGGGCCTGGTGGTCCTATTCCTTCTCCCGGCTCGCCGGCCTGAGCGTGGCCGAAACGGGAATCTGGGACATGGGGCCGCACCGCTCCGAACCGGGCAGTGTGGTCCTCACCAGCTTCGGCGACCGCCGCGACCGGCAACGCTTTTCCGCGGCCTACTCCGACCCGTCGTCGGGCATCACCACGGGCGCGCAGAAGGTCTTCCCGAAGGTCACGGGCCCGGTGGAATACACGGGGTACGACGCCGTGGCGAACGACATTGCCAACCTCAAGGCGGGACTGGCGTCGGCGGGGCTGACGGAAGGCTTCCTGGCGTCACTGTCCCCCGGGTCCTGTTCCCGGATTGCCAACGAGTACTACGCCACCGAGGAAGAGTTCATTTACGCGTGTGCGGACGCCATGCACGAGGAATACCTGGCCATTGCCGACGCCGGGCTGATTGTCCAGATCGATGACCCGTCCATCGCGGAGAACTGGGACCAGATCAATCCCGAACCGTCCGTCGAGGACTACCTGAGGTTCACGCAGGTCCGTGTGGAGGCCCTGAACTACGCCCTGCGCGGCATCCCGGAGGAACAGGTCCGGTTCCACCTATGCTGGGGCTCCTGGCACGGGCCGCACACCACGGACATCGAGTTCCGGCATCTGGTGGACACCCTGCTCCGGATCAACGCGGGCGGCTACAGCTTTGAAGCCGGAAACGTGCGGCACGAGCACGAATGGCGGGTCTGGGAGGACACCAAACTGCCGGACGGCAAGGTCATCCTCCCCGGCGTCGTCTCCCATGCCACCAACGTGGTGGAGCATCCGGAACTGGTGGCGGACCGGATCGAGCGTTTCGCCGGGCTGGTGGGACGGGAAAACATCATTGCCTCCACTGACTGCGGGCTGGGCGGACGGGTGCATCCCCAGATCGCGGCCGCCAAACTCGAGGCCCTGGGCGAGGGTGCCCGGCTGGCAAGCAGCCGGCTCTGGTAACCCAACAGCGGTGCCAGCCCCGTCAGCGGTCCAGCCCCGCACTGACCAGCACGAACATGCCGCTCACGGCGGCCAGTGCGCCCAGCGCGCAGATGGTGTTGAACGCCGCCGCTCCGGCCTGCCGCCGGCCCCGGGCGAAGAGGATACCGGCAGTAATCCACGCCGCGGCCAGGACCAGGACGGCCAAGGGGCCGGCGGCGAAACCCGCAGTGTTTTCCGCCCAGCTGGGCAGCCGGAACGCTGCCCGCTGCGTCCAGAAAAACCACAACACCGGGGCGGCGCAGAGGTAAAGCACGTTAAAACCCACCATCAGCGCCCGGGTGCCGCGGCGCAGGCCCTGCGGCACACGCTCCCGTGCTGGACCAAAACCGCCTGAAACAGCCACAATGCTCTTCCCCCTGACACGCCCTGGCTTCCCGCCGCCAAGACTTCGGGATAGAGCCTAAGGCCCCCGGCCCCGGTTTCCCTGCAGGGCCGTGTCTGCCGTCTGCGCCGTTTCTTTGGCATGCTTAGGGGTATGTCTAATCGTGCCGGCCAGCGTGCCGAACCTTCCGACCTTGTAGATCTCACTGCGCTTTTGGACGCCTATTACGACGTCGTCCCGGATCCAGCCAACGTTGCACAGCGCGTGGCGTTCGGAACCTCCGGGCACCGGGGCTCCTCCCTCAACGGTGCCTTTAACGAGCAGCACATTGCCGCCATTACCCAGGCGATCGTGGAGTACCGCACGTCAGCGGGCATCACCGGACCGCTGTTCATGGGCAAGGACACGCATGCACTGTCCGAACCGGCACAGAACACGGCACTTGAGGTCCTGGCCGCCAACGGCGTGAACGTACAGATCGACGCGCGCAACGGCTTCACGCCCACCCCCGCCGTCAGCCACGCCATCCTCCGGCACAATGCCACCCGGACCGAGCAGGCCGACGGCATTGTGGTCACCCCGTCACACAACCCGCCCGCGGACGGCGGCTTCAAGTACAACCCGCCCACCGGCGGGCCGGCCGGTTCCGATATCACCAACTGGATTGCGGACCGCGCCAACGAGCTGCTGGAAAACGGCCTGGCCGGCGTCCGCCGCATCCCCCTCGGCGAAGCGCGCCTGGCGGACTCGGTGGGAACCTACGACTTCCTGGCGCACTATGTGGAAGACCTCCCCGCGGTCCTGAACCTCGACGCCATCCGCAGTGCAGGACTCCACATCGGCGCCGATCCCCTGGGCGGTGCCTCCGTGGACTACTGGGGCGCCATCGCCGAGCGGCACCACCTGAACCTGACCGTGGTCAACCCCAACGTGGACCCGCAGTGGGCCTTCATGACCCTGGACTGGGACGAGAAGATCCGCATGGACTGCTCCTCCCCGTACGCCATGGCATCCCTGATTTCGCGGGCCGCGGACTACGACATTGCCACCGGCAACGACGCCGACGCCGACCGGCACGGCATTGTCACCCCGGACGCGGGGCTGATGAACCCGAACCACTACCTCGCAACCGCCATCGACTACCTGTACCGCAACCGCTCCGGCTGGAGTTCCGACGCCATGGTGGGCAAGACCCTCGTCTCCTCGTCCATGATCGACCGCGTCACCGCCGATCTGGGCCGGGTCCTGATGGAGGTTCCGGTCGGCTTCAAGTGGTTCGTGCCCGGGTTGCTCTCCGGCGAAGCCGCTTTCGGCGGCGAGGAGTCCGCCGGCGCTTCCTTCCTCCGCCTCGACGGCCAGCCGTGGAGCACTGACAAGGACGGCATCCTGCTGGCCCTGCTGGCCTCGGAGATGACGGCAGTGACCGGCAAGACCCCGTCCCAGCGCTACCGCGAGCTGACAAACCAGTTCGGCGATCCCGAGTACGCCCGCGTGGACGCACCGGCCACCCGGGACCAGAAGGCAGCGCTGGCCAAGCTCTCGCCGTCGGACGTCACCGCCACCACCCTGGCCGGCGAAGAGATCACGGCCCGCCTGACCGAGGCACCCGGCAATGGGGCACCCATCGGCGGGTTGAAGGTGACCACCGAGAATGCCTGGTTCGCGGCGCGGCCCTCCGGTACCGAGGATGTCTACAAGATCTACGCCGAGTCCTTCAAGGGCGAGGAGCATCTGCACCAGGTCCAGGCCGAAGCCAAGGCCATCGTGGACGGCGTCATTTCCTAGGTTCCGTTGCGCAAGCAGAAGGGGTGCACCTGCAGGTGCACCCCTTTCCGCTTTAAACAGCGTGCCTGCCGGTCAGAGGAGCCGGCGCAGGATCCGTTTCTTCAGCCCCGTATAGGGCGGGTATGCGAAGCGGAGGGTATCCAACAGGGTGCCCTTGGTGAAGACCGGCCGCAGCTGGCTGAACGTATCGAAGGAATACCTGCCGTGGTACGCACCGGTGCCGCTGGCGCCCGCACCGCCGAACGGCAGGCCCGGCACGGCCAGCTGCACGGTGCTGGCATTGTGGTTGATGCTGCCGGCCCGCACCCCTGCTTCGAACGCCTTCCGGTCCGCGGCGGAGTCGCTGTACAGGTACGCGGCCAGCGGCACCGGGCGGGAATTGATGAACTTCATTGCCTCCGCCAGGTCCCGGACCTCAAGGACCGGCAGGATGGGGCCGAAGATTTCCTCCTGCATCACCGGCGAATCCGGAGCCACATCCGTGAGGATGGTCGGTTCCAGGTACAGGCTGCCGCGGTCGCTGCGTCCGCCGGACAGGACCGTTCCGCTGTCCAGTAGTCCCACCAGCCGTTCCCAGTGCGCTTCATTGACGATCCGGCCCAGGTCCCTGCTCCGGGACGGATCCTTGCCGAACTGTTCCGCAACTGCGCGGACCAGGTGCTTTTTCAGGGCCGGGGCGGCCTCCTGCGTCACCAGGACATAGTCAGGGGCCACGCAGGTCTGCCCGGCGTTGAGCAGCTTCCCGAACACCAGGCGGCGGGCGACGGCGGCCCAGTTGCCGTCCAGTACCACGGCCGGGGATTTTCCGCCCAGTTCCAGGGTGACCGGGGTCAGGTGTTCGGCGGCTGCCTGCAGCACAATCCGGCCCACACGTTCCCCACCGGTGAAGAAGATCGAATCGAACCGTTCCTTCAACAGGGCGGTGCTTGCCTCCTGCCCGCCCTCGACCACGGCCACGGCGGCGGGGTCCACATAGCGCGGCAGCAGGTCCGCCAGCACGGCCGACGTCGCCGGGGCGAGTTCGCTGGGCTTGAGCACGGCCGCGTTGCCTGCGGCCAGCGCGCCGACCAGCGGTGCCAGGACCAGCTGCACGGGATAGTTCCAGGGACCGATGATCAGCACCACGCCCAACGGCCGGGGTTCGGTCCGGGCCGACGCCGGCTGCAGCCCCAGCGGGACCGGAACGCGTTTGCTGCGGACCCACGTTTCCAGATGCTTCAGGGCGTGTTCCGCTTCGGCCCGCACCAGTGAAAGCTCAGTGACGTAGCTTTCCAGCGGATTCTTGCCCAGGTCTGCTGCCAGTGCCTCCGCCAAGTCCTGTTCCCGTTCAGCGAAGAGGCGGACCAGTCCCTGGAGCTGTTCCCGCCGCCATGCCAGTGGCCGGGTACGGCCGGAATCAAAGGATTCCCGCAGGCGGGCCAGCACGGCAGGAACGGCACCAACGGCGGCATCAGGGGAGAACGCAGACACCATTTCGCTCATGACTGGGTGCTTCCGGAAGCTGCGGCGTCCGGGGCAGCCGGTTTCCGGCCGGTGAAGTGGTCCATGGATTGGTACACCTTAAAGACCCGTCCGGCCACCACGTCCCAGGCCGGCTGCGGCAGCACATTGCGCAGTGCGCTGCCCAGGGCCACTGTCCACGGGAGCTGGAGCCGTGCCTTCCCGGCGAGGAGTGCCTCCCATGCCTTGTCGACCACGTACTGCGGTTCCATCAGCGGCGTCAGCAGCGGTCCACGGGCACCTTCAAACATCCCGGTCTTGATGTAGCTGGGAATCAGCGTGGTCACGGCAACATGGCCGTTGCCGGACTCGGCCAGTTCCAGGCGCAGCGAGTCGCTCCAGCCAATAACGGCCCACTTCGACGCGGTGTACACACTCATTTTCGGCACGGACAGCGTGCCGGAGGCGGAGGCGACGTTCAGGATGCGCGCCGGTGTGCGGCGCTCGATCATGCCGGGCAGGAAGGCACGGGTCACCTGCATGGGGGCGAGCGTGTTGACCTGCATCACGGCATCAATGTCCGCCTCCGGTGCGTGTTCCCAGAAGTACTTGCCGCGCACAATCCCGGCATTGTTAATCAGGATGTCCGGAACGCCGGCCTCCCGGATGACCTGCTCGGCTGTGGCCGTAATGTCCGGCAGGGAGGCAACGTCCACCGCGTAGGGGTAAATGGCGGATCCACCGAGTCCGCGCAGTTCCCCGGCGGTGTCGGAAAGGGCCTGCGCATTGAGGTCCCAGAGCACCACCGCTGCCGCCCCTTCGCGCACGGCGCGCTCTGCGTAGAGGCGTCCCATGCCCATGGCTGCCCCGGTAATGAGGACTACTCGTCCTGAAACTGAAATGCCCATGCTGCTCCATCGTCTGATCGGTTTAAACCCGAGACCGTCAACCACCCTGCACTGCTCTACGGTGGTTCGTATGCAACGTAACATCCCGGCAATCGTGGATGGTTACAATCTTGCCTAAACACCCCTCCCCGGAAGGCACCACCATGAGCAGATTCGGCACGGACTGGACCCTTCACGGAGACGGTAAAACCATCCAGCCGGGTACCTACGTTGCTCCGGAGGAGCGGTTGAGCTGGCCGCGGACCATTGGCATCGGTTCCCAGCACGTGGTGGCCATGTTCGGCGCGACGTTCCTCGTGCCGCTGCTGACCGGTTTTCCGCCGGCCACTACCCTGCTGTTCTCGGGTATCGGCACCATCCTGTTCCTCATCATCACGGCGGGCAGGGTTCCCAGCTATCTGGGCTCCAGCTTTGCGTTCATTGCTCCGATTGGTGCAGCCACCAATGCGCATGGTCCCGGTGGGGCGCTGGGCGGCATCATCATGGCTGGCTTTGTCCTGTTCCTGGTGGGCCTTGCGGCACAGGTTGCCGGTACCCGGTGGATCCAGGTCCTGATGCCGCCGGTGGTCACCGGCACCATCGTGGCCCTGATCGGGCTCAACCTTGCCGGGTCGGCGCGGGATAACTTTGAGCAGGGACCGCTCACCGCCACCGTCACCGTAGTGGTGATCCTGTTGACCACCGTCCTGTTCAAGGGGTTCCTGGGCCGCTTGTCGATCCTGGTGGGCGTAGTGGCGGGCTACATCACCGCCATGCTCCAGGGCGAGGTGGACTTCCAGGCCATCGGCGACGCGGCCTGGATCGGGCTGCCCGAATTCATGACCCCCACCTTCCATTTCTCGGTGATCGGCCTTTTCGTTCCGGTGGTCCTGGTGCTGGTGGCGGAGAACATCGGGCATGTGAAGTCCGTGGCAGCGATGACCCGCCGCGACCTGGACCCGTATGCCGGCCGGGCACTGATGGCCGATGGCCTGGCCACCATGCTGGCTGGATCCGGCGGCGGTTCCGCCACCACCACCTATGCGGAAAACATCGGCGTCATGGCCGCCTCCCGGGTGTACTCCACGGCTGCGTACTGGGTGGCCGGCATTGTCGCCATCCTGCTCAGCCTGTTCCCGAAATTCGGCGCGATGATCGCCACGGTTCCCGGCGGCGTGCTGGGCGGCGCCGGCGTCGTCCTCTACGGCATGATCGGCATCCTGGGCGTGCGTATCTGGGTGGACAACCGCGTGAACTTCTCGAACCCGATCAACCTCTCCACCGCGGGGTTGGGCCTGATCATTGCCATCGCGAACTTCACCTGGATTGTGGGCGGGCTGGAATTCGGCGGCATTGCGCTGGGCACCGGCGCCACCCTGATCGCCTACCACGGCATGCAGGCGATCGCCCGCTGGCGGGGAACCGATCCGGACGAGCCGCAGGAGGATGCCGGGGCCAAGCCCAGCAGGCTCGGCTAGTCAGGCCCCTTCCAGGACCTGGCGGGTGGCCCAGGCAACGTACTTGGCGGCCTGGTCCATGGCGTCCTGCGGCCGCTGCACCACGTCCAGCAGGCTCACGGCCGCCACGATGCCGTATTCCTGCAGCTCGTCGGGGGTGAGGGTGATCCTGCCCGCGACGGCAACCACGGGGATCCCCGCATCCCGGGCGCGGGCAGCCACGGCCAGGGGCGCCTTGCCGTAGCGGGACTGCGCGTCCAGTGATCCTTCCCCGGTAAGCACAAGGTCGCAGCGGCGGAGCGCTGCGTCCAGTCCGGTGAAGCTGCTGAGCAGTTCAAAGCCGGGATTCAGCGATGCCTTGGTAAACGCCAGGAACCCGGCGGGGAAACCGCCTGCCGCGCCGGCACCGGGGATATCGACGTCGACGCCGGTGGCGGACTGCAGCAGCCGGGCCCAGTTGCCCAGCGCCTCTTCGAGGACCGCCTGCGCCTCGGCATCGGCACCCTTCTGCGCACTGAACACCGCTGCCGTGCCAACCGGGCCCAAGAGCGGATTCGTCACGTCGGCAGCAATTTTCAGGTCCACCTCGGCCAGCCGCGGATCCAGGCCGGAAGCATCCAGGGATGCCGCGCGCAGCAGGCCCGCTCCCCCGGGAGGTACCGGGATCCCCGTGTCGTCGAGGATCCGGATTCCAAGTGCAGCCATCGCGCCGGAACCGCCGTCGGTCATGGCCGAACCACCGATACCCAGGATGATGGTGCGCGCTCCGGCGTCCAGGGCTTCGAGAATCAGCTGGCCGCTGCCGTAGCTGGTGGCCGCCAGGGCGGCTTCGGGCGTGGGATCCAGCAGGGCCAGGCCGCTGGCCCGGGCGGTTTCAATCAGGGCAGTGTCTTCGGTGAGGGCCCAGACTGCCGTGACCTCCCGGCCCAGCGGTCCCGTGACACGGGCGGTGCGGGACTGGGCACCGGCGGCCAGTGCGGCGTCCAGGGTGCCCTCGCCTCCGTCCGCCACGGGAACCGCGGTGACGTCGGCGTCCGGGTAGACAGCCAGCACGCCTTCTCCCATGGCTGCGGCGGCCTCCGCCGCACTGAGGGAACCTTTGAATTTGTCCGGGGCAATGACTACGCGCATGCCTCCATCCTGCCAGCCGGGACTGACAGGGCGGACTAGGTAGTTGCTACCGCCACTGCCCGCGGTTCTTGAGGACGTCGATCAGGATGTCCGAACGGTCCGAGACGATCCCGTCCACGCCAAGGTCCAGCAGCATGTTCATGGTCGGGGCGTCGTTCACGGTCCAGACATGCACCTGGATTCCGGCGCGGTGGCAGCTGCGGATAAAGCCCGGTGTCACCACGCGGATGGGGCCGAAGCGGAGCGGAACCTGGACGCATTGGAACCGGCCCATCCGGGCCAGGAATCCGGCCACGCCAAGCGGTGCGAGCAGGCGCAGCGCGGCGGTAAGGGCACTGCCGGCGGAGCTTGCGGCGGTCCGGTTCAGGCGGCGCAGGGTGCGGAGCCGGCGGAGATCGGAAAAGGACGCCACGAGCACCCGGTCATGCGCGGAGTGTTTTTCGATCAGTGCGGCCAGCAGCGCTGATCCGGCCGCGTCCTTGACGTCAACGTTCAACCGCATCTGCGGCCATTCGGTCAGGAGTTCCTCAAAGGTCGGGATCCGTTCCGCCCCGCCGACCAGTACGCCGTTGAGTTCTTCCCGGCTCAGCTGGCTGATCCTGCCCACTGTGGAGCCGGAAATCCGGTCAATGGTTTCGTCGTGGAAAGCCATGAGGACGCCGTCACGGCTGGTGCGCACATCCGTTTCCAGATAGCTGATCCCCAGCTCCGCAGCGGCACGGAACGCCGCGAGCGTGTTCTCGAAACCGTCCGGGGAAAAGCCGCGGTGGGCCAGCGCGATGGGTGCCGGCGAGGGTTCCGGATTCGCTGTCGCCTGGTCCCGGGGAGCACGGAAGTATGAATAGGTTGCCAACACCTTCGTACCTTACCAAGGCCCGGACTGCCCGGGGGACGCTTCCTGTCCGGGCACACCGGCCTAGACTTGCAGGACCGCAAACCGGCAGCAGCCCCACCATCCGGACCAGCCCGGGGAGGCCCAGTACCGTGCCTGTCAGACCTCCCTCCCAGCCGCGCTTGGGAACATTGATCCGCTGGCCGCTGCAGCGGCTGCGGGGAAGCGCCCGCCGGTCGCCCGCCACGCTGGTCTTCATTGCCTGCTTCTGGATTCTGGGGGCACTCACTTCCTCGCTCGGCAGCGGGCCGGAGGGAACTCTGCTGGACTGGACCACCGTTTCGGCGCAGACCCTGCCCGGGAATCCGGCGGCCCTGGTCCTGTGCTGCCTTTGGGCCGGCGGGCCGGCCGGATATATCGGCGGCACGCTCCTGGCAGTACTCGCAGGATTTCCCGCGGAACGGCTGCTGGGCACCGGCCGGTTCCTGCTCGCCGGGCTGGGCGGACAAATCGCCGGACTGTTGCTGACCATCGGGTTCACCTATCTGACCAATGCATCCATTGGGACCTGGTCCCGTGCCCTCGTCTCCGAATCCTTCAGCGGACCGGTGGCCTTCCTCGCGGCGGTGGTTGCGGCGGCAAGCGCCTGGCTGGGAACCCTGTGGCGCCGCCGCCTGCGGGTTTCGCTGTTCACGCTGCTCATTCTGCTGGCTCTCTACAGTGGAAGCTTCACGGACCTGACCGTCCTCGGGGCGGCAGTGGCAGGGGCCTTCGCCGGACCCTGGCTGGCGGGACGCCGGCCGGCCGTTCCACACCGGCTGGTCACCAGCCGCCGGGAGGCGCGGGTGCTGGTGGCACTGACCGTGCTGGCCGCCGCCGTCGGACCCGTCATCAGTGCCCTGAGCAGCGAACCTGTGGGACCGCTGTCGATACTGCGGTACCTGTTTACTGACGTGGAAGTGCGGACTCCGGCCGAATTCGAGCAGCTCTGCGGCGGTTCCGAGGATTCCGCCCGGTGTGTCGCGGCCGGCATCCAGCTGCGCGCCGGGCCTGCCGCGTTCTTCCTTGCCACCCTGCCCCTTATCCTGCTGGCAGTCTTCTCCGACGGACTGCGGCGCGGGCGGCGGTTCGCCTGGTGGGCAGCCCTGTTGCTGCAGGGTGCCATGACCGTGTTGGCCGGAATCCGGATCGTCCGGCTGCTGGCCGGTGAGGGAACCGCCGTCTTGGCCGCCGGCACCGGCAGTTCCATCGCCCTGGTGCTGCCCATGGTCGTGCCCCTGTCCGTGTTGGTACTGCTCGCCTTCACCCGCAGACTCTTTCCTGTCCGTGCTCCCTCCGGCACCTACCGCCGGCTCGCGGGTGCAGCCGCAGTGGCCGCCCTCCTGCTCGCGGCGCTGTACCTCGGCGGGGGCCTGCTGGGCCAAATCGGTTTTTCCCCTGCCGCGACGCCGGGCCTGCTGGCTGCGGACCTGCCCGGGCGTTTTCTTCCGGTCCTGGAGGTGAGCACCCGGAGTCCGGGGCTGGTGCCGGAAAGCTTTCCTGCCGTCCTGCTGTACGAAGGCGTGGGAGTGCTTTTCTGGACCTTTACCTGCGTCCTGCTGCTGCGTTCCTTCCTGGTTCCGCCGTACAGTCCCGCCACCGCGGACAGGGACCGTGCCCGGGCCTTGCTCACCTCCACCGGTGGCAGCACCATGGCGTGGATGACCCTGTGGCCGGGCAACAGCTACTGGTTTGCCCCCGGCGGAGGTTCCTACGTTGCCTACCGGATGGATCTCGGCGCTGCCCTGACCGTGGGAGAGCCGGTGGGACCTCGGGAGGAGCTGCGCAGCACCGTGGAGGCCTTCGCCGCGTTCTGCTCGGCAAACGGCACCACCGCCTGCTTTTACTCCGTGGGAGCACAGGTTCGGGACTATAGCTGCGCGCTGGATTTTTCCTCGCTGCAGGTCGCCGAGGAAACCGTGCTGCCGCTGGGCTCCCTGGCCTTCAAGGGCAAGAAGTTCCAGGACCTCCGCACCGCCATGAATCAGGCCCGCAAGCAGGGGATCCGCGCGCGGTGGATCAGCTATCCCACCGCACCACTGGCCGTGAAGGACCAGCTCTACGCCATTTCGGAGGAGTGGGTGGCGGATAAGAACATGCCGGAAATGGGCTTCACCCTGGGCGGCCTGGAGGAAGTCGATGATCCGGAGGTGCGCTGCCTGCTGGCCATCGATGAAGACGGCACGGTTCATGCAGTGACATCCTGGCTGCCTGTCTACCGGGATGGAGCGGTGGCGGGCTGGACCCTGGATTTCATGCGCCGGCGGGGCAGCGGCTTCCGGCTGGGGATGGATTTCCTTATCGCGTCGGCGGCGCTTTCCCTGCAGGAGGAGGGATACAGCTTCCTCAGCCTGTCCGGTGCGCCGCTGGCGAGGGCTAAGGACCAGGACGACGACGCCGGGGAGGCACCGGTCATGGACCGGCTGCTGGACCGTCTCGGGGAAACCCTGGAGCCGGTCTATGGGTTCCGGTCCCTGCTGGCCTTCAAAGCCAAGTTCAACCCGGACTACGTGCCGTTGTTTATGACCTATCCGGACCCCGCCGCCCTCCCCGCCATCGCCAACGTGCTGGCCCGGGCCTATGTCCCCGGTCTGTCCCTGGCACAAGGGCTGACCCTCGCCCGCCGGATTGTGGACCGCACCGGATGACTGAGCCGGGCAACCCGCCGCCCGGCGCGGCCGACGGGTGGCGGCAGCCGTGATGTCGCTGTCCCTGATCGACGGGATGCTCCCGGCCGTACTCCTGGCCCTGGGGGTGGCGGCGCTTCTGTGGCTGGCGCTGGCTGGAAGGAAGCTGGGTCTGCACACGGTCCTGGTCTGTTCCGTGGTCGCGGCGGGATGCACGGCACTGCTGTACGTGCTCGCCGAAGTTATATTCCACTGGTGGAATGCTTCCCTGCCGCGGACACTTTACCTCTACAGTGCGCTGGCCATCCTGGGCTTCCAGCTGGCCTTCCGGCTGGTGGCAGCTCCGGGAGCCCGGGCCATTCGGCGTGCCGCCGGCGTCCTGGCAGCTCTGGCCCTGCTCGCCGCACTGGCCTGCACTGTCAACCTGGCGTACGCGCAGTACCCCACGGTGCGGTCCCTCCTGGCTCCGCCGACAGCCACTGATGATCCGTTTCCCCGCCCGGCCGCCACGGGTCCGGCCGCCTCCGAGCAGAGCTGGACCCCGCCGCCGGACCTGCCGGGAGAAGGCAGGGTGTACCGCACCGAGATTCCGGCAACGGCTTCCGGATATGCCTCCAACCCAGCGCTGGTCTATTTGCCGCCGGCCTATCTGGCCGCACCAGGCGCCGTTACACTGCCTGTGCTGGTCCTGGTCCACGGCCAGCCGGGATCCCCGAACGATTGGCTGGTCAGTGGCCGGATAGCGGAAATGATGGATGACTTTGCCGCCCGGAACTCCGGCCTGGCGCCGGTTGTTGTGATGCCCGATCTCAGCAACGCAGCCAATCCGGACTGGCCGTTATGCATGGACACGTCCGTCAGCGACTCGGCGGCCTATCTGGCCCGGGATCTTCCGGCCTGGGTGCAGGAGCAACTCGGTGCCGGAACCGCGGCACCGGATCAATGGGCCATCGCCGGCTATTCCTTCGGAGGCACCTGTGCCGTGCAGCTGGCCGCGAACCATCCGGAGACCTACCCAACGTTCCTGGACATTGCCGGCGAAAACGAACCTACTGACGTGGACGGGCATCAGGCGCTGCTGGACACCTACTTCGGCGGTGACGAGCATGCGTTTGCAGAACAGAACGCCGTGGACCGGTTCGGCCGGATGTCATTTCCCGACCTTGCCGGGATCGTCGTCGTTGGCCGGGAGGACAAGGTCTACGCACCGGAAGGCCGGCAGGTGTACGAAGCGGCCCGGGCGGCAGGCGTGGATGTCCAGCTGCAGGAACTGCCGGGCGGCCACTCCTGGCAGGTGTGGCGGGCCGGGCTGGAGAACAACCTGGACTGGCTGTGCACCCGGCTTGGCATACTTGATCCATGAGCCTCGACCCCGTGCAGCGTCCCATCCCCGGCGATAATCCGCTGCGGCGCCTGCTGCGCACGGTCACCCGCGCGACTTCCCCGCATGTGACGCTGCTGCTCATTCTCGCCGTCGGCCTGCTTCCGGCGCTGGCCCTGACCCTGGTGTCTGCCGAAGTCTACGATTCAGTGACAGACGAGGACGGCATTGCCGGGCTGGACCGGCCGGCACTTGAGCTGGTCCTGGAACTGCGCAATCCGGGGCTGGATTCGGCCGTCACCGGTTTCACGAATCTGGCCGGCACCCTCGGCATGCCGATCATTGCCGGGGTCATAGTGCTCGTGATGTGCCTGCGCTGGCGTTCCTGGACGCCGCTGATCCTCACTGCAGCTGCGGCTGCCGGCTCCCTGTCGATGACGGTTTCCGGCAAGGCCCTGATCGGGCGAACACGGCCGGACCTGGCCGATGCCGTTCCGCCTTACGAGTCCTCCGCCTCATTCCCGAGCGGGCACACCCTGAACTCGATTGTTATCGCGGGAATCCTCGCCTACCTGGTGGTCCTGCACGTGCATAAGCGCTGGGCAAAGGCAGCGGCTGTCCTGATGGCAGCAGCCTTTACCTTTGCCGTGGGCCTGAGCCGGGTCTATCTGGGCCACCACTGGCTGACGGATGTGCTGGTGGCCTGGACGCTCGGCGCGGCCTGGCTGGCCGTGGTGATTACCGCACACCAGCTTCTGAGGAGGCTTCCCGAACATCGAGCAGCTGCTCCAGGATCACCGCGACGCCGTCTTCCATAAAACCCGGCGCGGTGTAACCAGCGGCCCTGCGTGCGGCAGGGTGCCCCGAAGCCATGGCGTAACCACGTCCGGCCCAGTCCAGCATCTCGATGTCGTTGGGCATGTCGCCGAAGGCAACCGTGTCCGCCGCGTTGATCCCCTTCCGGGCGGCGTAGCCGGCCAGGGTCACGGCTTTGTTGAGTCCGGGCCGGGACATCTCCAGCAGCGGCATCCGCGGTGCGGAGTGTGTGGTCTCCACCAGGTCCGCGACGACAGGTGCCACCCGGCGGAGGAACTCATCCGGAGAGATGTCCTGCGCCCGGGCGAGGAACTTGGCAACGCCCGGCTGGCCTTCGAGGGATTCCTCCAGCGGGCCGGGCACTATCCCGCCCAGGAGCGAAGCGGAACCAGCCTCCGCGAAACCTTCCTCCAGGTGGATGCCCTCCACCGTCTCCGCCGCAAAATGCGCCCGTGGGAACAGGTCCCGGATGATCCGGGCGGCTGCAAACATCTGGTCAAGCGGCAGCAGGCTGGTGGACAGGACCTGATCCGCCGCCAGGTCGTAGGTGATGGCGCCGTTGGAGCAGATGACCGTGCCCTCGTGGCCAATCCGGTCGCGCAGCGGGTCCAGCCAGCGGGGCGGGCGTCCGGTGACGAAAACGACGTCGATTCCCGCCTCGATGCAGGCCCGGAAAGCCTTCACGGTGCGGTCGCTGATGCTGTTGTCCGCACCAACGATGGTGCCGTCCATGTCACTTGCTACCAGCCGTACCGGCCCCCGCTGTTCCTGCATGCCATCCAGCTTACTTGCGGCGGCGGCGGGAGCGTCCAACTGTGCCGGGCCACCCGCTCCCGCCGGCTGCAGGAACGCTACTCGGCGGGGATTTCGGCGGTGCAGACCATCCTGGCACGCGCCAGGGTGTGGGTGAAGAGCGCGAAGCCCAGGGCTGCCGGGCTGGCATCCGCCGGGACATCCAGTTCCTCCGTATCCACCGCATGGAGCACCACGAAGTAGCGGTGCCGGCCGTGTCCTGCCGGCGGAGCAGCGCCCACAAAACCCGCAAAACCGGCGTCGTTGGCCAGCTGGACGGTCCCGGCCGGCATCCCTCCGGTGTTGGCCGCATCGGAGGGCAGGCCGGTGACCGAGGCCGGAATGTTGAAGGCAGCCCAGTGCCAGTAGCCGCTGGCGGTCGGCGCGTCGGGGTCATACATCGTGACGGCAAAGCTGCGGGTCTGCTCCGGGAACCCGGACCAGGTCAGCTCGGGGGAGGCATCCTTGCCGTCAGGCACACCCATTTTGGCGCTGTACTGGGCCGGTGCGAAGGTACCTCCGTCGCTGAATTCCTCGCTGTCGACGGTGAATGCGGGCACCTGCGGGAGTGCCTCGTACGGGTCACGGCTTTCCACTGTTTTCCTTTCGGGATGGTTACTGAGCAGGGGGCCGCCGCTGCGGAGAGCGGCGGAACTTGGGAAGGGCGGAGCCGGGACGGCCGGCTCAGGGAACTTCACTGCGGTAGGGAGGGTTGGCCCCCGCGCGTGAGACGGTGACAGCTGCGGCCCGGGCGGCGAAGGAGAGCAGGTCATGGACGTCGCCGGAGCTGATCCGTGCAAGGTCGCTGCGCCGGGCACCGCCGTCGAGCTCCCGGTCCATCAGGCCCACCAGCAGCGCGGACATAAAGGAATCCCCCGCGCCCACGGTGTCCACCACACTGACCGTGGGTGCCGCTACCTCGTATTCACCGGCCGCGGCCACCGCCCACGGTCCCTTCGACCCCCGGGTAACCACTACCAGGGAGGGTCCTGCCGCCAGCCACTGCCGGGCCGATTCCTCGGCGGACTGGTCCGGATAGAGCCAGCGCAGGTCTTCATCGGAGGCCTTGACGACGTCGGCCAGGGCGACGAATTTCTCCGCCTGTTCCCGGGCGTAGGAGGCATCGGTGATGATGGTCGGCCGGCAGTTCGGATCGTACGTGATGGTGCAGCCGGGCCGGGCCTCTTCCACGGCTCGCAGCACGTGGCTCGAGCCGGGCGAGAGCATGGCCGCAATGGACCCGGTGTGCAGCATGGTGGTGCCGTCCAGCAGGGAGGGCAGATCCAGGCCGGGCAGCGTCCAGTCAAGGTCAAAGGTGTAGCGGGCGCCGCCTGCCGGATCCAGCACGGCCGTGGCCACGCTGGTGGGAAGCTCATCGGCCTCGAAGGCGGTCAGGACGGAATTTGCGCGGAGATGCTCGGCGATCATCGCCCCGTAGGTATCCGATCCGAAGCGGCCCACAAACTGCACCGGCCTGCCCAGCCTGGCCACGCCCACAGCGACATTCAGCGGGCTGCCGCCGGGGTGAAAACGCCGCGGAGCGGTATCGCTGACTACTTCATCAACAAGGGCTTCCCCAATAACTGTAAGCACACTGCCAACCTAACAGAGCCGTCTTTCGGTTTCCTTAAAGGACAGGGATTCCGGCGGCCTCACAGACCACCTGGACGACGGCGTCCCACGCCTTGGTGCCGGGGGTGATCATGGCGAAGTGGTCGCCGGGGATCATCCGCAGCTGTGCAGGTGATCCGCTGGCCCGGGCGGCATCCACCCAGCTGCTGGAGGAGCTCAGCGGCACTGTGGTGTCCTCTTCACCGTGCAGCGCCCAGACCGGAACCGGCAGCGGCAGGGAGTGCATCGGGTCGGCATCCCGGTAGCGCTGTGGATTCGATTCCGGCGGACAGCCCAGGAAATTCCGTACCGCGCCGTCACTGAGTCCCAGTTCGTGGGCCTCGCCCAGGTTCAGGACCCCGGAGGAGCTCACGACGCCGGCCAGTGTGACGGGCGATCCGGTCCGCCCCGCAGCGAGCACGGCCAGGTGACCCCCGGCGGAGTGGCCCAGCAGGACGACCGGGGAGAGATCGACGTCGTACTCCCGTGCAGCCGGCGCGAGGGCGTCGATTCCGGCGCAGACGTCCTCGAAGGTCCGGGGCCAGCCGCCGCCGTTCCCGGCCCGGCGGTATTCCAGGTTCCAGGCAGCAAACCCGCGGGCCGCCAGGTCCACGGCCAGCGGCCGGCCAAGCTCCGCATCGTAGGCCGAACGCCAATAACCGCCGTGAATGATGACCACCAGTGCAAGTGGCGCGGCACCGCCCTCCGGAAGGGTGAGTTCGGCGTACTGGTCCGGGTGCGGACCATAGGGAATGCGCACTGCGGATGCCGCCATGGCCATTCATCTCCTCGCTGGGGCTTAATCTGGGAAGGAGCCTATCGGCACCTTGGGGAATTGCCCTGCCATAAGCTGTCGGCAGGCAGGGGAAAGGAAACAGCTTTTGAGCGCGTGGGACACACTGGATGAGCGGCTGCGGCCCGTGGTCCAGGCCAGCACCGATGAATACGCCCGGGTCCGTCCGGGGTTGGAGGCGGTCACCGCAGAGATGGAAGCCAATCTCCGCGCTGTCTTTGACGACAGTCCGGTGAAACCGCTGTTTGTCGCCTCACGCACCAAGACCGTGGAGTCCTTCCGGGATAAGGCCTCCCGGATGCTGCCGCCGGAACACCCCGGGGAGCTGCCCTCCCTGCTGTTCCCGGATCCGCTGCGCAACCTGACCGATCTGGTGGGCCTGCGCATCATCATGACGCTGCCGCACGAAGTGGATGAAGCCGCCAACCTGATCAAGCGCCAGCGCGCGGAGTTTGACTGCCGCGGCGACCGCGAGAAGGACATTGGCTCCATTGAGTCCGGCACCTACGGCTATTCCAGCCGGCACCTGATCCTGCGGACCATCCAGAATGACACCGTGCGGGAATTCCACAAACTACTGGACCCGGACCGGCCCAACGGCAGCTACCTGTTCGAAGTGCAGATCCGTACCGTGCTGGCCCACGCCTGGTCCGAGATCGAGCACGATATCCGCTTCAAGGCCGGCGATCCCCGCGCCTGGAGCCCGTACTTTGACCGCCAGTTCACCGCCACCGCCGCCATGCTGGAGACGGTCGAAACGGCCTTCGCCGAGCTGCACGAACGCTACGAGACCGTCACCGGATTCTGGGACGAGGAAGGCCAGGGCAGCGCCCCGTTGACCCCCAACCGGATCCGGGACATTTGGATGACCCTGCTGCCGCACGTGAACCGCAAGTCCGGCGATGACTGGGGCTGGGCCGCGGAAATGCTCTCTGCGCACGGCATGAAGACCACCATGGACCTGGCCGGGCTGCTGCAGGCCGACGCCATCACCAAGGTCCGCGCGGCCCTGGACCACCGGTACTCCCCCGGGCCGGACCGTCTGCTCGATGACCTGCTGCTCTGGCGTTTCGGCAAGAAGCACATCGATCTGACGGCCGAGCCGGAGGACGCGCCGGCCAAACCCCGCCGGGAGTCACTGGGCCGCCGCTACCGGCTGATGCAGCTTTACCGGGCGCGGGAAGCGGAACTGGGAAACTCCTAGCGCTCCAGCCGCTGCCGGATGACTGGACGGGAAGCCTTGCCCGGCACCGCCCCGCGCGCATAGCTTTGCCCCGTGACACTTTCAGCCCAGTCCGCACGGCGGATGCGCGGACAATCGCAGCTGCTGGGCGGTTCGTACCTTGCTCCAGCGGACGTCGTGCGCCGTGCTGTCGCACTGCAGGGCCAGGACCTGCCCGCCGTGCTCCGGGCCATTGCCATCCGCTCGCGCCCCGGCACCACGGTCCAGGACGTCCGGGACGCGTTCGACCGCGGTGAGCTGGTGCGCAGCTGGCCGATGCGCGGCACCCTCTTTGCCACCACCCCGGAACACCTGGCGACGCTGTTGTCCTTCACCGCGGAGCGGACCCGCAACATGGCTGCCCGGCGCCGGGCCGAGCTCGGCCTCGACGAGGTGGTGCTTTCAAAGGGCCGGGAAATCCTCCTGGAGGCCCTGGGGAAGCGTCCCCTGCGGCGGGCTGAGGTGCTGGAACTGTGGTCAGAAGCGGGCATCGAGACGGCTGACGGCCGGGGATACCACCTGCTGATGCACTTGTCGGTGGAAGGCCTGGCACACTGGGGGCGGTTTTCCGAGACCGGCACCGAACAACTCCTCACCCTCACGGCAGCCGGCGCGCCGGGCGATTCCGGCGCCCCTGCCGGCGCCGAACTCTCAGCTGTGTTGCGCGGCTTTGTGCTGGCGCGCGGTCCGGTGACCGAGGCGGATGTGGCGTGGTGGACCAAGCTGCCCAAAACCGTGGTGCGTAAGGCTGCAGCCGGGGTCGAGGACCTGGTCCAGGTGGAAGTCGACGGCACGCCGGCGTGGATCATCGGCGATCCGGAGATCCCGGGTCCGTCCGGTGTAACCCTGGTGCCGGCATTCGACGAATGGATCCTTGGTTATGCGGACCGTTCATTGGTCGCCGGCCCGGCCATGCTGGCGGCAATTGTCCCGGGTGGCAACGGAGTCTTCCGCCCGGCAATCCTGGACGACGGCGTGGTGGTGGGTACCTGGCGGCTCCCCCGCACCTCGCGGGCCACCCCGGAACCGGTCATCGATCTGGTGGAACGGATCTCCCCGGCCAAACAGAAGGCCGTGGCGCAGGCCGTCGCCGACTGGCCGCACGGCTGACGCGGGCCTTCCGGGTCAGGCCGAAGCCCGCCGCACCAGGCGGACGGGCGGCAGGGCCGGGTCCGGCTCCCCACTGGCCCCCGCCCCGTTCTCCGGCAGGTCCTGCGCCGCATCCACCGATGCCACCGCCATCCGCGCAAACCGCTGCCCCAGGGAGCGGGCATCCACCGACACGGTGGTCAGCGGCGGCACTGCCAGCGACGCCAGCGGAATGTCTTCGGCCCCAATCACCGCGAGGTCCCGTGGTGCCGTCCGGCCGTTTGCCGCCAGGCCGGCCAGCAGCGCGAAGGCGTGTTCGTCGTCGAACGCGCAGGCCGCGGTCACCGGCTCCGGCCCATCGAGCCAACGGGCGACGACGTCGGCGGCCTCCCCTGCGTCCAGGCCCAGCCGAGCGACCACCGGGGGAGGAAGCCGAAGCCGCGCGCACGCGTCCGCGATGGCGGCCAGCCGGACGTCCACCCGCCAGGCGTAACCGGACTCCGGCGGCACCGCCACGCCGATCCGCTGATGGCCGGCGTCGGCCAGGTGCTGTACCTGCCGCGCACCGATGCCGAGGTCCGGCGCCAGGGGATCATCCTGGGCCTGGTGCAGGGACGCAACCCGGATACCGGCGTCCGCAAGGGCGGCCAGTTCCGGCTCCGGGAGCGGAGTGACGAGGATCAGAGCCGCCGGGGCCAGCGAATGCACCAGCGAAACGGCTCCGCCCTGCCGGGGCAGCCGGTGCGCCACCAGCCGCAGCCCCTGCCGTTCGACTTCCTCGGAAGCGGCGTCAATCAGAATCGCCAGCGCCCGACCCAGCGGTTCGGGCGGCAGCAGCATCAGGACCAGGTCGCTGCGGCCGCGGCGCAGGGTGCGGGCAGCGGTCGACGGCGCGTAGCCCAGGTCCCGCGCGGCGGCCAGCACCCGGTCCCGCGTGGCCGCCGAGATGCCCTGCCCGGTACGTCCATTCAGCACGTAGCTGACGGTGGCACGGGAGACCCCTGCCGCCTGCGCGACGTCGGTGGACGTGACCCTGCGGTTCATTGACGTCCCTCTTTCGCCTTTGCCGGTGGCAGCCCGTCCAAACACGACGGCGTCAGCCCTTATCCATTGGAGATTTCTCCGGTAGTCTGACGATACAGGCAACTTACACGTGTAACCATCGTGGCGAGCTGCCGGTACCGGCGGCCGCAGATTACGGCCGCTGCTCCGATCGAAAGGACCGGTTCGTGGCCAATTCGCCCATCACCGCCCAGAACACCGTCCAGCAGTGGCTCGACCACCCCGCCGGCGGCCCCGCCATCCGCGGTTTCCTCGCGCAGGCTGGAAGCGACGAGAACACGCTCGGCCCCGCCCTGACCATGAAGCTGCAGCAGCTCGTTGACCTCAGCCAGGGCAAGTTCCCGCAGGCTGCCGTGGATGAACTCGTGAAGCAGGCAAACGGCGGCGTGATGCCCGAGATCGCCGAAACCGTCCTCCCGACCGTTGAGGGCCGCTTCGCAGGCCGCACCGTGATCGTCACCGGCGCCGGTTCCGGCATCGGCCGCGCCACCGCCGGCCGCATTGCCCGCGAAGGCGGCCGCGTGATTGCCGTCGACATCGCCGAGGGCCGCATCAAGGAACTCGCCGAAGAACTGGGCGAGGCCATTGTTCCGGTTGCAGGCGACCTGACCGACGCCGCTGCCATCGACCGCATCATGGCCGCTTCCGGCTCCAAGATTGACGGCCTGGCCAACGTGGCCGGCATCAATGACGACTTCTCCCCGCTGCATGAGGTCTCCGATGCCATGTGGCAGAAGATCTTCGCCGTCAACGTGGAGGGCGTGATGCGCCTGACCCGCGCGGTGCTGCCGACCATGCTCGAAGCACGTAAGGGTTCGATCGTGAACATCACCTCCGAAGCCGGCCTGCGTGGCTCCGCTTCGGGCGTGGCTTACACCGCCTCCAAGCACGCTGTCGTAGGCATCACCCGCAGCACCGCGTTCATGTATGCCAAGGAAGGCATACGTGTAAACGCCGTAGCTCCGGGCGGCGTCGCGACCGGTATTCCGATGGGCGGCAAGACCAGCGAGTACGGCGAGGCCCGCCTGTCCCCGGCCCGCGTGAACATTCCCGGCCTGGCCTCGGCGGAGGACCTCGCGGCCTCCATCACGTTCCTGCTCAGCGACGACGGCGTAAACATCAACGGCGCCATCCTGCCCTCCGACGGCGGCTGGTCCGCGGTCTAATCCCCGCTGATCCGCCCGGTTATCCAGGCGCACGACGGCGGCCGGTGCCTTCCCTACGGAAGGTGCCGGCCGCCGTCGTTGTTTTCCGGTCCTGCGATGGTCAGAACCGGTAGACGGCCAGTTCCTCGGCGGGCTCAAAACCATTCCGCACGTAGAAGTTCTTCGACGCCGGCGAGGGCGAGGTGACCACCCGCACTGCCCCGATCCCCCGCGAATACTCAAGTGCCGCCGTCAGCAGCGCGCTCCCCACACCCGTATTGCGGTGCGGGGGCAGCACGTAGGCGTTGGCCACATAGGTCCAAAGTGATGCCGGTTTGCCCGGCTTCGGCATGCGCTCGAAGATCGACAGGTTCAGCATGCCGATCAGGGGCCCGCCTGCCTCCGCTTCGGCGACGAAGAACGTGCGCGGGTTGGCTGCCAACCAGAGGCTGAACTCCTTGACGAAGCCCGCATCAACCGGGCTGTCCCCGCCCGCCTCGGCCGCCCACACCGCCCGCAGGCGCGCCAAGGCAGGGACATCCAGCGGAGTGGCTTCACGGATCAGTGTTCCTTCACGCATTGCGCCACCCTACAACGACGGCGGCCGGCGCCTCCCCGAAGGAAGGCACCGGCCGCCGTCGTACGTTCTAAAAAGCCCTTAAACGCCCGAAACCGCTGCGGCGAGCTTGTTCAGCGAATCCTCGAGGTCATCCTTGGACACCATCGGGAAGGAAACCTTCTTCAGGGTTTCCTTATCGGTGACGTGGGACCAGTCGTAGGTCAGGGTGACCTCGGTGGAGTCGGCGCCCTCGGCCTGCAGTTCCCAGACCCACTGCCAGCCCTTGGGCTCGGTGCCGGCCGGGGCGGTCTGCCAGGCCAGCAGCTTGTTGTGGTCGTACCCCGTGACGTGGTTTTCCGTCTGGTAGTCGCCCATTTTTTCGTTGTGCATGTTCATTTTGAAGACCTGGCCGGAAGCCGTAATGCGGTCGGTCTTCTCGTCCGAGACCACCATGCCGGAGCCGTCCAGCTCGTGGTGGCGCTCGGGGTTGGACAACAGGTTGAAGATGTCGGCTGCCGAGGCGTCGATGACCCGGGAAACTACAAGGCTCGTCTGATCAGTGGTCAATGAACTCTCCTTCGATGGATGGATCGTACTTTTTCCACGGCGCCCATTCCCCCACGGGTGGCGCCGAAGCGTATGCGTACCGCGCCTGGCTGGCCGCAAAACCTAGCCGGGCGTGTCCTGCTCTGCTTCCTGCAGGTTCCAGCCGGTGATGTACGGCGGATCCTGCCCTTCGTCGCGGGTGTACTGCCGGGCACGTGCCCGTTCGTCCTGCAGATGCTGCCGGAAGGACGCCTGCGTCGATCCCAACGACGCTACCCGGTCCAGCACATCGATGGCCAATTGGAACCGGTCGATCTGGTTCAGCATGGCCATGTCGAACGGCGTCGTGGTGGTGCCTTCCTCCTTGTAGCCGCGCACGTGCAGGTTGTCGTGGTTGGTGCGCCGGTAGGTCAGGCGGTGGATCAGCCAGGGATAGCCGTGATACGCGAAAATCACCGGGCGGTCCTGCGTAAACAGGGTGTCGAAATCCCGGTCGGACAGCCCGTTCGGGTGCTCGCGCGGATCCTGCAGCCCCATCAGGTCCACCACGTTGACCACCCGGATTCTCAGGTCCGGGAGCTGTTCCTTCAGCAGCGCCGCGGCGGCGACGGTTTCCAGGGTGGGCACGTCGCCGGCGCAGGCCATCACGACGTCGGGATCGGGCCGGGTGCCCGGACCGGATCCTTCACTGCCGGCGAAGTCCCAGATGCCGATGCCGCGCTCCACATGCAGCAGCGCCTGCTCCGGATCCAGCCAGACCGGGGCCGGCTGCTTGCCGGAAACCACTACGTTGACCCGGTCCCGGCTGTCCAGGATGTTCCCGGCCACGGCCAGCAGGGTGTTGGCGTCCGGCGGCAGGTAGACCCGGATGACGTCGGCCTTTTTATTCACCACATGGTCAATAAAACCGGGGTCCTGATGCGAGAACCCGTTGTGGTCCTGCTGCCAGACGTGGCTGGAAAGCAGGTAGTTCAGCGAAGCGACCGGCTGGCGCCAGCTCAGCCCGCGGCTGACCTTCAGCCACTTGGCGTGCTGGTTGAACATGGAGTCCACAATGTGCACGAAGGCTTCGTAGCAGTTGAACACGCCGTGCCGGCCGGTCAGCAGGTAGCCCTCCAGCCAGCCCTCGCAGAGGTGTTCGCTGAGCACCTCGGCCACCCGGCCGCTGCGGGCCAGGTGCTCGTCCAGTTCATCGATGCGCTGCTGCCAGGCCTTGTCGGTGACGTCGTACACGGCCTGCAGCCGGTTGGAAGCGGTCTCATCCGGGCCGAAGATCCGGAAGTTGGACGGGTTTTTCCGGATCACTTCGCGCAGGTAACCGCCCAGGTTGAACATCGGGCTGACCCGTTCCGAGCCGGGATGATCGATTTTCACCGCATGGTCTGCGTACTCCGGCAGGTGCAGGTCCTGCAGCAGGCGCCCACCGTTGGCATACGGCGTCGCACTCATCCGCAGGTCTCCCTCCGGGGCCAGCGCGGCGATTCCTTCCACGAGCCGGCCCTCGGCGTCGAACAGTTCCCCGGGACGGTAGGACTGCAGCCACTCCTGCAGCTGGGCCAGATGGCCGGGGTTGTCGTGGATTTCGGACAGCGGTACCTGATGCGCCCGCCAGGTGCCCTCGACCTGCAGTCCGTCGACGACGGCGGGACCGGTCCACCCCTTGGGTGACCGGAACACAATCATCGGCCAGCGCGGCGCGTGCTGCTCCATTGCGCCGGCGCCGGGGACATCCGGCGGTACCGCCGTTTTTTCGCCGGTGCGGTACGGCTCCTGGATGGCGGTGATTTCCGCCAGGCAGGTCTCCAGTACGGCGGCAAAGTCCTCGTGGGCCTGCCGGACGGCATGGGGGTCCTCCACGGTCACTACATAGGGCCGGTAGCCGTAGCCTTCGAGCAGTTTCAGCAGCTGTTCTTCGGGCATCCGGGACAGGATGGTGGGGTTGGCGATCTTGTAGCCGTTCAGGTGCAGGATTGGCAGCACCGCCCCGTCCACCGCCGGGTCAAGGAAGCTGTTGGAATGCCAGCTGGCGGCCAGCGGACCCGTTTCGGCCTCGCCGTCGCCAATCACCGTGGCCGCCACCAGGTCCGGGTTATCGAAGACCGCACCGTACGCGTGGGCCAGGGAGTAGCCCAGTTCCCCGCCCTCGTGGATGGAGCCGGGCGTTTCCGGTGCCGCGTGGCTGGGAATGCCGCCGGGGTAGGAGAACTGCCGGAACAGGGTGCGCAGCCCCTCTTCATCCCGGCCCACATGGCTGTAGATCTCCGAGTAGGTACCCTCCAGCCAGGCATTCGCCACATTGGCGGGACCGCCGTGCCCGGGGCCGGTAATAAACAGGACGTTCCGTTTCTGCTCACGGATCAGCCGGTTCAGGTGGGCGTAAATGAAGTTCAGGCCGGGAGTGGTGCCCCAGTGGCCCAGCAGCCGCGCCTTGACGTCGGCTTTCTCCAGTGGCCGGCGCAGCAGCGGATTGTCCCGGAGGTAGATCTGCCCGGCGGAAAGGTAGTTCGCTGCCCGCCACCAGGCATCCACCCCGTCCAGGGCGCTGTCGGGGTGCGGCTCGGTACCGGGGATGCGGTTGTGCATGGTGGCGCTGGTGTCAGTCATCTCGGGATCCTTTCCAGCCGGTGTCGCTGTTGGTTGCTAGGCGCCCTCAACCACGACGTCGGACGGTTTCTTGTCCGGGCGCAGGCCGCGCCAGACGGGATGGCGCAGTTTTCCGGTGCCGGTGCGTTCGGAGAAGGTTACTTCGCCCACCAGTGCAGGGCGTACCCACTGGGCGTCGGAGGCATCCGCTGCCGGCACATCGTCCAGCGGCGCGGTCTTGCGGGACATTTTCTTCAGGCGCGGACCGATCAGGGCGAGGTCCTTCTCGCTCAGGCCGGACCCCACGCGTCCGATGTATTTCAGGTCCACACCCTCTGGAATGGCGACCAGGAGGGAGCCGACCTTGTTCTGCCGGTTTCCCTGCCCCGGCCGCCAGCCCACCACGACCACTTCCTGCGTGAGCTGGTTCTTCAGCTTCAACCAGTTCTTGGAGCGCCGGCCCGGGGAATAGGTGCTGGTGCGGCGTTTGGCCATCACCCCTTCCAGCCCAAGTTCCTTGCTGGAAGCCACCGCCTCGTCCATGGACATGTCCAGGACCGGCGGCACCTGGACATGCCCGTCCGGCGTGGCTTCCACCGCTGATTCCAGGATTTCCCGGCGCTGGACATAGCTGAGGTCTGCCAGGGAGTTTCCGTCCAGCCACAGCAGGTCGAAAACCATCAGGTGCACCGGCGTACGTTCGGCCGCAGCCGTGATTTCCCTGGGTTTGGTCAGGTGCATGCGGGGCTGCAGCAACCCGAAGTCCGGCCGGCCCGCCTTGTTGATGGCGACGATTTCGGCGTCCAGTACGGCCCGCTCCCCGTTGAGGTGCGCGCTGAGGTCCTGCAGTTCCGGATAGGCGGCGGTCATGTCGTTCCCGTTGCGCGAGAGCAGCCGGGTTCCCTCGGGAGTGACCGTAACGACGGCGCGCACGCCGTCCCACTTCATCTCGAAAGCCCACTCGTCGTCGTCGTTGATTTCCGCCCGGGTGCCGAGTGTTGCCAGCATCGGCTCAACCGTCGGCACCGACGCAGCGTCCGCATCCCGGGCCGCGGCGGTGGTGTCCACCGGGGAGGTTTTTGCTCCGGCTGTGGCAGTGGCCGTCTGGGCCCGGGCCGCCGCGGCCACACTGCCCTCCGGTGTCTCCGGTGTCTCCGCTGTCTCCGCTTTCGCGGGCGAGGTCCCGGCGGCCGGGGTGGGGTTGTCCTCCGGCTCATTGCCTTTTTCGCCCGGCTTCGGCTGGTTCTTCATGAGGTGGATCAGCCAGTTGTTGTTGGCCTTGTCGCCGCCCGAGCCGGTGTGGATCAGCGCGAAGCGGCGGTCGGCGGCGCCGTCGCGGGCCAGGCCGCCGTCGGGCTGGCCGTGCAGCACCGCAATAACTTCCTTGCCGTCACGCCACTTTTCGCGTTCATACGTGCCGTGGTCCCAGATGGTCACGTCGCCGCCGCCATATTCCCCCTTGGGAATATGTCCCTCAAACTTCCCGTAATCCAGCGGATGATCTTCGGTCTGCACGGCCAGGTTGTTCTTTCCGGAGGTCGACGGCGGCCCTTTCGGCAACGCCCAGGACACCAGCACGCCGTCGTGCTCCAGCCGGAAATCCCAGTGCAGCCGGCGGGCATGGTGTTCCTGGATGACGAAGCTGTTGCCTTCAGAGGGAGTGGAAGGCTCCTCGGGAACCGGTTCCGGTGTCTTCGCGGCGTCCCGCATGCTCCGGTATTTGGTTAGCCGGTCGGCGCCGCCCGCAGACCGGACCTCTTCGGATGCCGCACCGGATTCCTCCGTTGCCTCCTCCAGCGACTCCTCCTCGAAGGCGCCGCTCTCCATGCCGGCCAGCGGGTCGCCGTCCTTGATCCGGTCCAGCACGTCCTGGTAATCCAGCTGCGCCAGGTCCGGATCCTCGAGTTCCGCCCAGGTGCGCGGCGCCGCGACCGTTGGGGTAAACCGGCCCCGCAGGGAGTAGGGGCAGATGGTGGTTTTGTTGCCGTTGTTCTGGCTCCAGTCCACCAGCACCTTGCCCTTGCGGAGAGTTTTCTTCATGTCGCTGACCACCAGGTCCGGATGGTCGGCTTCGAGGGCGCGGGCCAGCTCATGGGCCACGGCGTTGATGTCGTCGGAGCTTTGGCTGCCGTCCAGCGCGGCGTAGAGATGGATGCCTTTGGAGCCGCTGGTCACCGGCCGGGCGTCCAGGCCCATGTCCTGCAGAATGGACCGGGCCAGGCGGGCCACTTCGGCGCACTCCGCCAGCCCCACGCCGTCGCCGGGGTCGAGGTCCAGGACCATCCGGTCAGCGTTGCCGATCCTGCCGCGCGGCCCGAACTGCCACTGCGGCACATGGATTTCCAGGGCGGCGGATTGAGCCAGCCAGGTCAGCGTGGCCAGGTCATTCACCACCGGATAAATATTGGTGGAGGTCTTGTGTTCGATCGGGAACCGCTTCACCCAGGATGGTGCGGAGTCCTCGAGATTCTTCTGGAAAAACACCTGGCCGGGGTGCTCAGGCGTGCCCACTCCATGCACCCACCTCTTGCGCGTGGCCGCACGGTTGCGCGAGTGCGGCAGCATGTAGTCCGCCACGGCAGCGTAGTAGGAAATCACGTCTGCCTTGGTGGTCCCCGTTTCCGGATAAAGAACCTTGTCCAGGTTGGTCAAGCGGAGCCGGTGGCCCTCCACGCTGACGGTTTCCTGCTTGCTGCCTCCACCTGTCGCCATGCCCCCTAGTCTTACCGGGATACCGGACAAACGCCAGTATTTCATCAGGGGGCTTATGAATAGGCCGGGTATCCTGGCCGGGCGCCGCAGTTCCAGGCGTTCGACGCTGAACCTTCCGCGGCCCTGACCGTCGGTGCCGGTGCGTGTGTATGTTGGGAAAATGACAGAACGCCAGCAGATCCTGGTCACGGGTGCCACCGGCTATATCGGCGGGCGGCTCGTCCCGCTGCTGCTCGAGGACGGCCACTGTATCCGGGTCCTGGCCCGCTCCCCCGAAAAGCTCTCCGACGTGCCCTGGGCATCCGACGTCGAAATCGTCCAGGGCGACCTCTCGGACCGGGACTCCGCTGCGTCGGCGTTCACCGGCATAGACACCCTGTATTTCCTGGTGCACTCCATGGCATCCGGCAAGGGTTTCAGCAACCAGGAATCCGCGATTGCCCACCTGGTGGCCGACGCCGCAGCGGAAGCGGGGGTGAAACGGATCGTGTATCTCGGTGGCCTGCATCCCGAAGGTGAGCTGTCGCCCCACATGAAATCCCGGACCGAGGTGGGACGCATCCTCCTTGAAGGCGAGGTGCCGGCGGTGGTGTTTCAGGCCGGCGTCGTGATCGGGTCCGGGTCTGCGTCCTTCGAGATGATCCGGCACCTCACCGAGACACTGCCCGTGATGCCCGCCCCCAGCTGGGTGCGGCGCCGGATCGAACCGATTGCCGTCCGGGATGTGCTGCATTATCTGGTGCGGGCCGTGGACATCCCCGGCGAGGTGAACCGCACCTTCGACATCGGAGCACGCGAAGTCCTCACCTACGCCGAGATCATGAACGGCTACGCCGAAGAGGCCGGGCTGCCCCGGCGCCGCATCTACGCCCTTCCGCTGCCCGCTCCGCGGCTGGCCGGACACTGGGTGTCCCTGGTGACTCCTATTCCGCGTGCCATGGCACTGCCGCTCGTCGAGTCCCTGCAGCACGACGCCGTCGCGAAGGAACATGACATTGACCGGTACGTGCCGCTGCCCGACGGCGGGCTGACGGACTACCGCGGTGCCGTCAGCCGGGCGCTGGGCAAGGAGAAGCGCGGCGAGGTCGAGACCACCTGGGCCAGCGCGTCGGCGTCGTCCGATCTAGCCTCGGATCCCCTGCCGAGCGACCCGGACTGGGCCGGCCAGACGGTATATGTGGATGCCCGGCAGCGCCGTGCGCCGGTGGACCCGGCCGCCGTCTGGCAGGTCATCGAGGGGGTGGGCGGCCGGAACGGCTGGTATTCCCTGCCGATGGCCTGGGCGATCCGCGGGGTGCTCGACAAGACCGTGGGCGGAGCGGGCCTCACGCGCGGCCGGCGCAATCCCACCACACTGTTCACCGGTGACGTGGTGGACTGGTGGCGGGTGGAACTGCTGGAGCGCGGCACGCTGCTGCGGCTGCGCGCCGAGATGCGGGTGCCGGGCAAGGCCTGGCTGGAGATGCGGGTGGACCCGGATGGCGACGGCGGCAGCCTCTACCGGCAGCGGGCCATTTACTTCCCCAAGGGGCTGGGCGGGAAGCTGTACTGGTGGCTGATTGCCCCTTTCCACGGGCTGATCTTTCCCTCCATGGCGAAGAACATCACCCGGCAGGCAGCCCGCCTGGCACCACCTGCGGGACCGGCAGCCGCGGGTTAGGCGACAATTCCGTAACGGCGTCCGAGAGTTCCCAAGGATCTAATATCATCGGTAGGACACTTGCGCCGGACCAGCCGGCCCAACTGCGATCATGCCGGTTTCCGTCATCCACGACGGCCCGGCTTGTACTTTGAGGGGACTTGGCTGTGCAGGACACAAAGAGCCGTAAAGGGCTGATAGCCGCGGCAATTGCCGTGGTGCTCGTTCTGGGCGGCGGCATCGGTGCCGCCTTCGCCACCGGCATCCTCGGCTCGTCCGGGTCCGATTCCTCCGCTTCCTCCGGTCCGTCGGAGTCACCCTCGGTGAAGGCTGCTCCGGTGTCCATCACCACGACGCCGGGTGACGGCGCCGTGGGTGTGAATCCAGCGGTGCTTCCCTCCGTAACCGCCACCAATGCGGTTATTAATCAGGTCATCCTGAAGCCCCAGTCCGGTGGCGACACCGTGCCGGGCATCCTGGCCGCCGACAAAGCCGTCTGGACCGCAGGCGCCCCGTTGGCCTTCAACACCAAGTACCGCATGGACGTGGTGCTCACCGACACCGCCGGCAAGGAAACCACCCGCAGGCAGGGATTCGAAACGGTACTGCCCGCCAATGAAGCCAACGCGTTTATGTATCCGCAGGACGCCGCCAGCGTGGGCGTCGGCCAGCCCATCGACATCACCTTCAGCGAACCGGTCACCAACAAGGACGCAGTCGAGCAGGCCATCAAGATCACCAGCACTTCGGGGCAGACCGGCGCCTTCTTCTGGCTCACCGACCAGCACGTCCGCTACCGGCCGGAAACCTTCTGGGCCGCCAACAGTGCCGTCACGGTGGACATGCAGTTGTTCGGCGTGGACTTTGGCAACGGCATGATCGGCAACTTCAACGAAACCCGCACCTTCAATACCCACAACACCCGACTGGCCGTGGTGGACAACTACACGAAGACCATGCAGGTGTTTATGGACGGGCAGCTGGTCCGGACCTTCCCGGTGACCCTCGGCGAACCCACTTGGCCTTCGCCCTCCGGCTACCAGGTGGTGGTCAGCCAGCATGAGAAGCTGCCCTTCCGCGCCGAGTCCATCGGGCTGAAGCCCGGAGACCCGGACTACTACGAACCGTTCGACGCCTCCTGGGCCAGCCGCCTGACCAACAGCGGCGTCTTTGTCCACCAGGCGCTCGACGGCGCACTGGGCGCCCTGGGGCGGATCAACGTTTCGCACGGCTGCGTGGGGATGTCCGCCGAGGGTGCCAAGTACTTCTACGACAACTTCGACGCCGGTGACGTGGTGCAGGTGCTGAACACCGAAGCCGGTCCCGTTCCCATCCACGACGGCTACGGTGACTGGAACATCCCCTGGGACCAGTACGCCGGGCAGCAGCCCTAGGCTTCCACCCGAAGGCCCAGCTGGTCGGCGAGCAGCGGAGCCAGCAGCAAAAGCTGCTCCTCGTCCACGGTGAATCCCTTGGGGCCGGCCAGTCCGGTGATACTCCGGAATGCGGACCCGCGCAGGTCCGCATCCACGGCTGTGCCGCCGCTGCCCAGCAGCAGGGAGTCGATCCGGCAGTTCCGGAAGGCAACCCGGTTCAACCGCGCGCCGTCCAGGTCCAGTTCACCGATGATGCAGTTGGAGAACAACACGTTGGTCAGCGTGCAGCCGCGCAGGTTCAGGAAATCCAGCTTGCCGCCGTCCACCCGGACCGAGTTCCAGGCGCCGCCGTACAGCTCCGCGGAGCCGAGCCGCGGATTAGAGATTTCCACGTCCCGGAAAGTGCTCCTGGCAGCCCGCAGCACCGGGGCATAGAGGTTCTCCAGGGTGGATTCCAGGAACCGGGCAGCGGTGAGATCGGCGTTGTCCAGGGACACCCCGGTGAGGCTGCACTCTGAAAACACCGCTCCGCGCAGCTCAAGTCCCGCGAAGGAATCCCCGTTGTAGGCCAATGCTTCCTGATGGCTGCCGACCGGGAAGTCTGCACCCGGGGTCAGGCCCTGCAGGCGGACCGGGTCAAGGACGGGCGGTTTGGTTCCGGCAGTACCGGAGGTCCGGGGCCGCACCATGCCTAGGCTGACCGGCGGCCGAAGAGGAAGTACGCAATGGGTCCGGCGAAGTTGATGCCGCAGGCGGCCATCCACCATCCACGGCTGCCGCGGATGAGGTCCTTCGGACGGCGGCGGAGATCCCGCAGCGCAGCCCCGGCCAGCAGGAACTGGACTCCGGTCAGGACTCCCAGGCCCTTTTTCTGTCCGCTGCTCAGGTCCTTGAGTTTTTTCTTTGCCATCGCCGTACCTCCTGGTGGGTTCTTCCCGCCGGCGGTCGCCGAACGGGTCCGTACCCGATTATGCGCTATTCCCCGCTTCCGCCTGCGACGCGACCCGACTCGCCCAGCGCGGAGTGCCTGCCCAGGCGGTGATAGGTCCGGTTGTGGTAGACCAGCGGGTCCTGGCCGGTGCTGCCGGGGATAATCTCCAGGACGGTGGCGGCAATCAGGATGGAGCTGCCCACCGGAACCCTGCCGTCGACCCGGCACAGGAGCGCCACCGGCGCCTCTTCCAGGACCGGCTCCCCGCCGGGCAGGGTCCGGGTCCGCGTGGCGCCGAACCGGTCTGCGCCCTGGCGGGCGAAGAGGGCGGCAAGTGCGGCGTTTTCTGCGCCCAGCAGGTGCACGACGACGGTAGGGGAACCGGCAATCACACCCGCCGTTCCGTGCGTCGACGCCAGGGAAAAGGACAGGATCGGCGGTTCTGCCGACACGGAGGAAACCGAGGACGCGGTCAGGCCCACCGGGCCGCTGCCGCCGTCGGCCGTAATGATGGCGACACCCGCCGGATGCGCCCGGAAGGCGTCCTTGAATGCATCCGTTACATTCCGCTCGCACAGAGCCGTATTCCGCGTCATTAGTGTCCTCTCACGGGCCAACCCATCAAGGGCATCCCTCAACGCTAAAACCTCAACCAATGTTGAGGTCAAATCCGTGGTTAGACGTCGAACGCCCGGGCACCCGTTCCCGAGCCGGAATCCTCGGGATTGACGAACCGGCATTGGGCCAGCGAAAGGCAGCCGCAGCCGATGCAGCCGCCCAGGCGGTCGCGCAGCGCCTCCAGGTGCCGGATGCGGGTATCGAGCTCCTGCTGCCAGGCCGCCGAGAGGCGCTGCCAGTCGGCCTGGTCCGGCACTCCGTCCGGGGGCAGTTCGGCAAAGGCTCGGTTGATCACGGCCAGCGGGATCCCGGCCTGCTGAGCGGCGCGGATGACCGCCACCCGGCGCAGCACCGAACGGTCATAGCGGCGCTGGTTTCCCTGCGTCCGCCGGCTGGAGAGCAGTCCCTGGCGTTCGTAGAAGTGCAGCGCGGATACGCTGACCCCGCTGCGTTCGGCCACCTGTCCCACCGACAGTTCGGCCCGGGCAGGCCCGGTATCGGGTGTATTGGTTTCCACGGCCCGCCTTTCCTCCACTGCACCATTATCCGCCCGGTGGCTCGGCGGCCAGCGCGGCTGACTGGATGCGCCCCACTGGCGGCCCGGCGCGCGGCATGTGAAGGTGTCCGTATCAGCGCCTGCGGGAGGCCTCAGGCCATCCGGGAACGGCGCAGCAGCGAAGGAGGCAGCCGTGGAGCCCCCACCCCTGGGCCCGCAGGAGAAACCCGGAACCCTGGTTTTCCTCCCTGGCACGGGCCGGCCCAACCCGCAGCTTGCGGACCTGGTGCGGGAACAGGTGCAGCAGGTGCGCGGGCTGTCCGACTACCGGGTACTTCCGGTCGACTGGGCCGCTGCCGCTCCCCTTGACGTCGATATTGTGCCGGCACTGCCTCCGCGGTATTCGGCTGAAGATCCACCCGGAGTGTCCGACGCTTCCCTTGCCCTGGCCCTTTTCGCCATGGATCTGGGCGCTGCAGGTCCGGTGGGACCGGCCGTGCCTGCCTCCGCCGGGCCCGCGGTGCCCGATACCGCGTTCCTTGGGGAGACACTGCAGGATCTGATTCTGGGTGCACTCACTGACGCCGGTGTCCGGCACCGGATCCGGCTGACCGACGCAGGCAGCGGATTCTTCGCCAAGGTCGCCTTCTACCTTCGGCAGGGGGACGCCGCCCGCGCCCGCATCGCGGACGCCCTGCGCAGCACGGACCAGGATGCGCCGGTGGTGATCCTCGGGCACAGCCTCGGCTCCGTTGCAGCCGTTGACCTGCTCAGTTCCCCCGAGGCGGCTGGCCTCCGGGTGGACCTGCTGGTCACCCTCGGGTCCCCCGCTCCGTGGTTTTACCTCCTGGATGCCCTGGCCTACCTCGGGCCCGGCCGCGGCGGTGCGGGACCGGCCCTGCCCTGGCTGAACTTCTGGGACGAGCGTGATCTGCTCTCGTTCTGCGCCGAACGGGTTTTCGCCGGCCGGGAGGCCAATGTGTTCGACCGCAAGGTGGACTCCGCCACGCCCTTTCCCGAGTCCCACACCGCCTATTTCTCCGATCCGCGGGTGTACCGGCTGCTGTGGGAACATCTGCAGGAGGCACGGGCAGGCAAACCCGACTCTGGCAACGGAACCGGAATCTAGTGTTCACTGGATGACATGAGAGCGATCTGGAAAGGCGCAATTGCGTTTGGGCTGGTCAATGTGCCGGTCAAGGTTTACGCCGCCACCGAGGACCACGATGTCAGCCTTCACCAGGTGCACGGCAAGGACGGCGGGCGCATCCGCTATCAGCGCCGCTGCGAAATCTGCGGCGAGGTGGTGGAATACAAGGACATTGCCAAGGCCTACGACGACGGCGAGCAGACCGTCGTCCTCACCGACGAGGACCTGGCTTCCCTTCCCGTGGAAAAAAGCCGGGAAATCGACGTCGTGGAATTCGTGCCCAGCGAGCAGGTGGATCCCATCCTGTTTGACCGCACGTACTACCTGGAGCCGGATTCCAAGTCGACAAAGTCCTACGTACTGCTGCGGCGGACCCTGGAGGACACCGACCGGACGGCGATTGTGCAGTTCTCCCTTCGGCAGAAGAGCCGGCTGGGTGCCCTTCGGGTGCGCGGCGACGTGTTGACCCTGCAGACCCTGTTGTGGGAGGACGAGGTCCGGGACGCCAGTTTCCCCTCATTGGATGAAAAGGTGCGGATCTCCGCGAAGGAGCTGGAGATGTCCGCGGCCCTCGTCGACTCGTTCAGCGGAGATTTCGATCCCTCGGAGTTCACCGACGACTACCAGGAGCAGCTCAAAACCCTCATCGACGCGAAGCTCGAACAGGGTGATTCGCTCGACACGGAGGAGACCTTCGGCGGAGAATCCGAAGAGGATGAGGGCGGCAAGGTGCTGGACCTGATGGAGGCACTGCGCCGCAGCGTAGAGAAAAACCGTGGAAAGAAGAGCGGGTCCGGCGAAGCGCCGGCCGGCACCAAGGACGACGGCGCCAAGAAGGCTCCCGCCAAATCCAAGACAGCGGCCTCAAAGAGTCCAGCTAAAACCCGGAAAGGCGCCTGAACATCATGGCCTCTCGCAATTTCTTCACGGACCCCTTCGGACGGCAGACCGTTGTGAAGGTGCCCAACGGACCGCTTATCGGCTGGGCGGCGTTCGGTGCTGCGTCCATGATGGCGCTGACGCCCCGCAACGCTGGACTCTTGAGGACCCTCAGCAAGGGCTGCCTGGTGATCTGGGCCCTCGGGGAAACCTTCCGCGGCGAAAGCCCCTTCCGGCGCAGCATTGGGGCAGCCACTCTGCTGCGGCAGGTCACCGGCGGCGCCGGCACAGCGAAAGCCTCCGGCGCCGCATCCGCACCGAAGGCCTAGTCCTTACTGGCGGTATCCCTCAACTTCACCAACGGGCCGTTCCTGCGCCTCGTCCGGATCCTGCCCTGCCTCGGCCTTGGCACGGCGTTGGCGGAGCAGATCCCAGTACTGGTCGAGCTGCTCTTCCACCCGGCGCAGTTCGGCCGCGTGGTGTTCCGGGTCAGCCTCACGAAGCTTCTGCTCCTGGGCGACGAGTTCGGAGATCCGGTGCTGAATTTCCTGTGCGTCCATGCTCCTACGCTAACCGGGGCGGACGGTGGATTCCAGCGCCGGATCCGCACTGGATGCGGCAGGGTCAGCTCCGGGCGGGAACCTAATTGGGAACCGAACCTTCCCCGGGATTGGGGTTGCTGCGGTAGGAGCTCGATTCGCTCTGCCGGCCAAGGAAAATACCGAGCAGGATCATGGCAACCGCCAGAACCGCGTGGAGCCAGTTATCCGCCGTATTGAACGGGACAAAGTTGGCGTCTGAATCCAGCGGGATAAGCAGCCCGTAGATGAAGAGCACGGCGTAAAGAATGCCGCCTCCCAGCAAATAGAGCTTGGCTGTGGAATGCCTCCGCGCCAGGGCAAGCCCGGCAAATCCCAGCAGCATGTGGACCACATTGTGGAGTACCGAGACCTGGAAAATGCCTAGAAGCGCAGCTTCCGAGGCGTAACCCGCGAAATAAAGCTGGCTGTAGCTAGCGGTAATCCCGGGAATGAACCCCAGGACGCCGATGAGCAGGAAAATAATCCCGAAGGCCATTGCCGCTTTTTGTGCGCTGGTCCGGTGTGCGGTGAGGCCGCCGGAACTGTAACTGGGGCTTGCCATGACAACTCCTCTGCTCCGCAGCACCGGAAGACCGGGCCGGGAGGATCGGTGATCAGGACTTTAAACTGTTGCACAATTGGGGCAGGGTGGGAAGCATACTGACTTTCAGCGAGGCGGCTCCCACATCACTTCGTCAGCTTGGCGGGAAGGACAACTTGAAATCTCTATGGCTCGAAACCGCGCCCGTTATACCCACTGATCCCTTCGACCCCGGTGTCGCCTATGACACCGTGGTGGTCGGTGCCGGGCTCACCGGACTGACCACCGCGGCCTTGCTGGCCCGGAGCGGACAGCGGGTGGCCATTCTGGAAGCACGCACGGTAGGCGCCGTGGCAACAGGCAACACAACCGCCAAGGTCTCACTCCTGCAGGGGACACAGCTGTCCAGCATTACCTCCCACCACAATGCGGAGATCGCCCGCCAGTACGTGGAAGCCAACCGCCAGGGGCAAAGCTGGCTGCTGCGCTTCTGCGATGAAAACGGCATCGGCTACGAGGTGCGGGACGCCTACACCTACGCCACTACCGAGCAGGGACTCAAGAGCCTGCGGAAGGAACACGAGGCCGCACAGGCGGCCGGACTCGACGTCGAGTTCACCACGGACACTGAACTGCCGTTTGAAACCACGGGTGCGCTGCGGCTGCGCGGCCAGGCACAGATCCACCCGATGACGGTGCTCGCCGGCCTGGCCAAGGATTACCGTGCGCACGGCGGCAGCCTCTTCGAAGGCGTCCGCGTGACCGGAGCCCGCCATGAGGAAGGTGCCGGCATCAGGGTCATCACCAACCAGGGCGAGGTCGCTGCCCGGCATCTGGTGCTGGCCACCGGCATACCGATCCTCGACCGCGGTGGTTACTTCGCCGTCCTGAAGCCTGAACGTTCCTACGCCGTCGCCCTTCCGGTCACCGGCGCGGTTCCGCAGGGTATGTACCTCTCCGCCGATTCCCCCACCCGCTCCCTGCGGACGGCGGAGTCGGATGGGATCTCCTATCTGCTGGCCGGCGGCAACGGACACACCGTTGGACGCAGGAAGCACACCCAGGAACTGGTTGACGACCTCGTGGGCTGGACGGTGGACAACTTCGCCGTGGGAAGCGCCGCGAGCTTTGCCTGGTCGGCACAGGACTACTCGCCGGCGCGCAGCCTGCCCTATGTGGGGCAGTTGCCGCTGATGGGGGCGAATATCTATGCCGCCACCGGCTACAACAAGTGGGGTATGACCAATGCGGTAGCCGCCTCGCTCGCCTTGAGCGCCGAGATTCTCGGCGGCGAGAATCCCTGGGCCCGCGAGCTGTACAAGCCCCGGGTAGCCCCGCTGGATGCTGCCTCCACCCTGCGGGACAACGCCGAAGTCGGACTGTCCATGCTCACAGGCTGGGCGGCCGGACTGGCCACCAGCACCGGCGAGGCACCGCCGGAGGGACAGGGCGTGGTGGCCCGGGAAAACGGCAAGCCGGTGGGAATCTGCACGGTGGAAGGCAAGACCAGCCGGGTATCGGCCATCTGCCCGCATATGAAGGGCGTCCTGAACTGGAACGACGCGGAGCAGTCCTGGGACTGCCCGCTGCACGGCTCGCGTTTCGGCGCAGAAGGTGCACTCCTGGAAGGTCCGGCGGTAAAGGACCTGGATCCGGCCTGACCACGCCGCTTAAACAGGAACTGCGGATGCCGGCAAGGCATCCGCAGTTCCTGTTTAAATCCCTCAGTGGTTAGAGGCCGGCCCGGGGGCCGCCGGATTCCGGATCATCCATCGCCGGATCCGCATCGGGTGCCGCAGCCAGCCGTGAGGTGTCCGTGGAGGTCGGGCCCACAGGGGCGGAGCCGGATGCTCCGGTGGCCGCGTTACCGGGGGCGTCGACGTTTCCCCGCCAGGAGCCGGTCTCGGAGCCGCGGCTCTCAATGAATTCCTTGAAGCGGGCGAGGTCCGATTTCACCTGCCGGTCATCGGCGCCGACCACGGAGCCCAGCTTCTCGACGAAGGTTTCCGGATCCCAGTCCAGCTGCACGCTCACCCGCGTCTCGGCGTCGCCCAGGCGGTGGAAGGTCACGACGCCGGCATGGGACTTGCCGTCCGTACTCTTCCACGCAACGCGCTCGTCCGGATGCTGTTCGGTGATTTCGGTGTCGAATTCCCGCTCGACGCCGGCCACCTTGGTCACCCAGTGGGTGGTGGTGTCCGAAACCTGTGTGATCGAGACGACCCCGCCCATGAAGTGCGGGAACGACTCGAACTGCGTCCACTGGTTGTAAGCCGTGGTCACCGGTACTGCTACGTTGATCGACTCTTCTACGGTGGTCATGCTGTCCCTCCGGTAGTGCGAATCCTGCGTCTGGCCGGGCACCCCTTGATCAGGAGCCCCGATTTCCTCACCGTACACAGGAGGACAGGGCACTTCAACTGGAAGTAAGGTTGCTTATAGTAGCTTTCCCGTGAGCCGTCCCCTTATGGCCGGGGCCGCGCTGCAGGGTTAGGCTGGGGAACAATCCACCCGCCGAAGCCGCCGGTCCGGACAGTATCCGGAGGCGGAAAACGTGCTGGGTGCATTCAGTACTCATTTTTCGTCAACAGTGGAGGAAAACATGAAGGCATCTGAAGAACTGACCACCAATCTGCAAGCCGTTCTGGTGGACATGATCGAGCTGCACCTGCAGGGCAAGCAGGCCCACTGGAACGTGGTGGGAAAGAACTTCCGCGACATGCACCTGCAGCTTGACGAGATCATCGACGACGCACGCATCTTCGCCGACGAGCTCGCAGAACGGATGCGGGCCCTCCGGGCCGTTCCGGACGGGCGCAGCGTGGCAGTGGCCGAGGGCACCAGCCTGCCGCCGTTCCCCGCCGGCCTCGTGGACACCCGCGACACCGTGACCCACGTGGTCGCCATGCTCGACGCCGTCGTCAAGACGATGCGCGACGTCCATGACCAGGTGGACGAGGAAGATCCGACCACCGCAGACATCCTGCACGGCTTCATCGCCAAGCTGGAGCAGTACGCCTGGATGGTGGATGCGGAAAACATCTCCGCCACGGCCGAGGTGGTCACCCCCGAGGACAGCAACCTGGAACCGACCCGCTAGGTCCCGCTCCTGGGAAGTGCGGCAGTGCCGTTTCCGGCCGCTAGCCGGCCACGGCCTGCCGCACTTCCTCCAACAGGGCTGTCATATGCGCTAAGGCAGCGCCGTCATCCCCTGCAGCGACGGCCTCGGCAACCAGCAGGTGCCCCTGCAGGGCAGCTTCCGTCGGATTCGGCGGCATCAGGCCCTGCCTGGTCCTGCCGGTTAGAACCTCTGCAACCACGTTCTGCAGCGAAGAGAACATCTCGTTGCCACTGGCCTGGAGCAGCAGTGTATGGAATTCGACGTCGGCGTCGAGGAACCTTTCCAGCTCCCCGGCCTCCCCAAGCCTGCGTAATTCTGCCGCCAGTTCCAGGATCCGGGTCCGTTCATCCGGTGCGGCATGCCGGGCAGCGGCGGCTGCGGCAACCGGTTCCACTCCCACCCGCAGTTCGGTCAGCGACCGGAACTGCTCGGTCCGGCCCGGACCCGCCAGACGCCACTGGATGACGCGGGGATCGAACACGTTCCACAGGTCCCGCTCCTGGACCACAATGCCGACGCGGCGCTTGGAATACACCAGGTTCATGGACTCGAGGATCCGCATGCAGTCCCGGACCACGGTGCGGGACACCCCGAACTCGTGCTGCAGTCCCTCCAGTGTCAGCCGGTCGCCCGGCGCAAGTACGCCGGAGACAATATCCGAGCCCAGCGTCTCGATAATCCGGGCATTCAACACTGCGGCCGGCGGTCCCGCCTGTTCAGTCATATCCGTGTCTCCCGCTGGCTTCCGACACATATTCCGTTGGCAGCATATACAGTGCCGCCCACGGGAACGGCACTGTCGGCAGCCGTTCTTTCGATGAAATCCTACTAAACCACGGTTATTGGATGCTTTGGTGATACCTTTACGAAAATTGTTTGGTTAGCAGCCGGAACCGAACCCGCGACAACGACGTCCCCAGGAGATCGACATGGCCCCCAGTGCACAGCACATCGTCATCATGGGTGTGGCGGGTTCCGGCAAGACCACCATTGCCAACCTGCTCTCCAAGCGCCTCGGCTGGATAGCCGCCGAGGCGGACGAGTTCCACCCCGCGGTCAACATCGCCAAGATGACCGCGGGAACTCCGCTGGACGACGACGACCGTTGGCCGTGGCTCTTCGCGATCCGTGACTGGATGGGCACCCAGGCGGACAACGGCCGGTGCACCATAGTCACCTGCTCGGCCCTGAAACGCACCTACCGTGATGTCCTCGCCCAGGCCTCCGGAGATGTCACCTTCGTGCATCTGGACGGAAGCAGCGAAGTGCTCTCCGAGCGGATGAAGACCCGGACCGGGCACTTTATGCCGCCCTCCCTGCTTCCCTCCCAGCTAAGCACCCTGGAGCCCCTTTCGCCGGAGGAAGCGGGCCTCCGCCTTGACATCACCAATAGCCCCGCCGAAATCGTGGCCGCCGTCATGCACCACCTGGGCTTCGACGCCGCCTGACGCGGACGCCGCCCCAGTGGCCCGGCAGCTGCCCAAACCGTGGAAAAATAGTTACCTTCGTTAACTCTCCGGCGCCTGCACCGCCCTCTGGAAGGACTTTCAACCATGATGGGTGGCCACCATGCCGCTAGCGGTGCCGCGGCCTGGGTTGCCGTGGCGTCCACCGCCCCTTACGCCTTCGGCTGGTATCCGGTCACACCCCTGGGCGTTGTCACCGGCGCCCTGCTGACCGCCGGCGCGGCTCTGCTGCCGGACCTCGACCACCACAGCGGAACCATTGCCCACTCACTTCCGCCGGTGACAAAAATCCTCGCCCGGCTGACGGAAGCGGTCAGCGGAGGACACAGGCGCGGAACCCACTCCCTGCTCGGCCTGGCTGTCTTCGTAGCCCTTGCGACGGCGCTGGGCAGGGTGACTGCCGACGTTCCTGTTTTCGGTTCCGTGGCCGTAGGCGCGGGTATCCTGTCCGTCCTACTCATGGGGTTCGCCTTCAAGGCACTGAAAATTGCCGGCGGGCCGGTCCGCAGCTGGTTCCTCGCACTGGCTTTCTCCGGGTTCATAGCCGTGTATGCCCCGGAAAACAACGACTGGCTCCCGGTAGCCGTGGGCCTGGGCGTAGCAGTCCACATTGTGGGCGACCTCCTGACGCATCAAGGCGTGATGATCCTGTGGCCGCTGCGGATTAAGCGGCCGCGTTCCCTGACCCGTTTCCCGGTGGTCAACAAGCTCTGGCGCAGCAGCGGCAGCTTCTCGCTGCCCCTGATCGGTGCCGCAGGGTCCTGGCGCGAATGGGCGTTGATGGTGCCGGTGACCATCTACGCAATCTTCGGAGTGACCTTGGACATGCTCACGGTGCTGACGGGCTGGTCTCCCTACACATAGGCCGTCCCGCGCCCGCCGGCGGCAGCATGCGCGTTCCGCGCCGGGACTAGTGTTGAAGTGTGGAACCGGGTTTTCTGATTGTTGTAGGCGTTGCCGTCATTGTCACCATTACGGCTTTTTCCAAGCGGCTTGGGATAGCCGCCCCGCTCATCCTGGTAGTCGTCGGGCTGGCCCTCTCCTATACCCCGGGTGTGCCGGAATTCTCCGTTCCGCACGACGTGATCCTGATGGGTGTGCTCCCGCCGCTGCTGTATGCCGCGGCGGTCAACGTTCCGGTGGTGGACTTCCGGCGCAATATCGGGGCTATTTCCGCACTGTCGGTCTTCCTTGTCCTGGTCTCGGCTTTTGTGACCGGCCTGCTGCTCTACCTGCTGCTGCCGGACCTGAACTTCGCAGCCGCAGTGGCGCTGGGCGCCGTCGTCAGCCCGCCGGACGCCGTGGCCGCGACCTCCATCGGCAAACGGCTCGGCCTGCCGCCGCGCCTGGTGACGGTGCTCGAGGGCGAAGGACTGGTTAACGATGCCACCGCGCTGGTGCTGCTGCGCTCGGCCGTCGCTGCCTCCGCCGGCGGCCTGTCCAGTATCTGGGCAGGGATCGGCGACTTCGGTTTCGCCGTCGTTGTTGCCATCCTGGTGGGACTGCTCGTCGGCGCGGCCACGGTCTACATCCGCTCGAAACTGCACGATCCGGTGCTGGACACGGCCATTTCCTTTGTTGTTCCCTTCATCGCCTTCATCCCGGCGGAGGAGGCCGGAGCCTCCGGCGTCCTTGCCGTCGTTGTTGCCGGGTTGTACACCGGGCATCGAAGCGCCTCCGCATTCACGGCGCAGGTTCGGATCAATGACAGCATCAACTGGCGGACCATCCAGTTCCTGCTGGAAAACGGCGTGTTCCTGCTGATGGGGCTGGAATTGAGGCACTTGGTTGAAAACGTCGACACCAGCCTCCTGCCGGTCCTTGATGCCGTACTGATCGGTTTGGCAACCACCGCCTTGCTGATCCTTGTCCGGTTCGCCTGGGTCACCCCCCTGATGTATCTGCTCCGGGCCAAAGTGCGGTACCAGGACCGGCGGACCAAGCGGTTCCGGCGGTGGCTGGACGGGGTCAAAGCCGGCGGGCTGACGGATGACCGCCAGCGCAGGCGGCACCTCCGCGCCGAGCTGCTCTACCGACGGCGCCGGGCCGACATCGAGCAGTTGAACCGCGAAGGCCTGGGCTGGCGCGGCGGCATGGTGATTTCCTGGTCCGGCATGCGTGGTGTGGTGACCGTGGCCGCGGCCCAGTCCCTGCCCGAACAGACACCGTACCGGGAGCAGCTGGTGCTTATTGCTTTCACCGTCGCGGTGGCAACACTGCTGCTGCAGGGCGGCACCCTGCCGTGGCTGATCCGCGTCCTGGGCGTGCAGGGCAGGGATGTCGCGGCAGACCAGCGGGAGCTTGCCAAGCTGATCGATGAGCTCAGCGGCGCCGGCCTCAGCATCCTGGAACAACCGGAACAGTGCCTGGGCGTTCACCAGGACGTGGATCCGGATGTGGTGGAGCGGGTCCGGCAAAGCTCGTTCCTGCGGAGCGAGCTCGCCTGGGAGCGGGCGCGGGCACTCGGGGAGAACGAGGATCCCACGCCGCAGCTCCAGTACCGGCAGCTGCGGCGCGCCGTCGTCGAAGCCGAACGGAACCAGCTGCTGGTCGCGCGCCGGGAGGGACGCTTCACCTCCCGGACGCTCTCTGAGGCACAGCGTCTGCTGGATCTGGAGGAATCCCGGCTGCGGCCGCGGCTGGGGGAACGCTGACCTAGTCCTGGTGGAGCTGGAGGTAGTTGCCGCAGCCGTCGTCGAACACTGCCATTGCTCCGGTCGAGTCGAGGGTCGGCTCACCGAGGAATTCGACGCCGAGCCCCGACAGCCGCTCGTACTCCGCCTGCACATCGGGAACACCGAGCACGAGTACGGGAAGCTGCTGCCCGTAAATCCCTGACCGGTAGGCCTCGGCCACCGGATTGTCGCTGGGCTCCAGCAGCAGTCCGGGACCGCCCGGGTCCTCGGGCGAGCAGACAATGAACAGGTTGTATTCCGGCATGGCCATCAGGGGTTCCAGGCCGAGCGTCCCCGTGTAGAACTCGTAGGCGCGTTCCGGGTCAAGCACATGGATGCCACTCATTTTGATCCGCATCCGCCGCAAGCTACCACCGCCCTCGTCGCGTGTCACCAGAGGGGACCGGTTGGCGGTCGAACGGATGGCGCCTCAGCGGCTGCCCGACCTTAGCGGCTGCGCGACTTCAGCGGCTACGCCGCGGCTTGCCGCCCTTGCTATTGCCCTTGCCCTTGCTCCCTGGGCGCCCGCCGGACTTCACGGCAGGTTTCGCCCCGCTGCGGGTCTGCCGTTCCTTGGTCCGCTTTTTCGCCGAAGACTTCTGCTCGGCCTGGATGGAAGGCTGGCGGGAGCTGTTGGCAGTACGTCCCCGCACCACCCCGATGAACTCTTCGATGTCGGCGGCATCCCGCTCCTGGCGCCAGGCAATGCCGATCCGGGTTGCGGGAACGCCGTTCACCGGCCGCGCTGCAACATCCTTTCGGGAATGCAGGCGGGCTACGGACATGGGCAGGATCACTACGCCGCTGCCTGCCGCAGCAACCTCCAGGGCGACGGCGGCTCCACCCATTTCGTCAATGTCCAGGATCGTCTCGCCGTCGAGGTCCGCCAACTCCACCTCATCAAAGGCCGCCAGAGGGTGCTCCTTGGCAGCGGCAGCCACGGGCTGCTCCTCATACAGTGGAATCAGGTTTACCCCGTCCGGGCGGTTAAAACCTTCGGCAGGTATCCGGACAAATGCCAGATCCGCCCGGCCGGACGCCAGTTCTTCCAGGGCGTCGGGCTCCTCGCACTGGAAAGTCCGCAGTTCCTGGTCCTGCCGTTCCCGCCAGCGGGTGATCCATTTGCCCGGTGTCACACCCGGTACGTAGGCCACGGTCAACGGCCGGGATGTGGCCCCCTGAAGGGGTGCTGATGTGTCTGTGGGCATCAAAACACCTTAGCCCACCGGGTGGAGGCGCGGCGGGCGGATACCCTTGGAACATGACCTCCGAGAAATCCCCCCAATCCATGAAGCCTGCCACGGCAGCCAAGAAACTGGGCATATACCTGCCCGCAGCGCCGCAGGACTTCCAGGACGGGCCTATTTCACGTGCCCAGTTCGATGAACTGCAGTCCAATCCGCCTGAGTGGCTCGTCGAACTGCGGCGGACCGGTCCGCACCCGCGTCCGGTGGTGGCACAGAAACTCAACGTGTCCATCGGCGGCCTGACCCGCGCCGGCGTGACCGAGCCGCTGACCACCGAGGAAATCAAGGCACTGCTGGTCCAGCCGCCGGCCTGGCTGGTGGAAGAGCGGGCGAGCTTCGCTGCCGTGCGCGCCGAGACCCAGCGGGTTAAGGACGCGGAAGCCAAAAAAGCGCAGGGAGCCTAGCCGCTGCCGGTGCTGGCCGCCGGGCAAAGAGGGACCGTGGAGCACGCTCCACGGTCCCTCTGCCGTTCGGGATACCGCAACCGTCAGCCGCCGGACATAAAAAATGACCCCGGCCATCTGGCCGGGGTCATTCCCAATCTATGTGCGCGAGGGGGGATTTGAACCCCCACGCCCTTTCGGACACTGGCACCTGAAGCCAGCGCGTCTGCCGTTCCGCCACTCGCGCATAAATGGTTTCCCGTGGTAATTCTACGGATAGCCGGACGATTCCGCTGAAGCGGTCTTGTCCGGGAGGATCCGTTGCATTTCCTCGGGAACAGCAGAATCAAGCATACCGGCAATCCGGTGAAACACCTAAACGGCCCATGATGCTGCTTCCAAACGGCCTCGCTGCACGGGCGTACCGGGCCTCCGCCGGGCCGGTACCCGCACAATGTCCGGCGGCTACCGGCGGCTACCGGGATGCTTCCTGCCGTTCCCCGGCGCTTTAAGGCACACCGGGTGCCGACGCCGCGGTAAGACATTTATCTGCGCTCACCAGTAGTATCGAAGTGGACGTATGTACCTGTGCCCTGCCGGAACCGGTCCCAACCCAGTCCCGGCGGACTGTTCCGCCCGCACCGCGGTGCCGGGGGAAGGTGCTGCAGACGTGGCAACTCAATGGACAGGACACGGAAGGAGACGGACTTGGGCTTACTCGACAATGTCGAACGCGGCATAGAGAAGATTGTTCGCGGTGCCTTCACAACCGGTTCGTCCGGCCGTGTTGAACCCCTGGAACTTGCCATTGCACTCCGCAGGGAACTCGACGAGAACTCGATGGTCCTTGGTCAGGGCAGGACCCTTGCCCCGAACGTTTTTACCGTGCGCCTTTCCAGCCCGGACTTCACACAGGCCCAGAAGTGGGGGGCACCGCTTGCGGAAGAACTCTGCGACGTAGTCATCAAGCATGCCCGGAGCCAGTCCTATACCCTGCAGGGGCCCGTGCGGGTCTCCTTCACTAAGGACTCCTCGCTGAAAGCGGGAGTGCTGGAAGTGGACTCCGCCACCGAGAAGTCCTCGTCCACGCAGCCCCGGGTACCCTCGCCACCGGCACCGAAGCAGGGACCTTCCGGACGGATGCAGCCCGTCCTCGAAATCGACGGCCAGCGGTACACCCTGAATGCGCCGTCCGTGGTCCTGGGACGCTCCTCCGAAGCGGACATCCCCGTGGATGACACGGGAGTTTCCCGCCGCCATCTGGAGATCCGCACCGAAAACGGTGCCAGCCGTGCCGTCGATCTCGGCTCCACCAACGGCAGCTTCGTCAACGGCCAGAAAGTTCAAGGTGAAGCAGTGCTCACTGACGGATCCACAATTGCCATGGGCCGCACGCGGATCGTGTTCCGGCTGCTACCCGTCCGGACCGGGGGACGTTAGTGCTCAGCGAATTAACTGAAACACTCCTGCGGTACGGCTTCCTGATCCTCCTGTGGATCATGGTGGTCTCCGTCGTCGGCGCCATCCGCCGCGATCTTGCCGTCGGCAGCCGCAACCGGACCGGAACACCCACGGCCCGCCAGATCCGCAAGGACCCCGGCCTGGAGAAGCGTGCCCCGGCGCCCAGCAGGGCCGCCCCGCGGGAACTGGTGGTTACGGAAGGACCCCTGCGCGGCACCACCATTGACCTGGCTGCCAGCCCGATCCTCCTGGGCCGCGCCCAGGAGGCAACGCTCGTCCTCGAAGACGACTATGCCTCGGGCCGCCACGCACGGCTCTTCCCCCAGGGCAGCCGCTGGTTCATCGAAGACCTCGGTTCCACCAACGGAACCTATCTTGGCGGCAGCCAACTCACACGGGCGCTGCCCGTCGAACCCGGTGTGCCCATCCGCATCGGCAAGACGGTCATCGAATTGAGGCCCTGAAGGTGGCCCTGGTCCTTAGATATGCTGCACGGTCCGACGTCGGAATGGTTCGTTTCAAGAACGACGATTCCGCCTACGTCGGCCGCTACCTTGCCGTCGTAGCCGACGGCATGGGCGGCCATGCCGGAGGCAATGTCGCCTCCGCGTCCACCGTGCTTGACCTGGTCCACCTCGACAGCGACAGCCATGAAGACGAGCCGCTGACCATCTTGGCCGACGAGATCCAGGCAGCTAACTCGCTGCTGTCCGAGCTGGTGACCACCAGCCCCCAGCTCTCCGGCATGGGCACCACGGTCACCGCGCTCCTCCTGCACGACCAGCGGCTGGCACTTGCGCATATTGGCGACTCCCGTGCCTACCGGCTGAAGGACGGCCGGTTCGAGCAGATCAGCATCGACCACACCTTCGTACAGCGGTTGATCGACGAAGGCCGCCTGCAGCCCGAAGAAGCCGAAGTCCATCCGCACAAGAATGTCCTGATGCGCGTGCTCGGTGATGTGGATGCCAGTCCGGAATTGGATCTGGCCTCATTCGAGGTGGAACCGGGGGAACGCTGGCTGTTGTGTTCGGACGGGCTGACCGCAGTCCTGCGGGATTCCGACATTGAGGGTGTCCTCCGCGGCTCCTCGGACCTGCAGGAGTGCGTCGACACCCTAGTGGAGCTGACCCTGGCCGGCGGTTCTCCCGACAATGTCACCGTCGCCGTCATCGAAATCGCCGAAGACACCAACGCGGGCTCCGGCCCAGCCACTGCGCAGTTCCCTTGCCAGGGTTCCGGCTCCCGTGACGCCGCGGTCGCCGCTGCAGCACCTCCGGTCGTTGACGACGCACCGGATACCGCGACCACTCCGGAGACGGCCAACGGCACGGATGCCGGTGACGACGCGGACGACGACGAGAGCGAACGCGAACGCGCCGCCCTGATCCGCCAGGATCTCGCTTCCCGCCCCCATGTGTTGGTGGGTGCGGCCGCCCTGGCCACCGAGACCGGCGAGATCCCCATTGTCACCAAGCGCTCCGCCGAGCGCCGCGCCGCCCGCATGCTTACCCACAAGGCGGACACCGGGCAGGCCGCAGAGCAGCAGACCGGAGATTCACCCCGGCCGGCGTGGAAGCGCTGGCTGCTGCCCGCATTCCTGACCGTGGTTGCGCTCCTTCTCGCCGTCGCCGTCTGGCTCGGCTACACCTGGACGCAGACCCGCTACTACGTGGGGTCGTATGACAACCGGGTTGCCATCTTCAATGGGGTTTCCCAGACGCTCGGGCCGATCCACCTTTCGCATGTCACGGACGTCTCCGATATTCCGGTGGACAGCCTCTCCGAATACCACCGCAACCGGGTGGAGGATACCCTCCCGGCGCGGGACCTTGAACACGCCGGGAAGATTGTCACCGAACTGCGCGATACCGCAAAGGCCGTACTGTGTCCGCCGGCGGACTCGGGTTCGGGGACGGATTCCGGCGGCGCATCTCCGAGCGCCGCGGCCAACAGCGCCTGTGGAGGTGTCCAGTAATGTCTGACGTCCTCACCGTGTCCAAGCCGCGCCGAAACATTGAAGCGCTCCTGCTCCTCGTGGCCCTTCTGGTCGGAGTCGGGGCCAATATGATTGTCGGGCTGGATGAAGACCGTGCCTTCGACTCCGATTTCTGGGTCCAGGGCGGCACCCTGATGGCTCTGGTGGTCATCTTCCACCTCGTGCTGCGCTTCCGCGCAAAATATGCCGATCCGGTAATACTTCCAGTGGTCACTGCCCTGAACGGCGTTGGACTGGCTATGATCCACCGGCTGGACATCACCGAAGGTACCAACGCCGCGGACCGGCAGTTGTTGTGGAGTGCCGTGGCCGTGGCCGCCGGCATCGCCGTGCTGTTCGTGATCAAAGACCACCGCATACTCCGCCGGTATACCTATATCTCCCTGATCGTCAGCGCGGTCCTGCTGTTGCTGCCGCTGATGCCGGGCCTGGGCCAGGAGATCAACGGGGCGCGGATCTGGATCAGGGTAGGCTCCAACGCCACCTTCCAGCCCGGTGAAATCGCCAAGATCACCCTGGCTATATTCTTCGCCGGTTATCTTTCCACCAACCGCGACCTCATCCTTCTCGCGGGACGGAAGGTGGGGCCGCTTCAGCTGCCCCGCATGCAGGACCTGGGCCCCATGCTCGCCGCCTGGCTCGTCAGCATCGGCGTCCTGGTGTTCCAACGGGACCTCGGTTCGTCCATCCTGTTCTTCGGCCTGTTTATGGCCATGATCTATGTCGCCACGAGCCGTGTGAGCTGGGTGCTGATCGGCATGGGCCTGCTGGCGGTGGGCGGCTTCGTCGCCCTCCAGTTGTTCAGCCACCTGCAGCTGCGGATCCACGGCTGGCTGAATGCCTTTGATCCCGAGGTGTACAACAGCATCGGCGGCAGCCACCAGGTGGTGCAGGGACTGTTCGGCCTTGCCAGCGGCGGGCTGGTCGGCACGGGACTCGGCCAGGGGCGTCCGGATCTCGTGACCTTTGCGAACAGCGATATGATTATTGCTGCCCTCGGCGAGGAACTGGGCCTCATAGGCATCTTCGCAATTGTGCTGCTCTACGTCCTGCTGGTCTCCCGCGGCTTCCGGGCGGCACTGGGCACCAAGGACGGATTCGGAAAGCTGCTGGCCTGCGGATTGTCGTTCACCATCGCCCTGCAGTGCTTCGTGGTTATCGGCGGCGTGACGCGCCTGATTCCGCTTACCGGCCTGACCACTCCCTTTATGTCCGCAGGCGGATCCTCCCTGCTGGCCAACTGGATCATTGTGGCGCTGCTGCTGATGATCTCGGACGCATCCCGCCGGCCCTCGGCAACCGGGCCCCTGGCCACCGACATGGTTCCAGCCATGTCCGAATACCCGATCGGCGCTTCCACACGCGGGCGGCGTATCCCTAAGGAAGGAGACGAATGAACCAGGCTATCCGTAACAGCTGGGTGGTAGCCCTGGCGATGTTCGTCCTCATTCTGGGTTCACTGACCTACGTGCAGTTCTTTGCCGCCGAGGACTTGAACGCGAACCCGAACAACAACCGGGGCATCTACCGCGATTTCGGCGAACCCCGCGGCTCGATCCTCGTGGACGGCAAGGCAGTCGCCGAATCCGTTCCCTCCAACGACGAGTTCAATTACCAGCGGGTCTACAACAATCCCGAGCTCTATTCCCACCTGACCGGATTCTTCAACCTGAACAGCACCACACAGCTGGAAATGGCAATGAATGCGGAGTTGACCGGCAACAGTTCGCAGCAGTTCTACGACAAGCTGGTGCAGCTCTTCTCCGGCGCCCAGAGCCAAGGTGCGTCGGTGGAACTGACCATCGACCCGGAACTCCAGCAATTGGCGTACGACCTGATTCCCGACGGCCAGAAGGGATCCATCGTGATGCTGGACCCGAAAACGGGGGACATCCTGGCCATGGTCTCGAAGCCTTCCTATGACACCAATCTCCTGGCCGGCCACGACACCGCTCTGCTCGAGACAAACATGGATGCGCTGACCTCCACGCCGGGATTGTCGCCCTACCTCAACCCGGCAACCCAGTCCCTGCTGGCTCCCGGGTCCGTTTTCAAACTCGTGGACACTGCAGCAGCCCTGGAATCGGGCAAGTATGACGCTGACTCCGTGATCCCGAACCCTCCCACGTTCCCCCTGCCCGGGACCAACACTTCCCTCCCGAACTTCACCACGGGTGCCTGCGCGTCCCGGTCCGAGGCGGATTTCGCCTTTGCCCTCGCCTGGTCCTGCAACACGGTCTTCGCTCAGGTGGCGCTGGACCTCGGGCAGGACAACATCGCGGCACAGGCCCAAAAGTTCGGTTTCGACACGCCACTGTCCATCCCCGTCGGCGTCGTGGAGAGCCACTTCCCTGAAAACGAGGACGAGGCCCAGCTGGCCCTTGCTTCCATCGGCCAGGGCAGCGTTACCGCCACACCGCTGGAAGTAGCCATGATTTCCGCGGCGATTGCCAATAACGGCGAGCAGATGACCCCAAATCTGGTCCGCAGCGTCCGTGCCCCCGATCTTTCCGTGATTGACGAGCCGAAGCCCACCAAGCTGAATACCTCCGTCAGTCCGGATACTGCCCGCCAGCTCACCGAGTGGATGGTCGGCGTCGTGAATAACGGCTCGGCCCAGGCCGCCCGGGTTCCCGGCTTCGAGGTGGCAGGCAAGACCGGCACGGCCCAGGTGGACGGCCGGGGCGACAACGCCTGGTTCACCGGCTTCGCACCAGCCAACGATCCGCAGGTAGCCATTTCCGTCGTCATGGAAGACGTGGATCTGGCTACCGGTGCCCAATTGACCACTCCAAGCGCGCAGAAACTCCTAGAGGCGGTGTTGAACAAGTGAGGCCTACATCGGGTATCACCTTAGGCGGCAGGTTCCAGCTGACCGACCGTATTGCCATTGGCGGTATGGGCGAGGTCTGGAAGGCACGGGACTTGGTCCTGGGCCGCATTGTCGCCATCAAGATCCTCAAGGAGGAGTACACCGGCGACCCGGGCTTCCTCAACCGGTTCCGGGCGGAGGCACGGCACACCGCCCTGCTCAACCATCCCGGCATCGCCAACGTTTTCGATTACGGCGAGGAGGACGGCTCGGCCTATCTGGTCATGGAGCTGGTCCCCGGACAGCCGCTGTCGACCATCATTGAGCGCGACAAGGTGCTTTCTCCGGACCGGACCCTGTCCATCATCGGCCAGGTCGCTACCGCCCTGGCCGTAGCCCACAACCAGGGCCTGGTGCACCGGGACGTCAAGCCGGGCAACCTGCTGATCATGCCCGACGGCAAGGTCAAGATCACCGACTTCGGCATCGCCCGCCTCGCCGACCAGGTACCCCTTACCGCCACCGGCCAGGTGATGGGAACCGCCCAGTATCTGGCCCCGGAACAGGCCACCGGACAGCAGGCCACCGGATCCAGTGACATCTACGCGCTTGGTGTCATTGGCTACGAGCTCCTTGCCGGCCGCCGCCCGTTCTCCGGCGAATCCCAGATCGCGATTGCGCTGGCACAGGTCAACGACACTCCGCCGCCGCTTCCGGAGTCCATTCCGGAGCCGGTGCGTGCCCTGGTCATGTCCATGCTCGCCAAGGATCCGGCGGACCGCCCGGCCGACGCCGAGTCCCTGGCACTGGCCGTCGCAGCTATCCGCCGGGGCGACATCAACGCCGCGGAGGAAGCTGTCCCCGGCATGCTGCTCTTCGGTTCCTCCACAAGTGCGATTACGGCGCCGGTACCCACCGCCGGTACGTCCGCCACCCGCGTGGTGGACACCGCGCCGTCGACGTCGGCCCTGCCCACGGTCGCCGGTGCCTCCGTAGCCGCAGACGACGCGCGGACGGGCGAGCTCGCCGCATCCCGGGATTGGACCGACGAAGACGAGGCCGACTACGACGACGCCGACCCGGGTGACGTCGAAGAGGAAAAGCGGCGGCGCAGCCCCTGGACCATTCCGCTGATCGCCCTGCTCGTCCTGATTCTGGCCGGCGTGGTGGCCTTCTTCGTCCTCACCGGTTCCGAAGGTGACGAGGACCCGGCTCCGGCCGCCAGCTCCACGAGCCCGTCCCGCAGCGCCTCGCCGTCCAAGACACCGTCGGCGACTCCTTCGGACGAGGAAATCATCGTCAATTCGGCCGAATATGCCAACCGGCCGGTCAACGAAGTTGCTGCGGAATTGAGCGCCCTTGGCCTGCAGGTCGAACGCCTTCCGGTCTCCGACGCCAGTGTCCCGGAGGGACTGGTCATTGAAGTGAATCCCTCGGGACCGCTGAGCCGCGGAGACGCCGTAACCGTCGTGTACTCCTCGGGACCGGAGCTGGTTACTGTTCCGTCGTTGTCAGGAAAGTCGGCACAGGAAGCCAGCCAGCTGCTGACCCAGGCGGGACTGGTTCCCAACAATGGTGGGGAACGCACTTCACCCGGCGCTCAGCCAGGCCGGGTTTCCGCTGTTGAACCCGGAGAAGGCACCGCCGTTCCACTGGGCTCCACGGTCACGTTCTACGTCGCCCCGGCTGCACCCCAGCCCACGCCTGCCCCGTCGACATCGACGACCCCTCCTACAACGGGCAACACCGACAACACCGGTGCCGGCGCAGGTACCGGCACCGGCACCGGCACGAGCCAGAACCAGTCCGGCGGCGCAAGCATGACCGGCCCTACGGGCAGCAACTAAAAGACCATGAGCGCAGACTTCCTTCGGGGGCAACCCACCCTCAACACCGACAACGTCCTCAACGGACGGTACGAGGTGGGTGAACTCATCGGCCGCGGCGGGATGGCCGATGTCTACCTTGGCCGCGACATCCGGCTGGGCCGGACCGTCGCCATCAAGGTGCTGCGTCCGGATCTGGCCCGTGACCCGTTGTTCCAGTCACGTTTCCGGCGCGAGGCGCAGGCCGTTGCCGGCCTGAACCATCCCTCCGTCGTGTCCGTGTACGACACCGGGGACCATGAATCCGCGTCCACCCGTGATGATGTCCGGCTGCCCTACATCGTGATGGAATACGTTCCCGGCCGGACCCTGCGCGACCTGCTCAAGGCGGGCGAACTCACCACCGAAAAGTCCGTTGACTACCTTATTGGCGTCCTCGCGGCCCTCGACTACAGCCACCGCTCGGGGATTGTCCACCGGGATATCAAGCCTGCCAACGTGATGGTGACTCCCGACGGCTCCGTGAAGGTCATGGATTTCGGCATTGCACGTGCAATGGCGGATTCGGCGGCGACCATGACCCAGACCCAGGCCGTGATCGGCACTGCCCAGTACCTTTCGCCCGAGCAGGCCCGCGGTGAAACCGTAGATGCCCGCAGCGATCTCTATTCCGCTGCCTGCCTGCTGTTCGAACTGCTCACCGGAAGGCCGCCGTTCATTGGGGAAAGCCCCGTGTCCGTCGCCTACCAGCATGTCCGTGAAGAGCCCGTCGCAGCCAGCAGCCTCAATCCCGAAGTCCCGCCGGCCCTGGACGATGTGTTGAAGCGTGGACTGACCAAGGACCGCGATCACCGCTACCAAACGGCCCGGGATTTCCGGGAAGCCCTGCTGGCAGCGCGCGACGACGGCCCCGCCACCGCTGCCACGCAGGCGATTGCCGTGTCCGGCCCGGCGGAGCCGGCCACGACGGTCCTGCCCTCCTCCCGGGAAGACCAAGCACACACACGCACCATGGCCAATGTTCCGGCCGGAAGCCCGCTCCTTACGGATGATGACGGCGGACGCCGCGGCGGGGACCGCACTGCCCTGGATATCGGCTCAACCGGTGACCGCGACCCGCAGCAAAAGGCCCGCCGGCGCGCCTGGATTACCGTATTCAGCATCCTGGTGGTGCTCGTGCTCGCCGTGGGCGGATTTGTTGGCTGGAACATGATCAATGCCAAGCCTCCAGCCCCGGTGACCGCAACGGTCCCCGTGGTCGAGGGGAAGACCCAAACCGATGCCATGAACGCCGTCATCGACGCAGGATTCCAGCCGCCAAGGATCATCGAGGAGTACAGCGAGAACATCAGCAAGGACCTCGCTATCCGGACCACTCCGGCAGCGGGCGCCGACACCGCCCTCGGCGAGGACATTTCGCTCTACATCTCCAAAGGTCCTTCCAGTGCCGCCATCCCGCAGGATCTCTTCGGGATGACGGAATCCGGGGCCAGGGACGCTCTACGCGAGCTGGGCCTGAAGGGCGGTGCCACGATCAAGGCCAACAGTTCCACGATGGAAGCGGGACGCGTGCTTGGTACCGACCCTGCCATCGGCGAGACCGTGCCGATGGGGCAGGAAGTGGACATTGTGGTGTCCAGCGGACTGGTGATTGTCCCCGATGTCTTGAATCTGCCGGAGTCCGAGGCGCAAACGAGGCTACTCGATCCCGCGGTCCTCCTCACACCGAAACTGACCGAGGTCGAGTCCGCCGATGCTGTACCCGGAACGGTCATCATGCAGAGCATCCCCGCCGGGACGGCCGTCGCCCCCGGAACGTCGGTGGAGCTCCAGGTTGCCAAGGCACCGGCTCCGCAGCCGAAGCCCGAGGATTCTGCCACTCCCACGCCGTCGCCTACGCGCGGCACAGGTCCGGGGCGCCGCTAGGCCCGCGTGGAAGTTGCCGGACCGACGGCGCTGGAGATCAGCGGGCTGAGAGTGGCGGCGTGCGCTGCTGCTCCCGTGAGCCCGGCCGATTCCAGCCAGTTGCCCAGCATCTGGTAACCGCCCTCGGTCAAGACCGATTCCGGATGGAACTGCACCCCGGACAATGGTGCACCGGCATGCCGCAGCCCCATGATGATTCCGCTGGCGGTACGCGCCGTGACCCGCAGTTCGGCGGGGATGCTGTCTGCGACGGCAGCCAGGGAATGGTAGCGGGTGGCTGTCAGTGGGGTGGGCAGCCCCGCAAAAACGTCGTCTCCCGTGTGCTCCACGAGGGAGGTCTTTCCGTGCATCAGTTCCGGTGCGTGCGTGACCGTGCCGCCGTAGGCCTCGGCCAATGCCTGGTGGCCCAGGCAGATGCCCAGCATGGGGGTTTTGGTTGCTCCGCACCACCGGATCAGGTCCACTGATATCCCGGCCTCGGCGGGTGTGCCCGGCCCCGGGGAGACCAGTACGCCGTCGTGGTCTGCAGCGAGTTCCGCCGCCGCAGCTGTGTCCAGGTCATCGTTGCGGATCACCGTGGTGTCCGCCCCCATTTCCTGGAGATAGCCCACCAGCGTGTAGACAAAGCTGTCGTAGTTATCGACCACCAGGATACGGGTGCTCATGGGGCTAGGAACCGCCAATCGTTGAATCCGTTAGGGAAGGAAGGAAGCTGGTCCGGTCCAGCCAGGGAAAGACGTACTCCATCAGTGCCAACACCGTGGCGGCAATCAGTACCGCGGACAGAAGGATCCGGACCCACAACGGTCCCGGAAGGTGCCGGAACAGCCATCCGTACATTTTACCGGCCTCCGGAAGCATTGGCGGCCACCGCGTCGGCGATCGCGGCGGGTGGCCCGGCAGAGGACGGCCGCCACGAATCCATCCGTGCATAGGCGATGATGCGTTCCTGCGAACCGAAACGCGGGTTACAGCTGGTGAGGGTCAGGAACCGGTCCTGGGGAACCGCGGCGGGCTCGGTGGGGACGCCTGAGAGGACATCCACGCGGTCCGGCAGCACTATCTGGGTGTTGCGGTAGACGTAGTCGTAGTATCCGTCGGCGGTCTGCACATAGATGTGATCTCCGGGCACCAGGGTGTGGATAGGATCCAGTGCCTTGCCGTGGGTCTGGCGGTGGCCGGCGACGGCAAAGTTGCCGACGGCGCCCGGCATGGCCGTAGCGGGATAGTGTCCCAGTCCCAGGCGGTCAAGGACCGCCGTTCCCACGCCGCTGGTTACCGGGGCGACATAGTCGGGTCCGAACCTCGGCACGTACACGACGGCGAAGGTCGTCCCTTCCCCGCTTATCGGCGCCAAGACGACTGGATCCCCATAGTCCCCGGGGGGTGCCGGCGATGCCGGCACGTCAAACTCCTTGAACAACCCGCTGATGGCTTCCTCCTGGGCCCGGTTTGAATCCAGGTTGGTCCACCAGAGTTGCCACACCACGTAAAGGGCCAGGACCACACCAATGGTGATCAGGAGTTCGCCGGCCACCTGCACGCCGAGCCTCCACTTTCGGCCCGGCCGTGATGCGGGAGCACTGCGCTCCCGGCTGTGCCGCACGGCGGTGATTGGTGGATCAGCCAACGGACTCCTTTAGCTGGTACCGGTATTCCACGGTCCTGGATCAACCGGAACAGCTTGGCCGTGGCATTCGCTAGGATATTCAGAATAGGGATGACCCTAACAGGTCTGTGCGGGTTCCAGGAGAGTTCTTCACAGCCTTGCCATCCCAGTCCACGACTACAACCACCGGCGCCCGCAGAGCCGGTTCCGCTAGGAGGATCCGTGCCTGAGTCCAAATCCCGTAAGAAGCCCTCACGCCCCGTTACCCAGGGCCAGACAGCGTCTGTCCCCAAAGAAAACCCCGTCTGGTACAAACCGGTAATGTTCGGGCTCATGATCCTGGGACTGCTGTGGATCATCACGTACTACATCACCCAGGGCGAGTATCCGGTGCCTGCCCTCGGAGCCAGCAACATCCTGGTGGGCTTCGGAATCGCGATTGTCGGTTTTCTGATGACAACGCGCTGGCGCTGACCACACCCGCGTTCCCCAACCTGGGCTTCCCCCGTGCCGTTTCGGCACCGGGGAAGCCTTTTTTGTTGCCCGCCTGGCGCTATCCCCTGATTTTCCTGTTGTTCACAGGTTGTGCACGGAGTTATCCACAGGTGTGGGTAACTCTGTGGGTTACTTTTCGAACTTCCTTGCAAACAAAGGGAAGCAGGTTATCCACACCTGTGGAATTACATGTGTGTAAGTCTCCACAGCCTCTGGATAACCCTGTGGACTGCGCGCCGGGATCGAAAACTACAACCATGTAGGTTATTAACACTGTGGGTATCCCTGTGGATAACTTTTTCTGCCCGGCAGGGCTCCGCACCCGGGTTAAATGGAGGTGCCCGCCGTCAAGGGACGGCGGGCACGGAGCCTCTGGATCGGCAGGGCCGGTCAGCCTGGGATGATCTGCACGGGGGACTGCCAGAGCACCGCCGCCACGATCAGCAGCAGTACCACCCCGGCGAGACCGGCAAGCTGAATGGCGGTGCGGTGCTTTCCACGCGGCGTGTAGGCCAGGATGGCTGCGCACGCAGCACCGGTGATGAGTCCTCCTACGTGGGCCTGCCACGCTATCCCTGGGAACACGAACCCCAGGACCAGGTTCACCGCCAGGAGGATCAACAGGGAACGCAGCTCTCCGCGCCGTTGGCGGATCACCACGAACAGGGCGCCGAAGAGCCCAAAAACTGCGCCTGAGGCGCCCACCACCGCTGTGGCCGGCTCCGCCAGGTACATCACACCCACGGAACCACCGAGGGCGGAAATCAGGTACAGCAGCGCAAACCGCGCGCGGCCGAAGAGAGGCTCCAGGCTCCGTCCCAGGAACCACAGGGCATAGAGGTTGAAGGCAATGTGGATGACCCCGCCCTGGGAATGCAGGAACGCGGCAGTCAGCAGGCGCCACGGCTGGTAATCCGCCAGCACCGGCGCGAAGAAGAACGTCCTCGTGAACTCCGGCAGCAACTGCTGCAGCAGGAAGGCGACGACGCAGATGGCCATGATGGTGATGGTCACCACGGGCTTTTCGGTCCGGGCCACACGGCCGCCGAACGGGGTGCGGTAGGCGGGCTGGGCCTTGCGCTGCTCGTTGAAGCAGTCCACGCACTGGACCCCGACGGCGGCATTCGTCTGGCACTCGGGGCAGGCCGGGCGTCCGCAGCGCTGACAGCGGATATAGCTGACCCGGTCCGGGTGTCGGGGACACACGGGGACCTGCGAAGCCGGCCCCTCGGCCGGCACACCATATGACATTGCTGGGACTCCCGGATATTGACGAAAAGCCCCGGCCGGAGACTCCGGCCGGGGCACCTTCGAACAGACTAGAGCTGCTCGACGGTAATGCTGTTGATAACCACGTCTTCGGTCGGCTTGTCGCGTCCGTCGGTGGAGACCGCGTTGAGCTGGTCCACGAGGCCGCGCGACTCGTCATCGGCAACTTCACCGAAAATGGTGTGCTTGCCCTGCAGCCACGTGGTGGGCACGGAGGTGATGAAGAACTGCGAGCCGTTGGTGCCCCGGCCCATCTGGACGCCTGCGTTGGCCATGGCCAGCTTGTACGGTGCGGAGAAATCGAGATCGGGGTTGATCTCGTCGTCGAACTGGTAACCCGGACCGCCGGTGCCACGGCCGAGCGGGTCACCGCCCTGGATCATGAAGTCCTTGATAATGCGGTGGAAAATCGTCCCGTCATAGAGCGGGCGGCTGGTCTTTTCGCCCGTTGCCGGATCGGTCCACTCAATTTCGCCGGTGGCCAGGCCCACGAAGTTCTTGACCGTCTTGGGGGCGTGGTTTCCGAACAGGTTGACACGGATGTCACCCATGGAAGTGTGGATGGTTGCTTTTGCTGTAGGAATAGCAGTCATAAGGACATTGTTCCACGGCACCTCCCCGCGTGGGCGGAAACGGCCGTGTTCAGCGCACAGTGAAAACCACGCCCGGCCAGGGCCTCCGATAGCAGAGACCAGCCGGAACACGTAGGCTAAGGCTGAAACGACAACTATCCCAGGAGGTAGTTTTGAAGAAGGACCGCATCACCCATGATCTCGAAGCCAATGTGGCCGCAGGCATCGTGACTGCCCGCGACTGGGCCTCACCCAAGGTGGAGGCCGCCAGAGGCTGGGCCGTTCCGCGCATCGAGAAGGGGATCGAAACCGCATCTCCTAAAATCCAGGACGGCATCAAGCGTGCTGCTGACGAAATTGCCCAGGGAGTAGCCACTGTCACTCCCCGCATCCAGGACGGACTGGAGAAGGTGGGACCGCGCATCAGCCACGCTGTGGATGAAGCCGCTCCCCGTATCCAGAGCACCCTGGACCGTGCCGCTCCGGCACTGAACACCGCCAAGGACCGGGTTGTCGACGATTACATTCCCGCCCTCTCCACGCGCATCGGCGTAGCAGCGGACAGCGTTTCGCGCAGCCTGACTGCCGCGAATGTGCCCGTGCAGACAGCCGTTGCCAAGGTGACCGGCAACAAGAAGGCTCTCAAGCGTGCACAGAAGGCCGCCGCACAGGCTGCCAAGGAAGCCCGCAAGAACCAGAAGGGCGGTGGCAAGGGCTGGCTGGTCTTTGGCATCGTCGCTGCCGCAGTGACGGCAGGCGTGGCCGCCTGGCGCGCTTCCCGTCCGGTTGAGGATCCGTGGAAGACTCCGGCGCCGAAGCCTGCGGCCCCCGCTGCCTCGCCCACCCCGGCGACCACGGTTCCGGCAACGGCACCTGCCAGCACCGGCGCATCCTCTGCTGCCTCCGCCAAGTCCGCCGAGCCGGCCACACCCGTGGTTGAGGTGCCCAAGCCGACGACGGCGTCCAAGCCCGCCGCTGCGGATACCGCCAAGCCCGCGGCCTCCGAAACCAAGGAGACTGTCGCCAGCATCAAGGAAGCAGCCGAACGCGCTGCCGCCCGGTCCGGCGAGAAGTCCCCTGAGGCCGGCAAGCACAGCAAGGACACCGCCGGTGACGCCAAGGACGCTGCAAAGCCGTCCGGCGCGCAGAACAACAACACCGGCAAGTAGCCACATGTTCCGGCGTCGGCCCTAGGTCCGGCAGCCGGGACGAGTACAGGAGGAGGGTCCCGCTTCGACGGGGCCCTCCTCCTGTCTTTAAGACCTGTTTACAGCCTGTCCCCGCCCAGCGCCGGAGGAGCGGGCGGGACCGCCTGCGTCCGTTGCCCGGCCCGGATCCGGCGTTGTCCGGCCACCACCACCGTCAATCCCGCCAGGATCAGTGCCAGGCCTGCATATGTTCCCCCAGGAAGCTTCTCGTCGAGGAAAACCGCCGCCAGGATGGCCGCGCCCGGGATCTCCAGCAGGATGATCATGGACACCACCAGCGGACTGATCACGGCCAGCAGGTGGTTGAACACCGTGTGGCCCAGGATCTGCGCCACGATGGTGACCCCGAGGATCCCCAGCCATGCCGCCGGCGGGAAACCCACAAGGGGCTGCCGGAAGGCGGCGCAAAGGGCCAGCAGCAATACCGCACACGCTCCGTAGCAGAGGGTGGTGTAGGTGCCGGTGGACATGGATTCCCGTGCTTTCCCTCCGGCTATGGTGTAGACGCCGGCCAGGGCACCGCCGGCTACGGCCAGGACATCACCGATGAGCGCTTCTTCGGACAAGCCCAGGTCGAACCCGGAAATGACCAGCACGCCGGCGAACGCCGCCGCGAGTCCGGCCAGCACGGCCGGCGGTACGCTGATGCCCCGCAGCACATTGAACAACGCAATCCACCCGGCCTGCAGGCAGACCAGCGCCGTTGCGGCCGCAACCGACGTCAGCTGCAGCGACGTGATGAAGCAGGCGAAGTGCAGTGCCAGGGCCAACGCGGCGATGGCCGTCCATTTGTAGTCGCGTGCGGTCAGCTGTCCGAACTCCCGGCGGCGGCCCAGCACCGCAGGGGTTCCCATCAGCACCGCGCCGAGGGCATTTCGCCAAAACGCTATGGCCAGGGCGGGAGCAGCAGTGGCGGCCATGATGGGCCCGGATGCGGAGACGCCCAGCACGCCAACCACTGCGAGGAAAACATTCACAGGCCAACCCTAGTCCAGCTCCACGGCACCCGCCGTCCACGCAGCCTGGCACCCGGAGCAAAGCCTCCACCACGGGCCGGGCGGAAGGGCGGCCGTGGCGGCGCTTAACGCAGAAGGTCCCCGCTCCGGAGAGCGGGGACCTTCTGATTTTTCGGTACTTATTCGGTGGAGGCACGGGGACTCGAACCCCGAACCCCCTGCTTGCAAAGCAGGTGCGCTACCAATTGCGCCATGCCCCCGAAATGAGAACTTATCCAGTATAACCTACCGTTTCCGAAGGTTATAACCAGAGCTACCTCCTGGCAGTCAGTCAACCTTGTCGGTCGACTGCTTCCAAACGGTTTTCTCTGCGGCAGTTTCCTGCCACTTTTTGAAGGCGAAGATTCCCGCAGCCGCCGCTGCCGTAACTGCTAGCAACTTCTTCACGGAATTCTCCTTGCCGTTGTGGTCCACCTTTTTCAAGGTGTTCCGTGGGCGCACCAGGACTTGAACCTGGGACCTCTTCGTTATCAGCGAAGCGCTCTAACCGCCTGAGCTATGCGCCCCGATACCTTCTGGGGCCGAGATAAAACTTTACCCCACCTCTGCCGTGAACCCAAATCCTTCGAGCTTTTCCGCCCCGGCCGGCGGATTTGGAGTGCCAGCCGGGGGGAAAGATGGAATTTAGATACGGAGGGTTTGCCCCGCTAGTCGTCCGTCAGGGTGACGCCGATGCCGCCCACGAGGGTGGAGGCGATGTTGTACAGCACTGCGGCAAGCATCGAAAGGGCCGTCAGCAGCAGGACATTCACTACGGCGATGATGGTCGCGAAGGAGACCACCTGTCCCAGCGAAGCGAAGTCTCGGAGGTCGAACCCGCCGGACTCGCTGCCGGCAATTTCTCCCAGCAGGGTGTTGACGCGGTCAAAGATGCCGGTCAGGTCCAGCACGGTCCAGAGGACGATGGCGGCCACGACAGTGACCACGCCAAGCGCCACGGAGAGCAGGAAGGCCATCTTCAGGACCGACCAGGGATCGATCTTGCTGACGAGCAGCCTGGCCTTGCGGGCCTTGGCCTTGGGTGCGGGCTTTACCAGCGGCTGGCGGTTACCCGAGGCGCTCTGACCCCCTCCAGGACGCTGGGCGGGTCGGGCGGGGGTCTTCACCCGCGGCCCGCCGCCCGAGGACGACCTGGGGTTTGGGTTGGTCGAGCTCACTCGCTACCTCCATCTTGTGCTGACTGTGCATCGGGCGCAGCCGTTTCGTCTGTAGACAACGGTACTTCATCGCCTGCGGGCTCCACAGATTCGACGCCGGCGGCTGCCGGGGACTCTTCCGAAGCCCCGTCTGCCTGTTCGGCTTCCTCGTCAACGGCCAGGTCCCGCTCGGAATTCCGTGCCACGGCGATGATCCGGTCATTCTTGTCCGGTTTGGCGAAGATAACGCCCATGGTGTCGCGTCCCTTGGAAGGCACGCCGGTGACGGAGGAACGGACAACCTTGCCGCCCTGCATAACCACCAGGACTTCGTCCTCTTCCTGGACCACCATGGCGCCGACCAGGTGGCCGCGTTCCTCGGCAAGCTTGCCCACCTTGATGCCCAGTCCGCCACGGCCCTGGACACGGTATTCGTCCGAGCTCGTGCGCTTGGCATAGCCGCCCTCAGTCACCGTAAAGACAAACGAGTCCTCGGTGACGACGTCGGCCGCCAGCAGTTCGTCATCTTCGCGGAACTTCATGCCGGTGACGCCGGAGGTGGCGCGGCCCATGGGTCGCAGGGCGTCGTCGGTGGCGGTGAAGCGCAGCGACTGGCCCATGCGGGAAACCAGCATCAGGTCATCGGTCTCGGACACCAGCTGCGCGGACACCAGTTCGTCGCCGTCGCGCAGATTGATGGCAATGACACCGGCCGACCGGTTGGTGTCGTAGTCCGCAAGGCGGGTCTTCTTGACGAGTCCGCGCTTGGTGGCCAGCACCAGGTACGGAGCGGTGTCGTAGTCCGGGAGGGCCAGGACCTGGGCAATGCGCTCGTCCGGCTGGAAGGCCAGGAGATTGGCCACGTGCTGGCCCTTGGCATCCCGGCCTGCTTCGGCCAGTTCATAGGCCTTGGCCCGGTAAACCCGGCCCAGGTTGGTGAAGAACAGCAGCCAGTGGTGCGTGGTGGTGACGAAGAAGTGCTCGACGACGTCGTCGCCGCGCAGCTGCGCGCCCTTAATGCCCTTGCCGCCCCGGGCCTGCTGGCGGTAATTGTCGCTGCGGGTGCGCTTGACGTAGCCGCCGCGGGTAATCGTGACCACCATTTCCTCTTCGGGAATGAGGTCTTCCATGCTCATGTCGCCGTCGTAGCCCATGAGGATGTGCGTGCGGCGGTCATCGCCGTACTTGTCGGCGATTTCCTGCAGCTCGTCGCTGACAATCTGCCGCTGGCGCTCTTCAGAGGCCAGGATGACGTTGTATTCGGCAATCTCCGCTTCGAGCTTGGCGTGCTGGTCCTGGATCTTCTGGCGTTCCAGGGCCGCCAGGCGGCGCAGCTGCATATCCAGGATGGCCTGGGACTGGATCTCGTCGATTTCCAGCAGCCCCATCAGGCCGTTCCGGGCGTCCTCGACGGTGGAGGAGCGGCGGATCAAGGCAATGACCTCATCGAGGGCATCCAGTGCCTTGAGCAGGCCGCGCAGGATGTGAGCGGCTTCCTCGGCCTTGCGCAGCCGGTACCGGGTGCGCCGCACAATCACTTCGAGCTGGTGGGTCACCCAGTGCCGGATGAAGGCATCCAGGCTCAGGGTGCGCGGAACGCCGTCCACGATGGCCAGCATGTTGGCCCCGAAGTTGTCCTGCAGCTGAGTGTGCTTGTAGAGGTTGTTCAGGACCACCTTGGCGACGGCGTCGCGCTTGAGCACAATCACCAGGCGCTGGCCGGTGCGGCCGGAGGTTTCATCGCGCATGTCGGCGATGCCGGTGATCTTGCCGTCCTTGACCAGTTCGGCAATCTTGACGGCCAGATTGTCCGGGTTGGCCTGGTAGGGAAGTTCGGTGACTACCAGGCAGGTGCGGCCCTGGAGTTCCTCTACATTGACCACGGCACGCATGGTGATGGACCCGCGGCCGGTCCGGTAGGCATCCTCGATGCCCTTGTGGCCCAGGATCTGCGCGCCCGTGGGGAAATCGGGGCCCTTGACCCGGCGGATCAGTTCCTCGAGCAGTTCCTCGTTCGGTGCCTCGGGGTTCTGCAGGTACCACTGGACGCCGTCGACAACCTCGCGCAGGTTGTGCGGCGGGATGTTGGTGGCCATACCGACGGCGATGCCGGAGGAACCGTTGACCAGGAGGTTCGGGAACCGCGAGGGCAGGATGGTGGGTTCCTGGTTACGGCCGTCGTAGTTGTCCTGGAAGTCGACGGTTTCCTCGTCGATGTCGCGGACCATTTCCATGGCCAGCGGAGCCATCTTGGTTTCCGTGTACCGCGGTGCCGCAGCGCCGTCGTTACCCGGCGAACCGAAGTTACCCTGGCCCAGGGCCAGCGGGTAGCGCATGGTCCAGTCCTGGATCAGGCGGACCAGGGCGTCGTAGATCGCCGAGTCGCCGTGGGGGTGATACTGGCCCATGACCTCGCCTACCACACGGGCGCACTTGTTGAAGGAGCGCTCGGGGCGGTAGCCGCCGTCGAACATCGCGTAGAGCACGCGGCGGTGCACGGGCTTGAGCCCATCCCGCACGTCCGGCAGTGCACGTCCAACAATGACCGCCATGGCGTAATCAAGGTAGGACCGCTGCATTTCGGTCTGCAGGTCAATCTGCTCAACCCGATCAGTCAGTGCGGTCCCGGCCAGGGGAGTCTCATCCCCGGTTACCTCGGGAGTCTCATCACTCATAGTTCTGCTTCCGTTTCTAAGTCGCTCAAGTCCATATGCGTTGCTCCCCGGCGTCAGGCGCCGGCTGCCGATCCGCTAGATGTCCAGGAAGCGCACGTCCTTGGCGTTCTGCTGGATGAAGCTGCGGCGGGACTCGACGTCTTCGCCCATCAGCACGGAGAAGACCGAGTCCACGGCCGCGGCGTCATCCATGGTGACCTGCAGCAGCGTGCGGTGGTCCGGGTCCATGGTGGTGTCCCAGAGTTCGGTGTAGTCCATCTCGCCCAGGCCCTTGTAGCGCTGGATGCCGTTGTCCTTGGGCAGGCGCTGGTTGTTGGCCAGGCCGCGGGTGATGACCTCGTCCCGCTCACGGTCGCTGTAGACGTAGTCGTGGGCGTGGTTGGACCACTTGATCCGGTACAGCGGCGGCTGGGCCAGATACACATACCCGTTTTCGATCAGCGGCCGCATGTAGCGGAAGAGCAGCGTCAGCAGCAGGGTGGTGATGTGCTGGCCGTCGACGTCGGCATCAGCCATCAGCACGATCTTGTGATAGCGGGCCTTTTCGACGTCGAAGTCCTCACCGATGCCGGCGCCGAATGCCGTGATCATCGCCTGCACTTCGGCGTTGCCGAGTGCGCGGTCCAGCCGGGCACGTTCCACGTTCAGGATCTTGCCGCGCAGCGGCAGGATGGCCTGGGTTTCCGGGTTGCGGCCGCGGACGGCGGAGCCTCCTGCGGAGTCGCCCTCCACAATGTAGATTTCCGACTTCGACGGGTCCTTGGAAGAGCAGTCCTTCAGCTTGCCGGGCATGCCGCCGGACTCCAGCAGCCCCTTGCGGCGCGTGGACTCACGTGCCTTACGGGCTGCAAGCCGGGCCTGGGAGGCCTGGATGGACTTGCGGATAACGTCGCGTGCCGGGCCGGGATTGCGTTCGAGCCAGTCACCGAGCTGGTCGGTGACCACCCGCTGGACAAAGCCCTTGACCTCGGAGTTGCCGAGCTTGGTTTTGGTCTGGCCTTCGAACTGGGGTTCGGCCAGCTTGACCGAGATGACGGCGGTCAGGCCTTCGCGGATGTCATCGCCGGTGAGGTTGTCATCCTTTTCCTTGATGATGTTCTTCTCACGGGCGTACCGGTTGATCAGCGACGTCATGGCGGCGCGGAAGCCCTCTTCGTGCGTTCCGCCCTCATGGGTGTTGATCGTGTTCGCGTAGGTGTGGACGCTCTCGGAGTACGCGGTGGTCCACTGCATGGCCATCTCGACGGCCATCTTCTTGTCCGAGTCCTCGGTCTCGAAGGCGATCACGTCGTCGTGGACAACTTCGACCTTCTTCGCAGAGTTCAGGTACTTGACGTAGTCGAGCAGCCCGTCCGCGTAGAGGTAGTCCACCGTGCGGTGCTTCGGAGCCGCGTCCTCGTCGGTGGTCTCGGCGATTTCCTCGGTTTCCTCTTCCAGCGTCCGCTCATCGGTGAGCTTGATCCGCAGGCCCTTGTTCAGGAACGCCATCTGCTGGAAGCGGGCACGCAGCGTTTCAAAGTCGAACTCGGTGGTTTCGAAGATCGTGGGGTCCGGGTAGAACGTCTGGGTGGTGCCGGTTTCCTCGGTCGCTTCGCCCTGGCGCAGCTCGCCGACGGGGTGCCCGCCGTTCGCGAAGCTCTGGTGCCAGACAAAGCCCTGCCGGCGTACCTCGGTCTCGACGCGCTCGGAGAGGGCGTTGACCACGGAGATGCCGACGCCGTGCAGGCCACCGGAGACGGCGTAGCCGCCGCCGCCGAACTTGCCGCCGGCGTGCAGGATGGTCATAACAACCTGGACGGTGGGGATGCCTTCGGTGGGGTGGAGGTCCACGGGGATGCCGCGCCCGTTATCGGTGACGCGTACGCCGCCGTCGGCCTGCAGGACTACTTCAATGTGGTCGCAGTAACCGGCGAGTGCCTCGTCGACCGAGTTGTCCACCACTTCGTACACCAGGTGATGCAGGCCGCGGGGACCGGTGGAACCGATGTACATGCCCGGGCGCTTGCGGACTGCCTCAAGGCCTTCCAGAACCGTAATTTCGTTAGCACCGTATTCCACGGGGGTGGCCTTTTCGGGTGCTGCGTGGTCCTCTGGTGTTACCTCTGAGTTGTCCATGTCATTGTCGTTAGCCACAGGTGCTGTCGACTCCTCTTGTTTCGTCAGAAAATGAAGCCTCCCCAGCGGACAGGCATCTCCACTCTCGATTCTACCGCGCCGCGGGCGGCAAACCTGCCCAAAACACCCCCTGACAGGCCAGCAATGACGCTTTGAAGCTAATTAAAGCGCCGAGGATAGGGGCCGATACCGGTACGGGGGTTTTCCGGCCGCTAACCGGCTCCTGTACGGGCAGGTTTCCGAGCCTTTTCCTGCAGCGGAGAGGTCACCGTGGTGCCGGTTCCTATCCGTAGGTATCGCGCGGGCCCCTGCCCTTGACGCTGCGCAGTCCCTTGCGCCAGTTCGGAGCCGCAGGACCGATGACTTCGATCTTGGTGACGACGCCGGAACCCAGTTCGGCATCGAACCGGGCAATGAGGGTGTCCCGGAGGAGCCGGAGCTGCGTGGCCCAGGCGGTGGAATCACAGCGGACCTGCACCGTGGTGTCCTGGAACGACTCCGGCTTGCAGTGCGCGCTCACTTCGCTTCCCACGAGTTCTTCCCAGCGTGAAATCACGGAACCGACGGCGACGGGAGAGTTCCAGCCGCGTTCGTTGACGAAGCGGGTAAAGACGTTGCCGAGTCCCTGCGGGTCCCTGCCGACATATTCCCCGGGGATAAAGGGCGCCTGCTGGCGGCGTCCGTTCTTGCGGCGGGAGGCGGGCGTGCGCTGGTTACCGCGGGCAAGGGCTGCCTGGCGCATGCGGTTCAGCTGTTCCCGGGCCGCATCGGGCCGGTCCCCGGGTTCCTCACCCGGACGGACGGGATCAGGAGACGGGCACACTGACGCCTCCCGGAATCACGTTAATGACGCGCCCGGCCAAGGCCTCCGGAATGTCGTCGCCGACGGCAGCGGTCACCAGCACCTGTTCGGCGCCGGCGACAATTCCGGCCAGCCGCTGCCGGCGCTGGACATCCAGCTCTGCAAAGACGTCGTCAAGGATCAGGATCGGTCCGGCCCCCGGAGTGGGGTCGTCGCTGGTCAGCAGATAGTAGGAGCCCAGGCGCAGGGCCAGGGCGAAGGACCAGGTTTCCCCATGGGAGGCATACCCCTTGGCCGGGGCCTGCCCGAGAATAAGTTCCACTTCGTCCCGGTGGGGGCCGACCAGGGAGATTCCGCGGTCAAGCTCGCGGCGCCGGTTTGCGGCAAAGGCCTGCAGGAATCGCTCCGTCAGCGCAGGCACGTCCAGGGCATACAGCTCGTCAGGGTCCTGGGCGCCATCCACCGCGCCGTCGTCGTTCACTGTGCCCTGGAGAGTGGAGCGGTAGACCGCCCGGGCAACCTTGGAGCCGTCGGTCAGATCCCGGTAGGCCGACTGGAGGTGCGGCTGCAGCCGCTGCAGCGCTTCAAGCCGTGCGGCCACGAGCTGGGCGCCGGCCACGGCCATGTGCTGGTCCCAGACATCCAGGGTGGCCTCGTGGGCGGAAGTGAAGCGGCCGGCCGCCCGAGCGGATTTCAGCAGTGCGTTCCGCTGCTTCAACACCCGTTCATAATCCGACCGGGTTGCGGAATGCCGCGGGACCAGCGAAACGATCAGCTCATCGAGGAACCGCCGCCGGCTGCCGGGATCTCCCTTGACCAGCGCCAGGTCTTCAGGAGCAAAGAGCACTGTCCGGCACAGGCCGAGAATGTCGCGGGCTCTCACCGGATTGGCCCGGTTGATCCGGGCACGGTTGCCACGCCCTGGATTTATTTCCAGCTCCACCCCCGTGGCCTGCGGACCACGCACCACACGTGCCCGGATCACAGCCTGTTCGGCGTCGAAATTCACCAGCGGCGCATCGGTGCTGACCCGGTGGGAGGAGAGCGTCGCAAGGTAGCCGATGGCTTCGACAATGTTGGTCTTGCCAGTGCCGTTGGGGCCGACGAACACCGTGACGCCCGGTTCCAACCGGATGTCCAGCTGCGGGTAACTGCGGTAGCCGGACAGGGACAGGTGGTCAACGTACATCGGTTCTTGTTCCTCTCCTGTCCGTAAACCTGCCGGGCACGGCCCGGCTGCCCCAATAACGGCCGTCCATCAAAGGCCATTGTCAAGTTGTGTTACGACGGCTTTGTTACGCCGGTTTTTCCCCAATCCGCCCGGCGCAGCGGGAAATTACTGGTTGGGGAGACGCACCGGCATCAGCAGGTAACGGTAATCAGCCTGGTCATCTCCGGTGAGCTCTTCCTGGGCGGAAATCACGGCCGGCTTGGGCGGCGTGGTGAAGGAAAAACGCACGTATTTGCTCGGGAATGCGCCCAGGCCTTCGCTCAGGTAGTGCGGGTTGAAGGCCACCGTGATGGGATCCCCCACCAGTGCCGCCTCCAGTGCTTCAGAGGCCTGGGCATCTTCACCGGTGCCGGCGTCCAGGGACACCTGCCCGTCGGTGAAGGCGAGCCGGACCGGGGTATTGCGCTCGGCGACGAGCGAGACGCGGCGCACGGCTTCGACCAGTGCATGGGTTTCAACGGTCGCGTGGATTGGCGTGTTCTCGGGGAACAAGGACCGGATCTTGGGGTAGTCGCCATCCACCAGCAGGGAGGTGGTCCGGCGTCCGCCGCTTTCAAAACCAATCAGTTCGCTGTCGTCGGACAGGGCGATATTGAGGTCACCGGCGCCGCCGAGGGTCTTGGCTACCTCGTTGAGGGTCTTGGCCTTGACCAGTGCACTGGTGGAAATGCCTGGCGTTGCAGGCTTCCAGGACAGTTCACGCAGGGCCAGCCGGTAGCGGTCGGTGGCCAGGAAAGTGATGAGATCATCCTCGATCTCCATCCGTACCCCGGTGAGGATGGGCAAGGTGTCATCCCGGCTGGCGGCAATGATGACCTGGGAAACGGCCTGGGCGAAGGCATCTCCGTCAACGACGCCGCTCACTTCGGGAAGTGCCGGCAGTTCCGGGTATTCCGCTTCCGGCATGGTGGCGAGGTTGAACCGGCTGTTGCGGCAGGTCAAGGTTACTTTCGCGCCGTCGGTCTCCACTTCGACCGGTGCGGAGGGAAGGCTTCGGCAGATCTCAGCCAGCAGACGGCCGGATACGAGGATGGTTCCTTCTTCGCTGACGTCGGCAGGAATCTGCAGACGGGCGGAAATCTCGTAGTCGAAGCTGGCCAGGCTCAGTGAACCGTTTTCGGCCTTGATAAGCAGCCCCGAAAGGACCGGAACCGGCGGGCGCGGGGACAGGGAACGTGCTGTCCACGTGACGGCCTCGGCCAGGACATCCCGCTCAACTCGAAACTTCACTGAAGGGTGCCGCCTTTCGCAACGTACTTCTCAGTACAACTGAACTTGTCTTGAACTCGTCTTGAGCCATGTGTGTGCAAACCGATGGAACAGCATCCGCGGAGGGAAGGTCCAGCTCCCGTTTGGCTCCCGACTGTCATGGACTTTGCCGTGGACACCGAACCGTACGGGTTTGCACGCGAATGACAACCATACTCTGTGACAGCTTAGCCCTGTCCGGTGGATGCCTGCACCGATAACGGGCGGAGCGGGTGCATCGGTCCTGGCTGGTCTCCTCGAAAGAGCTTTTGAAGAGTCTTCAGAGGTGTTGTTCGAGGTGGGCCTTGAGCTTAGTTGTTATTTGGTGGAACCGAATTTCTTAAGATCCGTAGTGTTAATAACTCCTGTGGATACTGTGGATAACCCGGGCCTGCGGTGCATCCCGGCTGTTTAAGCCTGTTGATAACCTGTGGACCCACTGCAGCGGCCGTGTCGGAGCCTGTTGGAAACTTTCTGAGGATTCCCTGTATCCACAGGGAAGTGTGGGTAACCAGGGGTTGTCCACCGGGTTATCCACACCCTTGTCCACAAATGTTAATTTTGAGCCCCTGCGGGGCCCGGGAAAACCGTGCTCAGGCCTCGCGCTGCTGCTGCTTGATCCGGTTGGTCAGCTCGGTGACCTGGTTGTAGATGGCCCGCCGTTCGGCCATGAGTTCCCGGATCTTGCGGTCCGCGTGAATCACCGTCGTGTGGTCGCGGCCGCCCAGTTCCTGGCCGATCTTCGGCAGGGACATATCTGTCAGTTCGCGGCAAAGGTACATCGCGATCTGCCGGGCAGTGACCAGGGTCCGGGTCCGGGACTTGCTGCACAGTTCCTCCAGACTGATCTGGAAGTAGGCTGCCGTCTGCCCGAGGATTGAGGCCGCGGTGATCTCCTGCGCACCGTCGTCGGTAATCAAGTCCTTGAGTACGATCTCGGCCAGGCCCACGTCCACCTGCTGGCGGTTCAGGCTGGCGAACGCGGTGACGCGGATCAGGGCGCCTTCGAGTTCGCGGATGTTGGTGGAGATTTTGGACGCGATGTATTCCAGGACATCGTCAGGAGCACTGAGGCTGTCGCCGATGGCCTTTTTCCGGAGGATCGCGATGCGGGTCTCGAGTTCCGGCGGCTGCACATCGGTGAGCAGGCCCCATTCGAACCGTGACCGCATGCGTTCCTCGAACCCGGAGAGCTGTTTGGGCGGCAGGTCCGAGGTGATGACCACCTGCTTGTTGTGGTTGTGCAGCGCGTTGAACGTGTGGAAGAACTCTTCCTGGGTGGCGTCCTTGTTGGCCAGGAACTGGATGTCGTCAATGAGCAGGATGTCCACGTTGCGGTACAGCTGCTTGAAGCTGGCACCTTCGTCATAGCGGATCGAGTTGATGAAGTCGTTCGTGAACTCCTCGGAGTTCACGTACCTGACCCGGATCCCGGTGTACAGGTGGCGGGCATAGTGCCCGATCGCGTGGAGCAGGTGGGTCTTTCCCAACCCCGAGTCCCCATAGATGAACAAGGGGTTATAGGCCTTGGCGGGGGCTTCCGCCACGGCTACCGCTGCCGCGTGGGCGAACCGGTTGGAGGATCCGATCACGAATGTTTCGAAGACGTACTTGGGGTTGAGCCGGCCGAATTCCTGGCTGGTGCTCGGCGGCGTCGGGGACGGAGCGCTTTCGCCGGTGGGCACGGGACTGGGTGCGGCCGGCTGCTCTTCCGGTTCGGGCTCGGCTTCCGCCACCGGTGTGAGATCCGAATCGATCACGAACGCACACTGGATATCCGCCTGGAACACACCGCGGAGAACCTCGTCGAGAATGTTCTTCAACTGTGTCTGCAGTACTTCGCGGGTCAGTTCGTTGGGTACTGCCACCAGCAAGGTGGTGCCGATGAGTCCCTGCGCCTGTGCAAGCACCACGAATCCACGCTGCCGGGGAGTGACCCTGTCATCCGTCTCCAAGGTCCGGATGACCTTGCGCCAGGAGCTGCCCACATCGTTGATTTCGTCCGTACCCAC